>CAMAXZ010000020.1 GCA_945862325.1 Klebsiella pneumoniae
GGGGGCTGCACACGAGCAGATCGGCGTCCTCCACCCGTGGGATCGGAGGGTCGAGCGGGATGAACTCGATACATGGCGCGTGTGTCACCCCGTCCGGGGCCGGCTCGCCCGCCGGGCGGGTCCACAGCAGCGGCACTCTGTCGCGGCGCACGCCCTCCCCGTAGCGCGGCTCCGTCGGATAGTCCGGCGGCGATGCAACGCCTCCGCCGGCTTCGTCGCTCCGACGCCCTCCTCCGCCTCTTCACCGAGACCGACGTGCCCCGTCGCGCGCTCGTCCCTGTGCTCTTCGTGGTCCAGGGGGAGGGCGTTCGGCGCGAGGTGCCGGAGGGGAGCGGCATGATCCAGGTGTCGGTCGACCGCGTGGAGGCCGAGGGGCGGCGCGCGCGCGACGGCGGGGCCGAGGCCGTCATGGTGTTCGGCGTGCCGGCGGAGAAGGGCATCGCGCACGCGTCCGATCCGAACGGCCTCGTGGCCAGGGCCGTTCGTGCGCTCGGGCCGACCGGCCTCGTGCGAATGGTGGATGTGTGCCTGTGCTCCTACACCCACGACGGGCACTGCGGGCTCGTCGGCGCCGACGGCCACGTCGACAACGACGCCACCCTGCCCGAGCTCGCGCGCGTCGCGGTCGCCCTCGCCGAGGCCGGGGCCGAGGTCGTGTGCCCGTCCGACATGATGGACGGTCGCGTCGCCTCCATCCGCGCCGCGCTCGACGGGTCCGGCAACCCCCACACCCTGCTCATGTCCTACGCGGCGAAGATGGCGTCCGCCTTCTACGGCCCCTTCCGCGCCGCCGCCGAGAGCGCCCCCACGAAGGGCGACCGCCGGGGCTACCAGATGAACCCCGCCAACCGCCGGGAGGCGGCTCGGGAGATCGAAGCCGACGTGCTCGAGGGCGCCGACCTGCTGATGATCAAGCCCGCGCTGACCAACCTCGACCTCATCGCCGCCGCGCGCGCCCGGTGGGACCTCCCCATCGTCGCGTACCAGGTGAGCGGGGAGTACGCGATGTTGCGCGAGGCCGCCCGAGCGGGCCGCATCGACTACGCGCGCGCCACGCGCGAGACGCTCCTGAGCATCCGCCGCGCCGGGGCCGACCTCGTCGTCACCTACGCCGCACCCGACGTGTGGGACGGGACGGTGGTGCTCTGATGTCGCTGCCCCCGGACTACGCCACCGAGTGCCTGTACGACCCGACGCACGCGTTCGTGCACGAGGTACGCCGGCTGGACGAGTCGGCGGTGCTCGCCGTGGTCGACACGACCCGCCTCGGCGCGCTCGTCGACGCGCAGCGGGCCATGGTCGGCCACCCGAAGCACGTCCCCGGTGCGGTCATGGTGCAGATCACCGGCACCCTCGGCAACCTCCACGCGGTGTACGCGCTCGGGCTGCGCATCTCCGAGGGGTGGGTGGGCTTCGGCACGCACCTCCGGTCGGCGCGATTCCCCAGCCTCGGGCGCATCGGCCCACCGATGGAGACCGAGCTGCGCGTCACCCGGGTCCGCCGCTTGCGCGGTCGCGTGTTCGTGGAGTACGCGTTCACGTACACCCAGGACGATCGGCGGGTCTACGAGAGCGAGCAGACCGCCGTCTGGGTGCGGGGCCCCGACGCGGAGGCCTCGATCGGCGCGTGATTCGGCAACGGTCTCGCGGCCCCGCGCCGATGGGCATGGCCCCGGCACCGGGCCCGGACTAAGGCCCGCGCCCATGCCGTTTCCCGCCCTCCCCGCCCCGATCGCGCAGGCCCTCACCGCCCGCGGCTACGCCGAGCCCACCCCGGTCCAGGCGCTGGTGCTCGACGCGCCGCCCGGCGACCTCCTGGTCTCCGCGGCCACGGGCTCCGGCAAGACCGTCGCCTTCGGCCTTGCGTTCAGCTCCGTCTTCGTCGACGCCGCGGGCGCCGTCCCCGCGCCGGGCGCGCCGAAGGTGCTCTGCGTGGCGCCCACCCGCGAGCTCGCGCTCCAGGTGCAGCGCGAGCTGGGCTGGTTGTTCGGCGCCACGAACGCGCGCATCGCCGCCTGCGTCGGTGGCATGGACCCCCGGCGCGAGGCGCGTACCCTGCAGGCCGGCGTGCACGTCGTGGTCGGCACCCCCGGGCGCCTGTGCGACCACCTCGACCGCGGCGTCCTCGACCTCGACGCCATCGGCGCGGTCGTGCTGGACGAGGCGGACGAGATGCTCGACATGGGCTTCCGTGACGAGCTCGAGCGCCTGCTGACCGCCACGCCGAAAGAGCGTCGGACGCTGATGTTCTCGGCCACGCTCCCGCGCGGCATCGAAGAGATCGCGTCACGATACCAGCGAGACGCGTCACGAATCGCGGCGTCTGCCCCGGGTGAACGTCACGCTGACATCGCGTACCGTGCGGTGCTCGTGGCCGCCCGCGAGCGCGAACACGCGGTCGTCAACCTGCTCCGATCGCTCGATCCGTCGGGCACGATCGTGTTCTGCAACACGCGCGACACCACCAACCACCTCGCGTCGAGCCTCCACGAGCGCGGCTTCGGCGCCGTGGCGCTCTCGGGCGAGCTGACGCAGGCCGAACGCCTGCGGGCGCTCCAGGCCCTGCGCGACGGCCGGGCGCGCGTGCTCGTGGCGACCGACGTGGCGGCGCGCGGCCTCGACCTGCCCGACCTCGCGGTGGTCATCCATGCCGACCTCCCGCACGACGCCCAGGTGCTCCAGCACCGCAGCGGCCGAACCGGGCGCGCCGGAAAGAAAGGGACGGCGATCCTCCTCGTCCCGTCGTCGCGGCGTCGGGTCGCGGAGCGCCTGTGTCACGAGGCGGCGGTCGCGCCGGAGTGGATCCCGGTGCCCACGGCCGACGACATCCTCGCGCGCGACCAGGAGCGCCTCGCCGAAGAGGTCGGGACGAACGTCGCGCAGGAGGCCGCCGAGGAAGACCTCGACGTGGGCCGCAAGGTCCTCGAGGGCTCCACGCCCGAGGCCGTCGCCGCCGCCCTCGTGCGCCTGCTCCGCGGGCGCCTGCCGTCCCCGGAAGACCTCCCCGAGACGACCTGGCTCAACCGGCGCGAGCAGGAGCGCGTGGACCGCGACCGCAAGCGCGACGAGTGGCGCCGCAACCGCGACGACCGCGCGCGCCCGGAGCTCCCGCGCGAGCCCCGGGAGCCGAGGGAGGCGCGCGAGCCGAAAGAGGTGCGCGAACCCCGGGAGGCACGTGAGCCCCGCGTTCGCCCGCCGCCAGACGGCGGGGAGTCCGTCCCCGAGCGTCGCGTGACCCGTCCGCGCCGCCCCGCCGTGCCCGAGGGGGAGTCCCCCGAGGCGACGCGCTGGTTCCGCGTGAACGTCGGTCGCGCCCAGAACGCGGACCCTCGCTGGCTCATCCCCGTGATCTGCCGCCGCGGCCACATCGAGAAGGGCGACATCGGCACGATCCGCATCCTCGACCGCGAGACGCGCTTCGAGGTGCGCACCGAGCTGGCCGCCGAGTTCGATCGCAACGCCCGCCGCCCCGACCGCAAGGACCCGAACATCCGGTTCCTGCCGGTCGAAGACTAGCGGGCACCGGCGGGACTCAGCCCTCGAGCCTGCGCCGGGCCGCCTCCGCCTCCTTCACCGCGACCTCCTGTCGCCTGACCGCGGCCTCCCACGCGTCACGCAGCGCCGCGCGGTGTCGCTCGAAGCGACGCAGCGCGTAGTTGTCGCCGCGGTCACGCGCGTCGAGCCACTGGGCACGACGGAGCTCGAGCTCCGCCCGTCGCAGCGGCACCTCCGCCTTCGCGGCGTTCAACCGCGCGGTCGCCGCGCGCGCCTCGATCGCTCTCCACACCTCCGACGCGGCGGCGCGCTCGCGGATCCGGCGGGTCGCCTCGACGCGTCGCCCCGCGGCGGCCGCGCGACCGGCGTCGCCGTCGGAGCGCGCCAGGCGCAGCTCGGAGTCCGCCCGGTCGAGGTCCTGCGACGCCGCGCGCGCGGCCCGCCGCGCGTCCTCGGCGTAGGCCAGCATCCGCACGTGCTCGCGGTCCAGCACCCGCACCCGTCCCCGGGCGTCGGCGAGCCGGGCAGCGGCGAGCTGCACCTCGGGCACGTCCGCCGTCATCGACACATCATCCGGCGCGACGGTGTGTCGCACCGCCGGGCCTTGGCTCGCGCACGCGAGCAGGAGCGCAAGAAGCATGCTCAATCCCTCATGATGTTGATACACACCCGAGGAATGCGTCACCGTTCGTAGAGGCGCACCCCCACGCTTCGGTGTCCTGCGGCGCGGGCCGAGGCTGCCGCACCAGCCGGGAGCCACCCCACCAACGAGGGGGTCCCCAACGCCGCCGGGGCTGCACGGGACCTCCCGCACGCCCGCCTGCGAGCTACTCGGCGGCCTTGGACTCGCAGGCCTCGGCGATCATCGCCATCTTCTCGGCGGCGTTCGCGACGGCCTCGGCGGAGTGCACCGGGAATTTGGGCGTGGTGCCGTGGGTCTGGCGGCGGTTGCGCGCCTTGCGGCCCATGTTCTGCACGCGGAGCTTACGGCGGTAGGTGGTCTGGGCGGTACTGGAAGCCATGGGATCCTTCTCAAAAGCCGGGGTCGGCTAACGCATGGGCCACGGTTCGTCAACGTCGATCGACGCCGGGTGTTCTACCGGATGGTGGGCCGGTCCGGCGGTGGCGCTGACCGGATAAACCGCGGCGTCGCCGAGCACCCGATGGACACCCCCGAGACGAACAACTTCCTGCGCACCCTTATCCGCGAGCACCTCGCCGCGGGCACACACGCCACGGTGCGCACGCGCTTCCCGCCCGAGCCCAACGGCTACCTGCACATCGGGCACGCGAAGAGCATCTGCCTCAACTTCGGACTCGCGCGCGAGTTCGGCGGCACGTGCAACCTGCGCTTCGACGACACGAACCCCGAGAAGGAGAACGAGGACTACGTCCGCGCCATCCAGGAGGACGTGCGTTGGCTCGGGTTCGAGTGGGACGGCCTGTACTACGCGTCGTCGTTCTTCGAGCGCATGTACACCGTCGCCGAAGCGCTGATCCGCGCCGGGAACGCCTACGTGGACGATCTGACCGAGGCGGAGATCCGGGAGTATCGCGGCACGGTCTCGGAGCCGGGGCGCCCGAGCCCCCACCGCGACCGCTCGGTGGAGACGAACCTCGACCTCTTCCGTCGGATGCGCGCCGGCGAGTTCCCCGACGGCGCGCGCGTGCTGCGGGCCAAGGGCGACATGGCCGCGCCGAACATGAAGATGCGCGACCCTTTGCTGTACCGCATCCGCCACGCCCACCATCACCAGACGGGCGACGCCTGGTGCATCTACCCCATGTACGACTACGCGCACCCGCTGTGTGACGGCTTCGAAGGCATCACCCACTCCGTGTGCACCCTCGAGTTCGAGAACAATCGCGACATCTACGACTGGGTGATCGACCACTGCGACACCGGGGCGTCCCCCCGCCAGTACGAGTTCGCACGGTTGGCGCTCGAGTACACCGTCATGAGCAAGCGGCGCCTGTCGCGCCTCGTGTCCGAGGGCCACGTGTCGGGCTGGGACGACCCGCGCATGTCCACCCTCGCGGGCCTGCGACGCCGCGGCGTGACGCCGGAGGCGCTGCGCGAGTTCTGCGAGCGGATCGGGGTCGCGAAGGCCAACTCCCTGGTCGAGATCGAGCAGTTCGAAGGCGCCATCCGCGACGATCTGAACCGCCGCGCCCCGCGCTGGATGGCGGTGCTCGACCCAGTGGAGCTGGTGGTGGAGTCCTGGCCGGAGGGTGTCACGGAGCCGCTCCCCGCGCCGCACTGGCCGCACGACGTGCCCGGCGAGGGCGCGCGCGACGTGATCTTCGGCCGGCGCCTGTACATCGACCGCGCCGACTTCGCCGACCCGGCGCCGCCGAAGTGGCACCGCCTCAGCCCGGGCAAGGAGGTCCGGCTCCGCTACGGGTACGTGGTCCGCTGCACGGGCGTCGACACCGACGACGCCGGGCGCGTCGTGCGCGTGCGGTGTAGCCACGACCCGTCGACGCGCGGCGGCACCACGCCGGACGGGCGCAAGGTCGCCGGCACGATCCATTGGGTCAATGCCGATCATTGCGCCACGCTCGAGGCCCGCGTGTACGATCGCCTGTTCGCGCACCCGCGGCCCGATGCGGGCGAGGAAGACTTCGTCGTCCACCTCAACCCGCGTTCGCTGACGACCACGCCCGCGCGCGCGGAGCCCGGCCTGGCCGCGCTCCCGCCCGGCGCCCACGTGCAGCTCGAGCGCGTCGGCTACTTCTACACCGACCCGCAGGACTCCCGCCCGGGCGCTCCGGTGCTCAATCGCGTAGTCGGCCTGAAGGACACCTTCACCAAAGAGCGCGTCGAGCCGGACGTGAAGGTCGCCGCTCGACCGAAGCCGGCCCCCGCGGCCCCACCGCGGGTCGCTCCGGCGCTCTCCGCGGAGGACGCGGCCCGCGCCGCGGCGTGGGCGGCCCTCGGGGTGGCAACGGACGACGCCGCCGCCATCGCGGCGGACCCCACCCTGACCGCCCTGTTCGACGCCGCGTGCCAGGCCGGCCCGGCCGGCGCCGTCGCGCGCTTCCTGCTCAACGAGCTGCCACGGGAGGCGCGCGGGCCGACCCTCGACGCCCCGGCGCTCGGCCGGCTCGTGGCGCGCGTCGAAGACGGCACGATCACCGGCCGCGCGGCCAAGGACGTCCTCGCCGTCCTCCTCGAGGAGGGGGGCGACCCGGATGCGATCATCGCCGCGCGCGGGCTGCGCCAGGTGACCGACCGCGCCTCGATCGAGGGCGTCGTGGCCGGGGTCGTCGCGCGAAACCCGGACAAGGTCTCGGCCTACCGCGGCGGAAAGACGGGGTTGCTCGGATTCTTCGTGGGTGAGGTGATGAAGGAGACGCGCGGCACCGCCAGCCCGCCCCTCGTCCAGGAGCTCGTCCGCGCGGCGCTCGCGTAGGCCACGACGAGGAGGGCGGCCCACCCGACCGCCGCCGCGCCAGGGGCCGTCGCGCAGCCGGACTCGCCGACCACCGTGGCGCGCCCGGGGCGCCCGCGGGGGTCGGCCGGGTCGGTGTCGCCCGGGTCGGTGTCCGACGGGTCGGTGTCCGTGGGGTCGGTGTCGGACGCCGCGCTCACGGCCGCGTCCACGCCGGCCCACAGCTCCGGGTCCCGCGCGTCGTAGCCGATGGCCCAGAAGCCCACCCCGCCGAGACCGGCCTCGACGAGGGCGTAGTCGGCTTTGATCGCGACGCTCTCGGCGTCGTCGTACCACGTCTGGCGCCCGCCCTCGGCGTACCAGGGCGTGCTGGTCGACGCGTCCCACCGGCGACCGTGGCGCTCCGCCGCGGCGATGGCGTCGGCGTAAGGGATCGACCAGCCGTCGTCGGTGGCCTCGCCGGGCACCTCGTCCTCCGACGCGACCGGCCAGGTCTGCCCGTACAGGGGGAGCCCGAGCGTGAGGCGCGACGGGGCCGCGCCTTGGTCGAGGTACTGCTCGACCGTCCAGCTCAAGGTGTACCGCGACCACTCGTCGCCGGAGCGAAGGGGGGCGTTGGGGCCGGGGCCACCCCCCGTCCAATGGTACCCGTACCCCATGATGAACAGGTTCGCGTGGCTCGACAGGGACGCCACATCCCACGCGTCGCTCCAGTCGACCGCGGGGATCGCGAGCCACACGTCCGGCACCGCCGCCGCGAGCTCCGCCGTGAAGGCCACCATGTCCGCGCGGCGGGCCTCCGGCACCCCCTCGAAGTCGATGTTCACCCCGTCGTAGCCGTGGGCCGCCACCGCCGCGGCGACGTCGGCGACGAGCCGGGCGCGCGCCGTGCGCGACGACAGCAACGCGTCGAGCGTGTCGTCGTCGAATTGGGTGACGCACAGGTGCATGCGGACGCCCTCCGAGCGTCCGCGCGTCACGAGTCCCGCGACCTCCGCGTCGCTGAACGCGCTCGCGTCGAGCTGTCCGGACGCGTCGACGCCCGAGGAGAACACCGCGAGGTGGGTGAGGTGGGCCCAAGGCACCTCGTCCTCCCCCACGGTCCAATACGGGAGGTACCCATAGACGGCCGGTGCGGCGACGGCGATCGCGACGAGGGCGAGCATGGCCCGCAGCTATCCCAACGGGTGCCGTCGACACGGGGCGTCTCGGCGGGGCCCGCGCGGCCATTTCGGATTAGGGCCGCGCCATGTCCGAGAACGAGACCCCCGCCAAGCCCGCCGCGCGCCCCTCGACCGTGCGGCCGACCACCCACCCCACGTCGATCCTGACCAACCCGAAGGATCAGGCGCCGCGCCCGGGCTTCCGCAGCCCGCCGAACCAGGGGACGAAGGCCCAGAAGACGAAGAAGAAGTAGCGGGTGCTCCCGTACGCCTGGCGCGTGCGCCTCGCCGTGCTCGCGCTGAGCGGCGTGCGCCGCTGGGTCGGCCCCGTCACCCGTCGGCTCGCCGACGGCACGCCCGTGTTCGTCCCCGCCGACGTGCACGATCCCGAGCCGCTCGGCCTCGGGGTCACGCGCCTCTTGGCGGCGGCGCCGATCGGTGCCGGCGAGCGCGTGCTCGACATGGGCACCGGCAGCGGCGTGTGGGCGGCGCTCGCGGCGCGACGCGGCGCGTCGGTCGTCGCGTGCGACCTCGCCGAGGTGCCGCTCGACGGTGTCCGGGCGCTCGCGTCCGCGCACGCCCTGGCCGTGGAGGTCCGAGAGGGCGACCTCTTCGCGCCCGTCGCCGGCGAGCGCTTCGACGCCGTGCTGTTCAATCCTCCCTTTCACGACGGCGCGCCCGGCCCGGGCGAACGTGCGTGGGTGGGCGGCGACGTGGTCCGTCGCTTCCTCGCCGAGCTCCCGGACGCCCTCACCCCGGTCGGCCGCGCGTACGTCGTGCTGCCCGTGCGCGAGCTGTCCCGCTACGCCGCGGAGCTCGCGCCGTATCGGCTCACGCGTGTCGCCGACACATGGCTCCCGCTGCTGGGACGAGTCACGCTTCAGGAGCTTCGACCTGGAGGGTCCGGCCTCCGCGCGGCCAGCCCGCCGGCCGGCGCGTGGCGGCGCCTCGCCGTGCTCGGCGACACCCGCTCGTGCGAGCTGCTCGCACTCGACGGTCACCTCGACCTCGCCCGGCTCGACGCCGCGATGGACGCCGTCACGCGCTTGCACCCCATGCTCCGCGCGCGCCCCGAGGGCCGTGGCTGGCGCGTCGACGCCGCCCCGCTCCGCTTCGCCCGCGTGCACGTGGCGGAGCCCCTGACGCGCGAGGACCTCCTCGCGCGAACCTGGGTCGACGGCGACCCCTCGATGCCCGACGCGACCGTGTTCGTCGACCCCGAGCGCCACTGGCTGCGCCTACGCGTGCCCCACGACCGCACCGACGCGCGCGCGGGCGCCCAGGTCGTGCAGGACCTCGCCGACGCCTACACCGCCCTCGGCGACGCCCGGCCCCCGCCCACCCGCGTCGACGCCGCCCCGTGGGACCCCGCGCGCTTGATCGAGCTCACCCCGTCGGACTTCGCCCGGGCCGTGCGACGGATCGTACGCGACGCCCTCGCCCCGGCGGCGTGGCTGGTGCCGCCGGGCGCGGCGCGCGGACCGTGCCGCGTGGCGGTGTTCGACACATCGGACGACGTATTGCCGCGTCTCAAGGCCATCGCCAAGGCGAACGCCACGACCGCCCACGCCTGGCTGACCTTGCACGCCGGGCGTGCGTTTGGTGTGTCACGGCTCGTCGACCTCGTCACCCTCCGCCCGCTGACCACACGGCCGGTCGACACCCGCGCGGACGTGCTCGTCGCGCCGTGGGTCCAGCAGTGGCCACGCGGCGCGTCCACCGCCCAGGCGCTGGCGACGATCGCCGCCAAGGTGCTGGACATCAAGCAGGGCGGCGCGCGGGCCGAGTGCGCCCGCCTCGCGATCTACGAGTCGTTCGCGCGCGTGGCGCCCACCGCCCCGGCGGCGCGGGCCGTCTTCCGGCTCTTCGTGAAGGCCGACCTGTTCGTCACCAACCCGGGGCCGGTCCATGTGCCGCTCGCGCGCTTCGGGCCCACCGCCGTGCGCGACTTCGTGAACTACCCCGTGCTCGTGCCGCCGGCGCGCGCGGGGCTGGTGTTCACCACCTTCCGCGAGCGCCTCCGCGTGGTCGCCCTGTGGGACGAGGCCGCGTTCCCCGGCGGGGTCGAGGGGCAGGTCCGCGCGATGATGGACGCCGCGGGGCTCGGCTGAGCTCGCGGGGCCGCGACGCGGATACATACCCCCCATGCCCGACGACGCGCTCCGCGTGAGCTCCGAGCTCGACCGGATCTCCACGTTCTTCCCCATCCTCCGCGACCTGGGCCTGCGCTGGGCGTCCACCCGTCCCTGGCACGGTCGCACGATCGCGATGCACCTGCACCTCACGACCCTGACGGCGACGCTCGTGCGCGAGCTCACCCTCGGCGGCGGCCGGTGGGTGCTCGCCGCCGCGAACCCGGCCACGACGGATCTCGGGGTCGCCCGCTACCTCCGCGATCTCGGGGTCGAGGTGCACTCCGGCGGCGGCGCGCGAGACGGACTCCACGCGATGGTCGCCGCGCGGCCGCACCTGTTCGCCGACGTCGGGTTTCCGCTCGGCGAGGCGCTCGCTCGCGCTGGAGCGAGCCCGGCCGGCGGGGTCGAGATCACCCGCAGCGGCGTGACGCGGATGCGCGAGCTCGGCCCCCTCCCCTTCCCCGTGATGAACATCAACGACGGCCGGCTCAAGCCCGCGATCGAGAATCGCCACGGCGTCGGCGAAGGCCTGTGGCAGAGCTTCACGCAATTGACGGGGATGCACCTCGCCGGCCGCCGGGTGTGCGTCGTCGGCTACGGCACCGTCGGCTCGGGCGTGGCCGCCTACGCGCGCTCGGGAGGCGCGCAAGTCGAGGTCTGGGAGACGGACCCCGTGCGTCGCCTCGTCGCCCACTACGACGGCTACGCCACCCTGCGCGGCCCGCAGGAGCTCCGCCGCGCGCAGGTCATCGTCACCGCCACCGGCTTCAAGTCCACCCTGAACCTCGACATGTTGCGCGCCGCCCGGGACGGCGCGGTCATCATCAACGCCGGCCACGGCGGCGACGAGATCGACATCGACGGGCTCCGAAGCGGCGCGAGCGCGGTCGACCAGGTGTCGCCTCGGGTCGTCCGCTACACCCTCGAGGGCCGCACCCTCGTGGTGCTCGGCGACGGCCACCCCCTCAACATCGTGATGAACAGCGGCTCCCAAGAGCCGGTGATGCTGCACTTCGCCGTGCTCGGGCTCGCGCTCGAGTGGTTCACGCGGAACAGCCCACCCCCCGGCGAGGTGCTGCTCCCGCGCACGATCGAGGAAGAAGCTTCCCTCGCGGCGCTCCGCGCCCTGGGCTGACGTGGCGGCCGGCCTGCTCGCCGCGTTCGAGGCCCTGCGGCGTGGGGATCCCGAGGGCGCGCTCGCCGCGCTCGACGCCGCCGGCCTCTGCGCGGACGCGCTCGTCGAGGCCGATCGGCGGGGCGACGCCCCCGGCACCCGCGCCCGCGCCTGGTCGTACCGGGCCCAGGCCCTGCGGGCGCTCGCGCGCGTCGAGGAGGCCGATCGCGCGCTCGTCGCCGCGATCCGCGCGGCGAAACAAGCGGGGGACGCGGCCGGGGTCGCGCAGCTGCGGGAGCTCCAGGCGTCGGTGGTGGCGAGCCTCGCCGCGGAGCGCATCGCCCAGGCAGAACGGACGAAAGACGCCCATCTCGCCGACACACCCGACGATGTGTTGCTCGCGGGCGCGACCGACGGTGTCGAGCGCGCGGCGCGTCACCTCCGGAAGTGTGAGGCGCTCCGGGCGAGCGGGCGGCTCACGGACGCGGCGGCCCAGGCCGAGCGCGGGGCCGCCGAGGCCGACCGGGCCGGCGCCACGCGGGAGTCCGTCCTCACGCGGCTCGCGCTCGTGACGCTGCGCCCGGAGGCCGTCACCGCGCACCTTCACGCCGCGCACGCGATCGCGGACGCGGCGGACGACACGAACCTGATCGCCGCGGTCGCCCAGGCCGCGCGCGCGTCGGGCGTGCGGCTCCCCGCCCCGGGGTTCTGACCGCCGCGCGCCGCTCGGGGGCCTCAGGCGCCGCGGTGACCCCCGACGCGATCAGCCGCACGCCGGCACCGAGGCGACCGCGACGTCGACGGCGGCCTCGGACGCGGGGCCGCCGGTCGCCTCCCACGTGATCGCGCCGCCCACCGCCCCCGCGGCGGCGCAACCGTCCAGCTCGATGAGCGCGAGGTCCGCCCGGAGCGCCGCCGACCCCGGCGAGGTGTAGGAGAGCGGGTGCCACCACGTACCCGTGTTCCATTGCTTGAAGGCGAGATTCGCCTCGAACGGCAGCGCGCCGTCGGCGTAGGTCCCCGGGTGGAGCACCGTGGCCCACTCCGCCATGTGATGCTCGTCGTCGAGCTCCACGGCGAGGCCGGTGAAGGCCAGCACGCCCGTGTCGTACCCGCCGACGCCTCGAGCGGTGTCGGCGGCGCGGGGCAGCTCGAGATCGAGCTCCTCCGCGACCCAGTGGTTCGTCCACGTGTACGCGGTCTCGGCCGAGACCGGGTTCACCGCGGCCTCGCCGCCGACGAGGAGCCAGCTCACCAGAACGTCGTAGGCGACGTCGCCGCGTCGAGCGTCACACTCGATGGACGAACAATCGAAGACGAACCGGACGTCCACCGCGAACACCACGTCGTCGGCGTCCACGCGCGCGTCGCCGACGTCGATCGAGAGGCGCTGGAGCTTGTCCGCGTCGCTCCGCGCCAGGATGTCGAAGCCGTTCAACACGACGTGCACGCCTTGCCCGAGCGCGGCTCCGCCCGACACCCGCACGGTGGCGGACTCCGCCACGCCGGCGCCTTGGGCGCCTTCGCGCTCGATCTCGAGCCGCGTGGATCCACCCAGGAAGACCGCGCGCTCGGCACGGATCCCGGTGTAGTGGGAGGCCCACTCCGCGGTGTCGGAGCCGAGGCCGGACGCGGCGGCGTGAACGACCTCGGCCGAGCAGCCGGAGGCGTCACAGCGGACCGGCCGCACGTGGTCGCCGAGGTTGTTGATGCGGTGGTTGTACCCCCACCGTTGACGGAATCCTCCCCAGACGACGGCGGTGTCGGACAGCTCGCCCACCTCCTCCGAGAGGGAGCGCGGTGCGTCGGGGAGCGTACAGCCGAAGGCGAAGAGCAGCATCGGGGTGGCCTCCGCTACTCATCAAGCAAGGGGCGTGCCGTGAGCATGCCGCGGCCGGGGGTCTCGGCGTCGGCGCGCCGCTCGAGGCCCGGGATAATCACCCCGCGCCTCGGAGCGCCCGTGCGAGACGTCCCTGATGTACATGTCCCGGGCCTCGTCGCCCCCAGCCCCCTGGCGGGTGTGCGCGCCGCGGTGGCCACTTGGCCCGAGCGCACGGCGCTCGAGCTCGCCGGGCGCGCCTGGACCTATGCCGAGCTCTGGCGCGATGCCGGACGGATCGCCACCGCCATCCGCACCAACGCGCGGTCCGACGCGCCGTTCGTCACGATCCTCGCGAGCCGCTCCTCCACGGCGTACCTCGGCTCTCTGGCGATCTTCGGCGCCGGCCGCGCACACGTCGCGTTGAACCCTGCACATCCGCCGGCGCGCACCGCGCGGGTGCTCGCGCTCGCCGGAGCCGACGTCCTCCTGGTCGACCGCGACAGCGAGGGCGCCCTCCTCGCCCTCCTGCACGCCACGCCCGCGGACGCGCGCCCGCGGACGGTGATCGCGCCGGAGTCCAACGCGGACCTCGTCCGCGGAGCGTTCCCGGACGTCCACGTCGTCGGCGCCGGGGAGATCGGGGACATGGACGCGGCGATGGACGCGCCGGAGCCCCCGGCGAGCGCCCTCGCGTACCTCGTCTTCACGTCGGGCAGCACCGGTGAGCCGAAGGGGATCGCGATCGACCACGGCGCCCTCGCGACGTACATGCGAAACTTCCGCGCGTTGATGGCGCCCACTCCGGACGACCGGCTGGCGACCACGTACGAGCTGACCTTCGACATCGCGCTGCACGACATGCTCCAGGCGTGGTGGAGCGGCGCCGCGCTGTGCGTCGCGCCGGCGCGGGCGCTCGCGGCGCCGGCGCACTTCATCCGGAGCAACCGAATCACCTGGTGGTTCTCGGTCGCGTCCGTCGCCATGCTGCTCGAGCGCCAGGGGGTGCTGCGCCCCGGGGTGTTCTCGAGCTTGAAGGTCAGCCTCCTCTGCGGAGAGCCGCTCCCCGTGCGCAGCGCCGCCGCGTGGGCCGCGGCCGCCCCGAGCTCCACGCTGCACAATGTGTACGGGCCCACGGAGACGACGATGGAGCTCGCGTTCCACCGGTTCGACCCGGCGGAGGCCTCTCGCCGCGGGGTCGTCGCGATCGGGATCCCGTTCGCCGATCATGCGCACGTGCTCCTCGACGACGCGGGCGCCGAGGTCGTCGGCGAGGGCCAAGGGGAGCTGTACGTGTCCGGACCGCAGCTCGCGGTCGGCTACTGGAAGGACCCGGACCGCACGGCGCGGGCGTTCGTCACCTTGCCGGCGCGCTCGGGTCGGTGGTATCGCACGGGCGACCTGGTAGAGCGCGACGCATGCGGCGTGTATCACTTCGTCTCGCGCGTCGACTTCCAAGTGAAGCTCCGCGGCCACCGGATCGAGCTCGGCGAGGTGGAGGCGGCCCTGCGGGAGGCGGTGGGGAGCGACCTCGCCGTCGTGATCCCCCACCCGTTCGACGGGGCGAACGCCAAGGGCCTCGTGGCCTTCGCCGTGGGGGAGCCCCGCGCCGACGGGGAGCTCCGCGCCGCCCTCGCAGCGCACCTCCCCGCCTCGATGATCCCCGATCGCTTCGTCTGGCTCGACACGCTGCCGCTCAACGCGAACCGCAAGGTCGACCGGGGCGCCCTCGCGGACCGGCTCACGCGGGGCGAATGATGCGCGTCCGCGAGCTGGCGCCCACGGACCTCAGCGCCGTCGACGCGCTGATGGCCGAGGCCGGGTTCAAGCGCCGCTCCGCCGCCGCGCGCGCGTGGCTCGCGGCCCCGACGGACCACCCCGCGGCCGACGCCGCCCGCGCCGCGCCGGCCGGGTGGGTGCTGGAGGGGGAACACGGGATCGACGGATACCTGGGCAACATCATCCTCCCCTACGCGCTCGACGGGCGCCCGGTGGTCGGCGCCACGTGCGCGGACTGGTTCGTGCGGCCCGCGGCGAGGGCCTCGGCGGTAAACCTGCTTCGCGCGTTCTTTCGCCAGCCCGCGGCGTTCCACTTCAGCGCGACCGCAAACGAGGCGAGCGCTCCCGCGTACGGATTGTACAAGGCCCGCGCGCCCATCGCGTCGAGCTTCCGAACCTCGTTCCTGTGGATCGGCGACGATGGCGCGCTCTTGCGCGCGGTCGCGCGCGTCCCGGGCGCGCGGGGGCTGGCCCGCCTCGCGGGGCGCGCGCGGCGCCGCGTGGGCCTCGCGCACCCGCGGACGCGGGGCTCCGTGACGCTCTCCACGTACCTGCCGTCGGCGATCCCGGACGAGGTGGAGGCCTTCTGGCGTGCGCGCACGGCGGTGGGGCTCCACGTCGCCCGCGGGAGCGCCGCGATCCGGTGGATGCTCGCGGATCCGGACGTGTCGGGCGCGCGTCGGGTGCTCGTCGCGCGCGATCGGCGCGGCGTCACCGGCGTCGCGGTCGTCGCCCGGCACCAGGCCCGGGCCCACGCGTTCGCGCAGATTCGCCTCCGCGACCTCGTCCTCGGCGAGCCGACGGCCGCCGGGCCTCTCCTCGGAGCCGCCGTGGACCTCGCCCGGGCGGTGGGCGCCGCGGTGGTGTTCGCCCCGGGGTGCGGGCCGTCGCTCGCCGTCGCCCTCGCCGCCCAGCGCCCACACACGCGGACGCGCACGTTCGACGCCCACTACCTCCGCGCCGGACGCGGGCTCGACACGGGCGCGCTGCTCGACGCCTGGCACGCCACGGGGCTCGACGGCGACGCGCCGTTCGCCCTCGAAGACGGCGCACCGCGGACGACGCCCGGCTGAGGCGCGGGCTCAGCCCCGCCGCGTCGCCGCGCGGAAGAGCTCGTTCACGAGGTCGTCGACGGAGACGACGAGGTCCGGGTCCACCTCGACGAAGTCGATCTCCAGGTCGAACGCGCGCTCCACGTCCGCGACGAGCGCGGTGAGGGTGACGCTGTCCAGCAGCCCCGCCTCGAACACCGGCGTACCCGGCGCGACCGCGACGCCGGCCGGCGCCCGGGCCGTCAGCGCCGCGTGGATGTGGGCGCCGAACGCAGACGCGAGCGGATCGTTGGGTGACATGTGAGGCGGCCCTCCCCTGGCGGCTCCGGGAGCCTATGGTAGGTTGGTTCACCAGTCACCGGGGGCCGAGTGAATCAAGTCGAGAGCGGCTCGGGGTCTCGGGCGGGCGTGCTGGCGGCCATCGGGAACACGCCGTTGGTGCGGTTCGATCGCCTGCTTCCGCGCAGCGGCGCGCAGGTGTGGGGCAAGCTCGAGATGTTGAATCCGGGAGGGAGCTCCAAGGATCGTCCGGCGCTCTCGATGCTCACCGGAGCGCTGGCCGCGGGCCGGCTCCGCCCGGGCGACACCGTCGTCGAGTCGAGCTCGGGGAACATGGCCGTTGGGCTCGCGCAAGCCTGCCGCCTGCTCGACTTGCACCTGATTTGTGTCGTTGACGTGAAAACGACACAGGCCAATGTGTCGTTGATGCGAGCCTACGGCGCCCACGTGGACGTCGTGCAATCGCCCGACCCGGTGACGGGCGATTGGCTCGACGCTCGCCTCGCGCGCGTGCAGGCGCTGGTCCGACAGACCCCCGGCGCGTGGTGGCCGGATCAGTACGGGAACCCGGACAACGCCACCTCTCACGCCGCCGGGACGGCGACCGAGATCGCGGCCGCGCTCGGCTCGCCGCCGACGGCGGTCGTCGCGGCGGCGAGCACGTGCGGCTTGCTCGGCGGGCTCGTGGCGTGGAGGGACGCCGCCGGGGCGCCGACGCGGATCATCGCGGTCGACGTACGCGGGAGCAAGCTCTTCGGCGGGGACGCGCGCCCTCGGCAGGTGCCCGGCATCGGCTCGTCGAAGCTGCCGCGCCTCGTGAATCCGGCCGACGTGGACGTCGAGCTCGTGGACGACGCGGACTGCGTCGCGGGCTGCCGGTTCCTGCTCGCGCGGGAGGCCGTCCTCGCGGGCGGCTCCGCGGGTGCGGTCGTGACCGCCACGGCGCGTGTGGCGCGCCGGCTCCCGTCGGGGTCCAGCGTGGTGATGGTGCTCGTCGACCGGGGCGAGCGCTACCTCGACACGATCTACGACGACGCATGGGTCCGTGACCGGATCGGGCATGTGCCGGTCATGGAGGAGTGATGGGCGATCTTCTGGTGCTTCGCGGGTCGGACGTCGTGGCCGCGCTCGGGGCCGACATGGGCGGCATCGTCGACGCCGTGGCGGCCGGGTATCTGGCGCTCCACCGGGGCGAGGCCGTGATGCCCCCCTCGCCCTTCCTCCGCTTCGTCGAAGGGAAGCCCGAACGTGTCATCGGGCTGCCGGCCTACCTGAAGGGCGACGCGCCGATCGCCGGCATCAAGTGGATCGCCTCGTTCCCGGGCAACGTCGCCCGGGGCATCGACCGGGCGTCCGCGGTCATCGTCATCAACGACCTCGAGACCGGCCGCCCGGATGTCCTGCTCGAAGGTGCCGTCATCAGCGCGACGCGCACCGCCGCGAGCGCGGCCCTCGCCGCGCGGGTGCTGCACCCGGGCCCCGATGACGTGGGCGTGATCGGGTGCGGTCCGATCGCCTGGCAGACGGTGCGCTACCTGAGCGCCACGGGGCGGCTCGGTGGCACCTTGTTGACCTACGACCTCGATCCGGAGCGCGCGGAGCGCCTCGCCGGGCGCGCGGTCGACGCCGGACTCGTGCGCGCCGCGCGCGGCGTGTCGCGGCCCGAGGCCCTCTTCGACGCCTGCCCGATCACCGTCATCGCCACGTCCGCCATCGTCCCGCACCTCGATCCCGACCTCGCGCCCGAGAGCACCGTGCTCCACCTCTCCTTGCGCGACCTCTCGACCCGCGTCATCCGTGGCGCGACCAACGTCGTCGACAACGTGGAGCACGTCCTGCAAGCCAACACCTCCCCGCACCTCGCGAGCCTCGAGCTCGGACACCGCGCGTTCATCCACGCCACCCTCGCCGAGCTCCTGCTCGGCGAGCGCGAAGCGCGGCCCGCGGGCCGCCCCGTCGTGTTCAGCCCCTTCGGCATGGGCGTGCTCGATCTCGCCGTCGCGCGGCCGGTCATCGACCGTTGCCGCGCGGCGGACCGCGGCGTGCGGGTACCCGACTTCTTCGCGAGCGCGTGGGACGGGTGACGCCCTTCACGCACCGCCACGTCGTGCGCTTCGCGGAGGTGGACCCGGCGGGGATCCTCTTCTTCTCTCGTGTGGCGGAGCACTGCCACGCGGCCTACGAGGCCTACGTGGCGCATGTGGGCCTGTCGGTGCCCGCCTACTTCGGCGGCTCGACCTGGCGGGCGCCGATCGTCCGGTGGGAGGTCGACTATCACGCGCCGTCGCGCCTCGGGGAGGCGCTCGCCGTCACCCTCGCCTCGGTGGAGCTCGGGCGCTCCTCGCTCACGATGCGCTACGAGGTGACCGGCCCGGACGAGCGGCCGAGGAGCTCGGCCCGGATGGTCGCGGTGTTCGCGGAGGGCGACCCGCTCGTGCCCTGCCCGATCCCCGAGGAAGTACGGGAAGCGTTCACGCGGAGGTGAGCGCGCTACCCCAGCACGAAGTTGGCGCTGATGCTGACCCGGGGACGGGCGCCTTGATGCGGGTGGACGTGGTGCATGAGCCAACCCGGGAAACACACGAGCAGCCCGTCGACGGGGCGCACGTCCTGCCGACCGGGAAACAGATCGAGGGGGTCGGCGCGCCCCACCGAGCCGCGCGGGTCGAGGAAGCTCAGGTGGCCGGCGGGCGCCGCGGCGTCGGGTTCGCCGGCGTCGACGTAGTAGGCGCATGCCCAGTGGGCGTCGCCGTGGTGGTGCGGCAGGCTGTAGTGCCCGCGGCCCATGACCATCGCCCAACCGAAGCCGCCGATGCGCAGGGTGGGGTCGAGCGTCTTGCCACGCGCCGCGCACTCCGCCGCCAGCGCGACGCGGAGTCCGTCGACGAGCAGCGATGCGAGCGCTGGGAAGGGCGCGCGCCCCCGCTCGAGCAGATCCGGGGAGCTGTGCCAGCCGCCCACGTTGCTTTGGCGCACCCCTGGCGTGCTGCGCGCTTCGGCGAGGAGGGTGTCGCGCAGGTCCGCGCGGAGGGCCTCGGTCCCGGGCGGCCGGGACAGGTAGAGCGGCGACGGGAACAGGAGCTCCCGCCGGGGTGCCGTCACCACGTCGGCGGGCCGTGCAGGAGGGAAGCGCCGCCGTACGAGCCGGTGCCCGGCGCGCCGAAGGCCACGTCTGGGCGGCCGTCGCCGTCGTGGTCGCCGCTCGCGAGCGAGGCCCCGAAGCCGTCGGAGCGCGCGTCGCCCGTCGTGACCGCGTCGGCCGCCGCGAGGTCGACGACGCCGCTCACACCGCCGAGCACGAGGTAGGCTGCCCCCTCGAACACGCCTTCGCTCCAGTCGCCCGGGGCGCCGACCAGCACGTCCGCCAGTCCGTCCCCATCGGCGTCGCCGCCCGGCGACACGGCGTGCCCGGCATAGCCCCACGGCTCGGTCCCGCGGAGGGTGATCGGGGCGGCCGAGGCCGACAGCTCGCCGGACGCCCCTCCCAACACGAGATACGCGGCGCCGACGGCGCTGGTGCCGCCGTTGCAGGCCTCCGCGCCGTCGGGGTTCACTGCGCCGTTCTGGTCGTCGCAGTCGTCCGGCGGGGAGTGCCCGTCGAGGTCTTCATCGACCGGCGCGGTGTCGGCGCTGTCCTTTTCCGCCGGTTGGTCGGTGGGGGTGCACGCGGTGAGCGCGAGAGGCAGGAGCGAGAGGGTCCAGCGTTGCATGCCGGGCGGCTAAGCGCGCGAGCCGCGATTCGCGATTCGCCAGCACATTCGGTCACTTCGAGCGACCGCGCGGTCCGCCGCCGGGGGGCGGCCCGCTACGCCATCTCCGCCGGCAAGAACGCCAGCAGCCGCGCCGGGCGCGTCGCCGGTAGACGATCGACGTCCAACCACGCGAACGTCGCACGGCCGAAGGGGAGCGCCCCCGCGGGCGCGCCGAGCAGCCGCGCCGCGATCTCGCCGATGGTCGGGTGGTGCCCGACGAGCAGGGGGTCGTCGAAGCGCGCCACGACGTGGAGCACCTCCGCCGGGGTGCCCCCGGCGAGCTCGTCGATCGGCCACACGCCCACGTCGGGGAAGCGGGCGTGCGCGACGCGCGCGCTCTCGGTGGTGCGGGCGTAGGGGCTGTGGAGGATGCACCCCGGCCTCCAGCCGGACGACGCCGCGCGGGCGATCACACGCTCGATCTGCGCGCGGCCCTCCGCGGTCAGGGCGCGATCGCGGTCGGTGGCCGCGACGTCGCGGGCGATGCCGTGGCGGAGGAGGGCGATCTGCACCGCGCGAGTGTACCGCGCCGGGTAGGTTCGGCGGATGCTCCCATACGGCGTCCTGAGCCCAGCCCCCCACGACGTGCCTCTCGCCCTGGGGCTCCTCACGCTCTGCACGGAGGGTCGCCCCGAGCGATCCGACGCGATTCACCTCATCCGACACGCCTACGCGCGCGGGGTGCGGGTGTTCGACACCGCCGACAGCTACGCCCTGGACGACAAGGACGCGCACTACGGCGAACGCCTGGCGCGCGAGGCCCTCGAGGGGCGTTCGGACGCGCGGGTGATCACCAAGGTCGGGATGGCGCGACCGAAAGGCCGATGGGTGCCGGCGGCGCGACCGGAGCGCCTGCGCAAGCAGGTCGACCGCTCCCTCGTCGCGCTCGGCGTGGACACCCTCTTCCTGCTCCTCCTCCACGCGGTCGACCCCGCCGTGCCCTACGAAGACCAGCTCGGCGCCCTCGCCGACCTCCAGCGCGCCGGCAAGGTGCGCCACCTGGGGCTCTGCAACGTCGACATCTCCGAGATCCGCCAGGCGGAGCGGCACTTCGTCGTCGCCGCGGTGCAGGACGAGCTCTCGGTCGTCAGCCGCGCCGCGGCCACCGACGGCACGTTCGCGTATTGCGCGGCGCGCGGGATCCCGTTCCTCGCGATGCGGCCGTTCGGCGGGCACGCCAAGGCCGTCGGCCTCGAGAAGAATCGCGCGATGAAGCCGATCGCGGACCGCCACGGTGTCAGTCGCCACGAGGCGGCGATCGCGACGCTGCTCGACCTCGGGCCGCCGATCCTGCCGCTGTTCGGCGCCACCCGTGCGGAGAGCGTCGACGCCGCGGTCCGGGCCGCGGCGATCCGGCTCGACCAGGTCGACCGCGACGCGATGAAGATCTCCTTCCAACCCGACGAAGAGGCGCAAATCCGCCTCGCCCCGGACGCCGAGACCGGGCCCCACCGAGACGGCGAGGTGGTGATCGTGATGGGGATTCAGGGCGCGGGCAAGACCTCCTTCGTCGAGCGCGCCGCCGACCACCTCCGGCTGAACCGCGACCAGCGCGGCGGGTCGCTCGCGGACCTCCTGCCGCCGTTGCGAGAGGCCCTCGCCGGCCCGAACCCGCGGGTAATCCTCGACAACACCTACCCCACGCGCGTGTCGCGCTGGCCCGTCGTGCGCGCCGCGCGCGCCGCGGGGGTGCCCGCCCGCTGCGTCCACGTCGCGACGTCGCCGCGCGACGCCCTGATCAACGTCGTGAACCGCGTGATCGACCGCTACGACCGCCTGCTCGGGCCCGACGAGCTGAAGGAGCTCGGCAAGACCGACCCGAACCTGCCGCCGCCCGCCGCGCTTCAGCGCTACGTCGCGACCTTCGAGCCCCCCGGAGCCGACGAGGGCTTCGACTCCATCGAGACCATCCCCTTCGCGCGTCGCCCCGGCGGCGGCGAAGCGCGCGGGCTCCTGCTCGACGTCGACGGCACGCTGCGCGTGACCCGCAGCGGCGACCCCTACCCGGTCGACCCCGACGACATCGCGGTGCTCCCCGGCCGCACCGAGGTCCTCCGGCGGTGGATCGCCGACGGGTACCGCCTGTTCTTCGTGTCCAACCAGAGCGGCGTCGCCTCCGGCAAGCTGAGCGCCGACGCCGCCCGCGCCTGCTTCGACCGCACGATCGCCCTGCTCGACGTGCCCGTCGACGAGGTCGCGTTCTGTCCGCATCCCGCCTTCCCCGCAGGTTGTTTCTGCCGCAAGCCGATGCCGGGCATGGGCGTGTGGCTCGCCCGCCGCCACGGTCTCGACCTGTCGCGCACGGTGATGGTCGGCGACATGGACACCGACCGCGGGTTCGCCGATGCCCTGGGCGTCGCGTTTCACGACGCGGCGGCGTTCTTCGCGGGAGCGAGCGACGGTTGAGCGAGGCGGGGCGGGCGGCGGCGCCGGCCCCACCCCTCACGGCACCGGCCGCTCGAACACCAACACGAACCGGTCGCTCGTGCCGCGCCGCTCCGCGGCGGTGCGGGGCGACGCGCTCCAATCGCGCGCGTCGGCGGGGTTGCGCAGGAACGCGTGGCTCGCGGAGAGGCGGAACCCCGCGGCCTCCACCTCCGCGCGGACGACGCTCTCGTCGATGCGGTGGAGGGTCTCCACGTCCGCGAGGCCGCTGCCGGCGGTCGCCGAGTGATCGACCACGACGTAGCGGCCACCGGGCTTGAGCGAACGGAAGATCGCGGCGTTCATCGCCGTACGGTCCACCTTCTGCCACACCGAGTCGTGGTAGAAGAGCACCATCACGACGGCGTCGAGGTCGCGCACGTCGCCGAGCGGGTCGTCGAGCTCGCGGTCCAGGCGGGTGACCACCGCGTTCACCGGCCGGGCGAGGCGCTCGGCCCACGGCGCGGCCGCGAACCGTTCGAGGACGAAGGTGCTGTTCTGGCCGTACACGCGCCCGGCCGGTCCCACGGCGCGCGCGAGCAGCTCGGTCGTGTAGCCGCCGCCCGCCATCAGATCGGCGACGCGCTCGCCGGGGCGGACCCCGATCGCCGCGAGGAGGTCGGCGGGGCGCCGGCCTTCGTCGAGCGCGCGATCGGCGTCGGTGCGGTCGGCGGCCGCTACGATCGCGGCGTAGACGTCCGGCGGGACGGCGCGCGCGGCGGCAGGGGACGCGCCGGGGGGGGCGGGTGTCTCGACGTGCGCGCAGGCGAGGAGGAGGAGCAACGTGATCATGAACGTCCCGGGCGAAGGGCCTCGTAGCCCGGCGCGGCCGCCAGAGGGGCGACGGTGGGTCCCGCTCAGCCCGTCGTCACCCGTACGTTCTCGAGCAGCAGCGCCACCCCGTGCTCGTCGGGGCCCGGCGCGTGTTCGACGAGGAAACGGAACACCTGGTGAGAGAACGGCCGCAGGTGAAGCTGATTGTCCGCCCGCACCGCGAAGTTGCACGTGCCGGGCCACAGCGAGCGCCAGAGATCGGCCTTACGCTCGGGGTGGGCGACGCGCGCGGCGGCCAGCCACGCTTCGCGCAGGTGGTACCAGGACTCCCATTGGAGGTCCTCCCCGAACCGGGGCACCAGGGCCGCGCGGAGAGCGGCCTCGGCGACCGCGAAGCGCTCTTCGAAGGCGCGATCCAACGCCCGCGTCACGAGCGGGGGCAACGCCGCGGGCGCGGCGTCGGCCGGGCCGCTCGCGGAGACGTCGAGCTCATCGGCGCGCCGGAGCGCGGCGAGGAGCGCTTCTTCGACGCCGGCCTCCACGTCCGCGACGAGCTCCTCCGGGGTGGCGCGCGCCTCGAGCCCGGCGACGCGGCGCCCCGCGTGCGCCAGCACCGCCGGCCGCGCGCGATCCCACGCCTCCGCGACCGCGACGAGGTCGACCATCCCGAGCTCCGCCGGCGGGATCGTCTGGAGCCAGGCGAGGCGCGCGAGGGCGTCCGGCATCGGCGCGCCGGTGGGCTCCGGCGCGTGTGCCCGCGCCGCGCGGGGCGGGCGCGCGAGGGTGTCGCGGATCCACCGCGCCAGGACGAGCCCACCCCCGCCGAGCCCCCACCACGCCCAGACCACCGCCGCCGACGCCGCGTCCGGCTCACCGCGTGCGCGCGCGAGGGCCGAGCCGACCGCCCACACCCGTGGCGAGCCGCCGGGCGCCTCGGACAAGCGACGCACCGCCGCCCAATCCCCGCGCTCCGCGGCGTCGCCCACCCTCCACGCGCGCGCGCGACGCCGGTTCCACCACCCGCGCCCCTCGAACACGTCGAGGAGGGTGAACCAACGGCGGGCGCCATCGACGTCGCCCATCGCCACCGCGAGCGCCGCGCGGACGGTGAGGTCCGCGGTGTCGCGCAGCGCCCCGAGGGCGTCGCGCAGGCGCTCCGCCGCGGCGCCCTTCGCCTCCGGGCGCTTCCGCGCGAGCGCCCGGGTGGCGTCGAGGAGCGCACCGCCGAGCGGGTGGAAGGGCGTGCGCGCGAAGACGCGCGACAGGACCTGGGTGAGACGGGTCCAGCCGAGGGGCACGGTGACCGCGCGCACGAGGATGCCTGGAAACAGGAAGACCGCATACGGGAGGTACAGGGTGAGCACGTCGCCGGGGCGCGAAAGGTCGATCTCGCCGGCGAGCGCCGCGACGCCCGCCGCGAGGAACATCGCGCCTCGGACCAGGAGCACCGGCCCGGACCACCCGTCGAGCCGCGCGCCGCTCCACGGGAGCTCCGGGACGCTCGGGATCCGCCACATCGCCGCGCGCCCGCCCACGAACGGTGGGAGCTCCGGCGCGGCCTCGGGCGCGGCGCCCGCCGGGGCGTGACACAGCTCCGCCCGGATGCGCTTCGCCGGGTCCCGCAGGTCGGCCACGGACTGACGCACGAGGTCCGCGGTGCGCGGACGCGGGCCGAGCGGGCTCGGGTGCTCCGCGGCGGACCCGACGCCGATCTCGAGCATCGCGAGGAGCTTCTGCGCCGCGCGCTCGATCTCGGCGCGCGAGGCGGTGATCGGCACGTCGAGCACGTGGAACGGGTTGCGGTCGATCCCGAGCTCCGACGGCATCAGCGCACGCCGGAGTCGTGCCCGAGTCGGCGCTCCTCGGCCTCCGGCGGGAGGAGCTGCCACAGCTTGCGCAGGGCGGCCTCCACGCCGGCGTTGTCGTCCCGCGCGAGCGCGGCGCGGCCGTCGCGCACCGCCGCGTTCGCCGCCGCGAGGTCCGCCGCCTCCGACACACGCGCCGCGGCGTGCTGGAACTGCTCCTGCCAGGCGCCGGGCGAGCGGTAGTAGCACGCGACCCCGAGCCGGCGAAGCACGCCGATCTGGCGCTCGACGTCCGTGGCCTTGCGCGCCGTGAGCAGCTGCTCCAGGCGGTTCGTGGCGTCGGCCCAGGTGCGACGCTCGGTGTCGGAGCCGTACCGCGCAACCCACCCGGACAACGACTCCGTCTCCTCGCGGGCGCGCTCGATCGTGGAGGGCCAGGCGGTCGCCGCCTCCTGCTCGGCGAGCGAGGCGTCGAGATCGATCAAGGAGCGACGTGCCTTCTCCGCCGCGTCGCCGTCGCCGCCGGTGGCGCCGTCGATCTCGCGACCCACCTCGTCGAGACGACCGTCGACGTCGGCGAGGGCGAGCACCGGGCCCGGGTCGCCGCGGCGCAAGGCGTCGCGACGAAGGTGATTGGCGCGCTGCCGAAGGTCGGCGAGGGACGCGGCCATCGTCTCGAGCGGGATGCGCGGCGTCACGAGGTGCGCGACCTGCTCGAAGGGACGCCCGACGCCCGGCACGATCGCCCGCGCGGTGAGCCGACCGCCGCGATCGAGCTCCAAGGTGACCTCGATCTCCGTGCCCGCCGGGAGCGTGGCGGACAGCGCGCCGCTGGGCACCTGAACGCTGCCGACGAGGCGGCAGAGATGGGCCAGCCCGAATTCGCCCTGCACGATCGGCACGCGGAGCACGTGCTTGTCGGCCTGCGGGGACACCGCCTCGACGGTTCGGTGCGTGAAGGTGCGGCGCATCGGCAAGGGAGAGCCGCGCTCGAAGTACACGTGCACGCGGTCGTCCGCGAGGGCGACGCCGATCGTGCGCGAGAGCGGAGGATCCGACACGGTGATGCCGTGCACGATGCGGAACGTGGACGGTTGGAGGGCGACCGCGTCCCCCCTCGGGCCCACCCCGTCGATCGTGAACTCGCTCGTCGCGCGCGGCACGAGCTCGACCGGGAGCGCGAACGCCCCTTCGCGGTCGAGCGGCTCCTCCGCGCTCGCCCACTTCCCGTCGGACCGCGTCACGCGCACCCCGCGAAGATCGCCGCGCTCGAGCACCCGTCCCACCACGAAGGGGCCCGGATCCGACGACACCGCAGGGTGTTGGAGCCACACGCCCGGGCCGGGACCGCGCGGGGCCGCGGGCGCCGTCGGCCGCGCGTCGACGCCCACGGTCGCCGCGTACAACGCCGCGCCCTGGGCGACGAGGGTCATCGGATCCAGGCCTTCGGCAAAGGGAGCGCCGAGCACCTCGGCGACGCGACGTCGCAGGAGCGGCATGGCGGTCGGCCCGCCCACGAGGACGAGACGATCGAGGTCCTTCGCGCTCATCCCGTGGGTCGTGAGCAGGCGCAGGCAGACGGCGATGGAGCGATCCACGAGGGGCAGGACGAGCGCCTCGAAGGCCTCGCGGTCGAGGAACGTGTCGACGTCGATGGGCGCGCCGCCGCGAAGGAACGCGCTCGGCACGTGGATCGCCGCCTCGTTCGCCCGCGCGAGCTCGATCTTCGCCTCCTCCGCGGCGTGGCGCAGGCGGCGGAGGCCGAGGGCGTGCGCGGGGTCGCGACGGTCGATGGGGGTGCCCCGGGCGTCGAGCTCGGCGAGCACGTGCGCCACGATGGCGCCGTCGATGTCGCGGCCGCCGAGGAAGTTGTCCCCGTCGTGGCCGACCACACGCAGGAGCCCTTCGCGCGTGTCGAGCAGCGACGCGTCGAAGGTGCCGCCGCCGAGATCGTAGACGAGCCAGTTCCGCCCGGGATCATCGGCCGACCATCCCGCGGCGATCGCCGACGCCACCGGCTCCTGGATCATCTCGACCGCGTCGAACCCGGCGAGCCGGGCCGCCTCGGCGGTGGCGGAGGTCTGCGGCAGCTCGAACAGCGCCGGCACGCTGATGACCGCCCGCGACGGAGCCGCGCCGATCTGGTCGGCCACGTCGAGGCGGATGGCGCGCAGCACCTCCGCGGCGAGCTCCTCGGGGCGCTTGGTCAGGCCCGCGGCGGGGAACACGACCGTGAGGTCGGACCCCATCATCCGCTTGAACTCCGAACGCGTGTTCGCCGGGTCGGCGTCGAGGCTGCGTCGCGCCCGCTCGCCGACGGTGACGTTCCCCCGGGCGTCGTAGCGCACGACCGAGGGCGTGAGGTGACCGCCGGCCCGCGTGCGCACGAGGGCCACCGACTCGCCGTCGAACACGGCGGCGGCGGAATTGGTCGTGCCGAGGTCGATGCCGACGTGGAGGGGGCGCTTGTTCATGAGCCGGGAGCTTAGCCGCGCGGCCTCACCCGCGCCGACGCGTCCGGCGTCATCAGGGCTGCGGCGCGTCGTATCGCTCGACGAAGGTGTTGATCGAGCAGAAGAGCAGGTACTCGTCCCTGAAGCGGCCGACGACCGGCGAGGAGCAGTTGTTGGTGCCCCACAGGTGCTCGGGGAAGATGAAGCCGAGGTCCTCGAATTGGTCCTCGTCGAAGCGCGCCACCGACGGGAGGTCTTCGACCCCACGCTGCTGGGCGTACACAATGACCGATCCGTCGCCCGCCGCGCAATACGGCACGCTGTGCTGATCCCAGCTGTATGCGTCCCGCTGGGTGAAGGTGCCGTCGGGCTCGGCGCGCGCGGCGATGACCTCGAGCGACGCGCGTGTGGCGAGCAGCCACTCGGTGCCGTCGAGCGCGCAGATGACGGGATCGACGAGGCCTTCGAGCGCGAACACGGGGTCCGGCTCCTCCTGCCACCCGGCGGCGCCCCACACGGCGCGACGCACCTCGTGGTCCCCCGGGATCGTGGCGGGATCGACGCCGAACTCCGAGGCCGAGTAGTACACGAGGCCGAGCCGACCGTCGGGCCGCACGTGCATCGCCGGATCCACGAGGTTCATCGCGTCCACCCGCGTGACCGGCCACGCGTGGGTGGACCACGTCTCGAGGTCCGCGCTGGCCACCGCGTACACCGTCGCGACATCGAGGAAGATCGAGGCGTTTTCGACCAGCCCGAGGAGGATGACGCCGTCCTCGGTGACGAAGAGGTCGAGGCTGTTGAAGTCCCCGACGATGACCCCTCCACGCTCGGTCCAGCTCACGCCGTCCGGGCTCGTCGCCATGCGTACGTACCAGGTGCGCTCTTCGGCGTCCTTGTCGGCGCCCAGGAGGGCGGCGAGCGGGCCCGGATCGGTCCAGAAGCCTGCTTCGTCCCAGGGGGGCGACACATCGGTGTCGGTGTCGGTGTCCGACGCGGTGTCGGTGTCCGACGCGGTGTCGGTGTCCGGCTCGGTGTCGGTGTCGGTGTCGGTGTCGGTGTCGGTGTCCGACGCGGTGTCGGTGTCGAGGGTGTCCGAAGGCGCGGCGCCGTCGGCGACACAACCCAGGACGACGAGGAAGGAGAAGGTCACGGACATCGGTCACCGTCGAGGGTGGGGGTCCACGCGGCGGCGAGATCGTCCTCGCCGAGTCGTTCGAGCCCCACCGACCAGGCGGACCCATCGAAGTACAGGTACGTCGTGGTGCCGTCCGCCTCGCGGTCGCAGAGGGGCTCCGTCCGCGCGTCGAAGCGCGCGTCGCCGTCGAGGTCCGGCCACGCGGCCAGGAAGGCCTTGCCGAAGGCGCCCTCGAACGCCATCGCGGCGTCCAGACAAACGGTGAAGGCTCCGGACGCCGGGCGCGCTACGTCCGAGAGCGGTGTGGCGTCGCCGAAACGCCAGTTCGAGGCGTTCAAGACCGCGACGACGACGTCGGTGCGCGAAGCGGCGGCGCCTGACAGCACCCCCACGACGGCCCGAGCCGCCGGACACGGCCCTCCGGTGTCGGTGTCGGTGTCGGTGTCGGTGTCGGTGTCGGTGTCGGTCGCCGGATCGGTGTCGATCGGCTCGGCGTCGCCCTTGGCGACGTCCGGGCGCGTGCAGGCCGCGAGGATCGACACGAGCGCGATCATCGAGGGTCCTCCTCGATCACCAGGGACTCCGCCGCCACCTCGAAGATCGGGATCGCGTCCACCACCGACGTGTCGAGCCCGTGCTCACGGAGCAGGAACGGCGGGTACGGGCGATACAACAGTCGCGCTTCGACGACGATCGGCCACGTGGCGCCCGTCGCGTCGAAAGCGTAACGGACGTCGCGCGTCTCGCCCGCGGCGAGCGAGTCGTCCGAGACCGACCGGGCGGCCCCGATGAAGTCGAAGGTCTCGGCCCCGAGCTCATCGCTCAGGTAGGAGCGGAACACCGACTGCCGCGAAGCGACCCACGGGTCGGCGTTGGGCTCGAGCGCGGAGTTCCAGTCCTTGAGGTCGCCGTTCGCGTCGAGCGCGCCCGACTCGAGGAGCACCCTCCCCTCGCCGTCGGTGACGTACAGCTCGATCCACACCTGCCGGTCGAACGCCGAGCCGCTCGGCAGATCGTGTCCTTCGACGAGATTGGTGACCGCGACCTCGACCGCCCCGAGCCCGGCGTCGCCCACGATCGGCGTCAGGGCGAGGGACGCGGCGGTGCGCATGAGCGCCTCGACCTCCCGATACTGCCGGTGGGAGTCCGGGAAGGGCGTGAGCGCGACGTCGGCGCCGATGAACGTGTGGCGGTGCAGGGTGCGGTCCGGCCCGCCCACCGCCGCGCGCCCCGTGTAGGCCGGCATGTGGCAGTCCTGACACGTCTGGATCGCCGGCGCGGCCTCGGTGCCCCCGGCCGCGAAGTTCTGCTCCAACCACTCCGAGTAGGTGAACTCCACCTGGACGCGGTGGAGGTTCTCTACGTTGTGACACGACCGACAGACGAGCGCCTGCTCGTGGATCGGCGAGTGTTGAGACCCGTGGGCGCTCGTCTCGAGCGGATCGGCGATGGTACCGAAATAGTGATCCGCGCAGTGGGTGAACTGGTTCACCCCTTCGTAGACGTCGTACAGCTTGTGGCACGACACACACGACACACCGTGCTGCGCGGCCTCGGGCAGCCGTGACTTGGCCGACACCGTCTGGTCCATCCGCACCGCCGCGGTCAGCGTGGCGATCGGGGCGTGACAACCGACGCAGTTGAGCGGCTGGTCGGTCGTCTCGCCGATGTGGCGGCTGCCCTCCCACATCACGGGATTGGTAGCGGAGTACGCGTGGATCGAGCCCTGCCACTCGTCGTATTGGTCGGGGTGGCACCCGGCGCAGCTCTCGACGTCCGCGAAGTCGCGAATGTCGTACGGCTCGTGCTCTGGGCTGCCGTGATCGGTGTCGTCGCTCGTATCGGTGTCGGTGTCCGGCGTCGGGGGAGCGGCGCAGTCGGTGTCCGCGTCGAGCCGCGCGACGCGCGCCGTCGACGGCGCCACGCCCTGCGCGGCGGGCGCGTCCGGCTGCGCGCAGGCGAGGAGGCACACGAGTGGAACGAAGACGCGCACGGAAGGAGTATCGCCCGGGCGCGTCACCCTGTCACTCGCCGCCCAGACCTTCCCACACGTACAGGGCGCCCCCGTCGTAGACCGCGGAGTCGTCGTAGTACCCGCCGGCGACGAGGTCGGGCACACCGTCGCCCGTGAGATCCGTCGCGCGATCCGGCATCGTCCAGCCGAGGTAGCTGTCGCCGCCGCTGCTCGGACCGTGGAAGCTGGCGTCGGCGGTCGACGCGCTGAGGCTGCCGCTGACGGGGCCGTACCAGAAGTAGACGGCGCCAGAGCTGGTGTACCCGGTGTCCTGGCCCCACGCGCCGACGGCGATGTCGTTCACGCCGTCGCCGTCCTGGTCGCCGGGGGAGTACGCCGCCTTGCCGAAGTAGTCGTACGCGGTGGTGCCGTACAGGGTGGCGGAGGCCGTCGTCGGGAGGGCCCCGCCGCCGTTGTAGATGTAGAGCGCGCCCGCCGACGTGACCGCCCCGTCCGCGTAGTACGCGTTGACCCCGACCTCCCCGTAGCCGTCGCCGTTGATGTCGCCGAGACCGGCGACGTCGTAGCCGAAGTAGTCGCTCGAGGTCAGCCCGCCCCAGCGGTAGTCGGCGGTGGACGCGCTGACGACGCCGGAGCGCCGGGTCGAGTCGCCGAGGAACAGGTACGCGGACCCCGCGTACGACGCCGAGGTGCTGTCGTAGTACGCCCCGACGAGCATCTCGCCGAAGCCGTCGCCGTCCACGTCGGGCACGGTCGCCACCGAGTACCCCAGGTAGCTGCTCGCGCTGATGCCCCGCACGGTGAAGTCGGCCGCGCTCGCCGAGGCGCTCGACCGCGTGGTGCTCGACCCGTAGTACAGGTACGCCGCGCCGGCGGAGCTCGACGGCGTGTCGGTGCCGTACGCGCCCATGACGATCTCTTCGTAGCCGTCGCCGTCGAGGTCGTCGCCGCCGCCCACGGCCCACCCGAAGTAGTCGTAGGTGACCGCGCCGGTCATCGTGGCGGTCGAGCCCGCCAGGGCCAGGCTGCTGCTGCCGCGCGACGCGCGGCCGTACACGATGTAGCCGAGGCCGTAGTAGCTGCCGGCGTAGTAGGCGCCGACGACCAGCTCGTCCATGCCGTCGCCGTTGTGATCGGCCGCCGCCATCGCGTATCCGTGGTACGCGGAGGTGGACGTCGAGCCGCCGAAGAGGAGGTCCGCCCCGTTGTAGGACTCCGAGGCGGTCATCGGGCCGTACCACACGGCCGCGCCGCCGGTGCCCGACGCCGGGGAGTCGTACCCGCCGATGCCGCCGGCGAGGTCGTCGTTGCCGTCGCCGTTGAAGTCGCCGGTGGCGGCCGACCGCCCGAGCTGGTCGGACGACACGACGCCGGTGAAGCGGTAGTCCGCGGTGGTGGCGGCGTTGGCCCCCGCCCAGCCACAGTCGGTCGGCGAGTCGTCGCAGTCGTTGTCGTAGCCGTCGGCACAGACCTCGATGCCGGCCGGGCTCGCGAGGTTGGTGCTGTCGTCGCAGTCGTCGTCGTTGGCGGCGTACCCGGTGGGCACCGAGCACGCGAGGGTCGTGCTGGACGCGTCGCCGTAGCCGTCGGTGTCGGTGTCGGCGTAGAAGATCGAGCCGACGCCGTCGTCGACCGTCCCGTCGCAGTCGTCGTCGACGAGGTTGCAGGACTCGACGCCGGCGGGCGACGCCGCGGCGGAGGCGTCGTCGCAGTCCCCCGCCGCGGACGTGGTGAGCGCCTCGGACGCGTCGGAGCAGTCGGCGTCCGCGGACACGACGGTGCCGGGCGACGCGGGCAGGTAGCCGTCGTCGTCGGCGTCGAGCCAGCAGAGCTCGCCGCCGTCGCAGTCTTCGTCGTCGGCGTTGCCCACGACCTCGGTGGCGAGCGGGTAGTCGCCGTTGTCGTCGTCGTCGCAGTCTTCGTCGTTCGCCACCCAGAGGGTGGACGCGTCGCAGCCGGTCACGGCGATCGACGCGTCGCCGAAGCCGTCGCCGTCGCCGTCGTAGTAGAACGACGCGTCGCCCGCGGTGTCGGCGTCGTCGGCGAGGCCGTTGCAGTCTTCGTCGACGTCGTCGGGGTCGCACACCTCGGCGGCGCCGGGGTTCACGGCGACGTCCGTGTCGTCGCAGTCGTCGTCGTTGTCGACATAGGACGACGGCACGTCGCAGGCCGACACCGTCGTGCCGCCGACCCCGTAGCCGTCGCCGTCGGCGTCGGCGTACCAGGTGGACGCCCCGGACGCGCCCGTGTCGTCGTCGTCGGCGGCGCCGTCGCAGTCTTCGTCGAGGTCCGCGGCGTCGCAGACCTCGGTGCCGGCGGGGCTTACCGACGCGCGGGTGTCGTCGCAGTCGGTGCTGTCGGCGACGTAGCCGCTGGGCGCGGCGCACGCCGCGACGCTGTAGCGGGCCCCGCCGAAGCCGTCGTCGTCGAAGTCCAGGTACCAGGTCGACGCGGACGACGTGTCGAGCGTCGGGTCGGCGTCGTCGACGCTGCCGTCGCAATCTTCGTCGACCGCGCCGTCGCACACCTCTTCGGCCGCCGGGTTGATCGACACGTCGGCGTCGTCGCAGTCGCTCGCGTCCGCGACGTAGCCCTCCGCGGCCTCACAGGACGTCGCGGTGGTGGCCACGTCGCCGTAGCCGTCGCCGTCGGCGTCGGCGTAGAACGTCGACTCACCTCCGGCCCCCGCCTCGTCGACCTCGCCGTCGCAGTCCTCGTCGTCGCCGTCGCAGGTCTCCGCGGCGCCGGGGAACGCGGTGATGTCCGCGTCGTCGCAGTCGTCGCAGGCCTGGACGCCGTCGCCGTCGGCGTCGTCGCCACCGGTCGAACCGTCGCAGTTGTAGTCGACCGCGATGTCGCAGCTCTCCGGCGCCCCCGGGTAGAAGGCGGCATCGGCGTCGTCGCAGTCCCCGGCCCGCGTGGAGGACGCGGCCGGCTGCTCGCACGCGGTGAGCACCACCGCCTCGTCGCCGAAGCCGTCCTCGTCGACGTCGGCGTACCACTCGTCGGCGTCGGGCGCGTCGTCGTCGACGGTGCCGTCGCAGTCGTTGTCGGCTCCGTCGCACACCTCGGTGCCGCCCGGGCGGGAGCTCGCGTCGGCGTCGTTGCAGTCGAGGCAGGCCACCACGCCGTCCGCGTCCGCGTCCTCGGCGCCGACCGAGCCGTCGCAGTTGCGATCCTCTTCATCGGAGCATGTTTCTTCCGCACCGGGGAACGTGGCGTCGTCGCCGTCGTCACAGTCGGTGCCGTCGAGGACGAAGCCCGCGGGCGCCTCGCACGCCTCGACCGTGAGCGGGCCGCCGTAGCCGTCGCCGTCGCCGTCGCCGTGCCATGCGGTCGGCGCGTTCACCGCCGCGTCACCGTCGTCGCAGTCCTCCGCCGCCACCCAACCGTCACCGTCAGCGTCGAACGGCCCCGTGTCCTGGCCCTGGCCGCTGTCCGTGTCGTCGCTGAGCCCCTCGTCGTTCTCGTCGACCTCCTGCTTTTCGACGGCGCAGGCGGAGAGGAGGAGCAACATCGGGAGGAGACGCAGGGTCATGGTCGGGCTCCGTGGTGGTGGATCCCGACCACCAGACCACTCCCGCACTGCCGACGTCAACGCGACCGCGTCCGGCCGCCACCGAATACTGACGTTGTCATACGTATTTACGCGAAACTTTCGCGCGTGGCGAACCCGTTTCGAACTCGTGTCGGCATTGCGCGCGGGGCTGCGCTTCAGCGGGCCACGTACCCGAGCGCCTCGAGCATCTCCTCGTTCACCCCCGCGCTCCCCTCGGGGAGCACCGTGAACGACCGAACGGGGACGAGGTCGTCCCATGTCGGTGGGCCGGCCGGGAGCTCCGGCGGCGCGCTCGCCCACAGGGCCGGCGGGGCGCGCCCCTCCACGTCGGCGGCCGCCGGCAGCCCGACGAGCGCGAGGAGCGTGGGCGCGACGTCGAGGATCGAGAGCTCGGGGAGCGCGCCGGAAGCCAGCCCGGGCCCCGCCGAGATCCAGACACCGCGGTCGTGGTGATCGCCGCTGTAGCCGTCTTCCGCCCCCAGGAACGCCCCGAGGGGCTCTCCGCCCGCCCGATCCGCGCCGAGCCGCTCCGGCGACAGCCCGTCCTCGACGATCGCGAGACCCAGGCTGCGCGCGTCGTCGCCGAGGCCCGGCTCGGCGCGAAACACCGGGTTGCCCGTACGATCGACGCGCACCGCGGCGATCCAGGCCTCGACCGCGCCGCGCTGCGCGACGGGGTCGGCGGCCTTCAAGGCGACGACCAGCTTGTGGCCGAGCCGGCTCACGTCGACCGGGCCGACCTCCGCCGCGAGCCGCGCCGCGAGGCGCTCGGTCTTCGGCGTGAGGAGGTGCCCGCCGGCCCCGCCGTCCACCGCCTTCTGACCGTGGTCGGAGAGCACCACCACGCGCGCCTGGGGCCCGACGGCGTCGAGGAGGTCGGCGAGCACGGCGTCCGCCTGGAGGTACGCCTCGTCCAACGCGGCCCCCCAGCGGGCGACCAGGGCCGGGTCCGTGCCGGGGAAGGAGGCTGGCTCGCGGTAGCGCCAGTAGCGGTGCCCGACCGCGTCGGTCGCGTAGTCGGTGAAGGTCACGACCTCCGGGTTCGTCGCGTGGATCGTGGCGATCGCCACGTCCCGGTCGATCTGCACGCGCAAGAGCTGCCCTTCGAGGCCGTCGCGGAGGGGATCCGGCCAGAACCGCCGCAGCGCCGCGGCGCGCACCCCGCGCGCGAGGGTCGAGAGGCGCATGCCGTTCGCCACGCCGTCCGCGGCGAGCGCCGCGTACCCGCGACGGGCCGCCACCTGCTTGCGGCGCATGCGATTGGAGAGCTCGAGCTCCTTCACGAAGCGGAGGCGCTCGGGCCACGCGTCGGGCTCCGGCGCGAGCCACGCCGGCACCTGGAACGCGCCGATCCGCGTCGGCGGCCAGGTGACGAGCCACTTCCAGGTGCCGACGCGCAGCCCCTGCGCGTGCATCACGTCCCAGAAGCGCGCGGCGCGGCAGTCGGTGGCGTGTACGTGAAAACCGTGGATCCCGTGCGCTTCCGGCCGCCGCCCCGTCGCCATCGTGGTCCACAACAACGGGGAGAAGAGCGGCTCCATGCTGCGCAGGGTCGCCGCGCCGCCCCGCGCGCGGAGGGCGTCGATCGTCGGGAGACGATCGCGCAAGGGATCGATGACGTCCCAGGTAGCCCCGTCGATCCCGTACACGAGGAGGCGCACGTCGCCGGTGGGCGCCGGGCGGGGCCACGCGGGCAGCGCGAGGACGCCGACGATCGCGAGCGCGAGCGCGACACCGCTCGGACGCGGCGACGCGCGCCGGACGAGCGACCCGGCGGCTGCCCCGAGCGCCGTGAGGGGCGCCGACACCGCCGCGAGCCACAGCGCCGGGGCGTCCATGAACCAGGGGTTCACGACGCAGATCGCGACGGCCACGGCGAGCGCCGTCGAGGCGCCGAGGGCGGCGCCGGCGAGCGACGCGCTCATGGGCGCGCGGACACGAACGCCGGCGCGGTGACCGTGCGGGCAGGGGGCCGGGTCTCGCCCGTGAGCAGGTCCGTCACGTCTCCGGCGCCCTCCGGCGTCCGCGGCGTGCCCCAGAAGGCCACCCAGCCGTCGCCCGTCCACAACAACCGTCCGCCCTCCGCGACTTCTTCGCGGAGATCCGCGGGGTTCGCGCCCGCGAGCGTGGCCGCGAGCCGGCGATACACCGCGCCCGCGGGCTTGTCCTCCACACGCGGCCCACCGACGCCGCCGCGGTCGATCGGGTCGCGCAGGACCCGAAGCAGGGAGTTGGTCGAGAACGGCAGGGTGGCCCTCGCTCCGGCGCGGGGCGGCGGGTCGGCGAGGGTGTGCCAGAACACACGGTCGGCCCCGCCCGCGAGGAACGCCCCGTGGATCGCCACGACCATGCGCGCCTGCCACTCCTCGTCCTGCCACTCGGGCTCGCCCCGCGCGGGCACGCTCGTCTCGGTGACCCAGATGGGCGTGCCGGGGAAGGTGTCGTGGGCGACCGCCAGGGTCCTCGAGACGGGGTCGAGGGAGTCCTGCTCGAAGTAGCAGTGCACGCTGAACACGTCGACGGCGTCGCGGACGCCCGGGATCTCCGCGAGGGCGCGCACGTACGCGTCGCCCTCCGGCGTCTTGATCGAGAAGAAGCCCGCGTTCAGCACGAGGGCGTCGGGGTGTGCGGCGCGGATCGCGCGCGCGCTGGCGATCAACACCTCCGCGTACTGCGCGGGGGTCTGGAAGTCCCGTGGATCCGCCCCGATCTCCACCCCGCCGCGCCCGTTGGCGCTGCGCGGCGGGCGCGAGTTGTGCAGGTCCGGCTCGTTGTCGACCTCCCAGTACCGCACGCCGCGCACGAGCCCGGGCATGTCCTCCACGCCGTCGCCGTCGTAGCGCTCGACGACGCGGCGCACGTACGCGGTGTACGCGTCCATGTCCTCGGGCACGTAGTGCCGGGTGTAGTTGGCGGTCTGGTTTCCGGGCCACGGCCCCACCATGAGCTGGGGCTCGAGCCCGGCGGCCTGCACGGTGCGCACCCAGCGGTCCGCGCGCGCGAAGTCCCACCCGCTCCGCTCCAGGCTCAGGTGGTCGAGGTAGGGGTACACCTGCGTGGGGCCGCGCACGATTCGGACCCCGAGGTCGCGGGCGAGGCGGGCGTCGTCCGCGAGGAGCTCCTCTTCACGCTCGGGCGCCACCAGACCGCGCTCGATCCACGGCCGGGGGATCGTGACCGCCTCGTTCACGCCGAACACGTCGGCCCCGGTCACCGCGGTGCGGGCGACGGGCGCCTTCCGGGCCCCCACCGCCGATGACGCCGCCGGCGCAGACGCCACGGGCCGGGGGCCCCGCGCCGCGGTGCCCGCCACGACGCCCGCTGCGCAGCCGCCGAGGATCAACAGCACGAGCGCGAGCGCCCAGGGCCAGGAACGGCGAAGGAGTCCATGATCAGCCATGAGACGGGTCTAACCGGCCGCTGAGCATCCTCCGCGGCGATGGTGGGGGAACACCTGTACAGCCACCCGGACACGCGATACGCTCCGGCGCGGAGGCCACCCCACATGTCCGTCGTCCTGCACCACCACCCGTTCTCTCGCGCCGCCACGGTCGTCTGGATGCTCGAAGAGGTCGGCGTCCCCTACACGCTGCACCACGTCGACCTCATGACCGGCGCGCAGAAGCGCGCGGAGCACGTCGCGCTCAACCCCATGGGCAAGCTCCCCGTGCTCGAGGACGGCGCCGCCGTCGTCAGCGAGGGGCCGGCCATCGGCCTCTACCTCGCCGACCGCTACGCCTATGGCCGCCTCGCCCCGTCCATGGACGATCCCCGTCGCGGCGCGTACCTGCGCGCGTGCGTGTTCGCTACCGCCGTCGTCGAGCCGGCCGCGCTCGCCAAGCGGCAGGGGTGGGAGTACGCCGCCGGAAACGCCGGGTTCGGTTCTTACGACGACATGATGGACAGCGTCGAGGCCACGATCCGGCCGGGCCCCTGGGTGCTCGGCGACATGTTCTCGATGGCCGACGTCGTCCTCGGGGCCACCGTACGGTACCTCCTCCGCTTCAAGATGATGGACCCCCGCCCGGAGATCGTCGCGTACGTCGCGCGTCTCGACGCGCGCCCGGCGTCGATCGCCGCCGACGCCCGCAACGCGGCGGCGGTGGCGGAGCACGGCCTCGGGCGCTGATCCGCGACTTTGGGGTTAGTCCAGCCGCCCTGGAGGCGCCGTGGCCGTCAATCGCGCGGGGATCGTCGATCGCAACTTCGTCGCACGCCTCGCCGAGCTGCCCGCCGGCCCCGCGAGGTCCGACGTCGACGCCCCGGTCCGCGCGGGCAGCGCGTTGCGCGCGCGCGAGGCGCTCGCGCTCTTCGAGAGCCAGGTGGAGAGCAGGCACCTGGACCTCGCGGCGCGCGCGCTCAAGGCCCGCGACCAGTGCTTCTACACCATCGGCTCGTCCGGCCACGAGGGCAACGCCACGGTCGCCGCCGCCACCCGCGTCGACGACCCCGCCTTCCTGCACTACCGATCCGGGGCCTTCTACGTCCATCGTGGCCGAAAGCTGCCCGGCGCGACGCCCGTGTTCGACGTCCTGCTCGGGTTGGTCGCCTCCTCCGACGAGCCGATCGCCGGAGGACGCCACAAGGTGTTCGGGCACGCCGCGCTCCACATCCCGCCGCAGACGAGCACCATCGCGTCACACCTCCCCAAGGCGGTCGGCATGGCGCTCGGCTTCGAGCGCGCGCGGCGGCTCGGCCTCGGCCCCGCCGACGACGATCGCATCGTCGTCTGCACCTTCGGCGACGCCTCCGCGAACCACAGCACCGCGGTCGGAGCGATCAACGCCGCGGAGTGGCACGCGCACCAGGGGCGCCCCTGCCCGGTGTTGTTCGTCTGCGAAGACAACGGGATCGGCATCAGCACGCCGACCCCCGAAGGATGGATCGCCACACAGTACGGATCGAGGGCAAACCTCGGATATGTCGCTGGCGACGGGCTCGATCTGCCGGATGCGTGGGAGGCGGCGCAGGCCGCGGCCGCCTGGGTCCGCCACCACCGCGCCCCGTGCCTCCTGCACCTGCGCACGATCCGCATGCTCGGCCACGCCGGCAGCGACGTCGAGTCCTCGTACCGCTCGGTCGAAGAGATCGCCGCGGTGGAAGCGCTCGATCCGGTGTATCGCTCCGCGGCGCTCCTCGTGTCGGAAGGCTGGCTTCGCCCGGACGAAGCCGTGGCGCTCTACGAGGACACGCGCGCGCGCGTCGCCGCGCTCGCCGAAGAGGCGATCCGGCGCCCGAAGCTCCGCACCGCCGCCGAGGTGATCGCCCCGCTCGCCCCGCGGAGCCCCGCGCGCGTGGCGGCAGAGGCCACGCGCCCGGCGCCGCCCGACGCGCGGCGGGCGGCGCACCCGTCCGGCCTGCCCGAGGACGACGAGAAGCCCAAGCACCTCGCGGTGCAGATCAACCGCGCGCTCGCGGACCTCCTCGCGAAGTACCCGGACGCCGCGATCTTCGGCGAAGACGTGGGCCGAAAGGGGGGCGTGTACCACGTCACCGCGGAGCTGCAGCGGCGCTTCGGCGCCGACCGGGTCATCGACACCCTGCTCGACGAACAGACGATCCTCGGGATGGCCCTCGGCTTCGGTCAGGCCGGCCAGCTCGCGCTCCCGGAGATCCAGTACCTCGCGTACTTCCACAACGCGTGCGACCAGATCCGCGGAGAAGCGGGGTCGCTCCAATACTTCTCTCAGGGCCAGTTCCGCAACCCGTGCGTCGTCCGCGTCGCCGGGTACGCCTACCAGAAGGGCTTCGGCGGGCACTTCCACAACGACAACTCGATCGCCGCGCTCCGCGACATCCCGGGCCTCGTCGTCGCGTCGCCGGCGCGCGGCGACGACGCCGCCGCGATGCTGAAGACCTGCGCGGCCGCCGCGACGATCGACGGCGCGGTCTGCATGTTCCTCGAGCCCATCGCGCTCTACATGACCCGCGACCTCACCACCGACGGGGACGGCGCGTGGATGAGCCGTTACCCCGCCGAGGACGAACACATCCCCATCGGGAGCGGCCGGGTGTACGGCGACGGCGCGGACCTCACGATCGTGTCGTGGGCCAACGGCCTGTGGATGAGCCTCCGCGCCGCGCATCGCCTCGAGCGCGACCACGGCCTCCGATGCACCGTGCTCGACCTGCGGTGGATCAACCCCCTCCCCCTGGCCGACCTCGCGCGCGTGTCCACGTCCGGCAACGTGCTGGTGGTCGACGAGTGCCGGGCCACCGGCGGCGTGTCCGAGGCGGTGTACACCGCGCTGATCGACCAGGGGTATCGCGGGCGGCTCGCGCGGGTCGCGGGCGACGACGTGTACATCCCGCTCGGGGCCGCGGCGAACCTCGTGCTCGTCCAAGAAGAGGACATCGTCCGCGCGGCGCTCGCCGCGTGCGGAAAGGAGGCCTGATGCGCGCCCTTGTCGTTTGTCCGGGGCGTGGCAGCTACTCGCGCGACACCCTCGGCTCGCTCCGCGGCACCCCCAGCGTGCGCGCCGCCGACGCGTATCGGTCGTCCGTCGGGCGGCCCACACCCACCGAGATGGACGCCGCGCCGTGGTCCTCGCGCCTGCACCTCGCCGGAGAGAACGCGTCCATCCTCACCTTCGCCGCGACGATGCAGGACGCCGACGCGCTCCGCGAAGCGACGCATGTGTCGATGTGTTGCGTCATCGGCAACTCGATGGGCTGGTACACCGCGCTGGCGGTGGCGGGCGCCCTCCCGATGCGCGACGCCCTGCGCCTCGTCGAGACGATGGGGCAATACCAGGTGGACAACGTCGTCGGTGGCCAGCTCGTGTACCCGCTCGTCGACGACGCGTGGCGCCCGGTGCCCTCGCCGGAGCTCGACGACGCGCTTCGCGAGGTCCCTGGGTTGTACGTGTCGATCCGCCTTGGGGGCCAGGTCGTGCTCGGCGGCACGGCCGAGGCCCTGGCAGAGGCGCAGCGACGCCTCCCCCCGCGGAAGGCGGGCGAGCGCGACGCGCCCTTCCTGCTCCCCCTGCACTCCGCGTTCCACACCCCGCTCATGGCCGCCACCGCGGCGCGCGCGCGGGACGCCCTTCACGACCTCGATTGGCGCGCGCCGGCGGTGCCGATGGTCGACGGCCGCGGCGCGGTGCTGCGCCCTCGCCACGCGGACCCGGACGCCGTCCGTTCGTGGACCCTGGGCGCGCAGGTCACCGAGCCGTACGACTTCACCGCGGCGCTCCGTGTCGCCTTGCGCGAATACGCGCCCGACGCGATCATCCTCCTCGGTCCAGGTGGGAACCTCGGCGGAGCCATCGGTCAGACCCTGGCGGCGGAGGGATGGGCGGGGGTCCGCGGGCGCGCGGACTTCGCGCGGATCCAGGGCGAGGCGCCGCTGCTCCTGTCGATGGCGCGCGACGATCAACGGCGTCGGGCCCTCGGGACATGAAGGCGGCGCTCGACGCGCTCGTGGCCCTGAAGTCGGTCGACCGGGCCGGCTGGAAGCGGGTCGGGGTCACCCAGCCCGAGAGTGTGGCCGACCACAGCTACGGCGTGGCGTTGCTCGCGCTCCTGTACGCGCCGCCGGCGCTCGATCGCGAGCGCCTGCTGATCATGGCGCTCCTGCACGACCTCGCGGAGGCGCGCGTCGGCGATCTCACGCCGTACGACGGGGTGTCGAAGGCCGAAAAGCACGCGCGTGAAGCCGCGGCGATGGCGACGATCCTCGCGGCGCGGCCCGACCTCCGCGCGGTGTGGGAGGAGGCCGAGGCGGGAGAGAGCCCCGAGGCGCGGTTCCTCAAGCGCCTCGACAAGGCCGAGCTGGGCCTGCAGGCAAGGCACTACGCGACACATGGGGTGGACGTGTCGGAGTTTCTGACGTCCGCCCTGGATGGCCTCGCGCTACTCGACGACGTCTCGGCCCGGTGACGCGCGGATGCGCCCCGGCCCCTTGCCGGCCGCGGAATACATATTACATTTGATATGTGAGAACCGAAGCCGCCGACCGCCTCCCCGCCTCGTCCTGTGAGGCGGCGTCCGACCTCCTCCAGGCGCTCGCGCACCCCGTGCGCTTGCGCATCGTGTGCGGCCTGCTGGACGGCAGCTGCGGCGTCGGCTCCATCGTCGACTGCCTGGCGCTGCCTCAGGCGTTCGTCAGCCGCCACCTCGCCATCCTGCGCGAGGCGGGTGTCATCTCGGCAGTCACGGAGGGAAGACGACGCGTGTATCGCGTGTGTCACCCCGCCGTGCCCCCCCTCGTCGATGCGCTCTGCCATTCCTTCCGAGGAGCTTCCCCATGACCCACAACACCTCCGACGCCACCTTCACCGCCGACGTGCTGACCCCGAAGGGCATCACCGTGGTCGACTTCTGGGCGCCGTGGTGCGGCCCGTGCCGCGTCCAGGGGCCCATCCTGGACACGTACGCGGCGGCGCACCCGGACGTGCGCGTCGTCAAGCACAACACGGAGGACGATCCCCAGGTGCCGGGCCAGCTCGGCATCCGCTCCATCCCCACGCTGGTCGTGTTCGTCGACGGCAAGCCGGTGCTCGGCGGCGTGGGCGTGCACGACGCGAAGGCGCTCGACGCCCTGCTCGACGAGGCCCGCCGGCGCGCGGCCGGGAGCGCCTCGTGAACCTCGGCGCCGCACTTCCCTACGTGGTCATCGCGGCGGTGGTCGCGGCGCTCCTCGCGTCCCGGTTCATGGGCAAGGCCTCCGCCGCGGACGCGCGCGCGCTCGTCGCCGAGGGCGCGCTGCTCCTCGACGTCCGGAGCACGGGCGAGTTCGCGTCCGGCCACATCGACGGCGCCGTCAACATCCCGGTCGACCAGCTCGCGCGCCGGATCGGGGACGTCGGCGCGAAGGAGCGTCCGGTCGTCGTGTATTGCCGAAGCGGCGCCCGGAGCGGACAGGCGGCGGGCATCCTGAGGGGAGCGGGCTTCGCGCGCGTCGAGGACCTCGGCGCGATGCACCGCTGGTGAACCCCGGCCGCCCGTGAGGGCCGCGCCGCGTGGTAAGCCAAGGCGGTGACGTCGGAACCGCCGCCGCGCCCGGCGCGCTCGTCCTGGCCCTCGCGGGTGTGGCCCCTCCCGTTGTGGGTGGTGCTCGGCCTGACGGCCGCGGTGTACGCCGGCGCGCCGAACGCCGGGTTCTTCTGGGACGATCGCGCGATCGTGCTGGAGAATCGGGTGCTCGACGCACCCACCTTCGAAGAGGTCTTCCTGCGCGACCTCTGGTGCTGCACGAGCGGTCCGACCACGCCGTACCATCGGCCCGCCCTCACCCTCACCTTCCTGCTCGATCGTCAGCTCTTCGGGCGCGACCCGGCGGGCCCCCACGTGCACAACCTCCTGTGGCACCTCCTCGCGGTCACCCTCGTCGCCGTCGCGCTGCGACGCCACGTGGGCGTGGGGCGCGCGAACGTCGCGGCGCTGATCTTCGGCGTCCATCCGATCCAGTCCGAGGCGGTGTTCTGGATCGCGGCGCGGAACGACCTGATGGCGGCCGCGGGGGTGCTCGCGACGCTGGCCCTGGTCGACCGGCTCGACGACGCCCCGCCCCGGCGCGCGGCGGGCCTGCGCCTCGCCGTGGCGGCCGTCGTCGCGCTCACCGCGATGTCCAAGGACAACGCCGTGTTGTTGCCGCTCCTCGTCCCGCTGTGGCGCGCCGCGTGGGGCGCTCGGGTCCGCGCCGCGGACCTGGCCGCGGTCGCGGTCGGGCTCGGCGCCTCCCTCGCCCTGCGCGCGCAGGCCACCCTCGGTGGTCACCCGCTCGCCGCGTCGGAGATCAGCGTGAACGCCACGTCCGCGCTGTACGCGGTGGTCACGGTGCTCGGCTGGGTCACCCTGCCCTGGCCCCTCACCACCACCGCCAGCCTCTACATGCCGGAGCCGCGCCCGGGCGCGTGGGCCGCGGCCGTCGCGACCTTGGCCCTGATCGGCGGGCTCGTGTGGGTCGGTCGCGTCCGCGCGGCGATCCTGCTGCTCTTCGCGGCGGTGGTGCTCGCCCCGACGGCGCTCGCGGTGCGCTGGTACGCGCTGATCGGCGAGCGCTACCTGTACCTCCCGATGTTCGGCGTCGTCGCGGCGATCGCGGCGGCCACACCCGCGTCCCGCGCCTGGCTGCCCGTCGGCGCCGGGCTCGTCCTCGCGTCGCTCCTCGCGGTCGCGGTGCGGGCGCCGGACTGGGCCACGGAGGAGGCGGTGTGGACCGCGGCCGCGCGGCGCGCGCCGGACGGCTACTCCCTGGGGCACCTCGGGTCGGAGCTGTCGCGCCAGGGACGGGTCGTCGAAGCGACCGCGGTGCTCGACGCCGCGGTGCGGGTGCGCCCGGTGTTCACCCGCGCGTGCCCGCGCGTCGCCGAAGGCGGGCAGGCCTTCCTTCCGGACGACCTCCTCGCCGAGCGCCTGGCGTTGTGGGCGGAGCCCTGCGGCGGGATCGGCGGCTTCGACGGGGTGCGCGCCCTCGCCCTCGCCCGGCGCGGGCGTTGGGACGAGGCGCGTGAGGTCGCCGACACCGCCGTGCGCAACGACGTTCCGAAGCGCAGGGACCAGCTCGTTCGCGTGGCGCTCGCGCGTCGTGACGGCGATCTGCTCGAGGCGCCACGCGCCGCGCAGGATTGGCCCGCTGGCCCGCAGGACCTTTACGTGCAGGTGGCCGAGCTCCTGCTCTCGAGGTCGGACCCCGCGGACTAGGGCGGCGGCGTCAGCCGGGCGGCCAGGTGAGCCCGCGACCGCCGAGGACATGGAAGTGCAGGTGGAACACCGTCTGCCCCGCGGCCTCCCCGTTGTTGACCACGAGGCGGAAGCCCTCGCCGACCCCGAGCGCCCGGGCGACCTTGCCGGCGGCGAGCAGGCACCGCCCGAGGGTCTCGGCGTCGGCGTCTTCGGCGTCGGCGAGCGTGGGGATCGGCTTGCGCGGCACCACCAGGACGTGCACCGGCGCCTGGGGCGCGATGTCGCGGAAGGCCACGCACCAGTCGTCCTGGTGCAGGATGGTCGCGGGGATCTCCCCGGCGATGATGCGCTCGAACAACGTCACGTCAGTACCCTGCTTGAAGCGGCAACATCAGGATGCCGTCCTTGTACTTGGGGCCCGCGACGATGAACGTCCCGTCGCGGTTGATGCTGACCGTCGTGTCGAGCTGCTTCCCCTCGGCGTTGCTCATCTCGACCCGGACGCGGGCGCGCGCGTCGTCGCGAGAGAGCAGGGTCACCGTCACCTTTCGCCCACCCTCGATCGTGAAGCTCGCGTCGGCCCCGGAGGCCACGTCGGCGGTGTGGGTCGCGAGCAGGCGGTAGCCCGCGTACTTGAAGTACCGAAAGCTGGTCGCGAGGGACTGCAGCCGCGGGTCGACGCCCGTCTGCGCGTCGGTCGCGTGCACGACGAGCAGGGTGATCGCCACCTTGCCGGGGGCCGCCGCGGGGCGGTCCTCCGCGAGCGCGGGCGACAGCACCGGCGACACGGCGGCGATCACGAAGAGCAGCGCGAGCATCCGCCTCATCAGCCACCTTCCTCGACGAGGATGATCGTCGGCGCGTCATCGAACTGCATCACCTGGGCGGCGCCCAGCGCGCTGGTCTCGAGGGCCTCCACGTGCGCGTCGTTGATCGACGCGAGCGCGAAGGTGCTCGTCATCACGTAGCGCCCGTCCACCCCCGGCGCGCCGGGGAGCTGGAACATGAGCGCGATCGCCGCCGCGGCCGCGAACAAGACCGCCGCGGGCACGCCCAGCGAGGCCCACATGGGCATTCTGCGGCGCGGCGCGAGCTGCGGCACGTCGACCGCCGGCGCGTGGAACACCACGACCTCGGCGCCCTCGCCCACGCGGCGCATGACGTCGTCCGCGACGTCGCAGGCGGGGACGTCGGTGGCCACGAGCGCGCCACGGAGCTGCTCGCGCGCGTGCTCCCAGCCGGCCGGCTCGGACGCGACCACCGCCGCCACACCGGCCCATACGTCCACCGGGCCCGCCTCCGCCCGAACGGCGTCGGCGAGCGCCGCGCCGAAGGGCGCCCACGCCGCCTCGTCCGGCGCCGCCTCGTCGCCGCGGATCACGGCGAGGTCCGCCATGATCGCGTCGGCGACGTCCATCGGCGGCGCGCCGGCGAAGGCGCCGCGGAGCGCGTCGCCGACGGGGACCCACGCGTCCTCTTCGAGCAGGAGCTGCATCACGTCGCCGGCGACGTCCACGGGGCCGGGCACGCGCAGCGCCTCCCGCAAGGCCTCGCGCAGCGCGTCGAGCGCGGCAAGGCGAGGATGCAGGTCGATCGCGCGCTCCAGCTCCGCGCGCTCGGCGTCGCTGGCCTCGCCGTCGAAGGCGCGCATGAGCAGGAGCTCGACTCGAGTGGGCAGGTTGGCGTCCATCGCAGGGAGGGACGCGTCGACGGCGCGATCATTCACGCTCACGTCACGCTCCCTCGCGCGTGTCGGAGAGCAGCCCCTGGAGCTTCTTGCGGGCGTAGAAGAGCCGGCTCATCACCGTGCCTTCCGGGATGCCCATCGCGTCGGCGATCTCTTTGTAGGAGAGCCCCTCGACCTCGCGGAGGAGGATGATCTCCCGGTGTTCCTCGCTCAGGGTGTCGAGCGCCGAAAAGATGCGCTGTTGCAGCTGCTTGCGCTGCATCGCCCGCTGCGGCGAGTCCTCGTGGTGGACCTCGAGCATGCTGCCGTCGTCGTCGCGCGCGGCGATGGCCTCGTCGAAGCCCGTGGTCTTCCGACGCTTGTTCTTGCGCACGTGGTCGATCGCGAGGTTCATCGCGATGCGGTAGACCCACGTGTAGAAGCTCGACTCCACCCGGAAGGTCGACAGGTTGCGGTAGGCCTTCACGAAGGCGTTCTGGACGATGTCCCGCGCGTCTTCAGGGTTGCGCACCATCCCGTACACCATGGCGTGCACGCGGTTCTGGTAGCGCTCCACGAGGGGCCGGTAGGCCGCCCCGTCGCCGTCGAGCACGCGACGGATGAGCTCGGCGTCAGGGGTGTCGCGGTCGATCATGGGAACGCATCCTATATCAGCCGTGCGCCCCGTCCCACGTTCGGGCGACGCCGCTGTCCACGACCAGGGGCACCCCGAGGACCGCGACGCCCTCCATCGCCCTACGGACGACGGTCCGCACCTCCTCGGCGTCCCCCTCGGGCGCCTCGAGGACCAGCTCGTCGTGCACCTGGAGGAGCATGCGCGTCCCGGTGCCCCGAAGCAAACGGTGCACCTCGATCATCGCCAGCTTCACGAGATCGGCCGCGCTGCCCTGGATCGGCGTGTTGATCGCCACGCGCTCGGCGGCGCTGCGGTCCATCGGGTTGCCCGCGTCGAGCCCGACGACCGGCCGCCGGCGCCCGTAGAGCGTCTCGGCGTAGCCCTTCTCCCGCGCGCGGCTGGTGGCGGCGGTCATGGTCGCCCGGACCTGCGGGTAGCGCGCGAAGTACCCCTCGATGTAGCGCTGGGCCTCGGCGCGCGGGATGCGGAGGTCGTTCGCGAGGCGCGCGGGCCCCATGCCGTACACGATCCCGAAGTTGATCGCCTTCGCGGCCCGGCGTTGCTCGGCCGTCACGAGCGCGGGCATCACGCCGAAGATCTCCGAGGCCGTGCGACGGTGGATGTCCTCTCCCGCCCGGAAGCTCTCGACCAGGGGCCCCGTCTCGCAGTAGTGCGCGAGCAGGCGCAGCTCGATCTGCGAGTAGTCGCAGGACACGAACACGTGGCCCGGCCGCGCCACGAAGCATCGCCGGATGCGGCGCCCCTCTTCGGTGCGGATCGGGATGTTCTGGAGGTTCGGGTTGAAGCTCGACAAGCGCCCGGTGGCCGCGACCCCCTGCCGAAACGTCGTGTGGATGCGGCCGTCACGACGGCTCACGGCGGCGGGCAGGGCCTCGACGTAGGTGTTCCGGAGCTTGTGCAGCTCGCGCCACTCGAGCACCGCGCCAGGGAGCGGGTGCTCCCCGACGAGGCGGTCGAGGGTGTCGGCGTCGGTGCTCCACCCGGTCTTGGTGCGCTTTCCACCCTTCAATGCGAGCTTCTCGAACAGGATGACCGCGAGCTGTTGGGTGCTGCCGACGTTGAACGGCTCGCCCGCGTGGGCGTGCACCTCCGCCTCCTTCGCCGCGAGCCTCGCGTCGAGCTCCGACGCGAGGCCGCCGAGCGCGTCGAGATCCACGCCGATCCCCGCGATCTCCATGTCGGCGAGCACGGGGAGCAGGGGGATCTCGATGTCTTGATACACGCGAGACAGCTCGTCTGCCTCGATACGTCTCACCAGCGTCTCGTGCAAGGCCAGCGCGAGGTGGGCGCGCTCACCGGGCACCCCAGACGGCACGGCGTCGAGGTGCCGACGCGCCACATCCTCCAGCTCGCGGCGCTGATCCGGCACGATCAAGTAGTCGGCGAGCATCGGGTCGGCGCACACGCCGCCGAGGGCCATCCCGGCGACGTGCAGGCACTTCACCAGCTCCTTCGCGTCGAACGCGATCTTGCGCACCGAGGGGTCGGCGAGCAGGGCCGCGGTCGCCGCGCGCCCCGACGCGTCGAGGGGGACGCGCCCGAGACGGAGGGCGTCGCCGTCCCGCCACGCGAGCTCGAGGCACACGAGGCCGTCTTCCCCGGGCGGGATCTCGCGCAGAGGCTCGCGCCCGTCGGTCACGAGGCCGAGGGCGACCGTGCCGGACGCGCGGATGTTCGCGACCGCGGCGTCGAGCGCCGGCCCCCACAGCGCGGGAGCGTCGCGGGAGACGAACACACCGGTGGGCGCGACGACCGCCACCGGCGCGCCGAGCCCCAGCTCCGCCGCGAGGGTACGAAAGTTGTATCGATACAACCTCGCCCTGAGCTCGGCCTCGTCGCGCGGCCTCGGGGCGAGGGCGTCCAGGGTCACGTCGATCGGCAGATCGGTCTGGATCGTGACGAGCCGCCGCGCGAGGCGCGCCGCCTCGGCGTGCTCCGCGATGGCCTGCCCGGTCTTGCCGCCGATCGTGGCGGCGTTGGCCAGAACACCGTCGAGATCGCCGAAGCGCGCCACGAATTGCGCGGCCTTCTTCTCGCCGACCCCGGGGACCCCCGGCACGTTGTCCGACGCGTCGCCCATGAGGGACAGGAGATCGACGATGCGGTCCGGCCCGACGCCCCACTTTTCGCGCACTTCGTCGGGCCCGAGCTCCTGCTTGCGCATGAGGTCGAGCAGGTGCACCCGCTCGTCGACGATCTGACAGAAGTCCTTGTCCGCGCTGACGATCCCCACATGGACGTCGTCGCTCGCGAACCGCCGCGCGAGGGTGCCGATGACGTCGTCGGCCTCCGTGCCGGGCTCGGCGACGACGGTGTAGCCGAACGCCTCGATGAGCGGCCGGAGCTCGCCCCATTGCTCGCGTAGATCGGCCGGCATGTCCGGGCGCTGGCCCTTGTAGGCCGGGTACAACGCGTTGCGGAAGCTGTCGCCCACGTCGAAGACGAACGCCACGTAGTCCGGGTTGAATTCGCGCGCGAGGCTGAGCAGGATGCGGGTGAAGCCGAAGAGCGCGCGCGTGGGAAAGCCGTCCGGCGCGCGCATGTCGCTCTGCATCGCGTGGTACGCCCGAAAGGCGTGGTTGGGCGCGTCGACGAGGAGGAGCTTCTTGGGCATGCGGTGGCCTAACCGACCATCCGGTGGCCCACGCGGCCTGCATGACCGACCGCTGACACGCGACCGTGGCAGGATGTGTTACCCACCGCGGCGATCGGAGGCCTGATGCAGTTCGACGTCCTGAATCCCACCCCCGAGCACGGCATGCTCCGCGAGATGGTCGCGGGCTTCACGCGCGACGAGGTCGAGCCCCAGGCCGAAGCGTTCGACCGTAAGCAGGAGCTCAACGGGCCGCTGTTCCGCCGCCTCGGCGAGCTCGGCCTGCTCGGCATCACCGTGCCCGCGGAAGAGGGCGGCGCCGGCATGGACGCCACGGCCGCCGTCATCGCCCATCACGAGCTCTCGAAGTCGGACCCCGGGTTTTGCCTGGCGTACCTGGCGCACGCGATGCTCTTCGTGAACAACTTCTATTGGTCGAGCAACGACGCACAGAAGGCCCGGTTCCTCGGTCCGACCGTGTCGGGTGAGTGGATCGGCGGCATGGGCATGACCGAGCCGGGCTTCGGCACCGACGTGCTCGGCATGACGACCACGGCCGTGCGCCGCGGCGACCGTTACATCCTCAACGGAACCAAGACCTACATCACCAACGGGCCGGACGGGTTCTGCTTCCTCGTCTACGCGAAGACCGACGGGAAGGTCAGCTCGTTCCTCGTCGACCGTGAGTGTCCGGGCTTCCGCACCAGCCAGCCGATCCACAAGATGGGCATGCGGGCCTCGACGATGAGCGAGCTCATCTTCGAAGACTGCGAGATCCCCGCCGACTACCTGCTCGGGGTCGAGGGGCAGGGCCTCCATCACATGATGCGCAACCTCGAGATCGAGCGGCTCACCCTCGCCGCGATGAGCCTCGGCATCGCCGATCGGTGCCTCCAGATCATGGTACGCCACGGCGCCGAGCGCGTGGCGTTCGGGCAGCCCATCAACCGGTTCGGGCAGATCCAACGCTTCATCGGCGAGACCTACGCCGAGACCGAGGCGGCGCGGGCGCTCATCTACCAGGTGGCGTCGTCCATCGGCCCCGATCGCCGCAACCGCCTCGGGTCCGACGCGGCCAAGCTGTTCGCGGCGCCGGTCGGAAAGCGGGCCGCGGACGCCTGCATGCAGGTGCTCGGCGGCCAGGGCTACTGCACCGAGTACCCGGTCGAACGCTTCCTGCGCGACGCGAAGCTCCTCGAGATCGGCGGCGGCACGCTCGAGAGTCACCAGAAGAACATCACGAAGGACCTCACGAAGGTGTTCGTGGCGTGACCGGCGGCCGGGTCGCCGCGGCGCTGCTGGTCGTGCTCGGTGGGGTCCCCGCCTGCGGCGGGCCGTCGGAGGACTTCGCGACCCGGGTCGACCGCGCGTGGTGCGCGCGCCTCGCGGCGTGCGACCGCCTCGACGACTACACCTTCGCGGACGTGTCCGCGTGCGAGGACGCCTTCGCGGGCCGTGGGCTCTTGCCGGTCGGCGCGACCTGCGAAGGGGCGGACACGCCCGAAGGCGACGCGTGCATCGAGACGATCGAGGAGGGACCCTGCGAAGGCCCGCTCGATCTCTCCGTGTGCGAGGCGGCCTGTTAGCCCTTCTTGCCGCCGCCGAGCCAGCTCGAGAAGATCCCCGCCGCGGCGGGGGCGGGCGCCGGGGGCGCGCGGCGATCGTGGAGCCGGAGCTCGCGTTGGGCGTCTCGGTTGTTGGGATCGCGCTCGACCGCGGCCTTCCAACGAGCGAGCGCGTCGGCGGGCTGGCCGGCGAGCTTGTACAGGTTGCCAGCGACGAACTGGACCTCCGCCGCCCGCTGCGGGGTGTTGGCCGCGATGGCGTCGAGCTGGGCCACGGCCTCCTTCGTCGGCAGTCGACGGGACAACCAACCGGCGTGCGCGGCGTTCAAGGCGTACGGCCAGGTGGCGGGGTCGAGCCGGACGGCCTCGCGCAACTGGTCGTCCGCGGCCTGCCAATCGCGGTTGCGAAAGGCGATCTCCCCCTTTCGGAAGGCCACCTTCGCCGCCGAGAACTCCTTCTCGCCGACGTACGCGCGCCCCTCCCCTCGGGCCTCGAGCACGCGGCGCGCCTCGGAGAGCCCGCCCGGCGCGCGCAGCGCGTCGTGCGCCGCGTTCACCCGAGCGAAGCACGACTCTGCGAGGGCGCGCACGTCCGGCGGCGCGCTGAAGTAGAGGTCCGGGTGGTAACGCTTCGAGATCTCGCGGTAGGCGTTGGACACGTCGTCTTCGCCGACCTTCTTGCGGTCGCCGAGCTCCAGGACGTCGATGGGGAGCGCCGTGGCGAACGCCGCCTCCGCCGCGCGGAGCTTCTCGAGTCGAGGGTCCGCCGCCTCGTCCGCTTCCGGCGCGACCGGGTCGGGATCGGCGGGTCGCGCGGCCTCGAGCGGCGCGGCGACCGACGGCGGCGACGCGCGCGTCGGCGCCACCGCGGGCGCGTCGTCGACCGCCACGAGGCCGACCGCCACGAGGAAGTCGAGGGCGCGCAGGACCTCGGCCCCCTGGTCGCCTGCCCGACGCGCGAGGGTGGACGCGGGGACGGGCTTCGCCGTGTCGCGGAGCACCCGCGCGGCGAGCGCATCGAGGCCCCACCGTGACGAGTCGGCGTCGTCGGGCACGCGCGCGAAGACCCGTCGCCCCTCGTCCCAGGACGCGGCGAGGGCTTGCGGCCGCGCGCGCCGAAGCCCGCTCGCGATCAGGCGTGGGACGGGCTCCGGCAGCGGGAAGCTTCCCGGCGGGGGGGTCCACCCCGCGTCGAACCGCACCCGGCCCTCCGCGGCGCTCGCGAGCCAGGCTCCGACCCGCGCCGCCGCCGCGCCGAGCAGGGCGGTGACGTCGTGGCCGAGCGCCACGCCCTGGCCGACGGCCTGCGCGAGAGAGCCGGCGTCCAGCGCCGGATCGACGGCGGCGAGGAGGCCGGGGAGGCCCTCGACGAACACCACACGCCCCGCGCGGACGCCGATCTCGACGGTGTCGACGAAGTCGTCGACGGTCAGGCGGCCCGTCGCGGCGACCCGGTGCGCGAGGAACAGGACGCGCGAGGGGGGAAAGTGGTCGCTCGACCCGTCGACCCGCGCGAGAAACTCGGCGCCCTGCCACTCGTCCGGGGCGTCGTCGAGCACGACGCGGGCGGTCGGCGCGGGCGCGGCCGCCGGCGAGGTGAGCCGGCGTACCGTCGCGACGATGGCGTCGAGGTCCGCCGGCGCGTCGAGGCGCGACGCCAGGGTGACGGGGGCGCGACGCAGCGCGGGCTCGGCGCCCGCCGGCGCGACCGCGATCATGCCGAGAGACGGCGGCGCGTCCGCCAGCGCCAGGGCGGTCACCAGGACGTCGTGGGTCGGCCCGCTGACGAGCACCGCGAGATCCACCTTTCGCCGGCTAATCGCGCCCACGGCCGCGTCGGTCGAACCGGCGGCCACGGTCTCGTGGCCCATGCCGCGCAGCGACTCGATCAGGACGGCCCTCGCCAGCGCGTCCTCGTCCAGCACGAGTATCCTGGCCATCCGCCCCCCGATCCTTTCGTTGCTCGGCGCGAGCGCGGATCATAGTCGATCCGTAGAATCAGGAGGGCCCCGTGGCCAGCAAGAACGTGCACACCGTCACCGACGCCAGCTTCCAGTCCGACGTGCTCGAGAGCGACGTCCCCGTCCTCTTGGACTTCACCGCAACGTGGTGCGTGCCGTGCAAGGCCATCGCTCCCATCCTCGACGAGATCGCCGATTCGAAGCTCGGCGCGCTCAAGGTCTGCAAGATCGACATCGATCAGAACACCGACACCCCGAACAAGTTCGCGGTCATGTCGATCCCCACCCTGATGGTGTTCAAGGGCGGCAAGATGATCGACAAGCGCGTCGGCTCGGGCAACAAGGCCCAGATCGAGGCGTTCCTCGGCAAGGCGATCTGAGCCGCGCTACGAGATGAGCTCGAGCAACCCCGGTTCCTCGAGCGCTCGTCCCGAGCCCTTCACCACGGCGGACAGCGGGTCGTCGTCCACGATGACCGGCAGTCCCGTGGCCTGGGCGATCACCGAGTCGAGCTCGCGCAGCAGCGCGCCTCCGCCCGTCATGATGATGCCGCGGTCAACGATGTCGCCCAGGAGCTCGGGCGGCGTGCGCTCGAGCGACGCCCGGATCGCCTCGACGATGAGCTGTACGGGCTCCGCGATGGAGGCCCGCACCTCGTCCGCGTGGATGGTGACGGTGCGCGGGTAGCCGCGCACGAGATCCCGGCCCTTCACCTGCATCTCTCGCGCTTCGAACCCGTCCGGGCCCGCGCTCCCCAGCTCGAGCTTGATCTGTTCTGCGGTGCGCGGCCCCACGAGCAGGTCGTGACGCACGCGCATGTGTTGGATGATCGCTTCGTCCATGTGGTCGCCGCCGATCTTGATCGACCGGCTGTACACGATGCCGCCCATCGAGATGACCGCCACTTCCGTGGTGCCGCCGCCGATGTCGACGATCATGTTGCCGGTGGGCTCGGTGATCGGCAGGTCCGCGCCGAGGGCGGCCGCGAGCGGCTCTTCGATGAGATGGACCTGGCGCGCCCCCGCGCTCTCCGCGCTCTCGCGCACGGCGCGCTTCTCGACCTCGGTCGTGCCGTAGGGGATGCACACGACCATGCGCGGCGCGACGAAGTTCCGGCGGCCGTTCACCCGCTCGATGAAGTGGCGGAGCATGGCCTCCGTCACCTCGAAATCGGCGATCACCCCGTCCTTCAGGGGACGGACGGCCTGGATGTCCGCGGGGCAACGCCCGAGCATCGCCTTCGCGTGGCTGCCGACCGCGACGACGCTCTTCTGGCCGCGGCGATCGTGGTGGATCGCCACGACGGAGGGTTCGTTGCAGACGACGCCGCGCCCCTTGACGTACACGAGGGTGTTGGCGGTGCCGAGATCGATGGCCATGTCCTGCGAGAACAGGCCGAGCACGGAAGAGAACATCGGAGGCCCCGGGGAGGTGGGCTTTGCACGGGCGGACGCCCGCGCGGAAGGGAGCCCTTCATACCACACGCGCACTTGACCTGACAAGAGCGCGCGCCGCCGCCGTCGCCCGACTTCCGGCGAGGCCCTTGAATCCGGGGGGCGTCGGGGCTATGCGCCGGGGTCATGTCGATGCTCGATAGCCTTCGTCGCGGGACGGACTCCACGTCCACCCGCATCATCCTCCTCGTCGCCATCGCCCTGTTCGCCTTCTGGGGGGTCGGCAGCGGCGGCGGCTCCGCGCGGTCGAGCACCTACGCCACGGTCAACGGCGTGGAGATCGAGGACGTCGACTTCCGCCGCATGTTCCAGGCGCGCATGCGCACCGTGGGGCGCAACCTCGAAGGCGCGGAGCGCGACGAGCTCGCGCAGAAGGTGCTCGACGACCTCATCGCGCGCGAAGCCGTGCTGCAAGAGGCGGATCGGGTGGGCATCCGCGTGCACGACGAGGAGATCGCGCGGCGCATCCTCCAGGAGGAGAGCTTCCGCGGCGAGGACGGAAAGTTCAACGAGAAGATCTACAAGAAGGCGCTGAAGGCCCAGGGCCTCACGGACGGCAGCTTCCGCACGCTTCTGCGCGACGAGATCCGCATCGAGCGCCTCACCGACATCGCGCGCGCCGGGGTGTCGGTGTCCGAGGCCGAGGTGAAGAAGTCCTGGGAAGCCGAGAACACCTCGATCACGCTTCAGTTCGTGCGCCTCGCGCCGAGCGCCTTCCTCGCCGACGTCACCATCACCGACGCCGAGCGCGACGCGTGGGCATCCACCCACGGCGACGCGATCAAGGCCCGGTACGACCAGGACTTCGAGCGTCGGTACAACCTCCCGAAGCGGTACACCCTCTCGTCGATCGTGCTGCGCACCGACATCCCGGGCGTGCCCGAAGAGGACGTGAAGCAGCGCGCGGAGGCGGTGCGCGCGACGGCGGCCGGGGGCGCGGACTTCGCCGAGCTCGCGAAGCGCTGGTCGGAAGATCTCACCGCGGTGGCGGGCGGCTCGCTCGGGACGCAGGCCGCGGCGCAGCTCGACGCGGCGATCGTGACGGCGGTCGACGCGGCCGGCGCGGGCAAGATCACCGAGGTCGTACGCACGTCACGCGGCTTCCAGGTGCTGCGGGTGGAGGCCATCGAGGACGCCAAGGTCGTCTCCCTCGACGAAGCGCGGTCGGACATCGCGACCACCCTGCTGCGCGACGAGCGCCTGCCCGCCGCCATCGAGACGTTCCAGGCCACCTTCCTCGCCGCCTGGAAGGAGCGCGGCTCCCTCCCGACCGACCTCCTCGAGGCCCGCAAGCTCGTGGTCGAGGACACGGGGCCCTTCTCGCCGACCGACGGCACGATCCCGAAGATCGGCGAAAATCCCGCGCTCCAGAGCCTCCTCGCCGGCGCCGCGGCGGGGGACGTGTTCCCGGTCGCCTTCGACGTGCGCGGCTCCAAGACCCTCGTCGGGGTCAGCGCGCGCAGCGCCGCCGATCCCGCGACCTACGCCGACGCGCGCACGATGGTCCGCGCGCGCCTCTCCATGCAGGCGTGGAGCGCCTTCGAGGAGGCGTGGGTGAAGGACCTGGTGACGCGCGCCGAGGTCGTACGAAACACGAGCTTCGTCGCAAGCAACTGACAGACGGCCCGAGGCCTCGCCGCGGCCCGATCACCCCCTTGGGCGATTGCGCCCCTCAGGTGACGTGCTATGTCTACTCTTGACATGGCAAGACCTGCGGCCCACCACCGCCGGCCTCGCCGCACGCTCCGGAGGACGGGCAGTTCTCGCGATCGTGGTCGCCGTTCTCCATGCTGTTCTCTCAGAAGCTGACGTCGGTCCGGGTGAATGGGACGATCGCCCCCCGACTTGCCGCGTTGTTCGTCCCCGCGTGACCTGCCCGTCCTCCCTCCCCACCATGAACCCTGCACTCGATCACCGCCGCCCCTCGCTCGACCCGCGCGACAGCGTCGGCGTGTTGACGCGGCGCATCGGCGACCTCACGCTCGCCGCGGCGTGGCGGCTCCTGCACGCGGGCGACCGCGGCCCCTATGTGGTCGCGTTCGAAGACCGCCTCGATCGTCGGTACTACACCGCCGACGACGGGTGGAGCGCCCCCATCCTGCGCTTGTCGCCCGGGGCGAGCGGGCCGCCGGTGCTCCTCGCCCACGGCCTCGGCGGCTCATGGCGCGACTGGATCCTCGCGCCGGAGACCGGCCTCGCGCGCCGGCTCGTGGCCGCGGGTCACGACGTCTGGCTCCTCGCGCACCGCGGCGATCGCGACGCGGTCGCGCCGCCGGATCCACGTCCCTTCTCCGTCGACGACATCGCGACGCGCGACCTCCCCGCCGCGCTCGACCTCGTCCGCGCGCTCACCGGCTACGACCAGGTGGTCCTGCTCGGGCACGGGTTCGGCGCGCAGCTCGCCTGTGCGCACCTTGCGCTCGGCGACATCGGGGCCGTCTCGGCGCTGGTCGCGCTCGGGGGCGCCGTCGAGCTCCGGCCGGCGGCGTCCGAGCTGCGCACGGCGGCCCTGGTGGCGACGCTGCTCCCGTCCGGCTGGGTGCTCCCGTCTCGACGGCTCGCGCAGGTGAGCACGCCCCTCGTCCGGTCGGGCGACGACCTCGCGAGCCCCGACACCCTCGGCGCGGTCGCGCGCGCGCGGATGCGCCACGGCGGCGACCTCTACGGTGGGGTCGTGCGCCAGGTCGCGCGGTGGATCGCGGCGGGGCGGCTGACCGACGCCACCGGCAACGTGGAGCTGCTCCCGTGTCTTCCGCAGATCCCGGCGTTCGTCGCCGCGGCGGACGCCGACCCGGCGTGCCCGCCCGACGCCGCCGCCCCGCTCGCCCGGCAGCTCGGGTGCCCGCTGCACGTCATCGCCGGCGGCCACCTCGACCCCATCGCCGGGCGCACGACCCCCGAGGCGATCGAGCGCGTGCTGCTGCCGTTCCTCGCCAGCGTCGGCTGAACGCTTGTCCAACGCCGGGGCCGTGCTTAGCTGACGCGTTCATCGTCTTCGAGGTTCCCCGATGAGCGACGTCGACCCCCCCACCGCACCGGGGGGCGCGCCCCCGGCTCCGCCGGCGGCCCCCTCTCCCCGCCCGCGGTCCCGCACCGGCGCGCGGCTCCTCGTCGGCATCGTCGCGATGGGCGTCGTGACGCTCGTCGCCGCGGTGGTCGGCGTGGCCGTCCTGGCCAGCTCCGACCTCTCCGAGCTGGGGCTCGGTGAAGCGGAAGAGTCGTCCGCGGACGAGGGCTACCTCGAGGTCACGATCAACGGGTCGATCGCGGACGCGCCGGGCGACGTCGGCCTCACGCTCGACCCGAACGACTTCCCCCTCCTCCTGACCGAGGTCGCGGCGTCCATCCGACGCGCCGCGAAGGACGAGGCCGTCAAGGGCCTGTACCTCGAGGTCGAGAGCGCGCCGGGCGGCTGGGCGGCCACCCAGGAGCTGCGCGCCGCGCTCGTCGATTGGCGCGCGAGCGGCAAGCCGTGCCACGCGTGGTCGCAAGGCTACGACAACAAGGCGTACTACCTCGCGTCCGCGTGTGACGACGTGTACCTGGCCCCCGCCGGCATCATGCTGGTGAACGGGTTCGAGGTCACCGGCGAATACTACGCGGGCACCCTCGAGAAGGTGGGCGTCAAGGCCAACCTCGAGCACGTCGGTGACTTCAAGAGCGCCGTCGAGCCCTACGAGCGCACCGGCCCTTCCGACGCGGCGTCGCTCGCCACGAACGAGCTGCTCGACGCCCTGTACGAAGAGTTCGTCGCCGGGGTCGCCGAAGGCCGTGGCCTGACGCCCGAGGCCGTGCGCGCCCTGATCGACGACCCGCCCATGGCCCCCGAGGCCGCCGTGGCGGCCGGCCTGGTGGACGCGCTCGAGTACCGCGACGCGATCCGCGAGGGGAAGGCTGGAAAAGAACGGATCAAGGTCCGCAAGTACCGCGCCCCCGAGCCGTCGATGTTCGCGAGTCCCAAGGTGATCGCCGTCGTCCATGCCGAGGGGCAGATCGTCAGCGGCGAATCGGGCAACCCGGTGTTCGGGGGCTCCGTCGTGGGCGACGAGACGGTGGTGGGCACCCTGGACGACCTGAGCGAGGACGAGTCGGTCGTCGCGGTGGTGCTGCGGGTCAACTCCCCGGGCGGAAGCGGTCTCGCGAGCGACAACATCTGGCACGCGATCGAGCGGCTGCAGGCGGAGGGCAAGCCCGTCGTCACCTCCATGGGCGACTACGCCGCATCCGGCGGGTACTACATCGCCGCCGGCACCGACCACATCGTCGCGGAGCCGAGCACGATCACCGGCAGCATCGGCGTGTTCGGCGGCAAGATGAACGTCGCCGGCCTCTACGAGAAGCTCGGCATCACGACGCACACCTGGAAGCGCGGCGAGCAGTCCGGGTTGCTGAGCCCGACGAGCGACTTCTCGGAGCCGGAGCGGGCGAAGTTCCGCACCTACCTCGAATCCTTCTACACCACGTTCCTGGCCCGCGTCAGCGACGGCCGCAAGATGGAGCGCGACGCGGTCCACGCCGTGGCCCAGGGCCGGGTCTGGACCGGCCGCCAAGCGCTGGAGCGTGGTCTCGTCGACGGTCTGGGCGGTCTGGACACGGCGATCGCGAAGGCCGAGGAGCTCGCGAAGCTCGAGGACGGCGTCGAGGTCCGGGTCGATCGCTACCCCAAGCGCAAGACCTTCCTCGAACAGCTCGCGGAGGACCTCCAGCCCGAGGTGTCCGCGCCCATCGAGCTGCGGCTGCTGCCCGGCGGCGCCGAGCTCTGGGCCGAGGCGCTCACCCTCGCGCGCGTCCTGGAGGACGGGGGCGTCGCGGCGATGCTGCCGATGCGCCTCGACGTTCGCTGACGGCCCGTCCGCGCCGGGGTTAGTCCCGGCGCATGCCTCGCCCGCCGGTCCGGCCGCGATGATCGCCCTGCTCCTCGCCACCGCGTGCGTGCGCGCGGAGCCCCGGCCGAACGTGCTGTGGGTCACCCTCGACACCGTGGGGGCGCAGCACCTCGCGTTGTACGGGGGCCCTGCCGCCACGCCGACGGTCGCGTCGCTCGGCGGGCGCGTGTTCGAGCGCGCGTTCACGCACTTCCCCGAAACCGCGGTCTCGCACTGGGCGATGTTCACCGGGGCGGTGCCGGAGGTGCACGGCGACGTCGGACGCTACGGAGACTCGACCTTCACCGGCCCGACCGTGGCCGAGGCGTTGGGCGCGGCCGGCTACGACACCGCCGCCTTCATCGGCGGGATCACCCTGCAGGCGCACGCGTGCGGTCTGCAACGCGGGTTCGACACCTACGACGACCGCTTCGCCGGCGAGACCCGCCCGGCGGCGCAGGTGGTCGCGGCGGCGGACGCCTGGATCGACGGGCGCGATCGCCCCTGGTTCGCGTTCGTCCACCTCTTCGACGCGCACTTCCCGTACGAGCCGGCGAATCCGCGCCGGTACGACCCCGACTACGTGGGCTCGTTCGACGGCACCGACCGTACCCTGCGCCCCCATCGCGACTTCGGCGCCCCGCTGCCCGAGCGGGACCTCGCCCACGTCGCCGCGCTCCACCACGCGGAGATCACCGAGCTGGACGCCGCGTTGGCGCCGTTGCTCGGGGCGATCGACGACACGACGGTCGTGATCGTCACCGCGGATCACGGCGAGTCCTTCGGCCACGGGTACCTCTTCAACCACCGGGCGTCCCTGTACGACGAGGTGCTCCACGTACCGCTGGTGGTCCGCGCCGCGGGGCTCGCCCCCGGCCGGGACACGCGGCTCGTCGCCTCCACGGACCTCGCGCCCACCGTGCTGGACCTCGTCGGGCTGTCCGCGCCGTCGTCGATGATGGGCGGCACGCTCCTGGCGCCGCCGTCTCGCGTCGGGCTCGTGGCCCGGACCGACGCCGCGCTACCGCCGTCCTGGGTCGCGGCGCGGAGCGCGACCCACAAGGCGATCTGGCCGCTGGAACCCGCTGGAGATGGCCTGGGGTTCGACATCGTGGCCGACCCTGCGGAGGCGCGCGCGACCGCGCCGGAGCCGACGCTCATGGACGTCCGGCGGTCCCACGAGGCCGCGGTCGGCCGGATGTCGAGGTGGACGCGGCCGATCGAGCACGCCCGCTCCGTGGGCGGGTCGGAGGCGGAGCGGCTCGAGGCGCTCGGCTACGTCAGCCCCACGGCGCGCCCGGCCCCGCCCCACCCGGCGCCGCCCCACCCGGCGCCGCCCCACCCGGCGCCCCCCGCCACGGCGGGTGGTCCCCGATGATCGCCACGGCCGTGTCGCTCCTCCTCGGCGCGTGCGCCGACACCACGGCGCCCCCGGCGCCGGCCGCACCGTCGGCGTCGCCCGGTCCCACGGGACCGCAAGGGCCACCGCCCATGGGGCCGCCGCTCGGGCCGCCGCCGTTGGGGCCGCCGCCGACGGGGTCGGGAGCCGCGCTCCAGGACCCTACGGGATACCCGGCTTTTCACGCGACACCGCCTCCGCCCGGACGGGCCCCCGAGGCCGCCCCCCGGATTGCCCCGGCGATCGCCGTGGCCGACGCGCCGCTCGGGGGGTTTCGGCCACAGATCGACGTCGGCCCCGACGGCACCCGCCACGTCGTGTACTACACACACGAACAAGCCGCCGACATCCTTTGGTATCGAACGAGTCGCGACGGGCGGGCCTGGTCGGCGCCCGAGCAGGTGAGCGGGTCGGACGGTCGAAACTGGGGGCCGGACCTCGTGGTCCGCGACGACGGGCGCGTGTTCGTGGTGTGGGATCGTGCGGAGCCCGACATGCGCGCGCGCGGATGGATCCGCGAGCGCGGACCGGAGGGCTGGGCGGAGCCGATCGCCCTCACGGAGGATGGGGCCTACGAGGTCGGTTCGGGCCACATCGCCGTGGTCGGCGACGACGTCGTCTACGTGTACATCGGCAAGCCGCTCGGCATGCAGCACCGCTTCCGCGCGTTCTGGCGCTGGCGACGCGACGGGCGGTGGTCGGCGCCGGAGGCCTTCAGCGACGGGCGCTCCGACGCGTGGCACACCAATGTCCAGGCGCGGCCGGACGGCTCGGTGCTCGCGGGCTACGACCTCGGCAATGGCGGCAGCGAGACGACGACCTACGTGGTCGATGGTCGCGACGGGCGCTTCGGTCCGCCGGAGGACGTCAGCGCCACGAGCCGCCCCGGCGAACGGGTGCACTTCGCGTTCCATCCCGGCGGGGGCGACTGGCTCGCGTGGTTCCACAAGGTGCGCGGCCTGCCGTTGCACGTGTACGCGCGCGGGGGCCGGCCCGGGGCGTGGTCGGCCGTAGACGAGCTCAGCGCCGGGTACGGCGGCTACCACTACGACCCATTCCTCACGATGGCGCCGAACGGCACGCTCGCCGCCGTGTGGGGCTGGGACGGCGGCGACACGGCGGAGCTCGTGTACAGCGTGCGACGCGACGCGGGGTGGTCGGCCCCCATGCGTGCGGCCGCGCTCGACGACGGCAAGCCAGAGCTGCCGTCCATGGACGTCGACGCCGCCGGGCGCTTTCACGTGGTGTGGGCCAACGGGGTCCGCGGGCGTACACGGGTCTGGTACACCACGATCGATCCGTGAGCCGCGCGTCCGCAGCGTGCGCGCCCGTGGCGGCCCGTGGTACTCTGCGCGCGGAGGTTCCATGCTGACGCTGACCTTGTTCCTCGGCTACGCCCTGACCGCCTGCGCCCCCCCCGATTGCGCCGAGGGGACCGGCCGCGCCAACGACGGCAACTGTTACCCCCTCGCCGACACCGACTCCGACGACACGGGCACCGACGGCGACGCCGACACGGACACCGACTCGGACACCGACGCCGACACCGACGCCGACACCGACACCGACACGGACTCGGACACCGACTCGGACACCGACTCCGACACGGACACCGACACGGGCCCCGACACCGACACCGGCCCCGACACCGACACGGGGCCCGACACCGACACGGGGCCCGACACCGACACCGGCCCCGACACGGACACCGGCCCCGACACCGACACCGGCCCCGACACCGACACCGGCCCCGACACCGACACGAGCGCTTCGGCGACGTTCGAAGGCACGTTGACGGTCGACCGTGCGGTCGCGAGCGGCGCGCAGTGTCGTATCGTCGGGTACGCCGCCGACCCCACGAGCGGCACGATCTCGATCTTCGGCAGCGAAGAGGTCACCTGCCCGACCTCCGCGGGCAGCCCGCAGTCGTTCAGCGCGGCGATCCCGATCGGCAGCACCGGCACCGTGAACGTCTGGCTCTACGCGGCGATCAACGAAGGCTCGACCATCACCGAAGGGGTGGCCGACACCGCGCCGGTCTCCGCCGCCGCCGGCGACACGGTGACGGGCGTCACCTTCTCGGTCGACCTTCCCTGAAGCCGACGTGGCGCGCGCGGCTCCTGGTCGCGGGCGCGCTGCTCGCCTGCGGGTGTGACCCGCAGGCGCAACCGGAAGCGGCCGTTCGACCTGAGCTCCCGGGGGCACCCGCGCGCCCGGGCCCGCCGCCCCCCGCGGCGCGCGCGGCGGCCGAGGCGCTCGTGGCCGCCGAGGACCTGGCGTCGAGCTGGTCCCCTCGACTCGACGTCCCCGTACCCACCCTGGCGGACGCTGCCTTCTGCCCCGACGCCGACCAGGACGGGTCACGCGACGCGTGGCTGTGCCCCGCCACCGGGGACGACTGCGACGACGCCGACCCTCGCGTGACCCCGAACACCGAGCGCTGGGTGCCCCCGGGCCCGTTCCTGATGGGATCGGCGTCGACCCAGGCCGGACGTGACGAAGCGCCGGTGCACGTGGTGCACCTCAGCGGCTACTGCCTCGATCGCCGGGAGCGGGCCCGAGACGGCGCGCTGCTACAGGGCGTGACGCTCGACGAAGCCGTGACGACCTGCGCGGCCGAGGGGAAGCGCCTGCCCACCGAAGCCGAGTGGGAGAAGGCGGCGCGCGGCGGCTGCGAGCACGCCGGCGATCCCACCCGGTGCGACGCCGCGGATCTGCGCGCCTACCCTTGGGGCGCCGCGGCGCCCAACTGCGCGCGCGCGAATCACCGGACCGCGGCCCACGGCGCCCCCCGGCCGTGCGAAGCCGGCGCGGACACCGCCGCCCGCAACGCCGGGCCGTACGGGCACGAGGAGATGGCGGGGAACCTCTGGGAGTGGGTGTCCGACCGGTACCATCCGGCGGTGTACACCGAAGCGGCGCGCCACGACCCGGCGGGCCCGCGCGAGGGCGACCTGGGCGTGCTGCGCGGCGGCGCCTGGGACACGTTCCCCACGAACATGCGGGTGTCCAATCGGTTCACGTCGGCGCTCGGCGGCTCGGCGACGGGCGTTCGGTGCGCGCGCGCGCGACATCCGCTGCGTCCCGACGACGTGGCCCCGATGCGGCTCGCGACCGTTCGCGGGGAGCTGCGGGGAGGCCCCTTCGTCGGGCGCCGCATCAACGTGGTCGCGTTCGAGGCCTCCGACACGTCGGGCGGCGCGCCGGTGCCGGGGCGCTCGCCGGCCGCCGAGGTCGTGCTCACCCCGACCCGCGACGCGACGCTCGCGTTCGCCATCCCGGTGCCGGTGGGCGCCGCCTACGTGGTGATGGCGGCGCTCGAGGCGGACGGACCGCCCGTCCCAGGCGCGCCCGCCGCGTCGTCCGGGGGGATGGGCATCGCCGCCCAGAGCCCGGTCCGCGTCGACGGGCCCGTCGACGGGTTGACGATCACGATCCGGGCCGCGCCGTGAACGCCTGCGTTTGGGTCGCGCTCCTCACCCTCGCGGCCTGCACGCCGACGACGCCCCCGCGCGGCGGCGGCGCGTCGACCGCCGGCCAGTCGGCGCCGCCGATCCCCGCCGACGATCCACACTGGGCGCGGCTGAACGGGCTCCGCCCGAGCCCGTTCGACTACGGCGAGTCGAGCTGGTCGGACGTGCGCATGCGCGTCGCGCAGCACGTCGCGGTGATCACCCGCGATCGCGCGCGGTCACGCGCGATGCGCGGCGACTGGACGGGGTGCGCCGAGGCCTATGAGGCGAGCGCGCAGGCGATCGAGGCCGTCGGTGGCGACACGCCCGGGGCCGTGGAGATCCGCTCCGTGCTCGTCCTGGCGGCGCGTCGGGACGCCGCCTCGTGCCGAGCGATCGCGGGCGGGCCCGCGCCGCCGGAGGCCGCGGGCACGATCGCGCCGCTGCGGCGTCGGCTGGCGGCTGGCGGCGACGCGGCGCTCGCGGCGGACGCGGAACGGGTCGCGGCGCCGGACTTCGATCCCGCGGGATTCCAGGACTTCGAGGCGCGTCACCGGCTGCGTGCGCACATGATCCGTGCGTACGCCGACGCGGTCGACCCGTTCGCCCCGACGGACCCCTGGGGCCCGTGGACCCCGGCCGAGGTGACGCGGCAGGCCGCCGCGATCGCGGCGGCGGCGCGACGGGGCGACCGGGCCCCGGACGCCCCTTCGCGGGCGGTCGCACCCACGCCGGTGGCCTGGAGCGTGGAGGAGGTCGGGGCCCTGCCCACCGGCGACACCCTGGTGGACACCGCGGGCCTCGCCGGGCCCGCCGCGATCGGCACGCTCGAGGTCATGGGCCTCGACGACCCGACGCACCGCGCGTGGCTGACCGCGCTCGCCGAGCGCCTCGGCGCCGCCGGGACGCCCGACGAGATCGTCACGCAGCTCCGCGATGCCGCGGACGAGCTCGAGCGACGCCCGGAGGGGAGCCGCTACTACAACGTGAAGCAGCTCCGAAACGCCGGGGTGCGTCAGCTCGCACGGCGCGGCGCGTGGGCCCAGGCGCGCGCGATGCTCCGCTCGAACCTCCCCTTGCACGCGCAGGACTGGGCGTGCCCGAACCGCGAGGGCATCCTCGGCGCCATCGAGGGTCGCTTGCTCCTCGCGGCGGGCGACCCTGGCGCGGAAGACGCCCTTCGCCGCGCGCTCGACGCGACCGAGGCGTTCCTCGCGCACGTGCGTCGGCAGGAGGCGAGCGGCGGTCCGCCGCCGCCCGCGCGCTGACCCGCGCGTCAGCGCGCGGGCAGATCCGCCACGATCGCGTCGAACACCGCGCGCGCGGCGAGCACGCTGCCCGGCGCGCGAAAGTGGGTGGCGTCCCCCCAGTTCGCCGAGGCGTCGCCGACCGCCGCGCGCACGTCCGCGTACGGGAGGCCCCGCGCCGCGGCGAGCGCGCGCGCCTCGTCGTTCCATGCGTCGAACCAATCGAGGACGGCCTCCGGGGCGACGTCGAGCAGCGCGGGGAGCTCGGCGGCGGCGAGGCGCAAAGACTCCCCCGTCGCGCCGGGCGCCACCCGTAGCGCGTGCGCGGTGAGCACCGGACGCGCGCCGATCGACGACGCGACGTCGACGATCTGCCCGAGGCGCTCGCGCATGCGCGCGCGCGCCCGCGCGTCGGGGCGGCGGTCCGGGAGCCCCGCGGGTCCGTCGCCGCGCGACAGCCGCCAGGCGACGAACATCCGCACGCTGCGGAGCGTCGCGGGCCTCGTCCCGACCCGCGGCGGCCGGCCGTCGCCGGTCGCCGCGATGTCGCGGAGGTCGTTCGGGCCGAGGTACAGCACCACGTAGTCGGGCTGCAGCGCGGGCCCCTTCGCGCGAAGGGCGTCGGCGTTGCCCAGCGCCACCTCGCCCGGGACCCCTGCGTTGATGACCTCGACGGCGCGCGGGGCGAGCTTCGGCGCGAGCGCTCCCCCGAGCTGCGCGGGCCACGTCCGCGCGTCGTCGGGCGCGTAGATGTCGAAGGTGGTCGAGCCACCGAGGCACCAGACCCGCAACCCCTCTGCCGGAAACTCCGCGGCGAGCTCCGGGCCTCGGAACCCGTGCTCGTTCACGCGGACGTCGTGCACGAGGCCGCGAAGTCGGGCGCCCGGCCGGAGCGCGGGGCCTCTCCCCGGACGCGGCGGGAGGTAGAGCCCGACCGGGCGCCCGTCGACCGAGAGGGCGCCGTACGCCACGACCTCCCACAGCGCCGCCCCACCCTCGACGACGACCGGCGGCACGAGCATCCCGAAGGCGACCAGCAGCCCGCGCCCCCACCACGTCCGCGGCGCGACGCTCACGGGGTCGCGCAGTCGAAGTAGGCGGACAACAGGGTGCGATCGGCCTCGGGGACGCCGCCGGCCGGGGGCATGTCGCCGTCGACCAGGACCCGGGCGCGGATGCGCGCCTCCCACCGAAGCGCCTCGGAAGCGTCGTCGAAGCTGACGCCCGGGGGCGCGCCGACCCGGTCGGGAGCGCCGGCGGCGTGACACCCGTTGCAGTAGCTGCGGAAGAAGCCGTCCGCGAACCCGTCCCAGGTGACGCCGAGCGCCTGCTCGTCCTCGTCGCACTCGGCCGGGATGTCCACCTCCACGTCCATCGCGCTGTCGGGCGTGTCCCCGGCGGCGCACGCGAAGATCGTCGCGACGAACGTCCACATCATTCGGCGATCATCGCACGCACGGGCTCGACGCCCTGCACGTGCTCGGCGGGATCGATGTCGGCGAGCGCGAGGAGCGTCGCGCCGAGGTGCGCGGCCAGCAACGGGGTCCCGGTCTGCGTCGACTCGCCGGTGAGGAGGTCGACCGGAAGTCCGGTCACACGGTCGTCGTAGCCGCCGATGCTGCGTCCGCCCGCGACGCCCGACCCCACGAGCATGGCGGAGGTGTAGGTCCAGTGGTCCTTGCCGCCGAGCTCGTTGAGGTAGGGCGTGCGCCCCATCTCGGAGACCACCACGACGCAGATCTCCTCGATCAGGGGCACGCCGAGCACCCCGACGCGCGACTCCATCTCGGTGAGCAGCGCGCCGAGCGCGGCGAAGAGGTCCTCGAAGTGATCGGACTGCTTTCGGATCACCCCGTGGCTGTCCCAGGTGAGGTCCTGCACGCCGTTGTGGGTCACCAAGGCGCAGCGGGACGCCCCGGTGGCGAGGGCGTCGAGCGCGACGCTCGCCTGTTCAGCGAAGGTCGGCCCGGCGACGAACGAGGTCGTGGCGGCGGCCGCGTGGAGCCGCGCGAGGTCGTCGACGCTGGTGGCGTACGACGCCGCCCAGGCGTCGGGCGACGCCGCGAGGCGACGGGCGACGCGCGCCGCGACGACGGCGTCGACCGCGGCGGCCGCTTCCGATCCCCACGGCGTCCGGCGCTCGGCGATCAATCCGTCGAGCGTCGAACCGTCCAGCAGGGCGCCGAGCTGCCCGGCGCTCCCGGCGCGCACGACGCCCTGGGCGCGCGCCGCGGCGAAGCTCGGACCGGTGACGACGAGGTAGGGCGCGGGCGGCGCGTCGTCCGCCTCCGCCGCGAGGATGGCACCCCAGTCGTCCGCCGTGACCGAGGTCGTCCCCGTCATCAGGAGCCGACGGCAGTTGTCGTGCGCGATCGACCGGACCTCGAAGCCGTTGAGCGTGCACGCCCGATGCGCGTGCGCCTCGAAGAACGCGCGCACGGACGGACGATTGCCGCTGTCGATGAAGGTCAGGCCGCCGACCTCCGCGGCGGTGCCGGTCGGGTCGCAGTACGCGCCGGTCACGTCGTAGAGCGGCGCGAACAGGTGCAGAGGGTCCCAGCCGCCGTTGGCGTAGACGAAGAGGAACCTGCGTTGGTGGCCGGCGACGCCGTCGCCGTCGGCCCGCGCCAGCGCGGGCCGACGGGCCGCGCCGAGCGCGCCGAGCGCGCCGAGCCCGATCGCCGGGCCGAGCACGCGGGAGAGCAGGTCGCGACGGGAGGGCGGGCGCATCAGTACCCCAAGAACAGGGGATCGCGGAGGATCGCCGCCACCACGCCGGCCCAGGCGAGATCGACGCCGCCCAGCGCCTCGAGGCTCGCCCACAGCGCGGCGTCCTCGGCGAGCGTCTCCGCGTCGGGCGCGGTCGCCAGGAGCCGCCAGTGCACGGACGCCAGGGCCGCGTCGAAGGCCGCGCTGCCCGGGCGCGCATCGGGATCCACCCCCGCGAACACGCCCGCACCCGCCGCGCGATCCCGCTCCACAAGCGCGATCGCGACCGCCACCGACACGTCCCGCGTGACGGCGGTCCACGTGACCCCCGGCACGTCCTGCACCCGCGTCACGTTCACGCCGTCGACGCCGCCGGCCATGGTTCGAAACCCGGCGCTGTCGTTTCGCAGGAGGTCGAACCCGTCGAGATCCCACACGAAGCCGGAGAGCGCCCCGTAGACGTCGGCGAGCTGCTCGGAGGTGAGCAGCCGGGTGGGGCGCTCGCGCGCGCGCGCGTCGTCGGTGGCGTCGGCCGCGAAGCCCCCGGCGCGGTAGGTCGCGCCGTCGGTGAGCGCCCGCACGAGCGCCTTGAACCGCATCCCGCCCTGTTCGAACGCCGCGCGCGCCTGGGTGAGACGCTGGAAATCATCGAGCCCGGTGTCCCGGCGCCAGAGCGCCGCCGCTGCCGTCGCCGTGGCGCACGTCGCGAAGCGCGGGTCGTCCGCGATGACCTCCCCGAGCGCGTACAGCCCGTCGATCGGCACGCCGTCGAGCGCCCCTTCGCGCTCGAGCACCCGCACGCCGAGCGGCTCGCGCTCCGGGTGGTACCGCGTGAGCTCAGCCGGATCATACTGGTCATACCACCAGAATCCGAAGTACGCGGTCGCGAGGGGGTCGAGCACGGAGTGACACCCGACACACCCTGGATCCGACCGGACCGCCTCCGCCGCACCTTCTTCGTCGAGCCCGACGGCGCTGCCCGCGAGGGAGACCTGCCGTTGCAGCAGGTCGTCACACAGCAGGAGTCGCAGGGTCGCGGCGGCGCGGGTGCGGTTGTAGTTCAGCGGCGAGGTCGGGTACCGCCACCACAGCCCGTTGGACGCGAGCACGCCCACCGCCGGCCGGTCGTCCGTCCAGCGCGCCCGCACCCAGCCGGTGCCCGCTTCGCCGTCGACCGCCGCGAGCGGCCACAGGGTGAGCAACAACGCGTCCGCCATCGTGTAGTCGGCCGTGACGACGTCGGTCCACGGGCGGTCGCTCGCGGCGACGTCGGCGAGGAGCCGCAAGGGCTCCTCCCCCACGGCGCGCTCGAACGCGTACTCCTGGGACGGATCGAGGCCGTAGTCGTGCGTCCGGATGGGGAAGTCGTCGACGAGCGTGAGCCACCGCTCGCCGAACATCCGGACGACCTGTCCGGCGAAGGCCGGATCGTCCAGGTACTCGTCGCGGAGGCCGTCGATCGCGGCGGGGTCGGCCGCGACGAGGTCGAGCTCGGCGGGCTCCGGCAGGCGACCGCGGAGGTCGATGCTCATGCGCCGCAGGAGGCGCGGCGCGTCCAGCGGGACGATCCCGGTCTCGGTCGGCGTGGTGTCCGGGAGGCCCCCACCCGGAACGTCGACCGCCGGCTGGCACGCGCCGAGCGCGACGATCAGCGTCACCATCGCGCCTCCATCTCGACCACGGCGCGCGCGATCGCGGGGACGACGTCGACACACGCCTCCCCCAAGACGCCCGCGTCTGCGCGAACCTCGCCGCACGGCGCACAGGCCTCGGCCGCGTAGGTGAACCACGGGCCCGAAGGGTGTCGGACCAGGATCTCCACCTCCGGCGCGTCGCAGGTGGACGGTGCCCAGCGGATCGTGTCCAGGTACACGTACGCGTCGCCGCCGAGGTTGCCGGAGACGGTGAGCGAGCGGGCGCCGTCCGCCCCGACCGAGCCGGAGTATTCGACGTAGCCGGTGACGCCGTCCGCGAGCCAGGCGTCGTCGGGCGGGTAGCTCCACGTGCCCGCCACGAGGGCCTCGAACGTGCTGCCGGTGGACGACTCCTCCTCCCGAAACCGGAATTCGCCGCCGCCCGCGTAGGTGTTTCCAGCCGGGTCGGTGAACGTGAACGACGCCGGTCGCACGGAGTACTCCGTGTACGCGACCCCGTCGTCGGTGCCCGATCGGCGTACCAGCACGCCGACCCCCGCGAACGATGCGCCGGTCGACGCGGAGCATCCGCCGCCCTCGGGGAGGCTGATGCCGTCCGGCGCCGGCGGACACGTGGCGTCGCCGGTGGCGATGAGCGCGAGGAAGGTGCGCTCGAGGCGATGCGGCTCCGGAAGCCCGCGCGCGAGCACCGCTTCGAGCACGGCCGCGACGTCCGAAGCGCCCCAGTCGGGCCCCGCGCCCGGCTCGTGTCCGGAGTCGGCCGCTCCGACCGCCAGCGGGTAGCACGCACCGTCGGCGTAGCCGGTCCCGTCGGCGCACGGCTGAGCGCACGCGATCACGTACAGGAACACGCTCATCGAGCCCTACCGTTCGGGGCCGATAGTACACCGGACAGCGCGGTCGCCACGGCGGCGTGCCCCGCGGCCGAGAGGTGGTAGTCCCCAGGCTCGAAGTGGGCCTCGTCCGCGAGGGCCGGGCGCAGGTCCACGAAGACCCGCGACGGCGACAAGCCCGTCCGCAAGCGGTCGAGCGCGGTGGTGTCCGCGAGCCGCGCCCCTTCCCGCAGGTGCCGCCCGAACGGCGAGTCGGCGCCTCGCCCGGGCGCGACGGCGAGGTCCGCCGGCAGGTACGCGACCACCACGTCGATGTCGGGGTGGCTCGCCGAAAAGTGTTCGATCGCGGCCGCGATCGCGGCGCTGACCGGCCCCATCGACTCCGGCGCGGCGATCCAGACCGGCGGCCCTTCGGTCGGTGGGGGCGGGAGCACGAGCCGCGCGCCGAGCGCGAGCACGTGCACGTCGGAGGCGGCGCTGCCGAAGAAGGCGTCGGCCCATGGCGTGGGCGAGGCGCGACGCGTCAGCAGCCACCCCCCCACGACGCGCATGCGCTCCTGGACCGGCGTCATGCCCTCGTCCCAGTCGTTCGACTGGTTGACGACGACGACGACCGCGCGCGACCGCACGCCCGTGAGGAGCAGCCGATCCGCGCGCCGGAGCGCGTCCGGCACGCCGTAGCCCGGGACGCCCGCGTTGTGGGCGCCGAGCCGCGCCGCGAAGGTCTCGTCGTCCGCGACCCCCATCCCCAACACCTGGGAGTCGCCCACGACGAGCGGCGCGTCCGAGGCGGCCGCCGGGGCGCGAAGCCCGTCGGACACCGTGTGCAGCGCCCATCGTGCGCCCCCGGGCGCGCGCGCTCGGTCGGTGGCGCGCGGCGCGAGCGTCGGCACCCCCTCGGCGTCCTCGACGTACGCGCGCAGGTGCTGCCGCGCCGCCCCCCCCGCGCGCAGCACCGCCTCGGCGAGCACGAACCCGAGGACGACCGCCACCACCGGGCCCACCAGGGTGAAGTTGCCCGACGCTCGGGCGGCCATGCGCGCTCCGCGCGCCGCGGAGAGGCGGCGCGCTCGGAGTATAGTCGACCGATGGACGCTCCGACGCAGGCCCCGCCGCCGCCGCGCGCCGCGTCGCCGCTTCGTCGCTGGGCCGGCCGCGCCGCCCTCGTCGCCGCGGGCCTCCTCGCGGGGCTGCTCGTGGTGGAGGCGATCGGCCGCCTCGACATGTTCGCCCGCGGCAACGACCTCGTGTTCATGGCCCCGATGGGCTACCCCCGCGACATCTACGTCCAAGACGGCGAGATGAACTACCCGAACCCGAAGTTCAACGGGACGATCCGCTCCTTCGGGTACTCGATCCGACCGCGCTTCTCGTCGTGGGGGACCCGCGGGGACGAGCCGCGCCCCGGCGTGCCCACGTGGATCGTCGTCGGGGACTCCTTCACGATCGGCTTGCAGGTGGAGGAGGAGGAGACCTTCAGCGCGCGCCTCGCGCAACGGCTGGGCGTGCAGGCGCTGAACGCGGGCGTCGACGGGTACTCGACCTGGAAGGAGGCGATCCGCGCAGTCCAGCTCGGCCGCCACTTCCGGCCCGACGTCGTCGTGTTCGTGTTCTTCACCGGCAACGACTTCTTCGACAACCGCGCGCGGCCCGGCCGAACGGTCGAGCAGCCGGGGCTCGGGCCCGGCGAGCCGGGCGCGCCAGAGTACGCGGTGCCGGTGGCCCCGAACTTCCGGACGGCCCCCTGGTACGTGCGCCTCGTGCGCGACAACAGCGTCGTCGCGGCGCACCTGTCGTCGTGGGCGCAGACCCGCCACGTGCGGCTCGGGCGCGAGCCGAACGCGCGGCGGTTCCGCGAGGAGCTCGCGCTCTTCACGCGCGAGGGGCGCGGGGCGGCGATGTCCGAGCCGGGCCAGACCGAGGCCGCGTTCCGGTTCTGCCGGGACGCCGTCGCCCGGCTCGGCGCGCGCGGCATCGTGGCGGTCGTCCCGCCCGCGTTCGCCATGGACGAAGACACGGCGATCCGCACGTTTCGCTCGGTCGCGCTCGAGGGCGTGACGCCCGATCTCGACACCGCCCAGTCGCTGGCCCTTCGCGCGGTAGAGCGGGCGGGCCTGACCCCGTGCGACCTGATGCCCACGCTCCGCGCGGCGGCCGCGGCCGGAGAGCGGCCATACCTGCCGTTCGACGGGCACCTCACCCCGCGTGGCCACGCGATCGTCGCCGACGCGATCGCCACCTGCGCGGGCGGGTGAGTCGCCGCGCATGACGCCACCCGCCAGGCGCGGCGTCGCCGTCGCGTTCGCGTTGGCGCTCGGCGCGCTCGTGCTGCTCCCGGGCGGGTCGGGCCTCCCCGGCGACCCGACGATCGACGTCTGGACACACGCCTGGGGCCTCGACTGGGTCGCTCGCTCCCTCGCATCGGGCGCGCTTCCGACCGCGACCGACCTCCTCGCGCACCCTCGCGGCGGGACGCTCACCCCCGCGGATCCCTTCGGGGCGCTCCTCGTGGCGCCGGTCACGCTCGCGCTCGGGGCCGCGCGCGCGATGTGGGCCGAGGTGTGGCTCCAGCTCCTGCTCGCCGCGCTCGCCGGATGGGCCTACGGCGAGGCGCTCGGCCGCGGGGGCGGCCCCGTGGGCGCCGTCGTCTGCGCGACCTCGCCGACGTTCCTCGCGGAGGTCCACAACGGCATCCTCGAGGCGAACTGGATCGGCCTCGTCGCGCTCGCCGGCGCCGCGGCGGCCCGCGGTCATCGCGCCACGCCGTGGATCGTCGCCGTCGCCGGCCTCGCGTCTCCCTACCACGGGGTCGCCGCCACGGCGGTCGCCGCGTGCCACCTCGTCGCCCGCGGGGAGCGGCGCGCCCTCGCGGCCAGCGTCATCGCCGGCGCGCTCGGCGTCGGGCTCGCCACCGCGGGGCTTCGCCTCGGGTTCGGCGGGGACGTCCCGCTGGAGATAAAAGCGCCGGGGCTGCAGGAGCCGACGTTGCGGATCAACGCGGTCGACCCTCGGGACTTCGGCTGGCCGGGGGACCACTGGACGGTGCGGACGGAGCTCGGCGCGGAGAGCCGGTTTCGACGTACCGCCTACCTCGGGTGGACACTGTTGATCCTCGCCGCGGTCGGCGCGCGCCGCTCTCCCGGCGCGCCGCTCCGCCTCCTCGTCTGCGCCCTCGCCATGCTCGCGGCGCTCGGCCCATACCTCTGGTGGGGAGACAACTTCTTCCGCACGGGCGGCGGCGCGCGGCTCGCGCTGCCGCTCCGGGCGGCCTACACCGCCGGGATCGCGCTGGACCACCCGCTCCGCTTCCTCGGCGCGGCGATCGTGCTGCTCGGGGGGCTCGCGGCCACGGGCGCGGGGCGCTTCGGCCCCGTCGCGGCGGCGGTCGTGCTCGCGGAGAACCTCCTCTTTGCCCCGAACGTGTGGCCGTTGGTCCGCAGCGCCGCGGAGGTGCCCGAGGTGTACGCCCGCCTGCCGGACGACGGGCGCGCGGTGATCGACCTCCCCGCGCAGGTGGGGAACACGATGCGCACCGGCGCCTACCTCTACTGGCAGACCTCCCACCGGCGCCCGCTCCCCTACACCCTGAAGCCGAGCGCGCGAGTTCCGAGCGCGAACGCCGCGCTTCGGCGCTGGCTCGCGCTGTCGTCGGGCGGCCCTCCCCCCGCCGCGCCCGGCATGCAGCTCGTCACGGAAGACCCCGTGGGGGCGCTGGCCCGCGAGGGCTACGGGTGGGTCGTCCTGCACCCGTCGATGTGCCCGGACGAGGCCGCGGTGCGGCGGCACCTCGACGGCGTCGGCGCGTCGCTGGGCGCGCCGCGCGAGGTCGCGGGGGCGTGGGTGTGGGAGATCAGCGAGGCGGCCGCGCGGTGATCCCCGGCGGCGGTGCGGCGTGCCCCGGCGGTGCCGCGGTGGGCAGGGCCCACAGCGCGCCGTCGGCGTCCTGGTGCGTGGGCCGGCCCAGCCCGTCGGTCAACCCGGCGAGGGCGCGCTCGAGCGGCACCCGGGAGAAGCGTCGCCACGACGGCGCGTCGAGCACCACCTCCGTGAAGCCGGCCTCGAGCAAGGCGTCGACGTCGCCCTGACGGACCGCGGGCGGGGTCCCCGCGCTCGCGAGGGCGACGAACCCCAGAAGGAGGGGGCTGCGATCGACCCACGCGACGAACCGCTCGGGCCAGAACGGGGGGACGCCCTCCACCATCCCGCCGATCACCGGGCGGCCGTGGAGCGTCTGCCATCGCACGGCGTCCGGCGCGTGAAGCAACGGGAGCACGACGAGAGCGCCGGAGCCCCGGGCGACCGCCTCCCAGAGTGACGATCGAGGAGGAACCTCGCTCGGTAGCGGACCTCGCGCGGCGAGCTGGGCCCCGAGGCCGAGCGCCACGAGCGGGGCCGCCCACGCCGCGCGCCCGCCGAGCAGGCGGGACTCGCGCAGGCCGACGAAGCTCGCGACGACGACGAAGATCACGCCGAGGTCGTACCAACGGGAGGGGTGCGTCAGGCGGTCGAGCGTCGGCACGGCGAGCCACAGGGGGTAGTACGGGAGCCGCCACCCGTACCCCCCGATCGCTTGCGCCGGCCCGAGCGCGAACGTGACACACACCGCTCCGAGCGCCAGCCACCGCCACGCCGCGCGCTGCGTGACGGCGAGCAGAAGCCCGGGCGTGAGCGCCCACACCCAGAACCCCACGAGCTGCGGAGGCTGCGCGCGCGCGAGCTGGAGCGCGTTGTCGAACAGCGGCGAACGCCCGCCCGGCGGCCCCGGAAGCGACGGTCGTACGTCGTAGATCCAGCCGGACCAGGCGACGCCGACGAGCGCCGGCGACACGAGCAGCAGCGCGAGCGCGCCGATCGCCGCGAACCGCGGGAGTACCTGCCGTGGCGCCCACGCCGCCCAGACCGGGGCGCAGATCGCGAGGAAGATGGCGTAGTACCAATATCCGAGGCCGGTGAGGGCGAGGCCGGACGCGGCGTACACGAGCTCCGCGCGCGACAGCGGGCGGCGCGACGCGCGATCGAGCCCGACGACGGCGAGCGGCAACCCGACGAGCGCGACCTGCGTGAGGCGACCGGCGTCGATCTCGCCGAGGAATACAGGTTGAAACGCCCAGGTAAGCGCGGCGGCGACCCGCAGCGCCGCGTCCCGCGGCTCGGGCCAGAGCTCGCGCGCGAGGACGAGGAAGGCGACCGCGTTGAGGGGCAACCACGCCACATGCGCCACGTTGAACCACGCGGGCCAATCGAGCACGGCGCGAAGCGCCCACGAGACCCCCATCTCGAGCACGTTCGCGCCGTTGGTGATGCCGAGCGGCGCGCCGATCGGGAAGAGCTGGTGACGGTCGATCAGGGGGAGCCCCCCCTCGGCGAACGCCCGATGCGCCTGATGATGAAGGTACATCGCGCCGAACTTGTCGGTCTGGAGCGTGCCGACGATCGCCCCGGGCGCGGGCGCGCCGAGGGCCCACGCCGCCCCGACGGACGCCAGGAGGGCGACGAACAATGGCTCGACGAGCCGGCGCGGAGGCACGCCGATGCGTCGCACGCGCCGCTCGCCGCGTCAAGGCACGGTCGGTCGGCAGGAGGCTACGTTCGCCCGATGTCCGCGCTGCGCCTCTCCGCACTGCTCGCGATCCTCGGCTGCGCGGAGGACGCACCGCCCGCGCGTCCCTCCACCCCGCGCGGCGTCGTGCTCCACACGTCGGCCGACGCGCGCACGTGGACGCGGGTCCCCGGCTACGTCGACGCCCACCTCGAGACGCTCGGGCTGTCGGTCCGGCCCGATGGGACGCTGTGGGTGACCGGCCTGGTGTTCGGCCTTCGGCCGGGCCTCTGGGAGCAGTACATCAGCGGGCCACCCGTGCGCGGGCTCACGTTCGACGGGGACGCGTGGCGCCCGCAGGAGTGGTGGGTGTCCGACCCGGGGGTGGTGAACTACATCGATCCACAGTGGCTCGACGACGAGCTCTGGTTCGTCTCGCGGCCCGGCCGCGGCGGCGACCCCGCCGAGCACGGCGCGAACAACACGGTCCGGAGCACGCCCCCGCCGACCGAGCGGCTCGCGCTCGCGTCGGTGACCGACCCGAGCCCGGCGCGCTTCAAGGGCGAGCTCCTCCTGTTCCTGACCGCGGCCGGCCAGGTGCAGCTCTGGGCTGGCGAGCCGCTGCGCCTGCGACGGTCGTGGAAGGGCGTGACCGTCCCGTACGCCGTGGCCGTCGGCGACGAGCTGTGGCTGTACGCGCAGGCGGCCGGCCCCCGAGGCCGGCGGCCCGTGGTGTCCCGAAGCACGGACGGGCACGCCTGGTCGGGCTTCGACGAGGTGCTCCCGGCGAGCACGGAGGGCAGCTGCACGAGCCCGGTGATGGGCCCCCACCCCAAGGGAGGATGGCTGTTGTTGTGCGTGGAAGAGAGCCAACGCTGACGGGCCCGGCCGTCAGAACGCGGTGTACTCGACGCTGCGGTGCTGTGCGTGGTCCAACGCGGCGAAGGCCACCGCGGCCGCGACCACCGCCGCGACGATCACGAGCCACCACGGGAAGGGACGACGCTCACTCACCCGGGGGAGCTAACCAGCCGAGCCCGACGAGCACGTCGGCGAGGGCCGCGGCGAGGCGTGCATGCCCGGCGTCCGACAGGTGGTTGTCGTCGAGGAAGAGCTCCGGTGCGTCGGGGGACAAGGCCTCCGCCGCGCTCCAGAACGCCACGTCGTCCTCGGCGGCGCCCAGGCGGGCCATCTCGCTCCACAGCGCCGCGTCGAGGGCGGTCGGGCCCTGCGACGCCTCGCCGACGAGCAGGGTCCGGGCGCCCGTGGCGCGCGCCGCGCGCGCGATCGCGTCGAGGTTGGCGCGGGAGTGCGCGAGCGGGACCGCCACATCGCCGTACCCGCGGGCGTGGCGCGCGAGGAACCGCACGGCGTTGTACAGGCGCAGCCGCTCCAAGGTCGTGGCGACGCCGAGCGTCGCGCCCGCGCGGTAGCGCGCGTACATCTCCTCTTCCGACGCGGGCGCGGGCGTGCGCTCGTTGACCCCGACGTAGGCGACGACGATGTCCGGGTCGAGCACATCGAGGTGGGAAGCGACGAACGTCTTGATGTGGAAGGTGTTCCAGCCGCTGGCGCCCTGGTTCACCACCTGCACGGCGCCGCCCAGGCGCTCTTCGAGTCGCGCCGGGAAAAACGACCGTAGATCGTCGTTCTGCGCGGCGCCGCCCGTGGACGAGCCCCCGAGGCACACGACGCGCGGGCGACCATCGCGCCTCGGGGCCGGCACGGGGAACTCGATCGGGTAGGACGACACGGGCTGGCGCTCGAGCGCGCGATAGCGGGCCACGGTCGCCGCAGCGCCGCCCGCGGCCCGGCCGCCCACGTCCCCCCACACGACGCCGAGCGCCGTGCGGCGCACACCGAGCTCGACCGAGGCGAGCGCGAGGGCGACGAGGCCGAGAGAGGCGAGATTGTACGCCGTGGGCTGCCGGACACGCGCCTGAACCCAGAGCAAGGCGCCGAGGGCCGCGCCCGCCGACACGGCGTAGAGGCGCGCGACCGGATCCGCGAGGCCGATCGCCGAGAGCCCGGCGGCGCCGGCGGTCGCCCCGACGATCGCGGCGCCCCACCCGTGGGGGACGCCCGTGCACGCCCACTGCAAGGCGCGCGCGCCGAGCGGGATCCCTGCCGCCACCAGGAGGGTCGCCGGCAGCAGGCGCTGTCCCGACCCGAAGCAGACGGCCGCCGCCGCCGGGAGCCCGCTCGCCGCGACGAGCCACGCCGGCGGCGGTGCGTCCTGGCGGGCGAGCGCCCAGGCCGCGACGGCGCCGCGCCCGAGAACGGCGAGGCCGACGCCGAGCGCCGCGACCGGAACGGGCGTCGGCTCCACGCGCAGCGCCGCCAGAAGCGGGCCGATGTCCGCGCCGAACCCGAGCACGCCGAGCGCGAGCGGCGCGTACACCGCGAGCATCGCCGGAGATGCGCGACGGTCCACCCAGGCGACGGCGCACCCGCCGAGCGCGCCCAGGAGCACGCACGCCGCGGCCGCGGCGAAGCCGAGCGGCGGAGCGACG
>CAMAXZ010000021.1 GCA_945862325.1 Klebsiella pneumoniae
CGCAGCGCGGCGCGGGCGCGCGAGAGGCCGGGCGCGCCCGGCCACCGCGCCGCCGCCTCGGCGACCGCGTCTCGCGCGTACGCGAGGTCGGGGTGCGGGTCGTTTCGGAGGTGTCGTTCGGCGGCATCGAGCAGGCCGAGCGCGACGCCGGCGCCAGGTGGGAGGTCGCCGGGCGAGAGGTCGATGCGTCGTGGCTCCGCGTCGGCGCATCCGCCGAGGGGGGCCGCGACGCCGCCCACCGTCGCCCAGACCCGACCGTCTCGAACCGCGAGGGCCACGTCCACGCCGGACAGCTCGCCGAGCACCTCGGCGAGCAGCGCGGAGACGCCGACGCTCCCGCGACCCAGCCGCAGCGCCGCGTGGGCGTCGCCGCTGACGGCGGGGTGGCCGGCGGCCGGCGGGTCGGCGCGTGGGTGGAGGATCGCGGCGCGGACCCGGGCCGGGCGGCGAGGGGAAGAGACGCCCCGGATCCACCCGACAACGGCGGCGAGCTCGTCGCCGAGGTGCTCGGGGTGCGGGGAGAGGAGGCCGACCGCGCGTCGGCACGCGGCGAGGTCGGCCGGCCCGTCCGGGTGTTCCGCGAGCAGGACCGGCGACGCGGGCTCGTGCCCGGCCCCACGCGCGACCTCCCGCAGCAGCGGCGCGGGATCGCGGTCCTGGCGCCAGGCGTCGCGCACCCGCGTGTCCTCCGCGCCGTGTTCGATCGCCTCCGCGGCGGGCAGGTACGCGCTGACGTCCCCCGCGGCCGCGAGGGCGACCGTGGCGTCGTCGAACAGGCCGTGAACGGCGACCACGCGCGCGCGCTCTGTCCACTCGACCCCGTCGTCGCCGTCGTTCGCGGCGGACCAGAAGGCGCGCCGGTCGGCGGGGGCCGTGGCCGGTGAGGTGAGGACGGCCTGGACGAGCCCGCGCGTGTCGGCCCCGCCGGCGTCGAGCCATCGCAGCGCGGTCGCCCGGCGCTGCGGGGGCGCTCCGACGTCGAGCGCGATGGCGCGCAGAACGGGGATCGAGAGGGCGCCGATCGACGGGGCGCACGAGGGAGGACGGTCCTGCTCGAGCGCGGCGACGGCGCCTACGGTGGTCACGCAGCCGGCGGCGGGCGGAGCGCTACGAAGCGTGGCCCGGGCGAGGCCCACCCACCGGGTGGAGGCGTGCAACGACCCGACCGTGATGGCCGCGACGACCGCGACTGCGAGCGTCGTGTTCCAGGCGAGTCGTCGATTCAAGGGAGGACCAGGTGCGGACGCAGCATCGTGCGGCCGTGTGAGGTCGAACAGGACACGTGGGAACAGGCATGGAGCCGCGCCGTCGCCACGTCCGCACCTGGCAAGACGAGAGGGGGGGAGGAGGGAGGAGGAGTGCGGGGAGGAGTGCGGGGAGGAGCGTGGGCGTCGCCGCCCGGGGTGACCGAACTGTACCGCGACGCGCCGCGCCGTGCAACGAAAAACACGCAGGAAAGGTCAATGATCACAGGGATCTCGGGGTGTTTTCGTTGGCATGTCAATAGGTATGGACAACTGTGGGCACAACCGTGATGGCCGACCTTGATCGTCAGTAGTTCTGCGATGTGCGCTTGGGGACATCCGATCCGGCTTCGCGCGTCGTCGCCGAGCCCTCGCCGACGCGAACGCGTTGCCTGTGGACAACACAGGGACGGATACAGTCTGTCCATGACGTTGCGCGAGAGATTGCTGGGGACGCCGGAGGGCATGCCCGTCGCGCTGTGGTCCCGCCGGGCGGTGGTCGCGAGCGAAGCCTGGGTCACGCGCGCGGCGCGCGCGACGGTCGATCCGGCGGCGGCGGAGCCCCTCGCGGCCCTGTTGGACGATCCGCGCGCGGCGGTGCGGCGCGCCGCGGCAGACGCGCTCGGGCGCCTCGGTGAGCGTCGTGTACTGTCGAGGATTGAAGATGCGTTTGCGCGGGAGCGCACGCTCGAGGGGCGCCTGGCCCTCGCGGTGGCCGCGACGCGGATCGGCGGCGCGGCGGCCGCGTGGCGGGCGGCGCTGGCGGCCGTCGACGGGCGGCAGGTGCGGACGGAGGCCGGCATGCGCGCGCCCGGGCAGCTGCTCGATCATCCGCCTCTCACGGCGCGCTTCGACGTCGCGACGTCGGACGCTCCGGCGCTGCCGTCCGACGTGGACGACCCGGCGGCGCGGGCGGCCGTCGTCGCGGTGGCCGCGGCGCGTCGGCCGGAGGACTACGCGCGCCTGCGTGCGTTCGGCGCTTCGGCCGGTCGGCGCGGTGCGCACGCGCTGTTGCTCGCGGCCGGGCTGCACGGCGACCCGCGCTGGGCCCCGGATCTGGAGGCGGCGTTGCGCGCGATGGACGTGGACCCGGGCCGCGGGTTCACCCAGCGGCGCCTCGCGGCGCTCAGCCTTGGCCGGGTCGGGCTCCGCACGTCGGTGCCGGCGTTGCTCCGCGCGCTCGCCGTCGAGCGGCGCGACTACGAGGGGCGGCCCGGCGCCGGGATGGGGATCCAGTACCCGGTGCGCGCGGAGATCCTCGTCGCCCTCGGCGAGATCGGCGACCCGCGCGTGGTGCCGACGCTCCGGGCCCACCTGAGGGAGACCACGGGCAGCGCGGTCGGCGGCCTGCACATCCCGGCGTTGGACGCGCTCGATCGACTTGGTGCACCGTGAGGCGGGGCATCCCGGTGGAGGTCGGGCTCGCCAGCGGACTGGACCTGTTCGACGCGACGCGCTGGTTCGAGGCGCACGAGGTCCTGGAAGACGCGTGGCGGCATCTGCCCAAGGACACGACGGACCGGCACTTCTTGCAGGGGTTGATCCAGCTTGCGGTGTGCTTGGAGCACACGCGGCGTGGCAACCCGCGCGGCGCCGCGGGCCAGCTCGTGAAGGCCCGCGCGCACCTCGCGGGAGTGCCCGACGTCTGGCGGGGGGTGGACGTCCGCGCGACCGAGCGCGCGTTCGACGGTTGGTGGTCGGCCGGGGCCTGCCTCGACGCGGCGCCGCGGCCCGTTCGTCAGGGGTTGTAGCCCGCTCCGGAAGAGGCGCTCATCGAGGACGCGGACGCGGTCCCCGCGTCGGCTCCGGCCATCGCCGGGGCGCGCGTCGCCGTCATGCGGACCATGCCGCCGCGGGACACGAGCACCGTCCAGTCGTCCGGCACGCCGCGCACGCGCGCGCGCTTGTTCACGAACGTCACCGCGAGGTACCCCTCGGTCCAGAAGTCGGAGCTGGGGTTCTGCAGCATGCCGTTGGGGCCGAACACGAGGTCGTTCCCGTCGATCCCGGTGATCGCGCCCCAGTTGTCGATGGAGACCCCGCGCAGCTCGTCTTGCCCGTCCTCGGTGATCTCGACGGTGCCTTCGCCCGTCTGATCGTCGACCGTGTCGCCGGGGTCTTCCCACGGGAGGACGTCCCAGCTCGAGCTGTTGCGGCTCGCGTTGCCGCGTTCGACGTAGTACCGCCCGATCCCGCCACCGCCGTCGTCGGGGTTGGGGTCGTACTGGTCGAGCCGAATGCGGCACTGCACGTCCTGCGCGACCGCGATGGAGCGGCACGCCTGCGCCAACGCCGCGAACTCGCGTGCGGCCTTCTTCGTGCGCCAGCTCGGGACGAGCTCCGTGAGCATGGTGCCGCCGAGCGCCGCGAGCACGCCGACGATCGCGACCACGATGGAGATCTCGATGAGCGAGAGCCCCTTCCGCCGACGGGTCGTGAAGCGCGTGGTCATGACCGCAGTATACGCTAGCCGAGGAGGGCGTCGCGAACGCGCTCGGCGCTCGCGCCACGCAAGCTCTCGGCCTTCTTCGTATGGAGCCGCGCGAGGATCTTCTCCGGATCCCCGCCCTCCTGCTTCACGGCGCGGTACGCCTTCTCGGCGAGCTGCAGTTCGGCGAAGCGCGACTTGACAAGGGTCCAGGCCTTCTTTTCGCGCTCCGCGACGAAGTGGTCCCGCACGCGCTCGAGATCCTGCGCGTCGCGCGCGCGCCCTTGGCCCCGGAGCTCCTTCGCCCGGGCCCCGGTGCGCGCCAACAGCTGGGGCATCGTGCCGTCCCGCGGCACGTCGCCGCCGAGCTCGCGCAAGCGGGCCACCCACGGGGAGGTGTGGGGGTTCGGCAGCTCGGCGGCTGGATCGGGTGCGTCGGGTCGGGCTTGCAGACCCGCCGTGGAGAGCGCGTTGCGGAGCAGGTCCATGGGGGTCTCGCGGCTTGCGGGTTCAGCGAAACAGGTTAGCCGTCGGGGCCGCCCGAAACGGGTGGCCCGTCCGGCCCACGAGCTCGTCTCAACCCCCGGTAACGGATTCCAGTCACGCACCCAAGGAGCCAATCAAATGGCACGCTATCGTGGACCCCGGCTGAAGAAGTGCCGGCAGGTGGGCATGGTGCTTCCCGGCCTCACGAACAAGGGCGCGCTCAAGCGCCCGTTCCCCCCGGGACAGCACGGCACCCGCCGCAAGGGCAAGCAGAGCGACTTCAAGTCACGCATGGTGGAGAAGCAGAAGCTTCGCTTCCACTACGGCGTCCTGGAGAAGCAGTTCCGGCGCTACGTCGCCGAGGCGTCCCGCCGCTCCGGCGAGGCCGGCCGCAACCTCATGACCATGCTGGAGTCGCGCCTCGACAGCGTCGTCTGGCGTCTCGGGCTCGCCGCCACCATTCCCGGTGCGCGTCAGTTCGTCGTGCACGGGCACATCGTGGTCAACGGCGTGCGGACCGACCGCCCGTCGTTCCAGGTCAAGGCGGGCGACCTCGTCGCCGTGCACCCGAAGAGCCGCGCGAAGCCGTTCGTCCAGGCCGCCCTCGAGATGGCCGCCGGCCGCGTCCGTCCCGGCTTCCTCGAGTTCGACCCGGCGATGGCGCAGGGCAAGATGGTGGTCAAGCCCGAGCGGGAAGATGTCCCGTTCGAGTGCAACCCGCAGGCCATCATCGAGTACTACAGCCAGCAGCTCTGATCGATCGGTACGCCGTCGATACAGGCGAGCGCAACCCCGTGCGCGGCAACGGCCATTGCACGGGCGATCTCCGGCCTCCCTCTGGGGAGGCCGAGTCGTTTGGACGCTCGCACGAGCTCGCCCTCCAACGCGAGGCGCGGTGACGGCACGCCGAGGTGGTAGCCGTTCGGCCGGGTCCGGTGCGGCCGCCATCCCTCGCCGCTGACGAAGCGGTAGGTGTTGGCGCAGGACGTGGCGAACGCGATCCACGCGTCGGCGAGCCGCCGTGGCTGTCGGCGTGCTTCGCCCCGCGCCGCCTCGCACGCTTCGCGGAGGATCTCGTCGGCGACGGCGGCGCGCAGCTCGCGACGTGACCCGAAGTGGTGCACCAGCGCGGGCGCGGTGACCCCGAGCTCGCGCGCCAGGCCGCGCAGGGTCAGCGCGTCCACGCCGCGCTCGGCGACGAGCTCACGCCCGCGGCGGATGGCGTACGCCCGCAGATCCCCGTGGTGGTAGGTCCCCTTCATCAGGGTGGGCTGCCACCGGCGCCGCGGAACGCGTGACAACGGTGTGACGGAGAGGTCGGTGGGGTCTGATCGGGTCATGTTTACGACGTAAAGATAGCCCCACTTTTGGACGTGCGCCTCTGTGTCACCGAAGCGTCACATGGACGGCGTCCGCCGGAGGAGCCCTACTTCGCCTTGCGCTGGGCGCTGTCGACGACCCAGCGCGCCAGCCATGGCGCGACGCGCGCGGCGGCGAGGGTCATCTGGCCGTCGAAGCCCGGCACGATCTCGAACTGGCGGTTGGCGAGGCCGGCGAGCATCGTGTCCGCGACCGCCTCCGCCGTCATCGTCTTCACATTACCGGCGATCGCCTTGGTCTCTTTGGGCTTGTACTGGTTCTCGAAGGCGAGCTGGGGCGTGTCGGTGTCGGGCGGCAGGCACACGCTGACGTGGACATCGTGCGGCCACATTTCGCCGCGGAGCGCCTCGCTGAAGCCGACGAGCGCGAACTTCGACGCCGCGTAGGCCGTGTACCCGTAGATGCCGATCGCGCCCGCCATCGACGACACGTTGAGCACGGCGCCGCCGCCTCGCTTGACGAGGTGCGGCAGCACGGTGCGGCACATGTGGACGGTGCCGAAGTAGTTGATGTCCATCATCTCCCGGAAGTGCCGGGACTCGAGCTCGAGGAACCGGCCGGGCATGACGACGCCGGCGTTGTTGATGAGCGTGTCGACGGCTTGGGGTTTGAGGATCGCGCCGACCTTCTCCGCGACCGCGGCCTCGTCGGAGATGTCCAGAGCGAGGGTGCGGACGGTCGCGCCGGGGGTCGCCGCGAGGAGCTTGTCGCGCGCCTCGTCGAGAGGGCCGGCGCGACGGGCGATGAGGGTGACCGCCGCCCCGTGCTGCACGAGGCGCTTCGCCGCGGCGAAGCCGATGCCGCTCGAGCCGCCGGTGATGAGGACGGAACGTCCTTTGAAGAACACGTTCGCTGCGGGCACGCTCACTCCACGGGGAGGGCGTCGTTATCGCACTCGAGCCACCAACGCAGCTTCTGTCGGTCGTCCTCGGAGGTTCCGCCGAGCGGCGGCATGGTCGGCGCGTCGCCGGTCGCGCGGGCGAGCACCCGATCGGCGAAGCGCCACACATCGCCCTCCGTGTCGAAGACGACGTCCTCTGGCGCGCCCTCCCGATCGTCCGTGGTGCTCGCGTGGCAGCCCTGGCAGCTCTCGGTGACGAAGGCACGGCCGAATGAGTCCCAGGTGACGACGGGGACGTCGTCGCAGGCCTCGTCCTCGGCCGCGGGCTCCTCGGCGCACGCGAGAAGACCGAGCAGCAGGACGATCATTCGAGGATGCCCATGATCGGAGAGACGCCGCTGACGTACGGGCCGGGGTCGATGTCGGCGAGGGCGAGAAGTGTGGCGCCGACCGCCTCGGCGCTCAGTACCTGACCGCTCTCCGCGATCTCGCCGGAGACCGGGTCGACCGGTCGCCCGTACCAGGCGGAGTCGAAGCCGCCGACGACGCGCCCGCCGGTGAGCCCGCCGCCGATGATCATCATGCTGGTGTACGGCCAGTGATCCTTGCCGGAGAACTCGTTGAGCGCGGGCGTGCGCCCCATCTCCGACAGCACGACGACCGTCGTCTCGTCGGCGAGCGTGGGCTCGGTCTCGCCAGGGGTGGCGTCCAGGATCGCCATGAGCTCGGCGAGGCCTGCGTAGAGGCTGTCCCAGAGCGGCGACTGCAGGGCGTCGTTGTTGGCGTGGGTATCCCAGCTGGTGTTGTCGGAGAGGGTGACGCAGCGGGAGACGCCGCCCGAGAGGGCCTGGGCCGCCACCGCCGCCTGGGACCCGACACCGGCGCCGCCCGCGAAATTCATGACGTACTGAAGATCCTTCAGCGCCGTGAGGTCCGCGGTGGCCTCGTCGAAGTCGCCGAGTAGGCGGCGCTCGTGCGCGGAGCGGGCGCCGGCGAGGCGCGCGGCGGAGCGCCGGGCGAGCCACCGGTCGAGGAGCTGCTCGGCCGGGCCGTTGGGCCCGCCGGCGGGCAGGTCCGAGTTCGCGAGGGCCGTGCCGTCGACCAGGGCGTCGAGCTGGCCGGCGGACCCGGTACGGGCGACCGCCACGCCGAGATCGCCAGGGAAGCTCGGCCCGGCGAGGACGAGGTGCGGCAGGGTGTACCGAGCGCGCTCGCGGCTGCCGAGGATCGCGGGCCAGTCCGGCGTGAGCCCGGACGTCCCACCGGTCATCGCGATCATCGTGCAGATGTCGTGGGCGATCGAGCGGACCATGACGCCGTTGAGGATGATCGAGCGGCGCGCGTTCGCTTCGAAGAACGAGCGCACGGAGGGGCGGGCGGGGTGGTCGACGAACGACAGGCCGCCGATCGTGGCGCGGTCCGCGCCGGGGTCCATGTCGACGCCGGCGACGTCGAACCCGTCCGCCAACACGCGCGTCGGGTCCCACCCACCCTGGGCGAAGACGAAGACGAACTTGCGGTCCGAGCCGGTGGCGGCGTGGGCGACGCGCGGCAGGAGGGCGAAGGAGCTGAGGGCGGCGCCGGCGCCGCCGAGGAAGAACCGTCGGTTCAGCATGGGCACCTCAGTAGAGCAGGAAGTCGGGGTCGCGCAGGAGGACGGAGAGCAGGCCGGCCCAGGTGGCGGGCACGTCGCGCTCGACCGCGTAGAGGTCGGCCCAGAGCTCGAGCGCCGCGGTGACCTCTTCGCCGTCCGCGGCCACGCGGTCTCCGAAGAGCGCGAGGTGCAGGCCCTGGATCGTCGCGATGACCGCCTCGCGGTCGGTGTCCGGGGTCTCGGTGAACGTGAGGCCCGGGAAGAGCCGCTCGGGCGCCTCGAGCACGGCGTGCTCCGCCGCGCTCTCCGCGAGCCGCTCTTGGACGAGCAACAAGGTGGCGTTCGGCGCGCGCGCGTTCGCCGTCACGCGGTACCCGTCGGCGCCCCCCGCGAGGGTCCGATACCCCACGGTGTCGGTCCGGAGCAGGTCGTAGTCCTGGTAGGTCCAGGTGTACCCCGTGAGCTCCGCGACGCTGGTCGCGAGCAGGTCGGGGGTCTTCATCTTCGACGGCACGTAGCCTTCGGCGTCGGTGGCGCCGGCGCGGTAGCGCGGGTCCGCGACGACCGAGCGGATGAGGCTCCGCATCGTGAGCCCGCCGGCGAGGAACGCCTCGCGGTGGCGGGCCAGGGCGTCGGTGTCCGCGAGGGTGGCCGGCCGGTGCAGGAGGAGCTCGTAGGCCTGCTCGACCGCGCACTCCGCGAAGCGGCTGTCACCCGCGATCTGACGGCCGAGCTCGGTCAGGTTGAACCCGGGCTCACCGTAGTAGGCCGGCGGGGTCTCGACGTAGGTGCGCCACAGCGGCTCGCGCTCGGGGTAGTAGCGCACGGCCTCTTGCGGATTATCAGCCGTGTACCAGAAGAACCCGAAGAAGTAGGCCGCGAGCGGGTCGAGCGTCTGGTGGCAGTTCACGCACGCGTCGTTGGTGTGCAGCGCGTCGAGCACCGCCTCCTGGTCGAGCAGGTTGACGTTGCGATCGAACTCGATCGGTCGCGTGAGGTAGTCGTTGCAGAGCAGGATCCGGCTGGCGGCGTTCGCCCGCTTCCGGCTGCCGTTCGACGCGGTGGAGTCGTACCGCCAATAGAAGCTGTTGGCGGTGAGCACCCCCGCGCTCGGTCGCCCGTCGGTGTACCGGGCCACCTGCCAGCCCTCGCCGGCCTCGCGTTCGACCGGCCAGATCGACGCGAGCAGCTCGTCCGCCATGGTCCAGTCGGCGGTCACGATCTCCGTCCACGGCCGATCTTCGGCGGCGACGCGCCCGAGGATCCGCAGGACCTCGTCGCCGACGGACGCGTCGAACGCCGCGACGTCGTCGACGCCGAAGTCGCCGGCGGTCAGGTAGATCGGGCCCGTCCGCGTGAGGTACACCTCCGCCCAGAGGTCGCGGACTCGGCTCTCGAACCGTGGATCCGCGAGGAAGGTGTCGACGAGCCCGTCGATCGCGGCTGGATCGGTCTCTACCGCCGCGATCTCGTCGGGCGACGGGTGCACCCCGCGAAGGTCGAGCGAGGCGCGGGTGAGCACCGCGACCGGGGCCATGGTCGGTTCGGGGCGCGGGTCGCGTGCGTCGTCGATCGGCGCGCAGGCGAGGACGAGGAGGGGGATCACCACGGGGTCGTCTCCCAATCGGTGAGGGCGGTGAAGTCGGCGCACACCGTGCCCATCGGCTCGCCGCGGAAGTAGGCGTCGCCGCAGCCGTCGCACGCGCCCGTGGCGGCGCCGGCCCACTCGGTGGGGCCATGGAAGAGGACGTCGTACCAGTCGCCGCTCACGTCGCGCACGGAGACCATGCCGCCGGGCTCCTGGGGGCATGTCCCGCCCCACCCTTCCGACTGCAGGAAGACCCCGTCGAACACGACGCTCGAGATCTCGCCCTCGAAGCCGCCGATGCCGCCGCTGAGCTGCGCGGCGCGCCCGAGGGTGGAGTCGGTCGTGCCGAGCACGTAGAGCGCCAGGTCCGGCGTGAGCTCGCCCGTCAACCACGTGCCGTCCACGTCGGCGCCGTCCCACGCGAACGCCCCGGACACCACGGACTGATAGGTCGTGTAGCCGTCGGCCTCGGCGCGCAGGTCGTAGATCGAGCCTCCCGCCACGAACGAGGCACCGTCGGACGTCGTCACGCGCGCCACGCCGGAGAAGGCCTCCCCGTAGTAGAGCGCCCCGTCGCCGGCGTCGTAGGCGTCGTACGCATTGTAGAAGCCGTACCCGTCGAATTGGGCGCCGGTGGAGGTCGTGCACTGGTCGTACCAGTACACGTTGCCGTCCGCCTCGTAGTAGTCGGGGCACCCCGACTCCATGTCCGCGATCGCCGAGTGGTACGCCGAGAACGCCGGCCTCGCGTTCAGCGAGTAGGCGATGTCGACCGCGCCCAGGATCGCCGCCTCGAGCGCGGACTCGTCGAGGCCGGGCACCGGCGGGTCCAGCTCGTCGAAGATGTACGGCGAAGGCTCGAACGGCGTGCCCGTGTCCGCTACCGCGTCAGGCTCTTTCTGGCAGGCGAGGGCGAGCAGCAACAGCACGGAGGCTCCGGGAGGGTCGTATCTTAGACCCTCGCGCCGTCCGGTTCGGGAAGTTTATTTTCACTCCCCGCCGGCGTCGTCGTCGTCCGCTGCGGAGACCTGCTCCGACGCGTTGCGCCAGGCCTGCTCGTCGGGGCCCGTCCCGCCCGCCATCTTCGGCACGTAGCTGTCGATGTTGGGCATCGCGGGCACGCTCGTCCGGGTCTTGCCGTCCGGGCCCCGGAACGACGGCATGTCGAGCAGGCGGAGGAGGTCGCGCGTCGCGGCGTCGGGCTCCGCCTTCGCGATGGCGGGGAGGTTCGGGTCCGTCCGCGCGGCCATCAACCACTGGTACATCGCGGAGAGCCCGTGGTGGACGTAGTCGATGCGCACCTTCGGCTCGTTCATGGCGTACTTGATGCCGCCGAGGACCTCCTCGGGCCGCGTGAACGGGCGTGTGTCGAGCCCGTCGTGCTGCATGACCATGCCGAAGCGCACGGACTCGCGCGTGGCCTTCTCGAAGTACGGCGCGCGGGCCGGATCCATCCGGAGCGCCATGTCGTAGGCGGCCGCGGTGCCCTCCGCGTAGCAGAAGGCCTGCATGGCGGGCAGCTCGCCCTCGAACTTGTAGTAGCCCCCGACGTAGTCGGGGAATGGAGTTTTTTCCTCGGTGAACTCGTACGTGTCGATCATCCAGCGGGCGACCTCGAGGCCGAAGTCCGACACGTCCTTCGCGTCGGGCTTCACGCGCGTGTACGCGGCGGCGGCCATGACCGTCCACGGGCCGAACTGAACGAGCTCCAGGCGCGTCTCGTTCGCGTACGTGTAGGCCGGCCAGGGCGCCGTCGGCACCGCCTTGTCGCGTCGGGATTCGTACCACGGCTTGTAGTACGCGAAGAACTTGGGGAGCGGCTCGAGGTACTGCGGGTCCTGGAAGTACTCGTAGAGGTAGACCAGGGAGAGGGCGGCCTCGCCGGGCACGATGTCGTTGACCTGATTGACGAACTCACCGGTGCGGGGGTTCCAGTAGCCGCGGAACGTCCCCGAGTCCGCCTGCATGAACATGACGAACTTGCCGAACTTCCGCATCAGCTCGTCGAGGGAGTGGTCGTTGGTGGCCTTCGCGACCTCGATCATGCCGAGCAGCGCCACGACGACCGACCCGAGCTTGGTCTGCCCGTTGTGCGTGAGGAAGGCCATGCCGTCCTTCTCGCCGAGCGCCCGCAGCGTCCACTTCTGGGCGCGGATCGCGCCTTCGAGGAACTCGGGCCGCGGGTCGAGCGTCCACGCCTGCCAGAGGTTCCAGGTGGCGAGGGTGTGGCGCACGTGGTTGTATTCGTTGGAGTAGCGGTTCTCTTCGGGCCAGAATTTGTACGTGACCTGGCCGTCGGGCTTGAGGTTCGCGAGGTACCACTCTCCGGCGTAGAGGATGGACTCGCGGGTGGTCGTGAGGGTCACGAAGTCCATCGGCACCTTGGTGGTGCCACGCACCATCTCGACCACGCCGGAGCGATCGGGGAGCTCCGCCCAGTGTTGCGTGCGGATCAGCTCGAGCTCGACCTCGTCGCTGTCGCGCCAGGGGCGCAGGCTGTCGAAGCGGAAGTCCTTGGCGATGCCGCGGAGGAATTGATCCGCGCGGGTCATGCTGCGCGTGGCGCCGACCGAGCCGGGCCACACGCCGCTCTGCTTCTTCTCGCCGATCCGGTCGAGCAGGATCGCGCCGTCGAGGCCCATCTCCCACAGGCTCTCGAGCTCCGCTTCGCCGCGCGGCACGACGCGGGCGCGCTCCGTGATCCGGTGCAGCTCGATCGTGAGGTCGTCGATGTGTTCGGACAGGCGCGGGAAGCCGAGGGGCTCGCGTTGGCGGCGGTGCATCGCCTCGAGATCCGTGACCACCTCGGCCAACGCCCGGTCGATCGTGTCGCCTTCAGCCAGGGAGAACGCCAGCTCTTGCCCTTGACCGCGGATCGACGCCACGAGCTGCCAACGGCCGCGCTTCGACTTCAAGGGCGGGAAGGGCTTCGGGTTCCGTCCGCTGATCGTGTCGCGAACCCAGCCCACCGCGGCCCGCGCGAGCTCCTTGTCCATCGTCAGCGGGCCGTCGGTGACGAGGTAGGTCAACGCGCCGTCTTCCGCCGCGCCGAGCTGGAAGTATTCGAGGTGGTCGTGGTGGTAGAGCCGCGAGAGGACCTGCCCGGTTCGGTCGAACGTGGGGCGTAGGGCGGAGTGGAGCACGAGGACGCGCGCGCCGGTGGCGCGGACCGCCTCCGCGGCCGCCTTCTCGTCGGTGCCGGTGAGGACGCCGAGCAGCGCCGCGTCCGTGCTGAGGTCGAGCACCTTCGCGTCCGCGGGGAGGCCGCTGAAGCGGCCGGGGACGTCGGCGAGGTACGCGTGGCCGTTCGGCTCGCCGAGGCGCGTCGTGGCTTCCGTCAACGCCACCTTTCGGGCCGCGGACCACGCGGCGCGCGCGCGGGCTTCGTACGTCGGGCCGGTCGCGATGACGCCGGCGCTGTCGTTGCTGGCGACGCGGCCCGCGCTCGCGCCGGAGCTGCCGCCGGCGGGGCTGGAGGCGTCGGGCGCGTCGGGCTCGCAGGCCGCGAGCGCGAGGGCGCCCAGCAGGAAGGCGGCGGGAAGGCGGGACATCGGCGTTCTCCGAAGTGGGGGCCGCGAGGCCGGGAAGGGCGGATATCGCGCGCGCCGGTCGGAAGCGCGCCGGGACGATAGCTGTGCGAGCCATGCCGTCGTACGTCAGCCCCGAAGGTCACGCTCGAATCCTCGAAGAGTACAACTGGCTCCTGCACAAGGAGCGCCCGCGGATCACCGCGGAGGTCGCGTACGCCGCCAGTCTCGGCGATCGCAGCGAGAACTCGGAGTACCTCTACGGCAAGAAGCGCCTCCGCGAGATCGACAAGCGCCTGCACTTCCTCCTCGAGCGCCTCGAGGCCCTCGAAGTCGTGGACCCGCGCCGCTTCTCCGGCCCGGTCGTGCGCTTCGGCGCCACCGTCACCTTCGAGGACGACGACGGCGAGACGCAGACCTGGACGATCCTCGGGGAAGACGAGGTGGACACCGACGCCGGGCGGATCTCGTACCTCGCGCCCATCGGCAAGGCGCTCGTGGGGCGCGCCGAGGGCGACCAGGTGGCGATCGCGACGCCGAAAGGCCGTCGAGAGCTCACGATCTTGAAGGTGACGTATCCTACGTGACGGCATGATCCCCCACCTCCGCGCGGCCGCCATCCTCGGCGCGATGCTGGCCTCTGCGCTGCTCGCCGTTCCCCTTCCGCGCCACGTGAAGCGATCCCGGCTCGAGACCCCCCTGGCCACCGAGGAGCTCGGCCGCTGGTCGGGCCTGCTCGGGTCCGTGGGCGTCGAGGTCAGCGTCGAGGACCTCCGCACCCTCGTGTGGACCGTCGGCGAAGAGGGCGGCGGTGTGCGGCGGATCGTGCGCGCCCCGATCGCGCCGCTCGCCGACGCCCTGGGCGTCGGTCAGTCCTGGGGCCTGTTCACGTACCCGGACACGTTCCCGCACCGCCTCGTCGTGGAGACCCGTGACGGCGGCGGCGCGCCGTGGGAGCGGCGGTACGAAGGAATGAGCGCCACCCACACCTGGCGCCGTGACCAGTTCGTGTATCGGCGTCTGCGCGGCATCTACGACGGTCAGACCACCTCCGTGTCGCCGACCTGGGACGCCTTCGCGCGCTGGACCGCCCGCGCGGCGTTCGCCGACTTCCCGGCCGCCACTCACACCCGCGTGATGTTCCTCCGCTCGCACACCCGCGCGCCCCGCGAGCCGCCGGACCCGGAGCGCGCGCTCCGCCACATCCGCGTCGTCGCCCGCGACCAGGTCGGCGCATGACCGCCGCGTGGCTCTGGTGGGTGCAGCTGTGGGATCGGCAGGAGAGCCCGCGGGTCCTCGCCGCGGTCCGGGTGCTGCTCGGGCTGGTGTTGCTGACCGACTACCTCGAGATCGCCCGCCTCGGGCTCGTCGACGCCCTCTTCTGTCCGCCCGACCAGGGGGGCATCCCCGATGTCGCCCGGCGCACCCCGGCCGCGAGCCTGTGGCCCGCCCTGCAGGCGGTCCTGCCCGACGGGGTCCCCGCGGGCAGGGTGATCTGGGCGGTCCTCCTCGTCTGCTCCGGCCTGATCGCGCTCGGCGCGGCCACGCCGCTCGCGATGGTCACGTTCGTCCTGGTCAGCGCGCAGCACGGCTGGGCGGCGCCGCTGGCCGACCGCGGGATCGACACCCTGATCCGCAACGTGTTGGTCATCCTCGCGTTCAGCGGGTCGCACCGCGCCTGGAGCGTCGACGCCGCGCTCGGGGCGGGGAGGGACCGCGTGGCGAGCTGGCCGCGGCACCTGATCATCCTCCAGGTGTGTCTGATGTACTTCATGGCCGGGGTGCTGAAGACCGCCGTGAGCTGGTCGATCGTCGGCGGATACTCGGCGTTGTACCTCGTTCTTCAAGACCCGACGATCGCGCGCCACGACTTCTCGTGGCTCGACCGCCTGTACCCGGCGACCCAGGTGGCGACCGCGGCGACCGTCAGCTTCGAGTGGACCGCGGCGCTCGTCCCGCTCGCGTACTGGTTCCGCGACACCCGCGGGCGGCGCGGCTGGCTGCGCGCGCAGAGCAACCGCTTTCGGTGGGTCCTCGTGTGGGCGATCGTCGGGGTCGCGCTGCACGTCGGCATCGCCGCCACGATGGCGCTCGGCATCTTCCCTTGGGCCATGCTCGCGCTCTACCCGTGCTTCCTGCACCCCGACGAGTGGATCCGGGCACGTCAACCGCGCTCGCGTACCCCTGCCCAGAGCTGAGCTCCGTCCTCGATCGTGCCCTGGAAGACCGCGTCGTGGCCCTCGCGCGCGGCCGCGAGCGCCACGAGGCCGGGCGCCTCCGAGAGGGGCGCATCGAGCTCCGGCTCGACCATCGGGGCCTCCTCGCCGGCGGGGCGATCGAGCGACCAGACGAAGCGGCCCGCCCGCCACGTCGCGATGGGCGTCGCCCGCACGCGTCGCTCGTCGAACGTCAGCCAGCCCTCCCGCAGCGACCACGCGCCACGCGCGACGATCCACCGTCCGCGAAGCGCGGCCATGCGGGTGTCCCACGCCACGAGCGCGCGTACGAAGGCGGGATCTTCCAGCGGGTGGGGCTCGCCGCGCGGCGTCGGGAGCTCGTCGAGACGGAACCCGTCCGCGTCTTCGTCGAAGCGCAGGGACACCGTCGGCGCGCCGTCCGCCCCCCGCGTGAACCCGACGACGCCCCGCTCGAAGGTGAAGCCGGGGGGAAGCGCGCGATGCAGCGCGTCGAGCGCCGTCGTGAGGGAGGAAGAAGCGCCATCGAACGCCGACGAAGCCGGTGGGCCGCCGCCGCGCGGCAGCGGTGCCGCGTCCACTCCGACGAGGCGCGCGCGGCCGCCGCGCCGCTCGAAACGCACGGCCCAACGCCGCAGGCCATACGGGCCGCTCGCGCGGTGGAGCGCGTCGAGGAGCCCGGAATTCGCGACCGCGGCGTCGAGGGCGGCGTGCGCCTCGTCGACGGACCGTTCGGCGCGAGAGCGGTCGAACCAGGACATCAGCGGACCGTCGGGAGAGGCGGGAGTCCGGGCGGCAGGGGCGCGTCGGGCGAGCGCCACAGCGGCGCCACGATGCGCAGCGCGTGCAGGCAGTAACGCGGCGGCGGATCCGCCGGCGGCGCGTAGAGCGGGTCACCGTCGAGCGGCACGCCGGCGAACGCGGCGTGCACGCGGATCTGGTGGGTGACGCCGGTGCGGATCTCCGCCTCCCACCAGCCGCCCTGGAGGCGCCGAAGGCGCGTGCGCGCCGCGTACCAGCGCCCCCGGTGGCTCGTTCGGCCCGTCGGCCGCTGCGCGACCATGCGGTCGGCACGGCGCGGGTGATGGGCGATCGGCACGTCGACGAGCCGCTCTTCGAACGCCGGGTCTGCGGACGATCGGAACAGGTAGAGCTTGCGCAGCGCGCCGCTCCGGAACTCCTCGCGGAGCGCGTCGAGGTCCGCCGGCGCGCGCGCCGCCACCACCAGGCCCGAGGTCGCGGTGTCGAGTCGATGCGCGAGGCCCCCTTCGAAGCCCGCGGGCCACGCGTGGGCGATTCGCCCGGGATCGAGCGCGACCAGCCGCCGGAGGACACAGTCGCCCGACGGGTCGGCGTGGGGCGGAAATACCGGGATCCCAGCGGGCTTGTTGAGCCAGATACGGGCGCCGTCCTCTCCGAGCGTCACCATGAGGGGCGTGTATCGCGCAGGTGACGCTTCGGTATACTGCCGGGGTGTTCCTCCGGCTGCTGCTGCTCCAGTCCGCGGTGCTCGCGGTGCTCCTCACGTGGCCGGCCCCCATTCGGTTCTGGTCCGAGGCCGTCGGCACCCTCGAAGGCGACGGGCTGAAGCACGTGTGGAACCTCTGGTGGATGCGCGCGGAGCTGTTCGACGGGGCCCCCGGCATACGGACGCTGTTCGTGAACTACCCCTTCGGCATGGACCTCTTCCCGATCGAGCCGCTCAACGGGATCCTGTCGTTCCTCATCCCGCTCCCGCCGGTCCCCCTGTCGAACCTGCTGGCGCTGCTCAACGTCGCGCTCGTGGGCGTGTGCGCGGGCTGGCTCGGCCGCCTCGTCACGGGGCACGATCGCGCGGCGCTCGCCGCCGCGGCGCTGATGCAGGGGTCCTCGTTCGTGGCGTTCACCCTGCACGTCGGGGTCGGGGAGCTCCGCGAGGTGTGGTGGATCCCCCTGGGCCTCGGCTGTCTGCTCGAGGCCCGCCGGACCTTGGACTGGCGGTGGTTCCTCGCCCTTGGCGGCGCGCTCGCTCTTTCGACGCTGTCGTGCTTTTACCACGGATTTTTCCTTGCCACCTCCGTGGCGGTCGTGGCCCTGGCCACCCTGCGCCCGGCGCCGCGCCTGCTCGGTGGCTACGTGTTGGCCGCGGGCCTCTCGCTGGCCATCGTCGTCCCGGTCATCAAGACGTTCTCGCAGAGCTACGCGCCCGCGGAGCAGCGGCGGGAGACCTCGTTCGCGGCCTGGATGGGCGCGCGGTTCGAGCCGGAGAGCTTCCGTGGCGCGTCCCTCGAGCTCGACCAGCTCGTGAGCCCGCGCCGCACGCTCCGCGAGGGCGCGGAGCGGCAGCTCTACGCGTACGGCGGCGGGCGCTACGTCGGCGTCCTGGCGATCCTCCTCGCCCTCGCGGGCGTCGTCGCCGCGCCGCGCCTCGCCGCGCCGTGGGTCCTCATGACCGCCACCGGCGTCGTGCTCGCGATGGGCACGGTGCTCTGGGTAGACGGCGAGCCGGCCTCGCCGCGCGTGATCCTCCCGTTGACCTGGATCAACCGCGCCCTGCAATTCTACGCCGAGCCCCTGAACTTCCCGTCGCGCTACATCGTGGTCGCGTCGGCCGGGTTCGCGGTCCTCGGGGCGCTCGCCGTCCGGCGGTGGCCGGCCCTCGTGTGGGTGGTGCCGTTTGCCCTCGTCGACGTCGCCCTGAACGACCTCGTGCCCTGGCCGCGCGACACCTTCGCGCTTCCGGACACCCGCGGGCTGAAGGCCCCCACCGGCGCTGTGGCCGACATGACGCCGATGACGCGGAGCGGGGGCAAGCACCCCGACGCCGTGGGCGACAACGGCGCGAGCGTGAGCGGATGGATCGACGCCCAGTCCCGGGCCCGCGCGATCTCGGCGCAGATCGAGGTGGGACGTCCCATCTCGACGGTGCCGATCGAGCGGGCGGAGATGTGGGCGCTCGAGGGCCTGCACTGGACGGCGGTGTCGCCGCTCGCGTCCGCGCTCGCCGGCCACCCGGCGACCGACGACGACCTGCGCCGGAGCGTGTGGGCCCTCCGCGACCGCGGCTTCGGTTCGGTGCTCGTCACACACTCCTGCGACGTGCGGGTCGAGGCGCGTCCGTCCGCGGTCCTCGACCCCCTCTGCGGTCCGCCGGCGCGCAGCGCGTGCGCCACGGTGTGGACGCTCCCGGACCTCACGCCGCCCGGCGACCCGGACGAAGCGCGCCGGGCCCTCGACGCCGCGGCGGCCAAGCTCGTGGCTCCGCGCATGGGCCCCGCGAACCCTCCTCCGCCGCGCTGAAATCAGTGTAGACTTCCGCGCATGCTCGCCTCCATCCTCTTCTGCGCCGCCGCCTCCGCGTTCGAATCCGAGCCGCAGACCGTCTACATCCAGGACGAAGCGGACGTCTTCTCGGTCGCGGAGTTCTCCTCCGGGTACCTGCCGAGCGGCTCGCCGATCGCGGTCGAGTTCCGCGTCGAGGCCAACGGTGGCGCGGCGGTCAGCATGAAGGGCGACAGCAACGTCAGCTGGCCGTCGGCGCTCGAGCTCGCGTTCGAGCCCGAAGCCGGCACCGGCATCTACGTGCTCGAGGCGTCGATCGACGCGGTGACCAGCATCATCGTCGATCTCTCTGACTGGGGGTACTACGGCGAGTTCGAGATCGACCGCCAGACGGTCCTGATGGATGGCACGTCCTTCTTCGATCCGTTCGCGCTCGACGCGCGCGTCGAAGTGGCGGACACGCTCGCCACCTTCCCGATCGTCACGTACAGCTTCGAGGTCTTTCCTACCGTCTCGGTGAACTTCGACGCGGAGCTCGCGCCCGTGGTCACGACCGGGTTCGAAGGCGTGCACTGGAGCGCCGACGGGTACACGATCAACGCCGAAGGCGCCACGGTGCAGCTGCCTCCGGAGCGTGTCGGCAACTACCTCATCGACGCGGTGTACCGCGCCGCCTGGGACGCCCGCCTCGACCTCGTCGTCAGCCCGACGATCTCGCTCAGCGCTCCGTTCATCGGCGACATCGACATCATCGATCTCGACATTCCAATCGAGATCATCGGCGACGTCTTCGAACAGGACTTCCCTTCGATCAGCCTCGGGTTCCCGCTCCCGCTGCTCGAGCCGGGCCTCGAACAGGCCAACTTCGGCGACGTCGTGGTCGGCTCGATCTCGAACATCCAGGTCCCGCTCGCCAACGCGGGCGAGCTCGAAGCGTACGGCACCGCGGCCGTGCAAGGCGACACGGTGTTCTCGGTGTACCCGACGACCTTCAACGCCCTCCCGGGCACCGAGGACGGCCTCGTCGTCACCTTCAACCCTCCGCAGGCCGGCACGTTCACGGGTAACCTCGTCCTGACGAGCAACGATCCGACGTACCCGGACCTCGTCATCCCGCTGACCGGCGACGGCGTCACGGTGGACGACGGCGGGGACGACACGGGGACCGACGGCATCGGCGACGCCGACAGCGACGAGAAGAAGGTCGAGACCTGCGGGTGCGCCGCGGTGGAAGGGGCGCCGAACGCGTTCGTCCTCGCGTTGTTCGCGCTCGGGGCGGTCGTCGGCCTTCGGCGGTCGCGCGCGTGACCGTCCCGCCGACGCTGCCGTTCACGGCCGCGGCGGCGGCGAGCCGGACGGGGCCCAAACATCCCGAGTGTGAGGACCGGTACCGCATCCTCGACGCGTCGCACCCGGCCATCGCGCAGCGCGGAAAAGGGTGCTTGTACGCGGTCTGTGACGGTGTGAGCACCGTGCCCCGCGGGAAGTGGGCGGCGGACGTGACCTGCGCGAGGCTGGACGCGTTCTTCGATCGCGACGTCGCGCCGCGGGTCGAGTCGCTCGCGAGCATCGTCGCGGAGATCGACTGGGAGCTCCGCGAGACGGGGCCGGGCCAGGCCGCGTGCACCCTGTCCTTGTTGTGGTTGGCCCACGGGTTTGCGCACGTGGTCCACGTGGGGGACTCCCAGGTGTACCGGGTGCGGCACGGCGCGACGACGCGCATCACCCAGAACCATCGCGGCGGCCGCGCCCTGGGCGCGTACGTCGGGATGGGCCCGCGTGTGTCCGACGTCCTCCAGGTGTGGCGTGAGCCGGTGTTCGTGGGGGACCTGTACCTGATGGTGACCGACGGGGTCACCGAGGTGCTTGGCGTCGACGAGCTGCTCGACGCGTGGTGGGCCTTTGGGGGCTCGCCGCGTCGCGCGGCCGGCGCGATCATCGGCGAGGTCGAGCGCCGCGCCGGCAAGGACGACGCGACCGCTCTGGTGGTGGATGTGCTCGCGATCGAGTCGGACACCGACGACGAGACCACGTTCAACGGGCGCACGGACTTCCAGCCCGACGTTTGAGCGTGGGGCCGCCGGCCCCGACAAACAACGACGGTCGCGTCGGGGCCGCGGCACGGTCCGGGACCAGCTTGGTGGCATGACGCTGTTTCGTATTGCGGGCCTCGCGCTCGCGTTTGGCATGGGGTGTTTCGCCGTCGAAGACCGGCGCGACGACAACGATCGCTACGACGATCGGCCGTGTGACATCGACGGTGACGGGGACTGCGATCTTGCCGATTGCGACTGGGATCGCGACGGTGATTGCGACCGCGACGACTTCGAGGGCTTCGAAGACGACGACGACGACGACGACGGAATGGACGAAGACTGGTGGGAGGATTGGTGGGACTTCTGGGACGACTACCACGACGATGACGACGACGACGACGACGATGACGATGACGACGACGACGATGACGACGACGACGATGACGACGATGATTGGGACTGGGATTGGGACCGCGACGACGACGACGATTGGGATCACGACGACGACGACGACGACGATTGGGATCACGACGACGACGACGACACCGACACCGACTCGGACACCGACACCGACTCGGACACCGACACCGACACCGACTCGGATACCGACACCGACACCGACACCGACACCGACTCGGATACCGACACCGACACCGACACCGACACCGACACCGACTCCGATACCGACACCGACACCGACGGCGCGTGAGCGGCGTCAGTCCTCGGCGAGCGCGCTCACCGGCGGGAGCACGCGGAGCTCGTCTCCGCGCCGGACCCGTCCGCCCTGCCGCACGCGCGCGGTGATGCCACCGTAGCCGCGGAGCGCCTGAAACGCGCCGCGGCCCAAGGTCTCTTCCATGCGGCTGCACGGGTGGCACAGGCCGGTCCACTCGAGCACGACGTCCGGTCCGATGCGGAACGCGCGCTGCCTGAGCGAATTGAGGTTGACCCCGGCGATGAGGACGTTTCGCCGCAGGTGCTCGGGCGCCACGTCGCGCCCCAACAGGCTCGCGACGAAGGCGAGGGCCTCGGCCTGCACGAGAGTGACCTGGCGATCGCCCGCCGCGCCGTGATGGTCGCCCACGAGCCCGTGCGCATCGATGTCGACGACGTCCATTGGCTCGATGTGGGCCCGGCGGGCAGGGGAACGGCCGATCCACGTGACCCGGCCGATCTGCGGCACTTCCGACAACAGGGCGTGCATCACGGGACCTCCGTACAACCGAACGACGCGTAATACGCCGGCTGGTCGCCCCACACCCAACAGTCGCTGCTGGCGGGATCCGCGAGGAAGTACGTGATGTCGCGCGCCGCCGCGATGTCGTCGCTCATCAGCGTCGCGCCGTCGTCGACGTCGTCGACGCCGTCGACGTGGCTCAGCCGGCCGCCGCTCGCGCCCAACGAGTGACACACGTCGAAGCCGTAGTCGGGGTAGCCGTACGGCTCGTCGCCGGGGATGCACGACTCTCCGAACCACCCGACCTCGCCGACGCCGGTCTCTGCCATGCCGAGCTCGTAGCGCGCGGCAGCGCCGACGATCGTGAACGTGGCCCCGTCGTCGTCCCAGCGGACGGTGACCTCGAACGGGGCGTCCACGCCTTCGTCGACATCGCCGTCGCAGTCGTCGTCGGCGCCGTTGGCGCGCTCCTCGGCGTCCGGGTGGGCGTCACGGTCGGTGTCGTCGCAGTCCGTACGGTCCGTGGCCCAGCCCGCGGGCGCGTCGCACCACCGCGCCGGCACCGCCGGGTCGCCGTAGCCGTCGCCGTCGGTGTCCGCGTAGTACACGTCCCCGGTGTCCTCGTCGACGGACCCGTCGCAGTCGTTGTCGACGCCATCGCACACCTCCGCGACACAATCGCTGGATGTGTCGCGTGTATCGGTGTCCGTGTCGGCGGCGGAGTCCTCGACGGGCGCCGCGGAGTCCACGGTGTCGAGGGGCTTGTCGGGCGTCTCGCAGGCGAGGAGGAGGATCCACATGGGCGCGCGCGTAACGAGCCTATACGTCGCCGCCATGAGCTCGTTCATCGAACGCGTGCGCCGGCTGCCCACCCTCGGGGTCGGCGTGTCCACCGAGTACGGCGCGCACGACGACGCCGCCGCGCTGGATCTCGAAGCCGTCGCTTCCGCGGGCCTCGCCGACTTTCTCGAGGTCGGGGTCGAGGTGTCGAAGGGCGTCGACGGGCACGCGCGACGCTGGGTCGAGCGAGGGTTGCCGACGACGTACCACTTCCTCGACGTGAACCTGGACGATCCGCGCGATTTCGACGCGGCCTGGCTGGATGGGCTCCGCCGGGAGGTGGCCGTCGTGCGTCCGGCCTGGCTCTGCGGGGACGCCGGGATGTGGCACTTCGGACGCCGCGATCGTGGTCAGATGCTGCTCCTGCCGCCCGTGCTGGAGCCCGCGGCGGCCCAGCAGCTCGCCTGGGGCGTCGACGCGCTTCGCGCAAACACGGGGCTCGAGGTGCTGCCGGAGAACCCGCCCGGCACCGCCTTCCTCGGGTCGATGCACCTCCTCGACTTCTTCGCCTTGGTCGCCGATCGTGCGGACACGGGGCTCCTGCTCGACGTGGCGCATCTCGCGATCTACCAACACGCGACGGGCCGAGGGCCCCGCGACGGGTTCGACGGCTTCCCCTGGGACCGCGTGGTCGAGGTGCACCTCGCCGGCGGCGCGATGCGCTCGAAGGGAGATTTTTCCTGGATCGAAGACACGCACGGCGTCGAGGTCCTCGACAGCGCGTGGCGCATCTTCGAGGAGGCGGTGGCCCGCGCGCCCAACCTTCGCGCGGTCGTCGTCGAGTGTGAGCGCAACCCGCTCCAGCGCGCCGCGCCGCTCCTCGAGCGCGTCCGCGCCCTCGTCCCCTCGCTCGTCCCGGCGCCCGGCGACGCGCCGATCCCACCGCCGCGCGTCGGCCTTCCTCCGCCCGAGGTCGCGGTTGCGTCGGCGCAGGCGGCGGCCGTGCTCGCGTGCTTCGACGGAGTGTGGCCCGCGCCCGAGGGCGCGCGCCGGGACGCCTTCGACACGGATCCGCATCGCGTCGGGCGCGCGTTGCAGGCGCTCGCCGATGAGTACCCCGTGAGCTTCGCGCATGTCGGCCTCGCGCGCGCGCGTCAGTTCTTCCGCAGCGAAGCGTTCGAATCCGTCGTCCGTGACGGAGGGTCGATGGCCGTTGCGTTCGGCGCCTGGGCCCCCGCCGCGGACATGGGGGTGCTCGAACACGCCATGGCGCGGGCCCGCCGCCCCGGGCCGCCTCCGCCGCCCGGCCGCGTCGAGTTCGCGCCGGGGGTGGCGTTCTGCGAGGTCGCGGAGGACACCCTGGCCCGCTGGGATGCCGCGCGCGACGCGCTCGCCGGGCGGTTGCGGCCCGGCCCGTCGGTCCTCGTCACCGTCCCTCGCGAGTCCGTTCCGGTCGGCGTGCTCGTCACCGGTGGCACCACGCGGACGCCGAGGGGCGAGGAGCTCCCGGCGGCGCTGACGGCGGTCCTGCGGCTCGTGCCGACCACGGTCGAGGCCCTCGTCGCGGCCGCGGGCGCCGCCGGGGCGGATCCGGGCGAAGACGCGGCCGTCGTCGACGGGCTCCTGGCGGAGGGCGTCCTGGTCGCGGGCTGACGCGGTTCAGGGGCGGAAGCGCGCGATGACCGCGTTGAGCTCCGCGCCGCTGATGGGCTTGCTCACGTACGCGTTCATCCCGACCGCGAGACACTGCGCTTCGACGCCACGCATGGCGTTGGCGGTCATCGCGACGATAGGCACGTTGGCGTCCAGGCACCCGGTGCTCGGGTCGCGGATCGCGCGCGTGGCTTCGAACCCGTCCATGATGGGCATGGTGCAGTCCATCAAGACCACGTCGAACCTCCGCTGTCGAAGCGTGGCGATCGCGGCGGCGCCGTCCTCCGCCACCACCACACGGTGACCGGCGCGGTTGAGGACCGCGACCGTATACTTCAGGTTCGTTCCGTTGTCTTCGACCACGAGCACGTCCGCGGGGCGGACGGGCGCCGGGGGCGGCTCGGTCGGGCTCGCCGGTCGCGCGCGGAGCCGGCCCACCACCGGCACTTCGAACCAGAACAGTGAACCCGGCGTTTGCCGGGTGTAACCAATGGCGCCACCCATCGCGTCGACAAGGCGCTTGGAGATCGCGAGCCCGAGGCCGGTACCCCCGAAGCGCCGCCGGGTCGACCCGTCCGCCTGGGAGAACGGTTGGAACAAAAGCGCCTCGTGGGCGCCGGGCACCCCCACCCCGGTGTCCCTGACCTCGAAGCGCAGGATCGGGGTGCCGTCGTCTTCGCCGGCGCGCAGGCGGACCGTCACGCCGCCGGCTTCGGTGAACTTCTCGGCGTTGGAGACGAGGTTGAGGAGCACCTGACGGATCCGGCTCGGCGCGCCTTCCACGTGGAGCGGCACGTCGGGGTCGACGCGGCACGAGAGCTCCAGCCCGCGCGCCCGGGCGCGCACGCCGACCAGGCCGACGACCTCGTCGAGCAGGACGGCCGGGGCGAAGTCGGCCCGTGCAATCTCGAGCTTTCCAGCCTCGATCTTGGAGAAGTCGAGGATGTCGTTGATCACCGTGAGGAGGCTGTCGGTCGCGGTCCGAATCGTGGCGACGTAGTCGGACTGCTCCGGCGCGAGCGGCGTGCCCTCGAGGAGCTCCAACATGCCGAGCACGCCGTTCATCGGCGTACGGATCTCGTGGCTCATGTTCGCGAGGAACTGGCTCTTCGCCTGGTTCGCGGCCTCCGCCTGGCCCGCCGCGCGATCGGCCGCTTCGCGCGCGCGCACGAGCGCGTCTTCGGCCGCCTTGCGGGCGGTGATGTCTTGGAAGGCGCCGAGCATGCGAAGCGGCCGACCGTCCTCCGCGCGTTCGACGACCCTCCCGCGGTCTTCCACCCACATGTGGGTCCCGTCCGCACGCAACATGCGGTGGGTGCTGAAGTACGACTCCGCTTCGCCCCGCAGGTGGCGGTCGATGGCGTCGGACACCGCGGGGGCGTCGTCGGGGTGCAGGAGCGCGGTGAACCGCTCGAGGTGGGTCACGAGCCCTGGGGCCACCGGCAGGCCCAAGGCCTCGAACCAGCGGGTGTTGTGCGTGAGGCGCCCGCTGACGATGTCCCAATCCCAGACGCCTTCACCCGTGACGTCCAGCACGTAGCTGAGCCGCCGCTCGCTCCGCTCGGCGCGCAGCTGCGCCTCCCGCACGTCGGTCACGTCGTTGGCGATGACGAGAATGCGCCTGCCACCGGAGTCGTCGACGAGGGGCTTCTTGATCGACTGGTAGTAGCGGACCTCGCCCGTGGCGACGTCCGTCGACTCCTCCAGCACCACCTGGGTGACGCCGCCCATCATGATCGCGCGGACGTTCTCCTTGAAGAACTCCACCTGCTCCGCGTTGGGGTTGAACGCGCCGTCGTCCTTGCCGACGAGGTCCTCGACCGTGGTGCCGTACAGCTCCGCGAGGCGCCGGTTCCCGAAGAGGAACCGGCCATCCCAGTCCTTCATCAGGATGATGTTCGGGTTCTCGTCGATGACGGTGCGCATGAGCGCGCGCTGCTCGTCCAGGGCGCGGCGCACCGCCTCGTGATCCGATTCCGTGGACATGTGGCGATAGTATCCGGCCTGCCACTCAGGAGAGCGCGGGCGCGAGCTCCCGGGGGTCGACCAGGCGCCCGGCGACGGCGCACGCCGCGGCGACGGCCGGGCTGACCAGGTACACGGGCCCCGGGGCGCCCATCCGACGGTCGAAGTTTCGGTTCGTCGTGCTGGCCGTCGTCTCGCCGGGGAGCGGCACGCCCGGCCCGTTGCCGATGCAGCTACCGCAGCCCGCGGGGCTGACCACCGCGCCGAGCTGGCGGAAGAACGGGAGGATCCCCTCGCGTTCGGCCGCGGCCGCGACGTCGGCGCTCGACGGCGTCACCGTCACGCGGACGCCCGCGGCGATCGCCCGTCCGCGCAGCACCTCCGCGGCGGCGCGCAGGTCGGCCAGAGACCCGCCGGTGCAGCTCGCGATGACGACGTTGTGGATCGGCGTCGCGGCCACGTCCGCGAGGCGCAGGCGGTTTCGCGAGTCCCCCGGCGTGGCGACGGTGAGGGGGACATCCGCGAGGTCGATCCGAATCTCACGCTCGTAGGTGGCTCCGGGGTCGGCGTGCACGAGCTGGTCCGTGACGTCGACGCCGCGTCGCTCGCGGAGGAAGTCGACGATCGGCGCGCAGGGCTCAACCACGCCGGTCATCAGGCCGCCCTCGACCGTCATGTTCGTGAGGACGCTGAGCTCGTCCACATTCCAGTGATCGAGGGCTTCGCCGCCGATCTGGATGACACATGTGTCGGTGGGGCTGGTTCGCCACTGCTCTTCGCGGAAGTACGGATCGCCGATGAGGTGAAGGATGAGGTCCTTTGGGGACACGCCGCCTTCAGGGCGCCCCACGACCTCGACGCGGACCACTTTCGGCACCGTGACCGGGATGAGCCCCGTGCGGAACGCGAAGGCCATCGCCGTGCTCCCCACGCCGAACGCGAAGGTGTTGAGCACGCCCGCCGTGGGCGTGTGGGAGTCGGTGAGCACGACGATCGTGCCGGGAAGCGCGTAATCCTCGACGACGATGCGGTGGCACACGCCCGCCTTGAACGGGCGCCCCGGCCCGTGAAGGCGGATCCCGTCGCGCTCGCAGGCGTCCACCATCTCGCGGGTGAGCTGGCGCGCCGGCTCGAGCCGTGCACGCTTGACCGCGGCGGGCACGGTGGGCTCGTCGATGAGGACGAAGTGGTCTTCGAAGGCCGCGATCAGGTCTGGATCGCGCATCGGCGCGTCGCCGAAGGCCTCGCGGTACGCGCTCACCACCATCCCGGCGGTGTACTCGTGCACCCCGCGGAACCCGGCCCGGCAGAGCACCTGGTCGCCCGGGCGCACGTCGGCGGTGCCGTACGACTCGGTGCCCACCCAGGTCTGGCGCGCGATGATCTTCTCCACGGCGTTGAGCGGACGTGCCGGCCGGTCCGTCGGCCACGTCGGCTCCACTCGCCCGTCGAGCAGCGCCTGCCCGTAGGCGAGCAGGCCACCGCGCTCGGCGACCGCGCGGAAGAATTCCGGCAGGACCTCGAAGAACCCCCGCGTGTCGATCTCCTCGCCGCGCTCCAGCTGGTCGAGAACCGTGAAGTCCGTGGTGAACGGCATGCCGCCGTACACCATGTTCTCCTGGAAGATCCTCTGAAATGAGCGTGCCACGATCAACTCGATGCCCGCGCCCTGGTGCGCCACGACCGCGACCTCGCGGCTCGACCCGCTGCCGTAGGCGTCGCCCGCCACCACGACCTGGAACCCGCCGCTGCGCACCGAGTCCTTCTGGACCACGTCCTTGAAGTTCTCGAGGAACCACGGGCCGAGCACCTCGCCCGTGTACCCGAGGGTGCAGGCGGCCCCGCTGATGATGAGGTCGGTGTTGACGCCATAATGCAGGGGCTGCCCCGCCCAGGCCAGATCGTCCCCCGCGAGCTGGGCCTGCAGGAGGGCGGCGTCGTCGGTCAGGTAGAGGAAACGGCCGGTCTTCTTCATGGCCGAGCCATTATCGCGACGCTACGAGGGGGGCATGTGGCGGCCCTCGGCGCCCTCGGAGCCGGCGTGCCGACCATCCTCCTCGCCGACGACGACCCGAACCTCCGCGAGGTCGTGCGCTACGCCCTCAGCCGCGCCGGGTTCGTGGTGCGCGAGGTGGCGGACGGCGCGTCGGCGGTGCGGGAAACCCTCGCGGATCCACCGGATCTGGTCGTGCTCGACGTGGTGATGCCCGAGCTCGACGGCCTCGAAGCGTGTCGACGCATCCGCGCGGCGTCTCGCGTGCCCATCGTGTTCCTGAGCTCGCGCGACGAAGAGTTCGACCGGGTGCTCGGACTCGAGCTCGGTGGGGACGACTACGTCACCAAGCCGTTCTCGCCGCGCGAGCTCGTGGCGCGGGTGCGCACGGTGCTGCGCCGCGCCGCCGCCCCGGCGCCCGCGATCGCCGACGAGGTGGTGCGCGCCGGCCCGTTGCGCCTCGACGTGGCGGAGCACCGCGCGTGGGTGGGCGCCGAGGGCGACGAGCGGGAGCTCGTGCTGACGGTCACCGAGTTCGCCCTCCTGCGCGTGCTCGCGCGGCGCCCGGGCCGCGTGTACACCCGCGACGAGCTGGTCGAGCGCGCGTACGGCGAAGGGCACCACATCGCGGACCGCACGATCGACTCCCACGTCCGGAACATCCGGGCCAAGCTCCGCGCCGCGGGTGGGGACGACATGGTCGAGACCGTGCACGGGTTGGGATGGCGCCTCCGCCGGTGACGCCCCCCCGCCGCGAGGTCGTGGGCCTGATCCCGGCAGCCCGTCTTCGGACGTGGCTTCTCGTGACACATCTCACGACGCTCGCCCTCCCCGTGGGCGCGCTCGTGGTGACCGGCGCGCTCGCGAACGACCTGCGGGTGCAGACGCGGGAGGACCTCGAGCACCAGGGCGCGCTGCTGGCCCTGCACATCGCCGAACGGGCGCGGGGCGGCCCCGGGTTGCCGTTGGCGCGCTTGAACCTGGGCGAGCTCCTCCGGGCGGCCAAGCGGGCGACCTACTCCGGGGTGCGCGTGGTGGATCGCGACGGGCGCGTCGTCGCGAGCAGCGGCGACGGCGTGGGCGAGGACGTGTCGGACGATCCGGAGGTCGCGGCGGCCCTCGGCGGCGAGAGCGGCTCGGCGGTGCGGGCGCGGCCGGACGCGGGGCGGCGACGCACCGTCAGCCTCGCGGGGCCGAGCCGCCACGCCGACGTGCGCGTGTTCGTGGCAACGCCGATCCTCGCGGGGTCGGACGTCGTCGGGGCGGTGCTGCTCTCGCGGACCCCGCGCGAAGAGGTCCAGGCGTTCTTCCAGATGGCACCTCGGCTGGGCGTCGGCGTCGGCGCGGCGCTGGCGCTGACCGCCGGGCTCGCGGTCGCCGCGGCCGGGATCCTGTCGCGCTCCTTGCAGGCCCTCGCGCGCGCCTCGGACGGCATCGCCCGGGCGAGCCCCGCCGCCCTCGAAGAGCTGGCGCGCGCGCGAAGGTCCCATGTCATCGAGGCGAGGGAGCTCGCCACGGCGATCGGCGCGATGCGCGACCGCCTCGTCTCCCGCCTCCGATACATCTCGGAGTTCGCAGGGAATGTGTCGCACGAGTTCAAGACCCCCGTCGCGGCCCTGCGCGGCACCGTCGAGCTGCTGCGCGACGACGACGACATGCCGACGGAGCAGCGGGTGCGGTTCCTCGAGAACGCCCTGTCCGACCTCGATCGTCTGAACCGGATGGTGGGCGGCCTGCTGTCCCTCGCCCGCGCGGAGGAGGGCGGGGAGCGCGCCCCGGTGGATCTCGCGGAGCTCGCGGCGCGGGCCTGTCGGGGCGACACGGTCGAGCCGCGTGGAGTGTCGGCGCCGGTCGAGGGCGACGCCGGGCAGCTCCTCGCGGCCCTCGGCAACCTCGTGGACAACGCCCGGCGGCACGGCGGCCCGCGCGTCGAGGTGACCACATGGGCCGCCGACGGGCGCGTGGGGGTCGACGTGGTGGACGACGGGCCGGGCATCTCGCCGGCGAACCTTCCCCGCGTGTTCGACCGGTTCTTCACCACCGCGCGCGGCGCCGGAGGGACGGGCCTCGGGCTCGCGCTCACCCGCGCGGTGGCCCTGGCGCACGGCGGGAACGTCGACGTCGAGAGCGCGCCGGGTCGGACGCGGTTCCGTCTGTGGCTCCCCGCGCGACCGGATTAGAGGCGCGGCGATGTACCCCATCGTTCATGAAGAGGAGGCCCTCCTCGCGGATGTGTCGTCGCGGCTCCGCCGGGCCGGTCCGCCCGAGGGCGCCAGCGAAGACGATCTGCTCGAGTCCCTCCGTCGCCTGCAAGACGACATGCGTGGCGCCAAGACCGAGGACAAAGCGGCGCTCGAACAACAGTATGACCAGCAGCTCCGTCTGCTCGAGCAGATCCGCAAGGGCCGGCCGGAGGGCGCCGTCGACCCGGAGTCGCCGTACTTCGGCCGGGTCGTGCTCGAGCAGGACGGCCGGGTGAGCGACGTGTTGCTTGGTCGTGCGACGTGTGTCGAGGCCGGGCTCCGCATCGTCGACTGGAGACACGCGCCGGTGGCGCGCGTGTATTACCGGTATCAGGAGGGCGACGTCTACGAGGAGGACATCGGCCCCCGCACGGTCGAGGGCAAGGTGCGCCTGCGTCGCACCTTGACGATCCAGCGCGCCCGGCTCGATCGCATCGACGCGCCGCAGGGGGTGTACGTGCGTGGGCCCGAAGGCTGGCGTGAGGCGCAGCGGTCCGCGCCACGGCTCGCCACCGGCGCCGGGGCGGTGCGCCGCGACGCGGCGTCGGCATCGACGGCGCGCCTTGGCGGAAGTGGACGTTCACCCGCGATTCGTGCCGACAAGCACCTGCCGGACATCGCCGCGCTGATCGACCCTTCGCAGTTCGAGCTCGTCAGCAGCCCCGACAGCGGGCCCGTCGTCATCCGCGGGGGCGCCGGCAGCGGCAAGACCACCGTCGCCCTGCACCGGATCGCGTGGCTCAACTACGCGAACCCCTCTCGGTTCTCCGCCCACAAGATGCTCGTGGTCGTCTGGGGGCGCGCGCTCCGCGACTACGTGAGCCGCGTGTTGCCGAACCTCGGCGTGGCGGGCGTGCCCGTCGTCACGTGGTCGGATTGGTCCCGCAAGTTGGTCGAGCGCCACTTTCCGTCGCTCCCCGGCCACAAGGAGGCGAACACCCCCGCCGTGGTGACCCGCTTCAAGCTCCACCCGTCGCTGCCCAAGCAGCTCGAGCAACGGGTGAAGGCGCGGGCCGGGGGCGCCTCCGGAGAGGTCGCGCTCGAGGACTGGCGCCTGCTCGTGTCGGACCGGCGCGTGATGGAGGCCTGCGGCGAATTCTCCGCCACGGAGGTGGAGACCATCGCACAGTGGGCGCGGCGTCAGCTCGACGAGCTGGCGCGCGCGCGCGAAGAGCGGGACCGGTCCGCGCAGCCCTGGCTGGACGAAGAGGACGACGCGATCCTGCTCCGCGCCTGGCAGCTCCGGGTCGGGGAGCTTCGGAGCAAGGCCGGCCCGGTCCGATACAGCCACGTCGCGGTCGACGAGGTCCAGGACTTCTCCCCGATGGAGATCGCGGTGCTGCTCGGCGCGTGTGACGCAAAGAAGTGTGTCACGCTCGCGGGCGACACACAGCAACACATCTCGGGCAACTCGGGCTCGCAGACGTGGACGGGCCTGCTCGACGCGATCGGTGTGTCGAATCGCTCTGTTTCGAGCTTGAAGATCAGCTATCGCTCCACGCGGACGATCACCGCCTTCTCGCGCAGCCTGCTGGGCGCGCACGCCGAGGACGACGCTCCGCCGCTCGCCGTTCGAGAGGGCGAGCCTGTGGAGATCTACGGGTTCTCCGACCACGGGGCGTGCGTCGACACCATCGGGCAGGCGCTCCGCGCGCTCTTGCGGGAGGAGCCGCTCGCCAGCGTGGCCGTCATCGCGTCGACAATCGACACGGCTCGTGTGTATCACGCTGGCTTCCAGCGGATGGACCTCGCGTCCCTCCGCATCGTGGAAGACCAGGACTTCACGTTCGCGCCCGGCGTCGACGTCGTGGACGCGTCGCAGGTGAAGGGCCTGGAGTTCGACTACGTGGTGCTCGTCGATGTGTCCGCTACCGCCTACCCGGACCGGCCGTCGTCGCGCCGGCTCCTCCACGTGGCCGCCACACGCGCCATCCACCAGCTCTGGGTGACGCACGTCGGGCCCGCAAGCCCGCTCCTCCCGGCGGACCAAGGATGAACGACGCGGTCCGCGCGCGGCTCGTCGACGGCGGCGCCGATCGCCTCGCCGACCTGTTCCTCGATTCCCTCCTCGCCCGGCCCATCCGCGAGCTGCTCGACCTCGAGGCGCTCGCGCCCCAGGTGGCGTCGGCGCTCCGCGACGCGGCCGACGATCCGCAGGTCGAAGCCTTCTTCCGGGCCCGGCTCATCGACGTGCGGGCGCGTGTGCCGGCCGGGCCGGTGGCGCTGCCCGACGGGCTGCGTGACGCGCTCGACCAGGGCTTGCGGCGCCCGTACGTGCCCGATCGCGAGCTCCTTGGGAAGATCCTCGACCACGACGCGGTCCGGCGCATGTTGGAGGACCTGTTCCGGGAGCTGCTGCTCTCGTTCGTCCGCCGCGTTCGGCCTCCGGTGCCGCCGGTTTCCCTCCCGGTGTTCGGGCGCCTCGGGCGGCTCGGCGACGGCGTGTTGGGGACCATCGGCCACGAGCTCGAGGCGCAGCTCGAGCAGCGCGCCCGCGAGTTCGCCGATGTCGGCATCGGCAAGCTCGTGGGCAAGATGGCCGACCTGTTGTGCGACCCGGCGCGCACGGGCGAATACGCCGCGTGGCGCGCGCACACCGCCGACGTCCTGCTGCGCGCCGACGCCCGGGTGCTCGCCGCCGAGGTCGACAAGCTCGACGTGGAGGCCCTCGTCGCCACGGCCGCGTCGGCGATTCGTGCGCTCGCGCGTCGCGATGCCTTCGCGGACGAGGTCCGAGGCGCCCTGCGCGCCGTGATCGACGAGGCGGGCGACCGATCCGCGAGGGAGATCCTCGGTGGGATTGAGGCGCACGCCTTGGGGGTACTGCGCGGGGTGGCCCGCGCGCGCGCACGGGCGATGGTCGACGAGCCGGCGTTCGTGGCGTGGTGGGACGAGGTGGTCGAGGGGTCGTACACCCACGATTCGCGTTAGCCCGACGGCATGGACCTCTCCGGCGCCCTGCAGGCCCCCTTCCGCGACCCCGAGTGGGTCAAGAAGACCCTCTTCCTCGGCCTTCTCCTGTTCATCCCGATCGTCGGTTCCTTCATCGTGTCGGGGTGGTCGAAGCGCTGGTACCAGGCCCGTTTGGAGGGGGCGGTCACGCTGCCCGGCCCGCTGGACGACGTCGGTGGCGACCTCGGCCGGGGCTTCGCATACTGGGTCGCCAACATCGTCGCGGGCTTGCCCCTGGCGCTCCCGGTGGTGGCCGTCGTCGGCGGCGCCTTCGGCGCCGTCGCGCTGGAGGGCACCGACGAGAACCTCGCGGCGTTCGTGGCCCTGGGCGGGGCCGGGCTCGGCGCCCTCCTGTTCCTTCCGATGATCCCCCTGGTGATCCTCACCCCCGCGCTCACGCACGAGCATCTCCGCACCGGCTCGGTTTGGGTGTGGGGCAGCGTCGGGGACGCGTGGGCGCGCGTTCGCGGGGCGCCGGCGGCGTACGTCATGTTGTGGGTGAGCCTCTTCGTCGCGCAGATCCTCGGCCAGGTGGGCGTGTACCTCTGCCTCGTGGGGATCGTGTTCACGCTCCCGCTCGCGGCGGCGATCCGGTACGCGGCGTTCGCGGCCTGGGCGAAGGCGACCGACTCCCTCGTGCCGGACCGCGTCGCGGCCTGAGTCGCGGGGCGCTCCTGTCGACCGTCGGGCAGGCGCTGTGGGCCGACGCGCGCTCGATCGTCGCGATCTCGGTGTTCATCGTGGCGATGTTCGCCGCGGGCGAGCTCCTGCGCCGCGTGTTCGGCGTCGCGACCGAGTACACCCGCAAGCTCGCCCACGTGGGCGGCGGCCTCGTCGTGCTCAGCGCGCCATGGACCGTCACGAGCCACTGGACCCTGCTCGCGCTCTGCGCCGCGTTCTTCGGCATGCTCCTGCTGGGCCGCGTGACGGGCGCGCTCGGCTCCGTACACGGCGTCGAACGCAGCACGGGCGGCGCGTGGCTCTACCCCGTCGCGGTCTACGTCACATGGCTCCTCGCGGAGGGCGACACGGCGCTGTATTGCGTCTCGATGGGCGTGATGGTGTTCGCGGACGCCAGCGCGGCGATCGTCGGGCGACACGTGGGTGACACACCGTACCGCGTCATGGATGGGATCCGCAGCGCCGAGGGGAGCCTGTCCTTCTTCGCGGTGGCGTTCGCCGTGTGCTTCGTCGGGCTCGGGGTCGCCGGGGGAGGGTCGTGGGCAGAGATCGCCCTCATCGCCCTCGTCACCGCCGTGATGACGGCGTGCACGGAGGCGATCAGCGTACGTGGGGTCGACAACCTGCTCGTGCCGTGGGCGGCGCTGGTGGTGATTCGCGACATGCGCGCGCTCGGCCTCGCGCAGATGGACCGATGGTTGGTGGGGCTCCTCGTGACGCTCGCGTGTGTCGCCGCGGTGCGTCGCGCGACCCGCCTTCGTCCGGCGGGCGGCATCGCCGCCTTCCTGTTCGGTGCGCTGGCCTGGGGGCTCGGCGGCCCCGTGTGGTTCGTCCCGCTTGCCGTCACGGGCCTGGTGCTCTTGTTCGTGCACGCCGGCTTCGGCGTCGATGCCGACCTCGAGCAGGTGTTCCCCGCGGTCGTCGGCAGCGTGCTCACCGTCGCGGTGCTCGCGCACGTGCCGGGGCACGGCATGTTCGTGCCGTTCGTCGGTACCCTGAGCGCGAACGCGGCGATCGGGCTCTACCTCGCGACACAGGCCGAGCCGTCTCAGGGTGTCCTGCTCCGCGCCCGCTCCGCCGGCGCCGCGGGGCTCGCGGCGGCAGCGCCGGCCTTCGCGGCCTGGACGGTGGAGCCCGAAGTCCCTGCCGCGCTCACGACGGCGGCCGGGTTGGTCGGCCTGCTGTTGTTCGCGGGGATGCAAGGGGCGCGTTGGCCGGGGCGACGGCTCGCGGCGAGCGGCGCGATCGGCGCCGGGATGTGGCTGGTCTCGAGGGGGTGGTCGTGAGCGGAGACGCGGCGTGGATCGAGTCGGGCGGCGATGTCGGACGCCTCGGGCTGCTGCGGCGCTTCGGGCGCGCGGAGCCTGTGGTCGACGGTCGCGGGGGCCGGGCCCTCGTGTTCCCCGACGTGGGCGCCATCGCCGACGTGTCGGGGCCGGACGCGGGCGTGGGCGCCCTGGCGGCGGCGGAGGCGCGTCTGCGTCGGCACGGCGTCCGCGTCGCCGTCGGCCCGCTCGAGGGCAATACGTTCCTCGCGTATCGGGCGTGTGTCGGCCCTTGGGCCGAGCCGACCTTCCCGGGCGAGCCGGTCGCGCCGCCGGAGCCGTGGCGACGCCTCGGGTGGCGCGAAGAAGCCCGCTACCGCACCACGCGCTGCGCGAACGCGCCACAAATCGAGCGTGGACGGTCGCTTCCCTCCGGTTGGACCACCCGCCCCCTTCGGTTCGACCGCCTCGACGAGGAGCTGCCGGTCCTCTGGGCGCTCACCGACGCCGCGTTTCGTGACGCATGGCGATACACGCCGCCGCCCTTGGAGGCGTTCGCGGCGGTGTACGCGCCGATGCGCGCGCGCCTCGGGGCCTTCGACGCCCGGTGGATCACCCTCGTGTGCGCGCCGGGCGGCGCGGTCGTCGGCTACCTCTACGCGTGGCCGGACGCGGGCCGCTCATCCTCAAGACCCTCGCCGTGCACCCGGAGGCGCGCGGGTTCGGTGTCGCGACCCATCTCATGGCCAAGGTCCACGCGCTGGCAGAGGAACACGGGCTGCCCTACGGCGTTCACGCCCTGATGTGGGAGGGGTCCGCCTCGGGCGCGATCACCGCGCACGGCGGTGAGACTGTCCGGCGCTACGCCTTGTATCGCAAGGTGCTGGGGTGAACCTCGTGGATCGCCTGCCCACGGCAGGCGCGATCGCCCTGGTCGAGCCGGGCGGGCGCCACGTGTCGTTCGACGCCCTTCGCCGCGACGCCGATCGCATCGCGCGCGGCCTCCGTGGTCGGCTCGCGCCGGGCACCCCCGTCGTGTTGATGCAGCCGATCGGCGTGGACCTGTATCGCATGCTCGCCGGGCTCCTCGCCGCGGAGCTGCCGGCGGTGCTCGTGGATCCGGCCGCCGGGCTGCTCCGGATGCGCGCCGTGATCGCCGGGGTGGGCGCAGGCGCGGTGATGGGCCCCGCGCTCGCGCAGGGCCTGCGCTGCCTCGTGCCTGGGCTGCGGTTCGGCGTCGCGGCTCCGGGCGGCTGGTTCGCGGCGGACCTCGACAGGCTCGACGGTGCCGCGTTCTCACGTTCCGATACCTGTGTCGATACTCCCGCGTTGATCTCCTTCACCACCGGCTCCACCGGTCGGCCGAAGGCCCTCGCCCGACGCCATGGCCTCCTCGACGCACAGCGGGTCGTGCTCGGCGAGCATCTCGGCGTCGGCTCCGACGACGTGGACCTCGCGACGCTGCCGGTCTTCGCCCTCTCGTCGCTCGCCGCCGGCGCGCGCGTGGTCCTCGCCGACTGCGATTTGCGACGCCCCGGCGCCGCCGACGGCCGACGCATCGCGGCCCAGATCGAGGCCGCGGGGGTCACCACCTGCACGGCGAGCCCCGCGTTCTTCCGGCAGATCGTCGACACCGGTGTTGTATCGCCGCGGGTGCGGGCGGTGTTCACCGGCGGCGCGCGTGTGTCGGCGTCGCTCCTCGCGGGGATGTGTCGGGCGTTTCCGAACGCGCGCGTGGAGGTCGTGTACGGCAGCAGCGAGGCGGAGCCGATCGCCGCGCTGGACGCCCGCGCTCACCTCGCGCTGCTCGACGCCGGCGAGGCCGACGGGCGTGGCGCGCTCGTCGGAGCGGCGGTCGTCGGTGCGCGCGTACGGGTGACACATATCGGTGCGGCCGCGGATGTGTCAGACGGCGAGGCGGGGGAGGTGCTCGTGCACGGGGCGCACGTGAGCCCTTCCTACTGGAAGGACCCCGTCGCGGACGCAGTGTCCAAGCTACGAGACGCGGACGGTCGCGTCTGGCACCGCACCGGCGATGTCGCGCGTCGCGACGCCGACGGGCGCCTGTGGCTGCTCGGGCGTGTCGGCGAAGATGTGGCGGGCGTCTGGCCGTTCCCGGTCGAGGCCGCGGCCGAGCGTGTCGACGGCGTGCGGCGCGCCGCGCTCCTCGCGAGCGGCGGTGAGCCCGTGCTCGTGGTCGAGGGCGACGCCGACGACGCCGCGCTCCGCGCCCGCGCCGGCGTCGCCCGTGTCGTGAAGGTCGCCCGCATCCCGGTCGATCGGCGTCACAACGCGAAAGTGGATCGGCCCGCCTTGCGCCAGGCCCTGCGCGGTACACTCGAGGCGTGATCCTCCTCGCCCTGCTCGGCTGCGTGGAACCCACGGACGACGCCCCGCGCGGCGGTTTGGACGACGCGCCGTGCCCCGACGACATGGCCCTCACCGCGGGCGTGTGCATCGACGTGGCGGAGACCGTGCTGGTGGGCGAGCTCGGGCGGAAGGACCAGGCGGACTCGTGGCCCGATTCGCCCACGCGGGCGGTCGCGGAGGTGCACCTCGGCGAGGTCCCCACGGTGTTCGCGTCCTACTACCAGGGCGCGGCGGCGTGCGAGAACGTCGGGAAGCGGATGTGCACGGCCGAGGAGTGGCAGGGCGCGTGCGCGCCGAACGGGACGGCGTTCCCGTGGGGCGACCACGGCGAGGCGTCCGAGCGTTGCGCGGTGGTGGACGCCGACGAACAGCCGGTCGTCGAGGCGCTCCAGCCCGCCGGTTCGTACCCCGAGTGTGTGTCGTCCGACGGCGTGTACGACATGTTGGGCAACGCGTGGGAGTGGGCGGACGGCGGGAACGACGCGGACGGCCTGCCGACGCCGGCCAAGCTCGGAGGCGCGTACTACGTCGGCTACGAGGCGGCGCACTGCGGCGCCCCGCCCAACCTCGAGCACCCGCCCGAGTTCGACGGCACGATCGCGGTGCGGTGCTGCATCGAGCCCGATCCGCCGCAGGCCCTCGGGGCCCGGGTTAGCCCACCGACCTTCGGAGACAGGTCATGGCCGTCCAGGCAGGCATCGTGGGGCTCCCCAACGTCGGCAAGAGCACCCTCTTCAACGCGCTGACCGCCGCCGGCGCCGCCGCGGCCAACTACCCCTTCTGCACCATCGAGCCGAATGTCGGCGTGGTGCCCGTGCCCGACGCGCGCCTCCAGCGCATCCACGGGGTCATCCAGTCCAAGCAGATCTTGCCGGCCGCCGTCGAGATCGTCGACATCGCCGGCCTCGTGCGCGGCGCCAGCAAGGGGGAAGGCCTCGGAAACCAGTTCCTCGGACACATCCGCGCGGTCGACGCGATCCTGCACGTCGTGCGTTGCTTCGAGGACGCCGACGTGGTCCACGTGGACGGCGGGCCGAACCCCGACCGAGACATCGACACCATCGAGACCGAGCTCATCCTCGCCGACATCGACGGCGTGGCCAAGCGCATCGATCGGTTCAAGAAGGCGAGCAAGAGCGGCGACAAAGAGTCGCTGTTCCACCTCGGCGTCGCCGAGCGCTTGTTCGCGCAGCTCGACTCGGGCAAGCCTGCGCGCGCCGGGGAGTGGACCGAGGACGAGCGCAAGTCCGTGCGCGACGCACAGCTCATCACCGCCAAGCCGGTGCTGTACGTGTGCAACGTCGACGAGAACGGCCTCGGGGGCGACAACGCGTTCATCACCACCGTGCGGGCCCGCGCTGCCCGCGAGGGCGCCCGGGTCGTGGTGCTCTGCGCCAAGATCGAGGCCGAAGTCGCGGAGCTCCCCGAGGAGGACCGCGCGTCGTTCCTGGCGGACCTCGGCATCGCCGAGCCCGGCCTCGCCGCCCTCGCCCGTGAGACGTATCACCTCCTCGGCCTCCAGACGTACTTCACCGCCGGCCCCAAGGAGATCCGCGCCTGGACGATCCCTGTCGGCGCGCGCGCCCCCCAGGCCGCCGGCGTCATCCACTCCGACTTCGAGCGTGGCTTCATCCGCGCCGAGGTCTACACCGTCGCCGATCTCACCGCGGCGGGCAGCGAGGCCGCGTTGAAAGCCCAGGGGAAGATGCGGGTGGAAGGGAAGGAGTACGTGGTGCAGGATGGGGATGTGATGCATTTCAGGTTCAACGTGTAGCGTTCAACATTCGGAAGGTTGAAGGCAGGCGATCGAGGCCCCGGATCGCCGCCGCCGCTACCGAAACGTCGGCGCCGAAGCGCTCCGCGGAGTGGCCGTCGCGCTGAGCCCGACCACCACCTGCAACGCACACCCGTCCGCGGACCAAACGGGGGCCACGTCGGTGAGCCGCTCGAAGGTGTCCGTGTCCGCGGCGGCGACGCCGAGGCGGAGTCGGCTGCCCGACGGCAGGTGCGCGGCGATCGGCAGCAGAGGGAGCGCGTCCGCGGGCCCCGCCCCTTCGTCCAAACGGCCCACCCCCTCGCTGAGACGCACGACTCCGCCGTTGGTCAGAAGCGCGTCGAGGTACGCGTGCACCGCGGCGGTCCGGTCGGTGACGAGCGGGCACGCCCAGCGCGGGGCGCCGCGGAGGTCGAGGTCTTCCGTGAGCGCCGCCGTGGTCCAGGTGTGCAAGCCGGGGGCCGCGCGCGTCGCGTCGACGGGGCGGACCGGCCGAAGCAGGCCGGCGGTCCAGCGATTGTTCGGGCCGGACGTGTGATCGATCGGCGCGACGAAGCGCAGCGCGGCGGGCGGCGCCTCGGACAACGTACCGTCCGCGCCGAGCGTCCACGTCTGTGTGGCGGTTTCCGGTCGCCCCTCGCGCCACACGTCGGCACCGACCTCGAACCAGCGGAAACGCCGGGCCGACGTGCCACGGAGATGGGCGTCGAAGAACGCCGTGACGTCCGCGGGCGCGACGGTCGCGTGGTCGCCGGCGAACGGGCTCGCCGAGCCCGTCCCCTCGTGGTCCCAGGCGCCGATCCGCGCGTCGACGAGGTTCGGCAGCCGGGTGTCGGCGATCGACACGGCCACGGCGGTCGCGGCGTCGAACCAGCTTCCCCACACGCCGATCGCCGTCGGGGCCGCGGCGAGGCGATCGACGAGGGCGGCCGGGCCGACGTCCCGCGCGCGCAGGGGGATGCCGTCCTCGACGTGCGCGCCCCAACGGTCCGACGGCGCGCGGACCCCGGCGAGGTCGCCCCGCACGTCGGCGATTTGCCGCGCGGCGAGACGCGCGGCGAGGCCCGCGCCGCGCGGATCGTCGTCGAGCAGGCGCGGCCCGGTCGCGAGCCACTGCGCGGCGAACGGAAAGAACGACGCGAGCCGTCCTCGATCGAGCGCGGCCACGGCGTCTGCCCAGGCCTCCACGAACGCGACGTTGCGCACGCCGCCCGGCGCCACGATCTCCGTCACCGGCTCCCACTCGATCTCCCGGGCGAGCGCGGCGCGCAGGGCCGGCCGGCCGTTCGCGGCGGCGAGCAGGGCCGCGGTCCCGCCGTAAGAGACGCCGTAGGTGCCGACCCGTCCGTCGGCCCACGGCTGCGCGATGATCCAGTCGATCACCTCGCCGGAGTCCGCGATCTCGTCACCGGACCACGGAAACCTCCAGTCGCCCTCCGATGCGCCGGTGCCGCGCACGTCGATGACGACCACCGCATAGCCCCCCGCCACCAGGGACCGGATGACCTCCTGGTCGGGCCCGACCGGCGGCTCCCCGGGCGGGTCGGGCACACGGAGGGCGAAACTACGCCAGTACCGCGCCTGGACGAGCACGGTCGGCGCAGGGTCCCCGTGCGCCGGCCGCACGATGTCCGCCGCGAGCCGCACGCCGTCGCGCATGGGGATCGCGACGGACGTGACCGACGACGTGAGCGGCGCGCTCGCGCAGGCGAGGAGGACGGAGATCACCGACACCGTATATGTTCGGCCATGCCCTCCTGGGACGACATGCGCCTCTTCCTCGAGTGCTACCGTCGGGGGAGCGCGACGCGCGCCGCGAAGGCGCTCGACCTCAACGTTTCGACGGTGAGCCGGCGTCTCGAGCGCTTCGAGGCGGAGCTGGGGGCGGCGTTGTTCCTCCGTGCGAGTGACGGGTTGACGCCGACGGACGCGGCGGAGCGGCTGTTCGAGGCCGGCGCGGAGGTGGAGCGCCGGATGGCCGAGGGGTTCGCGGCCGTGGGGCCCGGTCACGAAGAGGTGAGCGGCCTGGTGCGCCTCGCGTCGACGCCCGACCTCGCCGACCTCGTGCTGATCCCGCTGCTCGCGCCGCTCTTCACCGCCTACCCCGCGCTGGAGCTCGAGCTCGTTCTGGGCACGGACCTGTCCGACCTGTCGCGCCGCGAAGCGGACCTCGCCGTGCGGATCGGGCACCCCGGTGCGGAGCCGGAGCTGGTCGTGCGACACATCCGCGACGAGCCGCTCGGCCTCTTCGCTTCGCGCCGCTACCTCGCGGAACGGCCGGCGACCCTCCCGCTGTCGGAGCATCGGTGGCTGTTGCTGACGCCCGCCGGCGGGTCTGGCGCCCGGTTCGGGGACTGGCTGCGGGCCCGCGTCCCCGACGCCCGAATCGCCCTGCGGACGAACAGCTTCACCACCCTGCACCTCGCGGCCGCCGCCGGAATGGGCGTGGCGATGTTGCCGGCCATCTATGCGGCGATCACGCCGGCGCTCGCGCCGGTCGCGGCGGCCGAGGGCCTGCCACCCTCGTCGATGTATCTGGTCGCGCACCGCGCGACGCGCCGCAGCGCCGCGGTGCGCGCGGTGTGGGACTACATCGCCGAGATGCTGACGCGTCGGGCTGACCGCGACGACGCGGCATTGCTGCGCTCGGCGCTCGATTCTCGTGACACGACCGACGCAAACCACAGTGTGTCGAACGTGAGCCCCGTGCGTCGCGAGTAGAAGCCCTCGGCGCGCCCGATGGGGTCGAGCACGACCGTGTCGCCGACGGCGAGGCCGCGATCGAACGTCGCGTACCAACGTTCGTCGACGCGCAGGTACGCATAGCCGCCGGCGGGCACGACCTCCGCGACGGTGCCATCGACGTCGGGGGCCTCCGGCGTGCGCGTGATCGCCCCGAGCGGCGAGGCGCCCGTGGATGCACAGCCGAGGAGCGCGGCCAGGATCACGAGCCGTCCCCGATGAGCCACTCGACGTCGGCCAGGGCGTCGAGCGCGACGTCCCACTCGACGGGCACGTCGGCGGCGGCGATGGTGAGGTGCGTGGAGCGCGCCGCGGTCGAGACGGCGGAGAGATCCGCCATCGCGGCCACGTGCGGCTCCGAGAGCACGAAGTCCATCATCGACGCCTCGTCGGTCCATACCGTCAGGGTCCACTGATCGAGCTGGCCGATGCTCCGGAAGCTCCCGCCGACGAAGCCCGGGATCTCGTTCTGGCCCGAGTAGAGGTAGGTGCCGATGGCCTGGGCGTGGTCGCCGAAGGCGCCGCCAGGGCCGGGCGCGTTCTTCACGTGCAGCTCGGTGACGGCGAGCAGGAAGCTGTCCTGCACGACGAGGAGCTCCCCGGCGCCTTCGTCGTAGCCGGGGCCTTCGAAGGGGGTCTCGACGGGGTCGGGGGTCGCGCAGGCGAACAGGAGGACGAGCATGAGGACTCCAGCGGGTTCATCCCGCCCGTCTGTCCTAGGCCGACGCGCGGCGCCCGCGCAGTCGCGCGGGCGCAAGGCCGGCTTGCGACGTCGCCGCTACGCCCGCGCGCCTTCCGCGATCTTCCGACCGATGAGGCGCTCGACGTCGCGGAGCTGCGCGCGCTCGTCGGGCTCGACGAGCGAGATGGCGATGCCCGAGGCCCCGGCGCGCGCGGTGCGGCCGATGCGATGGACGTACGTCTCGGGCTCGGTCGGCATGTCGAAGTTGATGACGTGCGAGATGCCGGTCACGTCGATGCCACGCGCCGCGAGATCCGTGGCGACGAGCACGCGGGTGGTGCCCGCCTTGAAGTTCGAGAGCGCGCGCTCACGCGCGTTCTGCGACTTGTTGCCGTGGATCGCTTCGGCGGGGATGCGCGCGCCGGTGAGGCCTTCGGCCACCCGGTTCGCGCCGTGCTTCGTTCGCGTGAACACCACGGCGCGCTCGACGTCCGGGTCGTTGAGCAGGTCGACGAGGACGGCGCGCTTGCGCGCCTTGTCGACGAACTGCACGTACTGCTCGACCTTGTCGGCGGTCGGCGTGTTCGACGGGATGAGGATCTTGACGGGGTTGCGCAGCAGCTCCTGCGCGAGCGCCGCGATGGTCGGCGGGAACGTCGCGCTGAACAGCAGCGTCTGGCGACGCGGCGGCAGCAGCTTGAGCACGCGCCGCAGGTCGGGGATGAACCCCATGTCCATCATGCGGTCGGCCTCGTCGAGCACGAGGATCTCGACGGCGTCGAGGCGGAGCACCCGGTCGTGCGCGAGGTCGAGCAGGCGGCCGGGGGTGGCCACCAGCACGTCGAGGCCCTGCTGGATGGCGCGGGCCTGCGGGTTCTTGTTGACGCCGCCGAAGATGACGGCGGTGCGCAGGCCGGAGCTGGCGCCGCGGAAGGTCTCGTGGATCTGCGCCGCGAGCTCGCGCGTGGGGGCGAGCACCAGGGCGCGGATGCGGCCCGTGGACGGAGTCGCGAGCAGGCGCTGCACGATGGGCAGGGCGAACGCCGCGGTCTTACCGGTGCCGGTCTGGGCCTGGCCGGACACGTCGTGGCCGGCGAGCACGTGCGGGATGGCCTGCGCCTGAATCGGCGTGGGCTCGGTGTACCCGGCGTTTCGAACATAGGTGAGGAGCGAAGGGAGGAGGCCGAGGGTCGTAAAGTTCAAACACTACTTCTGGCGGCCGGGCCGCCGACGGCGATTTGCAGGTTGCTCTCCACTTGCCGTACGGCGGGGAGGCCTTCGGGCGAACATGCCCGGACCGACGATGTACCTGAAATTTTGCGCAGCGTCAAGCACCGACGCTCAGTAGAGGACCTTCGCGAGGCGGTCGCGCCAGCGGTCCGAAACCGGCGACCGGCTGCCCGCGACGTCGAAGAGGCGCAGCATCTCGCGGCGGGCGCCGTCGTCGCGAAACTTTCGGTTCGCTCGCACGATGTCGAGAAGGTGGCCAAGCGCCGCGTCGAGGTCGTCGCGCGCCGCGAGCGTCATGGCGAGCCGCCATCGCGCCTCGTGATCGCCCGGCTCCGCCTCGAGCCGCGCGCGCAGCGCGTCCGGGTCTTCATCGCCGGCCTCCAGCCGCAGGCGCACCTGCGCGGCGAGCCGGCCGGCCTCCCTCTCCGCGCCCTCGGGGAGCAGCGCGCGGGCCGCTTCGGGGTCGGCTTGAACAAGGATAAACGCAAGCTTTGCCCTTGCGAGGGTGTGGGCCGGGTCCCGCGTGAGCGCGTCGCGGAGCGACGCCTCGGACCCCTCGGCCACGAGGCGGTCGACCTCGCTCGGCACCACCCCGCGGAGCCACCGCTCCACCTGCGCCCGCGGCTGCGCGCCGACGAACTCGGCGACGACCCGGCCGTCGACGAAGGCCTTGACCGCGGGGATGCCCTGCACGCCGAAGCGCTGCGCGAGCTCCGGCGCGGCGTCCACGTCGACCTTCGCGAGCACCCACGCCCCGGCCGCCTCGGCCTCCAGGCGCTCGAGCACCGGCCCGAGGGTGCGGCAAGGCCCGCACCAGGCGGCCCAGAAGTCGACGACCACCGGCACGTCGCGACTGCGCGCGATCACCTGCTGCTCGAAGTCCTGCAACCGTACGTCCATGCGCGCCCCCTGGCTGGCTGGAGCTAAACACGCCGCTGTCCCCGTCGAGGCCCGCCGTCCGCCGCCGGTTGACGAAGCGGCGATCCGAGGCCAGAATCTTCGGCTGGAGATCTGCCATGTTGCTCGGGATCCTCTTCGCGGTGCCCGCCGCCGACGCCTTCTGCGGCACGTACGTGTCGAGCTACGAGGCTCCGAAGAACAGCTTCAGCGAGGTCGCGATCGTCCGTCAGGGCACCCGCACGACCCTGACGATGAGCAACGACGTGGTGGGGGACACGAGCGACTTCGCGATGGTCGTCCCGGTGCCCGAGGTCCTCGCCGAAGACCAGATCCACGTGGTGGACCCCGAGGTGTTCACGCGGCTGCGCGACTATTCGAACCCCCGCGAGGTCTCGTACACCTGCGAAGACTTCGAGGTGTCCGGGGACACGGGCTGGGACTTCGACGCCGGAGGCGGCGTGCCCGACAGCAGCGACACCGGCGAGACCGACGTCGAGGTCGTCGCCCAATACGTCGTCGGTGAGTACGACATCCAAATCCTCTCGGCCACCGAGTCGGGCGCGCTCGTCACCTGGCTTCAGGCCAACGGGTATCAGGTTCCCGACGCGAGCCGCGCCATGCTCGGCGAATACATCGCGTCCGGGGCCTTCTTCTTCGCGGCGCAGGTCCGCGCGGACGCGGGCATCGAGAGCGGCGACCGACTGTCGCCCTTGCAGCTCACGTACACCGCGGACACGATGATGCTCCCGGTGCGGCTCGGCACCCTGAACTCCGACGGTTCACAGGACCTCATCATCTACGCCTTCACCGACTTCGACAAGGGCGCGGTCGGAGTGGCGAACTACACCGAGGTGACGTTCGATCACGACTGCATGTGGCTCCAGGAGGCGGACGAGACGTTCTCCCAATACTACGCGCGTCAGCTCGAGTCCGCTTTCACCGGGTTCACCGAGGCGTACTGGCTGACGGAGTACAGTTGGGGCAACGGCAACTGCGACCCGTGCACGGGCGTCGTGCCCACGCCGTCGGATGTGTACACGCTGGGGTACCAGGACGACCCGCACTACGGCCAATACTATTGGTTCACGCGCATCCGCACCCAGTACACGCCGTACACCGCGACCCAGGACCTCGTGCTCTACGAGAGCAACATCACGCAGCAGATGCAGATGCGGTTCATCCAGTACAACGCCGAGCTCGAAGATCGTTTCCCCGTGTGTGGCGAAGGCATGCGGGCCGATCCGGGCACCTGCCCCGACGACGGCACCTCCGATACGGACGGGTCCGACACCGACGGCGATTGGGTCGACGGCGACGGGACTCCGGGGTGCGGCGGCGGCGGGAGCTGCGGCACGGGGGTCGGTCCCGGACTGGCGCTCGTCGTGGCCGGGCTCGCCGCCGCGCGGCGTCGGCGCGCGTGACCGTGACGCGGGTGGAGGTACGCCGGTTCGTCGACGGCGATTGGGGCACGTTGTGCCCCATCCTCGCGCAGTCGTTCAATGTGCCCGCGAGCGCCTGGCCGCTGTTCCGCGAACGTGTCACCGACGAGCGCTTCCGAGTGGCGACCGTCGATGGGCGCATCGTGGGCGGGTGTGGCGTCTATGCGCTCGGCCAGATCTGGCGCGGTCGCGCGGTTCCCCTCGGTGGGGTGGCGGGGGTCGGCGTGGCGCCAGAAGCACGCGGCGCCGGCGCGGCGCGCGCGCTGATGATCGACGTCCTCCGCTGGCTTCGCGAGGGCGGCACGCCCGTGGCGGGGCTTTACCCCGCGAGCTGGCACGTGTATCGTTCCGTCGGGTACGAGCACGCGGGAGAGCGCGTTCAGTACCAGGCGCCGCTCGCCAGCCTCTCGCGGTTTCATCAAGAGCTCGACGTCGTCGCGATCGATCCGCTCGATCCGTCCGCCCGGGCCGCGATGGGCGCTCGGTACCGTCCGACCCACGGCAACCTCGCGCGCACCGACGCGATGTGGGGCCGACTCACCCAATCGTGGAGCGGCACACGCTACGCGTGGCTGATCGGCGACGCCGGGTACGTGGTCCTGCAGCACGCGGGCGAGCCGTTGCGTTGGGACCTCGACGTTGTCGACCTCGCCGCCCCGGACGTCGCGCACGCGCGCACCCTGCTCGCGTTGCTCGGCGGTCACCGCTCGCTCGCCCAACGGGTGCGTTGGTGGGGCAGCCCGGCGGACGCGCTCGTCGGGGCGCTGCCGGAGCCGGTCGCGACGATCAGCGAGTATCAACGCTGGATGTTGCGCATCGTGGACGTCCCGGGCGCCCTCGTGGCCCGTGGCTGGCCGCCCGGCGCGCGCGGGGAGCTGCACCTCCGGGTCGACGACACGATCCTCCCCGAGAACGCCGGCGATTGGATCGTCGACGTCGCCGACGGGCAAGCCGAGGTCCGGCGCGGCGGCACGGGGGCGATCCGCGTGTCGGAGCGCGGCTTCGGGCCCCTCTACAGCGGCTACCAGAGCCCGCGGGCGCTGGCTGCCGCGGGCCTCCTCGAGGGGCCGGACCTCGACCGCGCGGAGGAGCTGTTCGCGGCGCCGCTGCCCTGGATGCGAGAGATGTACTGAGGTCGGAGCGCCTACCCGCGCTCCCCGAACGCCCTCGCCATCCGACGCACGCGCTCGATGTCCAACGGCGCGCGGGCGTCTCCGTCGGCGTGGAGCGCCGTCCCCACGATCGCCCCATCCGCGCGCGTTCGCCATGCGGCCGCTGTCGCCTCGGTCACGCCGCTCCCGACCCACACGGTCGACCCGGGCACCGCGCGGCGCACCTCGTCCATCCTCGCCGGGTCCGCCGGGAGCCCCGTCCCTTCTCCCGTGACCACGAGCACGTCCGCCCCGCCCCGGTGCCATGTGTCCGCGGCTTGCGCCGCGAGCGTGACCGGGCCGAGGGGCGCGGCGTGCTTCACCATGACGTCGGCGACGACGCGCACGTCGGCGCCGAGCTCGCGACGGTAACGCAGCACCGCGTGTGCTTCGCCCTCGATCACGCCCTGGTCGGTCACCATCGCGCCGGTGAGCACGTTCACGCGGATGAACGCGGCGTCGACCGCGGCCGCGACGCCCATCGCGGCGCGCGCGTCGTTGCGGAGGAGGTTGATGCCCAGCTTCAGCGAGGGATGCCGCGCGCGCAGCTCCCGCGCCGTCGCCGCGACGAACGCGACCACGTGTGGGTCGACCGGGCCGCGGGGGAAGGGGGCGTCTCCGTAGTTCTCGAGGATCGCGGCGTCCGCGCCGCCGTGGGCGAGGGCGTCGGCGTCGGCGAGGGCCCGCGCGCGGACGACGGCGAACCCCTCGGACGCGCGTGGCCCCGCCGGGAGGGGGAGCAGGTGGAGGACACCGACGAAGGTGAAGGCCATGGGCCGCGCTAACCTACCGGACGAGCACCACATCCGCGTCGAGGCTCTGCTCCAGCGCCTTCAGCTCGCCGTCGCACGCGAGCGTGGCGTCGTCCGCCATCGCGCACTCCCACGCGATGTGCATCTGCTCGTCGTAGGCGAGCCCCTCCGCGTACACCACGAAGACGTCCGAATTCTCGATGCGAGAGCTCTCGCCCTCGAGGGCGAGCGAGATCGAGATCGGCGCGAGGTCGGGGTTCACGTCGGCCTCGACCGTGGCGCTGACCGTGGCGTCGGACCCGAGGCGGAGCGTGCCCGACTCGGTGCCGGCGACGAACAGGAACAAGCCCGAGTACTGCGCCGTCAGCGTCGTGATGGTCCAGTCGCCGAGCCACGGCAGCGGGGCGTCGCCGTCGGCGCAGTCGTTGTCGACGCCGTCGTCGGGGGTCTCGGGCGCGCCCGGGTACACGAGCGCGTTCGCGTCGTCGCAGTCGTCCGTGGAGGAGAAGCCGTCCCAGTCGGCGTCCGGGGCGCACGCGAGCAGCGAGAGGGCGAGGAGCATGGTCATGCCCTCCGCATGGCGGGGACGTCCGGCAGGCCGCTGCCGGACGTGTCGACCCCGAGCGCGCCGAGGAGCCCGGAGAAGATCTCCGCCTCGCTCGTGGTGCGGCCGGGCTCCGGATCGCCGGTGGTCGGATCGAAGCCGTAGGTGAGCGCGGTGTCGGGGTCGACCCCGCCGCGCAGGGTGTCGCCGGGCACCAGCGGGCTGAAGACCGCGACGCCGTTGTTCAGGTCGTGACCGGTGCCCCAATCACTGGCGTTGGCGGGGCGCGTCTTCACGCGGCCGAATTCCGTCGCGATGTAGATCATCGTGCGGTCCCACAGGCTGGTGCCGTCGCCGTAGTCCTCCGCCTGGAGGAGCTGGATCAACCCGTCGACGACCGCGTACAGCCGGCTCCACACGATCGCCTGTCCGGCGCGGTGCGCCTGGTGGCTGAAGTCGAACGCCAGCGGCGGGTTGAGCACGCTGTTCTCGGGGAGCCCGCTCGTGACCTCGCCGCTCGCGTCGTACACGAACGAGAAGCTCGGGCCGATGGTGACGGACACGGACACACGGTGCTTCAGGAGGAGGAACGCCACCGCCGCTTGCGCCTGCATCGGGTCGGCCGCGTAGTCGGGGAACACCGCGCGCACCGCCTCGCTCGACGGGGACGACGACAGCCCGAACTCGCCGAGCGGGAAGCTGCCGCCGTCGGGCGGCACCATCAGCTTGGTGATGAGGTCGAGGGCCTCGATGCGCTCCTGCGGGGACCCCCGGAGCTCCTTCCACTCCTTCAGGCGCGCGGCGTCCGTGAAGATCTGGCCGAACCGCGTGCTCGGCTCGAACACTTCGTTGCGGTGCTTGCGCGCGGCGGCGAGCACCGCCGGGTCGAGGCCCTGCGGCATGCCCTTCGCGCCGTCGAGCGACAAGGGCCACACGAGCGGGTCGGGCACGATCTGCCGGCGTGCCCAGGTCGGGACGAGGCTGTCGTTGCCGGGGTCGTTGAAGCCGAGGCCGGCGACGAGGTGCACGTTCGGGATCGGCGCGTTCATCCCGTATTGCCAGGCCACCATCTCCTGCAGGGTGCGCCCGGCCCACGCCTCGTTGCCGGTGATCGCGCGCCGCTGCGCGACCTGGTGGTTGACGCTCGTGCCGGTGACGGTGGCGACCATCAGGTCCTGGCGACGCCGCGAGAGGAACTCGGAAGGGGCCACGCTGAACGGCGCCGGGATGGGGCCGATCGAGCCGCCCGCGAGGTCGACCGCGCGGAAGGGGGACCCCGACCATCCGGTGACCAGGGCGTCCTCGAAGGTGTTCAGGGTGGAGGGGGTCGCGGACTCGCTCGCGCGGATGGCGAGGGGGCCGTCGATGATCGACCCGCCGCCCGTGGCGCAGAGCACGATCAGGAAGCGAGGATCTTTCGCTTCTTCGGCGAGGGCGACGTTGTTGAAGAGGGAGGCGCCGGCGCCTGCCCCTGCGAGCGCGGCGAGCTGACGGAGCACGTCTCTGCGGGTCTGCATGGGGCGCCTCAGTAGAACAGGGCTTCGGTGGAGGTCGAGACGACGACACACGCGGCGACGGCCCAGTCGCGCGGGAGGTCCTTGGAGACGGCGGACACCGACCCGTACAGCTCGTCGGCGAGGTTCTTCACCTCGTCGGCGGTCGCTTCACGGCCGAGCACGCGCTGTACGAGCTGCTCGGCGACGGCCTTGCGCTTGGGGAGGGTGTCGGCCTCGAGGACGGCGCCGAACACCACCGCGGGACCGGCGGCGTCGCGGGCCCAGCGGGTGGCGCACGCGGAGCTTGCGACGCGGTCGATGGCGATGGGGGCGCTGACCGACGCGTTCGGCAAGGGCTGATCGATGCCGAGGGTGGTCGGCTCGACCCCGCCGAGCGTGACGAGGTGCGCCTCGCCGATGCAGTCGTACCCACCGAGCTCGGAGCACAGCTCCCATTCGTTGAGGCCGAGGCCGTTGGCGAGGTCGCGTCCCCACACGAGGCCCGTCTTCGGCATCACGCGCCCTTTGGCGCTGACCGAGGTGGGCTCGGTGGCGCACGCGGCGAGGGCAAGGGGGAGGGCCAGCAGGGCCCAACGAGGATCAAGGCGCACCGTAGGCCTCCGTGTCGATGAGGTCGTGGAGCATGGCCTCGACCGAGTATGCGTGCGTGTCGGCGAGGTCGGCCGCGAGGCGGGCGTACTCGCCCTGCTCGAGCGCGCGCGGCGGCTCGCCGAGCAGCAGCTCCCAGTAGTCCGACACGGTGGCGCGGAGGAACGCGCCGCTGTTGGCGGCCACGGCCGCCCACTCGACGAGGTCGGCCACTTCTTCGCCGAAGAGCACCCCGGCTTCCGGGGTGTTCACCACGTCCGGGCCGTCGGTGTCGACGAAGCCCTCGAGGCGATCCGCCCCGTAGGAGTATTGGCTTGCCCTCCCGCCGCCGATGCCCTCGTAGCGGGAGAAGGGGTACGCGAGCGGATCGAGCGTGGAGTGGCAGACCGCGCAGTCCGGCTCCGCGACGCCCTTGTTGTCGTAGTCGACCGGCTCGGCCGCCACCGGGTACAGACCCTCGAGCAACGCCAGATCGTAGCCGAGAAAGGCGCGATACGCCTGTGCTGCCGTCGTGCGGGGCACCGCGGTGAACATCGTGTTCACCATGAGGAACCAGCGGTGGGTCAGCAGGCCCGCGCGCTTGGTCTTCTTCACGGCCTGGTAGCGGTCGTAGCCGCGGAGCGCGGCGTCTTCGTCGGGAGTGCGGTCCCACTCCTCGTACACCGTCTTGCCGCCGGCGTACTTCGCGGACACGAACGTCTGCCCGGTGAGGACGAGCCGCGCGTCGCGGCCGTCGGTCTGGGTCCACACGAAATACGCGTAGTCGTCGTCGTAGTCGGCGAGGGGGATCGGCCCCACGTCGAGGCCCGCCTTCAGCGCCTGGAGCGGGTTGATCTTGCGGTTGGCGAGGCTCCACACGCGGCCGCCGACGCCCCGCCAGTGCTCGCTGTCCAGGCAGACGTCGAGCTGCGCGTGCAGGGCGCTCTTCGGGGACGCGGCGCCCTCGAAGGCCTTGCGCTCCGCGAGCGTCGGCGAACGGCCGCAGAAGTCGATCATCACCTTCTTGAAGGAGTAGTTGACGTCGTAGCCGCAGAGCTCCCAGCCGTCGTCGTCGGCGTCGGCGCAGTCGGCCGGCGTGGGCACGCTCTGCGCGTCCGCCGGAGAGCTCCCGAGCTCGATCTCGTCGAGGTTCGAGTAGCCGTCGCCGTCGGAGTCCAGGCCCTCGACCGCGTGGAGGGCCGCGCCGAGGTTGGCGGTGAACGCCGCCTCCGACAGCGGCCGCGGGTCGTCGGGCAGCAGCGCCGCCGACACGTCTTCACCGAAGGCGTTCAGGCTCGGCGCCGCGGAGTGACACGTGGTGCAGGACACTTCGCCCGCGTCGCACGCGGGGGCGCTCGGGTAGGTCTCGCAGAAGGTGGCGGGGCCGGGCGGCTGCGCCACGCCGGGGGACGCGTACAGGAGCGCCGCCAGGGCCGACACCCCGACGAGCGCCACCGTGACGACGGCGCGCGTCGGGCGCCGCTGAGGGTCGGAGGTCATCACCTGCTCCTGTTCGGGAAGGGGCTGGCCCGGTGTGCCGGCCCACGCACATACAGACACCGATAGCCGCTCCGACCGCAACCGGAAACACGATCGTCGTCGTTGGTCGCGACGGCGGCGCCGACCGTGTAGGAGGCGGCATGAAGCTGTCCGCCAACGCGTCGTGCCCGTGCGGCTCCGGGAAGAAGGCCAAGGGCTGTTGCGCGCCGGTGCTGGCCGGGCACCCGGCGTCGTCGCCCGAGGCCCTGATGCGCTCCCGCTACACCGCCTACGCCACCGGGGACGCGCACCACCTCGTCCGCACCGTGGACCCGTCCGGCCCTTGCCACGAGCCGGACACGCGGGCGTGGCTCGCGGAGCTGCGGCGGTATTGCGCGGCGGTGCGGTTCACCGGGCTCGTGGTGCTCGAGAGCGGGTCCGACGGGGACGAGGGCTGGGTGCGCTTCGAAGCCACCCTGACCCACGAGGGGACTACGCGGTCGATCAAGGAACGAAGCCGATTTCGACGGGCCGGCGGCCAGTGGCTCTACGTGGGGGCGATGGGCTGACATCGGCGGAGCGCTCACGCGGCGGCCCGGCCCGCCGGGGTGGCCCGCACGCGGAGCTCGCGCACACCGCCCGCGAGCCGCAGGGCGCGGCGCGCGGCGCCCTCCACGAGCGCCTCTCGCACCGCCACGCCCGCCCCCTGCGGGAGCGTCACCGACCAGGCCCGCGCGGGAGCGCCTCCGAGCCCGAGCGCGGTGAACGTCAGCGCGGTGCCCGCGGCAGCGCCGCGACCGAGGCCGACGGCGGACGCGACGGCGCCCTCGAGGTCCGGCGCGTCTCCGCGCCACGTCGTGGCCGTGAGGCGCGCGGAGGGTCGGCTCACCCAGGCGCCGGCGGCGCCTCGCGGGACCGCGGCGACCTGGCCCGCGTCCAACAGGCCGGCGAGCGCGGCGGCGTCGTCCGCGCGCGCGGCGACGACGACCACCGCCTCGAGCGCCGCGACCTGCCAGAGGCGCCGAGCGACCGCCGTGGCCCGCGCGAGCGCAGCGGTGGCGCCGAGCTCCCCCGCGTCGAGCGTGACGCACAGCCCGCCCGCGACCTGGCTGACCTCCCCGATCTCTTCGAGGACGGCGTGGGCGCGCGCCATGCCGTCGTGCGCGGGGGCCGCGACCACGCGAAGGGACGGGCAGCGACGCCGCGCGACCGGCGCCGACATGCCGCGGCACACGCCCGCCGCGCCCGCGGCTGGGGACACCTCGACGACCCGCCCGGCTCGAACCAGGGCGACGGCCCCGTGGCGCAGGCTCGCCTCAGCCGCGCGGGCCGCCGCGAGGCCGGGGCGAACGAGGCGTACGACGAGGCGCGGGCCGGCGGCGTCCGTCGTCGGGGCGAGGGGCCCCTCGGCTTCGCGCGGACCGGCCCCGCGCACCGCGAGGCGAACCCAGGCCGCCACCCCGCCCGCGTCCGACCAGCGCGCGGGGGAGCAGGGAGCGCCGGTGGTCGCGTCGCGCAAGCCGCCGCGCTCTTGACGGACGAGCAGCGCGCGCCCGACCCCGCGCGGCACCGAGACCCGGAGCGCGCCGGGCACCGCGGGGGCGGCCACGATCCATCCTTCGGAGGTGGAGAACACTCGAGCGCCGCGGCGCGCCGCGCCCAGGGTGAGGCGCGAGCCGAGCGCTTCGGCGAGGAGCGGAGAGGAGACGGGGCGGAGCGCGGGTGCGGCGGACATGAGGGCCTCGGGCGACACCCCTGTTCTACTGAACTTCGCGGGTCTGCGTAGGCCAAAATATGTCCGCCTGCCAGAATGTGTCCGTCACATTGGTTCGGCGTTCAGGGGGTGGGGCCGCTCCGTCCGCACGTCCGGCGGAAGTTGCAGTACCGGCACTCGCGCGCCCCTTCGGGGAGCTTCGGATAGTCGTCTTCCGACGCCTCATTCCGCGGGACGTCCACGAGCTGCGCCCGCATCGCGGCGACGTCGGCGGCGATGGTCGTGCGCGCCGCGTCGATCTCGTTGGCGCCGACCGGGTGGGTCGTCTCCGCGTCGAGGCGGAGGTTCACGTGGCGGGCGTGGATACGGTCGGGCGCGACACCGAGCACATCGGTGGCGTAGAGGCCATAGACGCCGAGCTGCGCAGAGATGTCTTCTTCCGAGTGGGCGTTTCCGGTCTTCCAGTCGAGGATGACGACGCCGCCGCGCCCGTCGTCGACCAGCACGTCCAGCGCCACGTACACCTCGGCGTCGCCGACACGAAACCGTTGGAGCTGTTCGACCTCCCGAATACGCTCGGGCACGTCGAGCAGCCGCCGGAACAGGCGCTGCTGGTGGAGCGCCACCACTTGGCGATCGACCTCGTCGATCGCGGCGTCCCAGTCGGCGTCGGTCACGGGCTCGTCGTAGTAGTGCTCGCGGAACCCGACGCGTCGCGCCGGCCGCTCGGTCCATGCGCCGCTCCGCGAGCCGTCGACGTCTTCCCGGGCGGTGCGTCGTGCCCACGCACGCGCGGCCACGAGGTCCTCCGGCTGCCCGCGGCGCGCCCGGTTGACGCCGATCTCGGCCATGCGGTGCACCACGGTGCCCACCCACATCGGACGCGCGGTAAGCTTCTTTTCGAGGTACAAGGCCCGTGTTCGTGGGTCGACCTCAGGCGACCATCCGCCCCACGAGCCGTAGTACGTGAACCAGTACGCGCGCTTGCACCCTCGGAACAGCTTGGCGCGGGAGTGCGACCAGACGAGGTCGTTCGTGATCTCCGCGCGCGCCACGTCCTACTCGAACGCTTGGATGCCGGTGATCCAGCGGCCGATGATGAGGTTGTGGATGTCGTGGGTGCCTTCGTACGTCTTGACGGACTCGAGGTTCGCCATGTGCCTCATCACCGGGTACTCGTCGAGGATCCCGTTCGCACCGTGGATGTCGCGGGAGACGCGAGCGATCTCGAGCGCGATGTCGACGTTGTTCATCTTGGCGAGCGAGATCTGCTCGGGGATGAGCGTGCCGGCGTCCTTCAGGCGCCCGAGCTGCAAGGACAGGAGCTGCCCCTTCGTGATCTCCCGCAACATCCAGGCGAGCTTGTTCTGGATGAGCTGGAAGCTGGCGATCGGCTTCCCGAACTGGATGCGGCTGAGCGCGTACTGGCGCGCGGAGTCGTAGCAGGCCATCGCGGCGCCCAGCGCGCCCCACGAGATGCCGAACCGCGCGTTGTTGAGGCAGGAGAACGGCCCCTTGAGGCCCTTGACGCCGGGGAGCAGGCGGTCCTTCGGGATGCGGCAATCGAGGAAGACGAGCTCGCTCGTGACGCTCGCCTTCAGGCTGTGCTTGCCCTTCATCTCCGGGGCCGAGAAGCCAGGATCGCCGCGCTCGACGATGAAGCCGCGGATGACGCCGTCGAGCTTCGCCCACACGATGGCGAGGTGCGCGATCGTGCCGTTGGTGATCCACATCTTCGCGCCGTTGAGCACGTAGCTGTCGCCGTCGTCGACCGCGCGGGTCAGCATCCCGCCCGGGTTGCTCCCGAAGTCGGGCTCGGTCAGGCCGAAGCACCCGATGAGCTCGCCGCGGGCCATGCCGGGGAGGTAGCGCTCGCGCTGCTCCTCCGTGCCGAACGCGTGGATCGGGTACATGCAGAGGCTCGTCTGCACGCTCGCGAAGCTCCGGATGCCGGAGTCGCCCCGCTCGAGCTCCTGCGCCACGAGGCCGTAGGCGACGTTGCTCATGCCCGGGCACCCGTAGCCCTTGAGGTTGACCCCGAGCAGCCCCATCTCGCCCATCTGCGCCACGAGTTGCATGGGGAACGTGCCCTGCCGGCAGTGATCCTCGATGATCGGGATGACCGCGTCGTCGACCCAGCCCCGCACCGCGTCACGGACGGCCTTCTCTTCGTCGGAGAGGAGGGAGTCGAGGTTGTAGAAGTCGACGCCTTCGAACTTGGACATGTGTGCTGTGCTCCGAATCAGACGGTCGTGAGGTCGTTGAGGGCGAGGGCGAAGAGCTCCACGGCGACGTCGATCTCGCTCGCGTCGACCACGAGCGGAGGGCAGAAGCGGATGGTGCTCTGACCGGCGCCGATGAGCACCAGGCCGTGCTTCTCGAACGCGTGGCCGACGAGGCGGTCACGTAGCTCGACCGCCCGTGACGCGTCGGTGCGGTCGTTCACCAGTTCGACACCGACCATGAGGCCGCGGCCACGGATGTGCCCGACGTTCGGGTGGTCGCCGACCGCGGCGCGGAGCCCGCCGAGGAGGCGCTCGCCCATCGCCGCGGCGTTCGCCACGAGCCCGCCCTCGAGGAGGTCCCACGTCGCCATCGCGGCGGCGCACGCCACCGGATTGCCGCCGAAGGTAGAGGCGTGCGAGCCCGGCTTCCAGCGCATGATCGTCTCGCTGGCGATCGTGGCCGACAGCGGCAGCCCGGACGCGAGCCCCTTGGCGGTCGTGAGGATGTCGGGCAGCACGCCGACGTGCTCGAACGCCCACATCTTGCCGGTGCGGCCGTTGCCGCTCTGCACTTCGTCGAACACCAGCAGGATGCCGTGGCGGTCACAGAGCTCGCGCAGGCGGGGGAGGAAGTCGTCGGGGGGGACGATGTACCCGCCTTCTCCCTGGATCGGCTCGACGAACACCGCCGCCACGTCGTCCGGCGGGAGGATCGTACGGAACAACATCTCGATGTGGTCGAGCGACATCTGCGTCGCGCGCGCGCCGAGCCGGTAGGGGTCCGGGTACAGGGTGTGGGTGACCGGGAGGAACGGGCCGAAGCCCTCGCGCTGGCGCACCTTGCTCGCGGTGAGGCTGAGCGCGCCCATCGTGCGGCCGTGGAAGCTGTCGAGGAAGGCGATGAACGAGCGACGCCCCGTCACGTAGCGGGCGAGCTTCAGCGCGGCCTCGTTGGCCTCGGCGCCCGAGTTGCCGAAGTAGACGCGCGCGCGCTCGCCGCGGACCGCCCCGGACGCCGCGAGCCGCTCCGCGAGCTGCGCCTGCACGGGGTAGTAGAAGTCGGTACCGCTCATGTGGATGAGGCGGCCCGCCTGCTCGGAGATCGCCCGCACCACGTTCGGATGGCAGTGTCCCGTGGACGCGACCGCGATGCCCGCGGTCATGTCGAGGAATTCATTGCCGTCGGGGTCGTGGATCCAGCAGCCCTCGGCGCGGTCGGCCACGAGCGCGTGATCGATCGTGTAGGACCTGGAGAGGGCGGTCCCGGCGCCGAGCAGCGCCCTGGCTTTCGGGCCGGGGATCGGCGTGCGGAGGAGGGGGCGTCGGGACAAGGGCACCTCGTGGGGTTGCCGGGCTATCGCGACGGCAGGGGCGGCGCACCCGCGGGATCGCGCGCCCGACGGCTAGCGCGCGCAGCGAAAACCGACGGAGAAGGACGACTGTGACGGCCTCGGATTGGGCACCACGGTGCCGTCGGCCTGGCGGATCACCGGGCGACCGTCGTCGGTGCGGTGCTCCGACGGGCGGGCGCGGCTGTCGGTCCAGGTCAGCGGCGCGGCGCCGACGGCCGCGAGGCCGCCGCGTGAGGCGCAGAACGCCTCGGCGAGGGCCACGGGGACGTGCACCGCGGGTCCGCTCGCCCGATCCGCCGGGGGGGTCGCGCTGTCCCACCCCTTGAGGTACGACGCGTCGAAGCCCTGCGCGACGCCCGGCCTCCACTCAGGGTGATCCTCGAGGAACGCGGCGAGCTCGCGCATCTGCACCGGGGGCTTGCCGCCGTCCGCGCCGGTCGGGGCCGCGCCGTCGCGGGGGCGCTCGGGCTGCTTCGTCGGGCGCGTGTCGCGGGGGCGCTCCGGCGCTTCCGGTGGCGGTGCGATCGTGACGGGGGCGTCGACGGCGGTCGGGGCGGGGGGCGCCGGCGGAGGGGCGTCCGGCGTCGGCGGAGCGACGTCCGGCGCCGGGGGAGCGACGGCGTCCGCGGGCGTGATCGGCGCGACGGGAACGGGCGACGTCGGGTCGCGCGGCGTCGTGGCCCAGAGCGCCAACGCGACGGCGCCGGTCAGCGCGGCGGCCGCGAAGGCCGCCACCGTAGCCGCGACGCCGACGGCGGTCGCGGCGGGCGTCGGGCGCGGTCGTGCCGGCGACGGTGCGTCGCTCGCGGGGACTGGCCCGACCTCCTGCGGGGCGGGCGGCCTGACCTCGACGTATCCCCGGTCGAACCCAGGGCTCGGCTGGTCGACCTGCGGGACCATGGTCTCGGCGTTGGCCGGCTGGCTCCAGGTCTGCGTCGGCTGGCGCGGCGTGGGGGTGCGCCGGCCGGGCCCACGCTCGGGGTCGATGTCGATCGACGCGAGGCGATCCCGGGCTTCGGCGGCGGATCCGAGCCGTGCGTCGGCGTCCGGCTCCGTGAGCGCGCCGATCACGTCGCGCAGCGCCTGAGGCCACTCGGGCCCGGGGTCGAGCGGCGGGTGCGTCTGCTTCGCCGCGATCGTGGCGAGGAACGCCTGTGACGCGTTCGCCTTGGCGTTCACGGGGAAGGCCGACCGGAAGCAGAGCGCCTCCCAGAGCGTGACCCCGAGGGCGTAGAGATCCCACTTCTGCGGGTCGAGCTCGTCGGGCCGCAGCCACTCGGGGGGCACGTACCCCGCGCTCCCGAACGCCGTTCCGGACTCGCTGATCCGCGTGGCGTCGGCCTCCGACGCGATGCCGAAGTCGACGAGCTTCGCGTCGCCGCTGCTCTGGACGACGATGTTCGCCGGCTTGATGTCGCGGTGGGCGACGCCCCGGGCGTGGACGTACGCGAGCGCGTCGGCGATCTGGGCGCAGACCCGCACCGCGTCGACGGGCGCGATGGTGGCGTCATCGATGTGGCGCTCGAGCGATCGGCCTTCGACGAACTCCATCTCCAGGTAGGGTGTCGCCACGTCCATGCGCACGTTGCGCACCTTGACGATGTTCGGATGATCGAGCGCGAACAGGAGCTCGGCCTCGCGGATGAACCGGTTGCGGATCTGGGGGTTGCGCGTCAACAGTCCGTCGAGCACCTTCACGGCGGAGACGATGCGCTTCGCGTTGCGGTTGTGGCAGCGGTACACCGAGCCCATGCCGCCGGCGCCGAGAGGCCTCTCGACCACCCAGATGTCGATCTCGTCGCCAGCGTGAAACATGCGGAAGCATTGTACGGCGGCGCCCCTACTCGGGGTAGGTTGAGAGCATGACGTGGTCCTTGTTGATGCTGGCGTGCGCGCCACCCTCGGTCGACATCATCCTCCGTCCGGACCGCGAGCCCCTTCGTGGGCGGGACGTCGTCGTCAACAGCGGCTACTTCATCACTGGAGAAGGCGGCTTCGGGCGTTCGGTCGTGGGCCTGTCGCGTCGGGAGGCCGACTTCTGCCCGAGGATCGCCGTCGCCGGGACGAGCGACGTGTTCATCTACGCGTTCGAAGACACCGCCTGCACGAACCTCGGCGAGCCGCTCCAGGTGTCCGCGGATTGGCAGATTCCCCTCGCCGTGGGGGACGTCGACGGGGACGGCGCCGAGGACCTCCTGTACGCGGAGACCTGGCAATCCGCCGACGTGTGGGTGTCTGCCCTCGAGGAGCGCGTCGCGGTGGTCGAGGCCGCGTTCGTCCCACTGAGGATGGTGGCGTTCGACGTCGAAGGAGACGGCACGGACGAGGTGGCCGTCGCCGGCTACGACACTACGGGAGGGGGGGGCGCGGTCAGGATCTACCGCTACGCCGACGACGTGTTCGTGCACGAGGCGACGATCGAAGGCGGCGATGCGTTCGGAGAGGACATCGGCGTAGGCGACTTCGACGGCGACGGACGACAGGACTTGGCGATCAGCGACGCCTTCGGGGTCGACGTCGACGAGCAGGTGATCGTCTACGCGTTCGCCTCCGTCGCCGAGCCGATCGCGATCATGTCGGTGTCCTCGACGGACTCCTACGGCTTCGGGGGCGCCGTGCGCCTGTGCGACCTCGTGGGAAGCGCCGACGGTGGCGACGGTCTGGACGACCTCGTGGTCGTCGACGAGTCCGCCGGCGTCGCGATGGTGTACGACGCCGCGACGCCGTCCGACCTACCGGCCCTCGATCTCCAGATCGGGGAGGCCGAGGACCCGTTCGACACGCAGACCCGGATCGAGTGTTTCGACCTCGACGCGGACGGGCACGAGGACCTCGTGATCGGCACGCGGCTGAGCGCGTTCCAGGATCAGCTCGTCGTCTTGCCGGGGCCGGAGCTGGCGTTCGACGACGCGCAGGTCCTCCCGGAAGCCGCGTGGGGCTTCGACTCGTTCGGGACGTCGTTCGCCTTGCTGGACGACGTCGGCGGCGATTGCGCCCCGGAGCTTATGGTCGGGATCCCCGAGTACGGCACCAACACCGGAAAGGTGTGGGTCTACCGTGGCGTCCCGGTCGACGCCGACGCGGACCGCTACTCGCCGGGCACCTTCGACTACGGGTGGTGGTACTCCTCCGCGTGCGGCGACTGCGCCGACACCGACCCGAACATCCACCCGAACGCCGTCGAGGACTGTGGGGGGTTCGACCTCGATTGCGACGGCCAGACCGACGAGGGCGCCGACGGCGCGGTGGAGCACTGGTACGACGGCGACGCGGACGGGCACGGCGACGCCGAGCTCGACTGGAGCGCCTGGTACTGCGACACCCCCGACCACTTCGCCACGTCGAACGACGACTGTGACGACGCGAACGCCGGCGTGTATCCGGGGGCCCCCGAGCTGTGCGACGACGTCGATCAGGACTGCGACGACGTCTCCGACGAAGACGCGATCGACGCCCACACCTACTATGCCGACGTCGACGGCGACGGCTTCGGCGACCCGAACGCGACCGTCGCGGGCTGTGAAGACCCAGAGGGCTACGTCACGGACAACACGGACTGCGACGACGCGGACCCGGACGTCAACGTGTCGTGCGCGGACGGCGACCCGGCCATCGAGCTGCTCGGGCTGTCGGGCAGCGGCTGCGCGTGCGGCACGTCGGGATCGGGGTCGGTCGCCGCGGCGCCGCTCGCGCTCGCGCTCGCGCTCGCTCGCCGCCGGCGTCGGCGTTGATCCTTGTGATCCTGGTCGCCGGTCTCGCGGCGGCCGCAGACATGACCGGTCCCCGGCCGGCGGTCCCGACGGGGGACCTGACCGAGGGGATGTACGTCGGCAGCCCGTGGTCGGCGCGGCGCGGCGCGTGGGCGGTCGGTCTCACGGGCGGGTACGCCGACAGTCCGCTCGTCCTTCGGTACTCCAGCGGGACGGAGATCGAGACGGTCGACGCGCTCGGTGACGTCGGGACGGTGCGCCTCACCGCCTCGTGGCAGCCGCTCGCGTTCATGGGCGTGCGCGCCGACGTGCCCTTCGGCGCGACCCAACCGGACGCGGTGTTCGCCGCCGCCTCGATCGACGTGCCGAGCTTCGGGTTCGCCGAGCCGCGGGTGTCCCTGCCGTTCCGCCTGACCGCGCCGGACGGCCCCTTCTCGGCCACGTTCACGCCGGGCGTCGGCGTGGGCCTCGGCGCCGCCGCGCGCTTCGTGGGCGCGCCGCTGACGGTCTCGAGCGAGGCGGCGGGCGGTTGGCGCAACGACGTGTTCGACGCGTCCGCGTCCGCGCGTGTCACCTCGGCGTTCGAGGACGAAGACGCATGGCTCGGGCTCGACCGGCGCTGGTCCGTCGAGGTGGCCGCCGCGCTCGGGGTGCGCCCGGTCCGGTCGCTGCGTACGGGCCTCACGTTCACGGCGCGTGGCTACGGCGACGACGACATCGGCGGGGCGCTCGCCGCGGAGGTCGCCGCGATGCTGCCGGACGGGTTCGGGGTCGCCGCGGCGCTCGGGCACGGCGTGGGCGACGCGCCCGGCACGCCGGGCGTGCTCGGTCAGCTCCGGGTGACCTGGTCGCCCGACGCGGACTCGCCCGCGGCGCGGCCGATCCTCGCGGCGACCGAGACGTCGCCGTGGCGGGCCCGGGTGCTCGTGTCCGACAGCGACGGGACGCGCATCCCCGCCGCGTTGCGCGCCGTCGGGCCGGACGGGGCCGCGCGCGACGCCGAGGCGCCGCGCGGAGAGGCTGTGCTCGCCCTCGGCCCGGGCGCCTGGTCGGTCGAGGTGCGCGCCGAGGGCCGCGCCACCCACACCCACCGGTTCGTCCTCGACGAGCCGCGCGCGACGCCGATCACGGTCGAGTCCTACCTCCAGCCCGTTTCGGCCGACGCCGCGCGGCTCGAGGTCACGCCCGACGATGCCTACGGCCCGGTCGACGAAGGCGCGCTGCTCGAGATCGACGCGCGTCCGGTCGCTCGCCTCGGGCCCGACGGGGCGGTCGTGGTCGATGGGCTCGCGCGGGGACAGGCGTACGTGGGGATGGCCGCGAGCGGGTACCTGCCGGTCGAGCCGGCGCTCACGCAGTTGGGCGGCACGTCCGCGTTCGCGCCCTCGCTGACACGGCCCGCGGGGTCGGTGCGAGTGCACACGCGCGCGCCCGACGGCGCGTCCACGCCCGCGCGGGTGCGCTTCTTTGGGGAGTCGGACGTGCCGCCGGTCGAGACGGGAGAGGATGGGCGCGAGGTGTTCCAGCTCCGCCCGGGCGATTGGCTCCTCGCCGTGTCCAGCGCCGCGTACGGGGTCCAAGAGCGGGAGGTGTGGGTGCCGGATGCTCCGGGGGGCCCACCGATCGACGTCGATGTTCGATTTCTGCCGCCGGAGGGTGGACAGGCGTCGGTCATCCTCGCCGTCACCGACCCGACGGGGGCGCCCGTGGCGGACGCCGAGGTCACCGTGGACGGGGCCGCGGTCGGGCGCACGTCCACGGGAGGGCGCCTCCGGATCGACCAGCTCGACCTCGGCGCCCGCTCCATCGGCGTGTCCGGCGCGCGCCTCCGCACCGTCGAGCCGCGGCGGATCGACCTTGTCGCAGGCGTGCAGGAGATTCGGCTGCCCGTGGCGTGGCGCCCGGGCTCGCTCAGCGTGCGCGCGGCTTCGCGCGATGGCGCGCCGATCGACGCGCGCGTGGCCATCGACGGCCCCGCCGAGGTGCCCGTCGGGCGGCTCGGCCCGGACGGCCAGGAGGACTTCGAGCTCCCGCCGGGCGAATGGGAGGTGGCGGTGAGCGCGAAGGAGCTCGGGCTCCAGTCGTACCTCGTGCGTGTCGACGCGGCGGACACCACCCGCCTCTCGATCGTCGCCGTGCTCGCGCAGGACGTCGGCGACGGCGCGCTCGACGTGCGCGTCGTGGACATCGACGGCGCGCCGGTGTCGGCGGCGACCGTGGCGCTCGACGGGTCCGTGGTCGGCGTGACGTCCAACGGCGCGGTGCGCGTCGAGGGGCTCGGGCGCGGGCGCTACACCCTCGACGTCGAGGCGCCGCTCTTCCAGCGGTTCCACCAGCAGGTGCAGGTGGCGGACTCGGGCACCACCGGGGTCACCGCGCGGCTCCCGTGGAGCACGGGCGTGGTGCGCGTCCGCGCCGCGGCGGACACCGGCCCGGTCACGGACGCGACCGTGCGCCTCGTGGGAGAGTCGCCCCTGCCGGGCGGCCCCGTGGACGAGCGCGGAGAGCGCGCGTTCGAAGCCGCGCCGGGCGAGTGGGTCGCCGTCGGTGCTTCGCCGACGTTCGGAGTGGTGGAGGCGGAGGTCACCGTCGCCGCGTCGGAGCGGCCGACGGTCGCTGAGCTCATGTACGCGCCGAGCGCGCCCACCGCGGCGCTCGTCATGGAGGCGATCGACCCCGCCGGTCAGCCGGTGCGTGGGCTGCGCGTCACCGCCGGGACCATCGAGGCGAAGGGGGACGGCGCGGTCGTGCTCGGCGGACTGCCGCGAGGGCGCGTGACCCTCGCGGTGGAGGCGCCCGGCTTCGAGGACCTGAAGCTCGAGGACATCGGCATCTCCGGCGCGCTCCAGCCCTTGCGCGTGCGACTGCGCTGGCGCGAGCGCGCGCTGCGGGTCCGCGCGACCTCGGCGGGCCTGCCGGTAGACGCCGAGCTGCGGGTCGACGACGCGCCCCCCGTCTCGATCGGCCCTGACGGCGAGCACGTGCTCCCCGTTCGCCCCGGGCGGCACGCGCTCGTGTTGTCGTCGGCCGGCCTCGGCGCGCAGGTCCAGGAGGTCGTCGTGGCGCCGGGTGACGGTCCGGTGGACGTGGGGTTCGCCCTCGCGGCGGCGCGCGTGGCGGTGACCGGTGGGCGCGTGGCGATCGACCAGCCGATCCGCTTCGAGTTCGACGCCGCCACGCTCGAGGCGCCTTCGGTCGCGCTGCTCGGTGAGGTCGCGGCGGCGCTCGCCCTGCGGCCAGAGGCGCGCGTGGAGATCCAGGGACACACCGACGCCGTGGGCGGAGACGCCTACAACCTCGCGTTGTCCCAGCGGCGCGCGGACGTGGTGCGGGAGTGGCTGGTGGCGGCCGGCGTCGACCCCGGGCGGCTCGTCGCGCGTGGGTTCGGCACGACGCGACCGGTCGCCAGCAACGACAACGACGTGGGCCGCGCCAAGAATCGACGTGTGGACTTCGTGATCCAGGAGTGAGCGCCGTGCTGCTGGTGGACGGTCGCGCGGCGGACGTCGTGGCGCTCTGGCCGGACGACCCGGTGCTGTGGTCCGGGCTCGCGATCTACGAGACCCTGCGCACCTACGGCCGCCGGCCCTGGAGGGTGGACGCGCACCTCGCCCGGCTCGCGTCGAGCGCGGCGCTCCTCGGGCTCCGGTCCCCGCCGCTCGACACGATCGCGGAGGAGCTCGTCCGTGCTGCCGGGGCGGTATCCGGAGAATCGAAGTTGAACGTGCTGTTCACGGGCGGTGGCACCCGCGTCGTCCGGGCGGTGCCGCTCGATCACGCGCGGGTCGGCGCTCCGGTACGCGTCGCCACGCGCCCGTGGTCGCCGGGGCTGCCGCCAGCGGCGAAGCATACGGCGCGGGCGGCGTGGGACCACGCGGCGCGGCTGTCCGAGGTCGACGAGATCGTGTGGGTCGCCGACGGCGAGTGGCTCGAAGCGCATCGCGGAAGTGTGTTCGCCATCCGCGACGGCGCGGTCTGGACGCCCCCGGCGGACGGCGACATCCTGCCCGGGGTGACCCGCGCCGCGGTGTTGGAGGCGGCGTCGATCGCCGGGCTTCCGGTAGTGGTGCGACGCTTCGCGCCGCGGTCGGACGACGCGCTGTACGTCGTTTCCACCCTCAAGGAGCTCGCCCCGGTGCGCGTCGTCGACGCCGTGCCGCGGACCGCCGCGCCGCCGCCCGCGCGCCTCCTCGACGCCTTCCACGCGCTCACCCGGCGCTGACGTTCGGGCTCACACCCGCGCCTTGACCCGCGCCAGGTCCGCGGTCGCCGGGCCGCCGGTCACCCGGCCCGTCGGCTCGAACCGCGACCCGTGACACGGACACTCCCACCGTGTCGCCGACGCGTTCCATCCCACCACGCACCCGAGGTGTGTGCACACCGCGCTCCGCTCGTGGAGCACGCCCTCCGGATCCCGGTAGGCCGCCACCTTCTCCAGATCTCGTCGCAGAATTGCCGCTTCGCCGGGTGCGATCTCCGAGGCGTCGGCGACCTCCCCGGGCGTGACGAAGCGCGCGTAGCCGCCGATCACGCGCGCGCCCTCGCGCACGAGCTCGAGGGTGACCCCCGGGCTGAGGCGGAGCCGGCTCGGATCGTACGGCTCCGCCCAGGGACTCGCGCGCCCCATGATCTGAGCGGCGAGGATCATCCCCGCGAGGGTTCCGTGGGTGGTGCCTTGACCCGAGTCGCCGGTGCAGACGTACACGTTGGGCGCCGCCAGCGGCGAGCGCCCGATGAACGCGAGGCCGTCCGCCGGCTCGTACACCATCCCCGCCCATCGGTGCGTGGGCGGCCCCATCGTGGGGAAGCGAGCCCGCGCCCACGACTCCAGCCGTTCGTACACCCCCGGCGGGCTGCGGCCGGCCTCCACGTCCTCCCCGCCGACGATGATCCAGGTCGACCCGTCCTCCGAGTGGGAGCGCACGTAGTGGTACGGGTCCTCCGTGTCCCAGAGAAGGCCCTCCGGCGCGTCGTCTTCCGCGATCGGCGCCGCGATCGCGAACGACGTGTAGGGGGTCTGTCGCGTGCTCAGCAGCAGTGGATCCTCGAGGGGCGCGTTCGTGGCCATGACGGCCGCGCCCGCGGTGATCGTCGCGCCGGTCGCCACGCGCACCGTGGCGTGGGGGCCGCCTCGCACCTCGGTCACGTGCGCCCGCGCCAGCCGCGCGCCGAGCCGCTGGCTCGCCTCCGCGAGCCCGTTCAGCCACAAGAGCGGGTGCAGCTGCGCTTGCAGGCGATGCGCTCCGAGGCCGCGATCGCTTCGACGCGGTCGATCGCCGCCGCGTGGCTGCGCCACACCACCCGCGTGCGGCGCAGCCCGTGTGTGCGCACCAACTTCGCGAACCCGTCGTCCATCACGCACGAGAGGTGCGCCGTCGTGCGCCGGGACTCCCCGCCTCCGATTGGACCGTGATCGAGGACGAGCACCGAGCGCCCCTCCGCGGCAAGGTGGTAGGCGACCGACAAGCCGGCGAACCCGGCGCCGATCACCACCACGTCGTACGCGCCGTCGCCGGACAGCGGCTCGAGCCGCGCGAGCGGCGCGGCGACATCCCAAGGTACGCTGGTCATGGGATCGACGTAGGCACCAGCGGGGCTGCGGCGCGCGGAACGTCGGGCCCCCGCGATGCCCGTCAGACCCCGCGGCGCCCGAACAACCGCAGACGAGACCAGCGCGCGGTGGACGGGCTCGGGGCGGTCGGACGCGTCCACTTCACGAGGCGCGAGAACCCGCCGCTTCCGACCGATGATGGCTCCGGGGAGACCGGGCCCCCACCTTCGAGCACCTCAACCGGCGCTGATCTTCGGCGGGGCGTTCGGGTTCACCCGCGGGCGGCAGCGGTCGGGGAGCTTGCGGTAGACGTCGCGCTCGGCTCGGCACCACTTCCATGCGGGGTCGTCGCCGTCGTCGCAAGAGACGGTGTGCTTGCACACGTCCGCGAGGGCCAGCGCCGTCCCGACCTGCTGCGGATACCGGCGGAGCGCCTGGATTACCCGCGCGGCCTCCTGCTCGTCGATCGTCACCTCGAACGCCCAGCGCTGCGCCGTGTGACGGACGCAGTCGATCGCGAGGGACGGCGCGTGGCGTTCGCACTGGGCGACCTGGCTCACCACGTCTCCGACGGCGTGGGAGTCGAGCACCTGGAACGCGCAGTCCTCGTTGTCTCCGCACGCGCGGAGCAGCTCGTCGAGCGTCCACGCGTACGCGTTGCGATCCTGCGCGGCGACCCAGACGTGCCGGCAGTGGCCCTGCCAGTCGCCGGCGGACGCGCAGAGCTGCTCGACCGCGTCGATCGTGCGGAGATGCGTCACCGTTCGGGAGACGCACGCACCGTAGACGTCGCTCATCGCCGCGTACGGGGTGCAGCTGCGAAGGGTGCGCTCGGCGGCGGTCTCGCGGGGCGCGTCGCACGCGACCGAGAAGAGTTCGAGCAGGATCACGGCGTGCCCGTGCGGTGCAGGTGCGCGGACGACAGGCGCCGCTCGCACAGCGCGTATTCGAACCCCGCCAGGACGGAGCAGACGCGCTGCACGTCCGCGGGGGCGAGCGCGCCTCTGTGTCCCCGAGCCCACGTGAGCACCGTGGCGTCGCGCACCATCGTGTTGTGCATCGCCCCGGCGATGCTCACCATCGCGTCGGCGGACACCGCCTCGGGGTCCGTCGCCACGCGCTCGTGAAAGCAGCGGTCACGGGCATCGGCCTGCCGCATGGACTCGCAGGGGACGCTGCACGCGATGAGGAGGGTGACGAGCACGGCGCACGGTAGACCGGCCGAGTTCGGTCCGCTCTTGCCGTCGTGTGCGCGCGCGTCATCGTCAACAGTGCACCAAGCCGAACCTTCTGATTCTCACCGTCAAGGAGTGGTCAGCGGACCCGCGGGCTTCACTTCGCGCCGCCCTCGTAGTTCAAGGGGGGGCGCGGCCGCACCTGGTCTTCGGTGTAGCCGGGCGGCACCGTCAGGCCCTTTCGGTAGGTGCACGCGCCCTCGAACAGCTCGCCCTTTGGGTTGAGCTGGATCAACGTCGGGTGTGGTGAGCCGGACTGGATCGGCGCGCCAATCTCGCGGAGCGCCAGGTCCGTGGAGTTCTGTTGCTTCCAGATGCCGTTGTACCCGACGAGGCCCGACCACATGCACTGCTTCCCGACCGGGCACGGGGACACGAGGTCGACCGCGGCCCAGGAGTTGTCCGGACCGAAGTAGATGTTTCGGGCGTAGGTGCGTCCCGGGCACGGATCGCTCGTCCAATCTCCAACGAACGCGACGCCGACGACCTCACCCAGCAGGGTCTGCGCCTTGGGGCCCTCGACGGGAGGTGGGGGCGCCGCCGGCGCCGGCGCGGCGTCCGTCGCGCACGAAAAGAGGAGGAGTGCGAGCATCGGGTGCCTCGTTGGGGGTCGCCCAAAGGATAACCAGGGGCGCATGCGTGATGGCCTCCAGGTCCTCTTCTCCGACGACTCCGCGCTGCGTCGCCTCCGCGCTGCGCGTGTAGGGGTCTGCTGCAACCACACCGCGGTGGACGGTGCCCTCGACCACCTCCTCGACCGCCTCGCGGCGGCCGGGGTGGCCGTGCGGCGTGTGTTCACGCCGGAGCACGGCCTGCACGCCACGGCCCAGGACATGATCGCCGTCGACGGCGACGAAGCGCCCGGCGCGCACGTCGTGTCCTTGTACGGCGACGACGCGGCGTCTCTCCGCCCGCGCGCGGAGCTGCTCGCGGACCTCGACGTGGTCCTCTTCGACATCCAGGACATCGGCGCCCGGTACTACACCTATCAGGCCACCCTCGGGTACCTGATGGAGGTGGCGGCGGGCACGGGGACGACGGTGATCGTGCTCGATCGCCCGAACCCCATCGACGGCCTCACGCTCGAGGGCAACATCGTCCACCCCGGCTACGAGAGCTTCGTCAGCGCCTACCCGCTGCCGGTGCGGCACGGCATGACCATGGGCGAGCTCGCCGTGTACTTTCGCGATCAGCTCGGCATCGCCGCGAGCATCGAGGTGGTGCGCTGCGAGGGGTGGGAGCGCGCCTGGTACCACGACGACACGGGCTTGCCGTGGGTGTACCCGTCCCCGAACATGCCGACGTTGGACACGGCCATCCTCTACCCGGGCATGTGTCTGATCGAAGGCACGAACCTGTCGGAGGGACGCGGGACGACCCGCCCGTTCCACCTGGTCGGGGCGCCCTGGCTGGACGCGCGTCGCTTCCTCGATCTCTGCCGGTCGGGGGCCCGAGACGCCGACCTGCGGGGCGTGGCGTTCCGCGCGGCGACGTTCGAGCCCAGGTTCCAGAAGTTCGCCGGGCACCCCTGCGGGGGCGTCGAGATCACGCTCGTCGATCGCCACGCGCTCGACAGCCTGCTCCTCGGCCTCGTCGTCATCGAGGCCGCGCTGCGGGCCGCGCCCGCGCACGTTCGCTGGCGGACAGAGACGTACGAGTTCGTCGACTCGCCGATCGCGATCGACCTGCTCGGCGGCAGCGCCGAGCTGCGCGTCGGCCTGGAGAGCCGCGTCCCGCCGCGCGACCTGACGCGCGCGTGGGACGGCGAGCGGGACGCCTGGCTGCCGAAGCGGGCGGCGTCCCTCCTGTACTGACGGGCCGACTACTCTTCGTCGTCGCCCCAGAAGTTGTCGTCGCGGTCGCCGGCGGTGTCGGGGCCGGAGGCCTCGAAGTCCACGCTGGCGAGGCCGTTGTCCTTGCCGATCGACACGGAGAACTTGATGCGGGTGATGCCGTGCGGGAAGAAGTCGAACGGCTGCTCGCGCACGCTGTCGCGGAGCTTGTCGAGGGCGCTGGCGATCATCTCGTTGACATCGGCGGTCGTGACGGTGAGCGGCTTGGCCATGGTGCCTCCGGGGGTGGCCGACAACGTAGCGCGTGCGCCACACGGACGAGCGTGACGGTCGCGGGTCGAAACGCGTCTGCGCCGGGATAATCGGCGCCATGTTCACCGCCCGCCTGCACGAGGGCCTCGGCATCCCGCTCGTGCTCGTCGTCTGCGCCGCGGCGGTCGCCTGGTCGGGGGACTCCGAGCGTTGGAGCGCGATCGTGCTCCACGCCGAGCCGATCGCGTGGGTGTTGGGGGTGTGGGCGGTCTATGGGTTCTGGTGGGCGGCGCAGCGGCGGCGCGCCCTGACCGTGGCGGTCGGCGTCACGCTCGCGGGCGCGGTGCTTCATGTACCGCCCACGTGGGTGTCGCGGTCCCCCCGTCCCGAGGCGCCGGCCTGGCTCGCCGGCGTGCAGCGGTGCGCCGCGGCGCTCGGCACCCCCGAGGACACCGCGAGGATCTTGAGCTGGAACGTGGCCGACGTCGACGACACCGCGCGGGTCGGGCAGGTCGTCGCGGCGGCGTCGCCGGACTTGACCGTGCTCTACGGCGTGGCCGACGAGGTGCTCGCCGACGCGCTCCGCGCCGAGCTCGGCGGAGAGTCGATCGTGCTCGGCGCCCCGCACCCCGCGGTGGTGCACACCCGCGGCGTGTTTCATCTCTGCGGGGACGACGCCCAGTGGAGCGACGCCTCGGGCGCGACGCTCCTCTTCGCCGGCACCACGCCGGACACGGCGTTCCCACTGCTGCTCGGGCATCTCCCGGCCCCGACCGACCCGGGCGGGTGGGCCGCCTCGGCCAGCGCCGCGCGCGGCGCGCTCGCGATGCTCGTCGATCGACTCGCGTCCCGGTCGACCGTGGTGTTGGCCGACGCCCACAGCACGGCGACGTTCTACCGTGTCGATGCCGATCTTCTCGATGCGGGCGCGGTCGGTGTGGCGATGCCGCCGTCGTGGCCCGCACGGCTCGGCGCGCTGCCGTTCCTGCCGCTCCACCCTTGGGATCGTGCTTGGGTCGGCCCCGGGTGGCGGTCAGCGGGCGCCTGGCGCCTGCGGGCGGCGGTGGGCGTGCGCGCGCCGATCCTGGTGCGCCTCGAGCCCGAGCCTACCAGCGCCCGGTGAGCCCGACCCCGGTCGGGGTGATCACGAGCCGGGCGTCCAGGGGTCCGACGAAGACGCCGACCCCGGCGATCGCGGCGCCGCCGGCGATCAGGCCGACCGTGGCGTAGCGGCCGGTGTTGAAGCGCTCGAGGATGCCGGTGGCCTGGTCTGCGGTGACGGACGACGGAGCGGCGTTGGCCGCCTGCGCCTCCTCCCATGCCGGGTTCACGACGAGGAAGTTCAGGGCGGTGCCGCCGGCGAGCATGGCGGCGCCGGTGCCGATCATCGCCCACCCGGCGGCGGACGACTCGTCGCTCGGCTTCTTCGGCTCTTTCGTTGCCTTTGCGACCGCCTTCGTCGCCTTGTCCGCGGCGGCCTTCTCGGCGGCCGTCTTCTCGGCGAGCGCCGCAGCGTCCTTCGCGGCCGCTTCCGCCGCGGCTTTGTCGGCGGCGGCCTTCGCCGCCTTGTCCTTCGCCGCCCGTTCGGCGGCGTCCTTCGCGGCCTGCTCGGCGGCGGCGATCGCGGCCGCCTTGTCGCTGGAGGTCTTCGTCGCGGCGGCGGCCTTGTCGGCGGCGGCCTTGTCGGCGGCGGCCTTGTCGGCCGCGGCCTTGTCGGTGGCGGCGGCCTTGGCGGCCTGCTCGACGGCGACGCGGTCGGCGGCTTCCTTCGCGGCGATCGACTTGGCGGCCGCCTCGCGCTCCGCCGCGTACTCCCGCTCCTTCGCGACGAGCGCCGCGGCTTCCGCCGCCATCTTCTCGCGCTCCTTCTGCGCCTTCTCGGCGGCTCGCTTGTCGGCGGCGCTCTCCTTCGGCTCAGGCGTGGCCTTGGGGGCCTTCGCGACCTTCGGAGGCTTCGCGCCGCCCTTCGGTGCCGGGTACGTGCCGCCGCTGCACAGCACCAGGTAGTCGGGCGGCGGCGGGCCGTACTCGTACCATGCGCCAACGAGGTTCCCCTCGGAGCAACGCATCTGCACGAACTGCACGCCGGGGCTGATGGAGTCCGACGCCTCCAAGCGACGCCCGCTGACGAAGATCACGACGTCGCCCGGATCTTCCGGGAGCGCGACCGTGACCTGCGCGAGCTGCTTGATCTCGCCGTTGAGCGCGTAGTACAGGTCCTGGGCGTCCGTCTCGGGCAGGAGGTCGGCGTCGGGCGCGAAGCCCGGGGCGATCGCGTTCGCCTTGCGCCACCAGCCGGGGGCGCCCTTCTCCTTGTCGCCCGCACGCCACTCGATGAGCCCGCGGTAGAAGAAGAGGCGGCCGAGATCCTGCGCGGTGATCAGCGCTTCGTTCGTCGGTGCCGCGGCTTCGGCGGCGTCGAGCGCGGCGCGTGCGGCCTTCCAATCCTGGGCGGCGAGGGCGGTCTTCGCGGTGTCGAGGTGCGCGGCGTAGCCGACGGCGTCCTGCGCCGAGGCCATGCCCACGACCAGGGCAAGCAGCGGGATCAACGACATTCGACCTCCTTCCAGACGCCGTCGCCGGCGGCGTCGAACGTGTACGCGCAGGTCTTGTCGGCGACGACTTCGAAGTCGTTGAGCAGGGACTTGCCGCCGCCCTTCGGCTTCACCGTGGTCCGCATGGTGCCGGGCTCGAGGTCGCGAAGGTTGAGGTTCTTGGTGCCGTCCCACTCGACCTTGAAACCGGTCGAGTTCTTGACGCTCACCTCGGCGGCGCCGCTCGGCACCATCAACACGACGCCGCCCGACCCGGCGGCGTTCGGGTCGAAGTTCTGGACGTCGTCCCCTGGCTTCAGCGCGGCGTTCGGATGGTCCGCCGGCGCGGGTGCGTCGACCGTCGCCTCTTCGGTTCCGCTGCCGGAGCTCGCGGCGCCGCCCACGACCACCGCGACGCCCACCACCCCGATGACCGCGAGGACCCCCAGGACGCCCACGACCGCGAAGATGCCGCCCATGCCGGAGCGCTTCGGGGCGCTGTCGTCGAACGGGTCGGATGCGTCGGGGCGGGGCGCCGTCGTCGGCGGCTTCGCGCCGACGGCCCGCGCTCCGGAGGTCTGCGCGGCGGCCTTCGGCGCGGCCGGCTTCGGCGCCGAGACCTGGGGCGACGGCTTCGGCGCGGAGACCTGGGGGGATGGCTTCGGGGCCGACGTGGTCGGCGCCGGGGGCTGCGGCGCCGGCGGGATGAACGGCTTCGCGCCCGAGGTGCCGGGGGGCGAGCCCGGAACGACGGCGTGCACGGCGGGCGGAGGAGGCGGCCGCGGCGGAAGGAGCGGGGTCACCACGGGGTCGGGCGGCCGCGTCGCGTCCTTCGCGTCGGAGGACTCGGGGAGCACGGGGCCGCTCACGTCGGCCGCCCACTGGTCCGAGGTCGTCGTCATCGACGACGTCGCGCCGTCACGGATGGTGCTCGTGTCTTCGTACACGAGCGCGGTGCCCCCGGTGTACGGATCGGCCGGGTCGACCTCGGGGACCTGCGCGGCGTGCACGCGGGTGACCGTCTCGCGCGCGAACCGCTTGAGCCCCGTGTCGCGCACGAGGTCGACGAGGGTCTCCATGTGCTCGACGACCTCGGCGGAGGTCGCGCGCTCCTTGGACTCGTACGTCAGCATGCGCCGCATGGCGCTCATCGTGCGGTCGCGCGCTTCGGGAGACAGGGTGGAGAGGTCGACGGAGGCGAGGCGCTCCTCGACCACGCGCTCGAACTTCTCGGGGCGAATAGGGATCTTCCCGAATGAGTCGAGCGTGAGGAGCTCGTACAACGAGATGCCGAGGCTGAACACGTCCGCTTGCGGGGTGTCCTCCTCGCCCATCAGGCGCTCGGGCGACATGTACGCCGCGGAGCCGAAGGCGAGCGCCTGCGTCTTGGCCTCGCGGTGTTCGAAGCTGGCGCGCGCGGTGCCGAAGTCGAGCACCTTGACCTCGCCCTCGACCGTGATCATCGCGTTCGAAGGCTTGATGTCGCGGTGGATTACGCGGAGCGGCTCGTTGGAGTTGAGCGGCACCTGGTTGTACGCGGCGTCGAGCGCGGCGGCGACGAGCCCGACGACCTCGAAGGCGGCCTGGCGCGGGAAGATCTTGCCTTCGTCGCGGAGGAAGCCGCAGACGCTCTTCAGGTCGGCGCCCTCCAGGTACTCCATGACGATGGCGACCTGGCTCTGGATGCGGGTCAGGCTCTCGACGCGGACGATGTTGCGGTGACGGAGCCGGCCGAGCAGCCGCGCCTCGTCGCGCGAGCGCATCACGACTTCGGCGTTCTCGGTCCACTTCGCGTGCAGGAGCTTGATGGCGACGATCGACGAGAAGTTGTCGCCGGTCAACATCTCGGCCAGGTACACCTTTCCGAAGCCGCCCTGCGCGATCTCCTTTAGGAACTTGAACCTGCGCCGCGCCTCGGCCATGACCGTCCTTGCCTGTGTTTGGGGGCGCCGTGCGCCGTCAGCGCCGCACTATAGCGCGCCGCCGTCCTCGCCGGTGGAGCACAGCTCCGCCTCGCCGTTCGCGACTTCGATGACGAGGTGCAGGGTGGCCACGTACTCGATGAGTCGTCCGCGGACGCCGGGGAATTTTGCCTGCACGCGCGGCCACGACCAGTTCGACAGCAACGAGCGCCCCCACGGCGACTCCTTGGCGAGCACCGCCTCTTCCTGCTCCGCGAGGATCGCCGCGAGCCCCATTCGCGTCGCGTCCGACTTGCGGTCCTTCGCGAGCTCGACCTCCTGGTACACGGGCGCGATGCGCGCCTCCGCCGCCCAGGCCTGCGGCTCGAGCGCGCTCACCTGGTCCAGGGCGATGGCGCGCCGTTCGCCCTTCTGATCGTCGACGAGGAACGCCAGGGCTCCGTAGCGGACGTGCAGGGTGGTGCCCGTGCCGCACAGCGCCGCGCCGAGCGCGTCCGGGTCGCTCGCCGCTTCGATGCGCGCGCGCACGATGTCGCGCTCGGCGTCGCCGACGCGCAGGTCGGCCGAGAGCTGCTCGATCCGCTTCTGGATCTCGACGGACTCCTTCTCGTCGAAGCCCATCTTGACGAGGTTCTCCGCGCGTTTCTGCTTCAGGAAGCGCACGTCGAGCAGGGGGTCCAATTGCCGTGACTCGGCCTTGGTCAGCGCGTCGGGCGGCGCGACCTCTTCGTTGAGGAGGAACGCCACGTTGGCGACGCCGAGGCAGCACACGAAGGCCGCGATCCAGAACAGGCGCCAGTTCACTTGGTCGCTCCCTGGCGCTTCTTGATCTGGTCGGGCGTCGGGATCTGGAACATCGACGTGCAGTACCCCGTGCCGCGCACGTGCTCGCGATACTCCTGGAACGCCTCGAACTCGTCGGCGTAGTGGGTGCCGTAGTAGCAGACCGCGAGCAGGTGCTGCGCGATGACGTAGGGCACGTATTGTTGGGTCACGGCGCCGAGCTTGCCTCCGCAACGGTCGCTGAAGTCCTTGGCGTCTCCGGGCTTCTCGCAGGTGATGTTCTGCCCGACGTAGTCGGGCGCCCGCTCGAGCTTCTTGTCCTGCAGGTACTCCCGATACGCCCAACGTTGGTTGTACTTGTTGGCGCGCTTGTCGTCCCGGTAGCGGGAGTCGTCGAACCCCGAGTTGTGGGTGGCGATGACGACCTGGGTCAGCGCCCCGGAGAACCGCAGCTCCGGGTCCTCGAACGCCTCTTTCAGGAGCTGGATCGCGCCCTCCGTCGCCACGCGCAGATCGCTCCGTTGGTCGACGTTGCAGCCCGAAGACACGATGCGGCACTTGCCGTTGCTGACGTACTCCGCGTTCTTGATCACCTTGATGGGGGGCGCGAGCGCCTTCGGCGTCCACAGCACGTCGGTGTCCTTGAACCGACAGTCACGCACGGCGATGTTCGCGCGGAGCGCGGTCTCCGGCTGGAATTGCCAGTAGCCGCGGGCGCACAACATGCTGTCGTGCGCGTTGGCGTTGTACCGGCTCTCTTGCATGGGGATCGCGGCGAGCACGTCGGGCAGCCCCGCTTTGCGGAGCTGCGCCACCACGGTGGCGTAGGACTCCTTGGCCCCGTCGAGCTGACGCCAGTACGCCCACCCGCGCGCGTGGATCTGCGCGGCGCGTGTGGTGTACTCGATGAGCTTGCGATCCCACTTCTCGGCCTTCTCGAGCTCCGGCCACTCCGCGGCCTTCACGTTGGGGCCCATCACGAACGCGAAGAACGCCCGGTCCATCCCCTCGTACAGCGAGATGTCCACCTTCTCGACGAGGGTCGCCTCGCAGAGCTCCGTCCCGCGGCAGCCGTAGCTCTCCAGCCCGTCGTCGACCGGGCCGAGCTTGTCGACCTGGATCTGCAGCGCGATGAGCACGATGACCCCGAGGCCGCCGAACAGCATCATCAACCCGCCGAGGAAGCCGGGGATGATCCACCACGGAATGCCCGCCGCGGTGTCGATGTCGTGCACGTCGGTCGGCGCGGCGCGGCCGCCCTCCGCCTGCGACGCGTCCGACATGACGCTGCGCTGCTGCCAGGTGCCGAGGCGACGACACTCCACGACCACCGCGGTGGCCCCTCGGCCGGGAGGACCGAGGTGGAACGCCGAGCCCGGCGAGAGGTGCACGGGGCCTCGGATGGGGAGCACCTCGTTCCAGTCGACGTTCTCGTGCGGCGCCACGCGCACTTGTGCCTGCCCGACCGGCTGGATCTGCGGCTGCCCGTTGTACGTCGTGATGGTCGCCTGGCGCACGTCGATGCCACGGTAGCCGTCGAGCCGCAGCCCGTCGGGGCCGGGGTCGGCGCCGATCCGGACGACGGGCCCCTGGGCGACGACGTCCTCCCGAAGCGCGAGGGGCCCGGTCAGGAAGTGCAGGACGATGTCCCAGCGCTCCTGGCTCATGGCCGCGCCGGGGCCGCCACGACGAGGCGCACGACGTCGCCGACGCCTCGGTCGGCGAGGATCTCGAACGGCTCGAGCGCACGATCGTCGAGGGAGATCGTCCACTCGCCGGGGGCGAGGTCCAGCGTGGCGGTGATCGCGTCGAGCATCGTGGCGACCGGCACGGCCGACGCGCCCGGCAGCCGGAGCCGCACCGGGCCCTCCGGTCGCGTGACCGTGACGTCGAGGAGGATCGAGCGGGAACGAACGAAGTGCATGTGGAGGAGCGCGTCGGCGTCGAGGCTCTCCAGGCGCGTGTCGGCGGGCAGCGGCCCGTCCGCGGTGCCGAGGCGGTACCACCCGAGCATCCGCCCGTCGGCGGTGGCGCGGATCGGCGCGGCGGTGCCGACGAGGCTCGCGGCGAGCTCGGCGAGGGTCGTCCCGCTCGCGGCGCGGCGGCGCTGCACGGGCGCGTTCGGGCGAGCGAGGCGGAAGGAGACGGGCTCGCCGCGCGCGGCGACCGCGCGGATCGGGTCGGCGGTCCGCCAGCTTGCCGGCTCCGGGGTCGGCACGGCCGA
>CAMAXZ010000022.1 GCA_945862325.1 Klebsiella pneumoniae
TCCCTGCCGTCGGCTGGACCCCGAGCCGCTCGAGGTGCGGCGCCATCCGGGCGACCACGTCGTCCCAGCCGCGGCCCCCGACCGTGTGCGCGTGGGCCGCGCGCCCCATGCGCTCCGCGAGGCTCGGATCGTCGAGCAGCGCGACCATGGCGTCGGCGAGCGCGGGGACGTCACCCGGCGGCACCAGCCGACCGTCGACCCCGTCCCGGACGATCTCCGGCATCGCGCACGCGCGCGCCGCCACGCACGGCAGGCCGTTCCCCATCGCCTCGTAGAACACATGGCCCCACGGCTCGAACAGGGACGGCATGACGAACACGCTCGAGTCTCGGTAGAGCGCTTCCAACACGGATCGATCCCGAATGTGGCCGAGCCACGACACCCCCTCGGGCAGGCGGCCGGGCGGGGGGTCGCTCGTGGCGATCGACAGTCGCGCGTCGGGGAGCGCGCGCCGGACGTCGCGCCAGGCCTCGAGGAGCACGTGGCCTCCCTTTCTCTCGAAGTCGAGCCCGACGAACAGCGCGGCGCGGCCGTCCCACCGTCGGGTCGCGGGGAGCGCGGCCGCCACGAGGTTCGCGCCACCGCCGACCACTACCACCTTGGAGGGATCGCAGCCGTAGTCCTCGATCATCGACCGACGGAGCCACTCGCTGCGCGGGAACAGGTACGCGGCGGCGCGGAACACGCTCCCCTCCTGCGCGAGACGCTCGCGCCCGAGGCGCCCGTGGAGCGGCGCCCACCGTGGCCACCCCCGCTGCGAAAGACGGTAGGTGTTGTCGGTGTGGAGCACGAAGCGACGCGCCTCGGGGTCGACGCCGGGCGACACGAGGGTGTGGAGCTGGACCACGAGGGCGTCGGGGGCGTGCCGGTCCAGCAGGCGCCCCGCGACGCGGCTGCGGGCGCGGAACGTGCCGGGATCGAGGTTGTACTTCGATCGCCACGCGCCGCGAACGGGGTCGAACGCGCGGGCGCGGTGGAGCGCATCGACGATTGGCGGCAGCTCCGGGCGAAGCACCGCCTCGACCCCGTACCGACGATCGAGCGCGGCGAACAAGCCGGCGTTCTTCGCGCGCGGATCCTGGCGGAAGTCCGCGCTCGCGTCGAGGGAGAGGCCGACGAGGGGCACGCGGCGCCCTATTCGCGGAAGCGAGACCAGTCGATGCCGAGCCGCCGGAGGCGCGACCGCAAGGTGAACGGGTTCACGCCCAGCGCCGCCGCCGTGCCGAACGGGCCTTCGATACGGCCGCGCGCGCGGACGAGCGCACGCTCGATGGCCTCGCGGTCGTCCAACGGCGGCGCCGGAGCCGGCGCGGGCGCGCCGACGGGGCCGAGGGCCTTGCGGATGTCGAGCGTGTGTCCGGCGCCGAGGATCGCCGCGCGCTCGATGACCGACGCGAGCTCGCGGACGTTGCCCGGCCAGTCGTACGCCACGAGGAGAGGCAGATCGTCAGGGTCCACCTCGATTGGACGGCCGAACAGGCGCGTCCCCGCGTTGTGCGCGAAGTGGCGGACGAGCGCGGGGATGTCGTCGGGGCGGTCGCGCAGCGCGGGGAGGGAGATCGGGAAGACGCTGATCCGGTACCACAGGTCCTGCCGGAACTGGCCGTCGCGCACGAGCGACCGCATGTCGCGGTGCGTGGCGGCCACGATGCGCACGTCGACCGACTGTGTCTGTTGCCCTCCGACGCGCTGGAACGTGCCGTCTTGCAGGACGCGGAGCAGGCGCACCTGCGCGGCCGCCGGGAGCTCCGCGACCTCGTCGAGGAACAGCGTGCCGCCGTCCGCGCGTTCGAACCAGCCCTTCCGCTGCGCGATCGCCCCGGTGAAGCTTCCCTTCTCGTGGCCGAACAGCTCCGAGTCCACCAGCTCGGTCGGGATCGCGCCGCAGTTGACGCGGAGGAACGGCCCCGCCTGGCGCCGCGAGCGCGCGTGGATCGCCCGGGACACGACCTCCTTGCCCGCGCCCGTCTCGCCGAGGATCAGCACCGGCGCGTCGGTCGGCGCCACCTGCAGGACGCGCGCCATGACCTCCTGAAGTCCAGCGCCGATCACGGCTTCGGTGAGATCCTGCCGGGCGAGCCGCGACAGGAGCGCGCTGCGATCCTGCTCCGCCGCCTCGCGTAGGCGCCCGAGCTCATGGTGTCGGGCGTCGTTCACGAGGGCGACGCCGAGCGCCTCGAGCGCGACGCGCGCAACCGCGTCGGCCGCCGCGTCGGGCGTGCCGAGGAGCAGCACCCCGAGCAGCGCGCCGTCGACCCGCAGCGGGCCGGCGACGACGCGGCCGGCGACCCCCTCGGGCACACACAGCCGCGCGATGCCCGTGACCTCGCGGCTCGGCCAGACCTCGACGGTGTCGCGGGCACCCCACGCGAGGAGGAGGTCCCGGCGCGGCGTGGGGACGGGGCTGCGAGGATCGGACGTCGTGACCGTGCCTGCACACGCCACGGTCTCGAGGCGGGCGCGCTCCTCGTCCCAGCGTCGAATCATCAGCCAGTCGAACGTGCCCGACGCGCGCAGTACCTCGAGCACCCGGGGCGCCGACGCCGCGAGATCCGCGTGGCGCGCCACCGCACGCCAGCACTGCGCGCTCAGGTCGCCGGTCACGACGCGCCGTCGGTCGCCGCGAAGGCGCGCGACTGGGTGATCTCGACGGCGATGCGCTGGCCCGCTTCGACCCCGGTGAGGAGGGAGGATCGACGAGGAAATTGGGCGAAGATGGGGACCCCTGCGCCGTCGATCCACGCCTCGACGCGGACGCGGTCGCCGAGGGTGGTGACACGGCGCACGGTGGCGAAGCCGGCGTCGTCGCCCCAGAACTTGAGCTCGTACGCGCGGACTACGAGGTGCACCGCGGCCCCTTCACCCATGTCGGGTGCGTCGGCCAGCGTGTGCCCGCCGACCTCGACGCGGCCGCCGCGCACGACCCCGGGAGAACGTTCACATCCCCGACGAAGCGGGCAACGAATTCGCTCGCGGGCCGGTCGACGATGTCGACGGGGGTACCCTCCTGCTCGAGCCGCCCGCGCGACACGATCATGACGCGGTCCGCGATGGCGAACGCCTCCTCCTGGTCGTGGGTGACGAAGATCGACGTCGTGTGCACCTCGTCGTGCAGGGTTCGGAGCCAACGACGCAGCTCCTCGCGGACCTTGGCGTCCACCGCGCCGAATGGCTCGTCGAGCAGCAGCAGGGTGGGGCGCGGCGCGAGGGCGCGCGCGAGCGCCACGCGCTGACGCTGCCCCCCGGAGAGCTGGGAGGGTTGCCGGCCGCCGCGTGCCCGCGCTGGGCCGCGCCCCACATCGCGAGGATGTTCCACATCGCGCCGCCGCTCGTCCGCACGTTGGGGGTCAACACCTCCACGTCGGCACGCGCCAGGTCGGGCCAGTCGGCAATCTGCTTCGGGTTGCCCGGCCGCACCGCGATGACCGCGAGCGACTCGGTGACGATGCCGCCGTGACGCGCCTCGCGCCACGGGTGGGTGATGAGCCCGGCCTCCTCGAGGACCATGATGTCCGGCTCGAGCGAGAGCGCCACGACGTCCGCCGCGAAACCCTCCTTCACCGCGCGCGCCTGCGCCCCGGAGGCCTGGTAGGACTCCTCGAAGCGGAGCTCCTCCCCCGTCTTCTCCTTCCAGTGGCGGGCGAACGCAGGGAGCACGGCCTTCCCGTACGCCTCGCGGGGGGTCGTGTACGCCGCGAGCGTGAGGGTGCGCGTGCGCGGGGTGTCCGGGGTGTCCGGGGGGCCGCCAGCGCAGGCGAGGAGGAGGAGCAGCAGGGTCAATCGGACCTCCGCCGGGCGCGAAAGCAAGGCGCGTGCCGTTCGCGGACGTTCGTGATGTTCGGCGTTTTTCCGTTGCACGACCCGTCACGAGCCCTGCCGTCACGGAATTTCCGTGACGGGTCGATGCGGCGCCGGCGCCCGCGCCCTGTCGCGAGCGCCACGGCGTCGGGGTATACCGGACGCGCACGGAGGCGCCATGGTCCTGCTCTTGCTCGCCTGCGTCGCGCGCGAGGCCGCCGACCCGCCGCTCGACACGGCGCCGGGGGACGACGCGTCGGACACCGACACCGACACCGACACCGACGCCGACGCCGACACCGACACCGACACCGACACCGACACCGACGGGGACGCGGACACCGACCGCACCCCGACGGCGATCGACCGCACCTTCGCGACCTACATGCTCGGTCCGCGGTATTCCGACGCGGTCGCGCTCGACGACGGCAGCGTCCTCGCGGTGGGGAGCGCCACCGACCTCTCCTGGGCGCCCGACGCGATCCTGCTCGACGGCAGCGGCATCGCCGGGCAGCCCGGCGGCGGCACGTACGGGGTGATCGTGCACTTCTCCCCGGATCTCCGCGAGGTGCGGTCGGTGCGCGCGCTCCCCGCGGGCGCGACCGACGGGCTCGCCCGCGTCGTGGCGCGTGGAGATCGCGTGTGGATCGGCGGGTTGACCCGGGCGGACAAGTCCGCGGGCACGGGCCTCGTGCTCGCCGCGACCACCGTGGACGGCGATGCGCTGGAGTGGACGTTCAATGACTGGGCCGATGGCGATCACCGCGCCCGGCAGCCCTGGGACGTCGACGACGCGGGGTACCTCACCTACGTCCGCGGCCAGGAGTTCGGCTACGACTGGGCGTCGATCCACCGCCTCGGGCCCGACGGGGCCCGCGTGCCGGTCGAGGGTTGGCGAACCCATTGGACCGACGAGGGCGAGCTCCACTTCAGCCCGGTCGCGTCCCGTCCCGATGTCACGGTCGCGTACTCGGGCATCGTCCTGAAGGCGACCGGGCGTTGCGACCTCCGCTCGTGGACCGCCGCCGAGCACGAGGCCCTGACGGACGACGGCAACGGCGGCACCCGCCGCGGCTCGTGGCCGCTCGACGTGCTGTACGCGGGCGCCTGCGACCCCGACGACGTGTCGACGGCGGGTCCCGGCTACACCGGCTACTCCCTCGGCGCGAACCCCACCCAGGAGGTCGGCGCGATCGAGGTCGATCCCTCGACCGGGACCACCTACGTCGGCATCTCCGTGCAGTCCCGCCTGCCGGACGGGAACCCGGACTTCGAGCCCGCCGTGATCGCCTACGGCCCCGACGGCACGATGCTCTGGTGGACCCGCTTGTACACGGAGACCGACGCGAATTCGCCGCCGGACCAGTTCGTCGACGCGCTCGCAACCCGCGACGGCGCGCTCTACGTGCTCGCACGGGCGCACGGCAACAACACGGTCAACCTGTGGGACGGTGACGCCGTCGTCGCCACGGGGGCGTCGCGCAGCTTCCACACGCGGTTCACGGGGTCCGCCGGCGACATCCACGTGTCGTGGATCGGCCGTTTCGACGCAGCGTCCGGGCAGCTGCGCGCAGCCACCTGGCTCGCCGAATACACCGACGGCATGGCCGGCACCGGCGCCGCGTACGCGGACCCGAACCTCGACGGGTGGCCGGATCATGACGCCGGCTGGCCCGACCTCAACACGACCCGGGCGGCCGACCTGGAGATCGACGACGACGGGCGGGTGTGGGTCGCCGCGACCGGCCGGCGGGTGCTCACCACGGCCGCCGCATGGCAGAAGATGCCGAAGGCCGACGAGGGGTCGAGCGCGTGGAGCGGGTTCGTGCGCGCGTACACGCCCGCGCTCGACGGCGTTTTTTATTCCAGTTTGATCGCTGGCAGTTGGGATTGGAGCACGGGCGCCGGTGGCGACGAGGTCGCCCTTTCCGCGGTGGTGCCGACCACGACCGGCGTGCTCACGGTCGGCGCCGCGGAGGCCAGCGGCGCGGCGATGCCCACCGTGGAGGTGCCCGAGTGGCGCACCGCGGACCCCGCCGACGGCGTGATCGCGCACCTCGAGCGGCGTTGATCCGAGCGGGGGTGTAAGCCCCGGGCGAGCCCGAACGTTCCGCCGCGGAACCTCGGAGCCCCTCGTGCCACGCCGCCTCTCCCTGCTCGCGCTCGTCTCGCTCGCGACCTCCCTCGCCTACGCCGCGGACCGCGGCGACGACGACGAAGAGGCCCACCCGGCGCCCGCGGCGCCCGCCTACCGCATGAAGACCGAGATCGCCTTCGACGCGATGTCGGTCGCGGCGGAGATGGGCGTCACCGTCGGCGGCGCCCAGGACATCGGGTACTTCCGCGAGCGCGTGGCCGCGGGCGAGGTCCCGCATCCGAACGTCCTCACCGCCGAAGGGCTGTTCGGCGAGCACGACCTCCCGATCCAGGGTCGATCCCGTTGCGACGCCCTGATGTGCCCCGTGGGCGAGGCCACCCCCGCGCGCCTCGTCGTCGGTGACGACACGCGCTGGATCGCGCAGCTCGGGTTCGACTCCGGCATCGACCCCGCCACGTGGCGCCGCGCCCCCGTGAACCTCGTCGCCGTCGTCGACGTGTCCGGCTCGATGTCCGGCGCCCCGATCGAGGCGGTCAAGGCCTCGCTCCGCGAGGTGGTGTCGCACCTCGGGCCGGACGACCAGGTGTCGATCGTCGTGTACGGGTCCGACGTGCGCACCCATCTCCCACCCACCCCGGCGAGCCGATCCGCCGACCTGCTCCGCGGCGTCAACAGCATGGCGATCAACGGCTCGACGAACATGGAGGCCGGCTTGATCCACGGGTTCGCGCTGGCTCGGGAGGCGGCGCGGCGCTTCGACGGCACGTCCCGGGTGATGTTGTTCACCGACGAGCGTCCGAACACGGGGCGCACCGACGCGCAGTCGTTCATGGGCCTCGCGCAGGCGGCGTCCCACGCCGGGGTCGGGATGACGACGATTGGCGTGGGCGCGCACTTCGGCGCCGAGCTGGCCTCGCAGATCAGCGCGGTTCGCGGGGGCAACCTGTTCTTTTTCCCCGACGCGGCGAAGATGCGCGAGACGTTCCGCGACGAGCTCGACACGATGGTGTCGGAGTTGGCCTACGACCTGGAGCTCGTCGTCACGCCCGCGCCGGGCACGCGCATCACCGGGCTTTGGGGCATCCCGGGCGACGCGGTGCAGTGGACGCCCGACGGCCGCCTGCGCATGCAGGTGCAGACCCTGTTTCTGAGCCGGGACGAAGGAGCGATCTACTTCGGCTTCGGCCCGTCCGGCTCGGTGCCGCCGACCCGCCTCGCCCGGGTCGGCGAGGTGTCGATGGCCTACACCTTGCGCGACGGAACGCGGCCGCACGCGTCGGTCGACCTCGACGTCACGGCCGCGCCGCAGCCCGGGCTCGTCCGCGGCGCGCTCCTCGTGGACACGTTCACCGCGATCCGCGCGGCGACCGCGCTCCACCACGAGCGCAACGACCAGGAGGGCGCCTGGCGCCTGATGGACAGCCTGGCGCAGCGCTACGCCACCGTCGTCGACCCGTCGTTGTCCGCCGACCGCGCCCTCGTGTCCACCCTCACCGAGCGCTTCGCGCGGCTCTCCGGGCGTCTCGGAGAGGCGCCCGCGGCCGGAGGCGTCGCGCGACACGCCATCAGCGGCCTGCCCGAGTGGGGCGTCGCGCGCCCGACCGAGTAGGCGCTCCGACGGGCGGTTGTGCTACCCTGCCAACGCGAAGAGTTCCTCGACGACGAGGCCGACGAGCTCCGCGCCGTCGGCAACGCCTTGTACTGGCTGGAGTTTCCTGGCCTCGCCCCCGAGCTTCACCGCTGGCACGCAGGGTCCGACGCCCGCGTCGCCTACACCTTCTCGATCGGCTCGACGATCTACGACTACGCCGCGAGCGCCGAGCTGGTCGTCACGCCCGACCTCTCGTCGAGCGACATCGTGTACCGCGCCTAGGACGCCACCGAATCGGAGGCGGAGATCGGCACGGCCACGTTCGACGCCCCCTCCAATGGCACCCGCTGGCACGCCTACGCGGTCGACCGCGACGCGGTGTACGTCGTGGTCGCGGGCGACGCCGAGACGGCGATGTACCGGTGGACGCCGCCCGGGCGCCCCAGTCGCTTGTGGAGCTTCGAGGAGCTCGGCTACGACCTCGGCGAGTTCATGGCGTTCGGCGTCGAAGACGGCGTGATGGTGTTCATCGAGTCGGGGCGGATCTGGCGCGGGACCGTGGACGACGGGCGGGCCGAGTGGCTCGGCAACGAGACCCAGGTGACCGGCTCGGTGTCGTTCGATGCCACCGGCGTCATGTGGGGCGCCGGAGACGGCGCGCTCTGGTTCGTCGACCTCGAGGGCGACCCCACCCCGGTGAACCTCTCCGCGGCGGTCCGCGCCTCCCCCTGGCGCCTCAACGACACCTACGCCACCGCCCACCACATCGGCGGCGACGGCTTCTGGCGCCAGGGCGACACCGTCGTCTACGAGGCGTTCGACGGCATCTGGGCCGTCGACGTGTCCGATCTCTCGTTCACCCCGTTGGTCCTCGAAGACCCAGACGTGCCGGCCCGCTGGCTCGACCCCGTGATGCTGCGCGACGGCACCGTGTTCGTCACGCAGATCGTGAGCGCCGACGGGCCGGTGTGGCGCCTCGATCCCCTCCCCCTCTGACCAGGAGCACCCGCATGCGTTCGTCCTTCCTCCTCGTCGCCCTCTTGACCGGCACCGCGCACGCCAACGAGATGGGCCAGGGCATCCACGTCCGCCAGATCGCGGCGCCGGAGAGCCCCCTTCCGAAGTCGGTGAAGTCGATCGCGGTCGGCAAGGTCGAGGGGCAGTGGGCCTCCGACCTGAGCGCCCAGCTCACCGCGGCGCTCGAGGACGCGGACCGCAAGTACCCGGGCGAGACCCAGGGCGCGGCGCGCGCGGCCGGCCAGACCGGCGCGATGCTCGCCACCATGGCGGCCTCCGCCCTCACCTTCGGCCTCGCGGCCAACGCCACCCACGAGGCGGTCACCAAGGACAACGAGAAGAAGCTCGAGGCGAAGGTGCGCCGCATCGACGACGGCCTCGTCGTCATGCCGTACAAGGTCGTCACCAGCGGCGCCGACGCGACCATCGGCGCCGTGGTGGCCGGCGAGTACAACGACAACACGTTCACCTCGACCGAGCGCCGCACCACCGACGGCGTCAGCTACGACGCCACCGTGCTCTGCACCAAGCGTGAGGTGTCGCTCACGGTCGCGTGGACGGTCACCGACAAGTCCGGCAAGACCCTCGCGAAGGACACCGCCGACCTCTCCACCAGCCGCTCCGCCTGCGACGACGACGTGCGCAACCTCCCGACCGCGAAGACGATCGCCGCCACGCAGCTCACCGGCTTCGGCGAGACCCTCGTCAACCGCATCGCTCCGGGCTTCAAGGACCTGCGCATCGACCTCGACACCCACAAGGCCGTCACCGACGCGCTGAAGTCGGTCAAGGCGGGAGACCTGTGGGAAGGCGCGTGCAAGGCGCACGCCGCGGTCGAGGCCGACCCCAAGAACCACATCGCGCTCTACGACCAGGGCGCGATCCTCGAGGCCCTGGGGCACCTCGACGACGCCGTCGCCAGCTACGACGCCGCGCTCGGCCTCAAGAAGCACAAGGGCGCCGAGAAGGGCCGTGACCGCGCCGAGACCCGCAAGGGCGAGATCGACGTGCTCACGGCCTCCTACGGGATGACGTACACCGTCGGCGCCGTCGACTGGGGCGCGTGCGAGGGCTGAGCCCCGTCGCGCCTCAGGCCGCCGGTCGACGCCGCGCCGCCAACGCGCCCAACGCGGCGATCGACGCGAGCGCCGGCACCCCCACAGGGGCGCCGCATCCGCACCCGGAGGGGTCTCCGTCCCCTTCGGTGTCGGTGCCGTCGGCGCCTCGATCCGTGTCGTCGGTGTCGGACACGTCGGTGTCGGACACGTCGGTGTCCGACCCTCCCGTGTCGTCCGGGTCGCCCGTGTCGTCCGGGTCGACCTCGGTCCACGGGTAGACGATGTCGGCCTCGCCGTCGACGACGACCGCCGCCGCGACCGCCTGAAGGTACGCGGCGTCGGGCACACCTTCCGGCGCCGGCAGCCCTTCCGGGCTCTCGCCGGTCAGCGAGGCGTACACGACGCAGGCGGCGAGGTAGGTGCCACGCACCGACGGGTGGCTGCCGTCGTCCACGTACAACCCGTGGAACGCGTTGCCGGCCTCGGTCGGGTCCGCTCCGGTGGCCTCGACGTCGTCCCACACCCGACTCCAGGCGCGCCCCGCGGGCGCGATCCACGCGGGGGTGCCGTCGGCGGAGGCGGCCGCGACGTAGTCGCGGTAGCCTTCGTCGAGGCGGTCCTGCATCGTCCGATAGTCGGGGTACGTGGTCCGGTTGTCGGGATCGCCGTCGCGGCGCCCCCACGTCATGAGGAACATCGTGTCGCCGCCGGCGCCGGTCACAAGGCCGTCGAGCGCGACGGCGGCTTCGCGGCTGTACACCCACTCCGCCTCGGTGCGGGGGAACCCGGGGATCTGACTCTGTTCCTGGAGGATCACCCAATCGAGCGGCGCGGCGAAGGCGATGGCGTGCGCGGTGCCGTCTTGCCCGACGGCGTCGAGGTGATCGACGAGCCGCCACCCCGGCTCCGCGAGCCGCGTGGCCGTGACGTTGGTGCCGGAGGCCACGAGGAGCGACTCGACGACCTGCTCGAGGTCGTTGAAGAACGTGTAGGAGTTTCCGAGGAACAGCATGCCGCAGTGTGCCTCGGCCTCAGCTCACCAGCCACCCGAGGCGGCGCTTCCGAAACGGCGAGAGCGGGCTCTCGACGACGCCGACGTCCCTCGCCGGCGCCCCCGCGTCGCGGAGCAGGCGGCCCTGCTCGGCGTGCTCCTCCTCGCCTTGATTGACGATGAACAGCTGGCCCGACGGCGCCATGGTCGACAGCACGTGGCGCAAGGTGCCCGCGGGATCGAACGCGCGCGCCGGCAGGCCCCACGCCCGGTGGGGCTCGAGGAACACGAACGGCAAGAGCCACGTGATCAAGGAGTAGGAACCAGGATGATCGCGCACGTCGCGCGCGTGGTACCGGCAGCCGGGGAAGGCCCCCGCCATCGCCTCGCCGACCGCGCGGCGCGTGCGGAGGTCCCAATAGCGGCGGTGGGCGTCGAGCTCGACCACGTCCCACCCACCGCCCCGGAACGTCGCGAGCCCCGGAAGATACGCCGCGCTCTTTCCGCCGACGTCGAGCGCGCGCCCGTCCGGGCCGGTCGGCCCGACGAGGCGGTCGAGCAGGTCGAGCACGTAGAGGCTCTCCAGGAGCTCGATCGGCCCGCACGCGGCGAACACCGGCCCGAGCGGGTAGCGTGCGGCGAGCGCCGACACGCGGGCGCGTGCGGACGGCGGCACCGCGTCGATCGAGCTCGGACCCGGCACACGGGCCGGTGGCGACCACGCCCAGGGGCTCAAGGGGCGCGGGTGAGCATGGCGCGGAGCGCGGGCGTGACGGCGTCCCAGGTGTTGAAGATCTCCCTCACCAGGGTGTGTTGACCGTCGAGCGCGCGGCGCATCGCGAGCGCCTCGAGCTCGGCGCACCGCTCCTGGACGCGGGGCAGGCCGAACAACGCGGCGCTGCCCTTCAGGGAGTGCGCGACGCGGCGCAGGGTGGCTTGATCTTGAGAGCCCGCGAGCTGCTGGAGCTCGGCGAGGCGCGCCGGCGTGTCGTCGAGCCAGCTCCGGATCAGGTCGGACGCCGTGTCCGCGCCGACCTCACGCACGAGCTCGTCGAGGGCGCGCGCGAAGCCCGCGGCGGCGTCCGGGGTCCACGCGGTGGTGGCGCCCGGGGCCTCCGGACCGGACGCCCGCGCGAGGGCGTCCGCGAGCAACGACGACTTGATCGGCTTCGCGACGTAGTCGTCCATGCCGCACTCGAGGCACCGCTCCCTCTCGCCCACCATCGCGTTCGCGGTGACCGCGATGATCCAGGTTCGCGGACGATTCCAGTCCGCGGAGGACTCGAGGTCGCGCACCCGCTGCGTGGCTTCGTAGCCGTCCATCACCGGCATGTGGCAGTCCATCAGGACCGCGGCGTACGGGCGTCGCTGGATGGCGCGCACCGCCTCCGCGCCGTCGCGCGCGAGGTCGGCGGTGTAGCCGAGCCGCTCGATCATCAGCCGCGCGAGGCGCGAGTTGATCTCGTTGTCTTCGACGATCAGCAGGTGGCCGCGAAGCTCGTCGGCGCGTCGTGGCGGCGGCGCGTCGTGTGGCATCACGGGGGCCTCCGAGAGCTCGGCGAGCAGCTTCGTGAGTCGATGGCGCTTGATCGGCTTGGCGATGACGACGTTCGCGCCGATCGACTCCGCGCGCCGCCGCACGGAGTCGGTCATCGACCCCGTGAGCAGCAGGCGCGGGCGAGGATCGAGCGCGGCGAGGGCCTGCGCGGTGGCGGTGCCGAAGAGGCGGCGATCGACGATGGCCACGTCCGGACGCCACTCAGGGTCGCCCAGGGCGCGCAACATCGCGGCCTCGGTGTCCGCCGTGCGCACCTCGACGCCGGGCAGCGCGGCGAGCACCGCCTCACGGGCGGACGGCGACGGATCGGCGACCAGGAGCGACAGCGTCGAGATCGGCTCGGGAGTCGCCGTGCTCGGCGACCCCTCCGGCTCGCGAACGGGAAGGGTGAACCAGAACCGCGAGCCGACGCCGCGCGTGCTCTCGACCCCGATCTCGCCGCCCATGAGCTCGACGAGCCGCTTGCTGATCGCGAGGCCGAGCCCGGCGCCGCCGTAGCGGCGGGTGCTCGACCCGTCGGCCTGGGAGAACACGTGGAACAGCTGCGGAAGGAACGAGGACTCGATGCCGACGCCGGTGTCTCGGACGCTGAGCGTGAGGACCTCGGACCCGACCGGGCTGGGTGCGCGGCCGATCTCCAGGACCACCTCGCCTTCTTCGGTGAACTTCACGGCGTTTCCCAGCAGGTTCACGAGGACCTGCCGCACCCGGCCGGAGTCACCCACGAGGGGCGTGGGGACGTCGGCGCGGATGATGACGGTGAGCTCGAGGCCCTTCTGCTGCGCGCGATGCGCGAGGAGGTCGACCGCGCCCTCGACGACCGCGTCGAGCGAGTAGGGCTCCTCGGCGGGGACGAGCCGCTGGGCCTCGATGCGCGAAAGGTCGAGAATGTCCTCGACCAACGCGAGCAGCGCGTCGCCGGAGGTCTGCACGGCGCTGAGCATCTCGCGCTGCTGCGGGCTCAGCGGCGACTCCGCGAGCAGGCTGGCCATGCCGAGGATGCCGTTGATCGGGGTTCGGATCTCGTGGCTCATGGCCGCGAGGAACTCGCTCTTGGCGCGGTTCGCCGCCTTCGCGCGGGCCCGTTCACGCTCGGCCCACTGCCGCACGAGGTAGACGCCGATCTGGCTGCCCAGGGCGTTGACCGTGCGGGTCAGGTCGGGGTCCGGCTCGTCGCGCTCGCGACGGTACAGCTCGAACACCCCGACCACGGCGCCCTCGTTGATGAGCGGCACCGCGAGGCCGTCGTGCAGGCCGGAGCGCGCCGCCAACGGCGCCCGTGGGAGGCTGTCCGCCTCGCCGACGTCCCCGCGCCATGCCGGTTCGCCGGTGATCCAGACGCGGCCGGGCAGCCCGACGCCGCGCGGGAAACGGCTCTGTCCGGTGGCGTGCTCGAAGGCGTCGTCGGTGACCGACGGATGTTGCCAGTAGCCGAGGCACGTGAGGCGGGCGTCGTCGTCCGCGACGCCCCAGATCGCGCCGGCGTGCCACTCGATGCCCGCCGCCACCGCGGCGACGACGCGCGGCATCGCGTCGCCGACCGACTCCGCGGAGGCCAGCACCTGCGACACCTCGTACTGCACCTGACGGCGACGCTCCTCGGTGCGCCGCCGCGTGACGTCTTGGAGGATCGCGGTGAAGTGGGTGACGTTGCCGGACTCGTCGCGCACCGGCGACACCTCGACCGACGCCCAGAAGCGCCGGTGCGCGCGGCTCATGCACGGGAGCTGCGCGCTGAACGGCTCCCCGCGCCGGATGAGCGCCGTGTAGTCCGAGAACGGCCCTTCGGTGTCCGACGTGGCGAGGAAGGCGGCCGGGTACAGCCCCGCCATCTCGGCCCGAGACCACCCCGTGAGCTCCTCGGCCGCCGCGTTCGCCCACTCCACCCGCCCGTCGGCGTCGGCGATGAACACCGCGAGGGGCGTGCGGGACACCACGGCGGCGAGCTTGCGGGCCTCCGCCTCGCGTTCGCGCAGCAACGCGCGCTGGCTGGTGAGCGTGTAGGTGAGCCGGCGGAGATCCTGCATCGCCACGTTCTGCACCTGCACCACGCTCAGCAGGTCGACGACCTGGTCGTGGACGCCGAATTCGGCGACGCTGAGCGACAGCTCTTCGAGCTGCGACGGATCGGTCAGCCACGGGCTGCCCAGGAACAGGGAGACCGTCGCGCCGTCGCCCTCGGCGGCGACGACGAGGCCGCGAAAGGTGGTGCCGGTCGGGGGGTGACTGAGGAGCACGAGCGCACGATCGCCCTCGGTGCCCAACATCTCGCCGGGCCCGTGTCCGCGCTGGCGCACCAGGGCGTCCGACAGCGGGCGCCCGACCTCGAGATCCGGGCACATCCGCTTGATCACCGCGCCGTGCGCGCGGACGCGGCCCTCGCCGTCCCACGCCACGAAGAACGGGAACAGCGCCGGCAGTCGATCCGACGCCAGGACCGGGATCATGCCCAGGTCACCCGGAACACGTCGTGGTCGGCCCCTTCGTCCTGGCGCGCACGGACCTCGACCGTCACGGGGGTGCCGAGGCGGGTGCCGAGGCCGCGCAGAAGGCCGATCGTGAAGTGGGTGAGGCCGTGGCGCTCCGAGAAGTAGTGGAGGGTAAACGTGGTTTCCGTCAGGTCTTCGACCACGAACCGGGGCGGCCGCAGATGCGGCATGATCATCGACAAGCGGTCGTGCAGCACGCCGAGGTTTTGCAAGAACTCGGGCACGGTGCGCCCCGTGGAGGTGAGCAGCGCGCCGTAGCCGCGGCTCGCCGTCACGAGGATCCAATGTTCGCCGAAGCGCTCGAGGATGGCGGTCGGCGGCACGCCGAGCTCGGCGGACGCGGCCGCCACCAGATCGTACGTGAGCGAATCCGGGTAGGGCTCGTTCGACACGAACACGTCGACGTCGAGCCCGGCGCGCGCGCGCACGCGCTCCCATGTGGCCTGGCCGAACTGCTCGACCAGGAGCTCTTCGACCGCGCGGTTGACCATCCCGTACATGCGTTCTCCGGCTCAGCCCGGGTAACGCCCCTGCACGTCGAGCACATCCGCCCAGCGTTCGAGGAAGGCGTCGACGCACCGCGGATCGAAGTGGCGACCCTTCCCATTGACAAGGTAGGCCCTGGCTTCTTCGAGTGGCCACGCCGCCTTGTACGGACGCGCCGACGTGAGCGCGTCGAACACGTCGGCGACGGCGACGATCCGCCCCACCTGCGGGATCGCTTCGCCGGCGAGGCCGCCGGGGTATCCGGAGCCGTCCCACTTCTCGTGATGGGAGTGGGCGATCTGGGAGGCGAGCTGGAGCATGGGCGAGGACGAGCCGGCCAGCAGCCGGTAGCCGAGCTCCGCGTGCTGTCGCATGACGTCGAGCTCGACGGGGTCGAGGCGGCCGGGCTTCAGCAGCACGCTGTCGGGGGTGCCGACCTTCCCGATGTCGTGCATCGGCGCGGCGTGGTGCAGCTGGTCGAGCGCTTCGTCGGACCAGCCGAGCTGTTCCCCGATGATGCGCGAGTACGCGGCCATCCGCATGAGGTGGGCGCCCGTCTCCGGGTCGCGCATCTCCGCGGCGTGGCTCAGGCGGTAGATCAGCTCGAGCTCGCGCTCGCGGATCTGGTGGGTGGCCGCGTGCACCTCGGCCGTCAGCTCCGCGTTCCGATCGGTCATGCGGAGCCAGCCACGGCGGATCGAGAGCATGTTCCGCACGCGCGAGCGAAACTCGATCGGGTCCAACGGACGCGTGAGCACGTCGTTCGCGCCGGTCTCGAGCGCGGCGTGCCGCAGCTCGCGCTCGTTGTCCGAGCTGACGAGGAGGATCGGGAGCTCTTCGAGCGCGTAGCGTTCGCGCAACAATCGTACGACCGTCAGGCCTTCGGGCTCGGGCATCAGCTGGTCGGTGATGACGAGGTCGAACGGCTCGGCGAGCGCGAGCGCGAGCCCATCGGCGGAGCTGGCGCACAGTACGGGCACGCACGGCTCGACGCGCCTCAACAGCGCGTCGAGCAGCTGGAGGTTCAGCGGGGTGTCGTCGAGCACGAGGACGCGCATGGGCCGGACGATGTAACCGAAGACGCGCTACGTTGACGAGCCGGCCGGCTCCGGTGGGAGAAGACACCCATGCACGTCCTCCAGCTCAACGCCGACTATTCTCCCCTGCGCATCGTTCGTTGGGAGCGCGCGGTCGAGCTCGTGCTCGACGGCAAGGCCGTCACGGTCGCGTCCTGGTTGGGGCGCTACGTACGGTCCCCCTCCCTGGCGCTGCCGTGGCCGGCCGTCATCGCCACCAAGCGTTATACGCAGATGCGCCCGCGGGTGCGGTTCAGCCCGCGACACGTCGCCGCGCGCGACGGCTACCGGTGCGCCTACTGCGGCATCACCCCGACGACGGGCGACGGCCGCCCCGACCGTCGGGCGCTCACCCTCGACCACGTGATCCCCCGGGCGCAATCCAGGCACGGCACCGTGTACCTGCCATGGTCGCGCCGGTGGGTCAACGTGACCTGCTGGGAGAACGCGGCGACGGCGTGCCGTCGCTGCAACCAGCACAAGGCGGACCGCACGCCCGCGGAGGCGAGCATGACGCTCCGGGTCCTGCCGCGCGTGCCGACGGCCGCCGACGTCCTTCGCATCAGCCTCGGCCGGCTTTCCCGGGTGCCCGCGGAGTGGCAGCCCTACCTCCCCACCGACCTCTCCGATCGCGCCACCGGCGCGGACGACTCGGCCGACGAGCCCCTCACCCTCGACACTGCGGGTTGGCGATGACACTCTTGACGTTCTTCCTCGCCTGTTCCCCGACCACGGAAGACTCCGGCGCGGCGCCGCCGACGTCGTTTCGTGTCGCCGTCCTCTCCGACACCCACGTCATCGGCCCGCAATACACGTGCTGCTCGGAGAACGGCGACCTCGACAACGCGAGCATCATGCGGACGAACGAGCGCCTCGCGGAGGCGGTGGACCGCATCAACGCGATCGACCCGCCGGTGGAGCTCGTGCTGCTCGCGGGCGACATCGTGCACGACGCGCGCCTGTACGACTCCCTGGAGGCGTACCAGGGCCAGGAGCACGCGTGGAGCCGCGCCGGCGAGCTCCTCGGGCGCCTGCGCGCGCCGTACCACATCGCGTGGGGCAACCACGACTACGACTTCTCGTGCAACGACGCGGTGTACGACCGTGCGCTCACGCACGGGCTGTTCGACCGCTGGCTCGGCGCGCCCCCGTTCGAGCAGGTCGATCACAAGGGGTGGAGGTTCCTACTGGCCAACTCGCAGCTCGGACCGACGTTCGAGCTCGGCAATCCGCGGTGCGACGGCGGGCTCGGCTCGTTTGGCGCCGAGCAGCTGGCGTGGCTGGACACCGCCCTCCAGGAGGGGCTGCCCAGCGTGGTGCTCAGCCACCACTACCTCGTGGTCACGGCGTCCAACGAGGACCCCGATGGCCGGATCGACTTCGAGACCGTGCTCGGCGACGCGCCGAACCTGCAGCTCGTCCTCGCGGGCCACTCGCACCGGTGGATAACGTTCGATCGCGACGACTTCGATCAGGTGTTGGTCGCCGGCACCCGCTACGACCCCGACAACTTCTGGGTGTTGGACATGGCGCTCGACGGGAGCGGCTTCGACATCCTCGACGCGGAGAAGGCCCGAAACCTCGACACCTGCGCGGACACGTGGGTCTACGACGGCACGCCGATGCCGGATCCGTCCGCCCCTGCCGAGACCGGCGACTGCGCGGCGTCCCGCTGAGCGCGCGTCGCGGCCGATGACAGGTGCGCCGCGACCCGCTACCGTGGTCGCGATGTCGACCCCTCACGACGATCGCCGCACCCTGGTGCCGGCGCCGGACCATCCGACCGCGCTCGAAGGCGACGGCGTGTTCCCCGGCTACACCGACGCGGGTCACGTCGGCGAAGGGGGCATGTCCGAGGTGCGGCGGCTCCACGACCCCTCCCTCGGTCGAGACGTGGCGGCCAAGGTGCTCGCGGAGCGGCTGATCGCCCAACCGTCCATCGCCCTCTCGCTCGTTCGAGAGGCCCGCCTGACGGCGCGCCTCGAGCACCCCCACATCGTGCCGGTGCACGCCCGCGGCGAGACCACGGCGGGCATCCCCTACTTCACGATGAAGCTGGTGGATGGTGTCACCCTCGGCGACTGGCTGCGCGAGCACGGCGTGCAGCCCGGGGTGCCGCCACGCGGGCCCGCGCTGTCGGACGCGCTGGAGGTGTTTTTGAAGGTGTGCGACGCGGTGTCCTTCGCGCACGCCCAAGGGGTCCTTCACCGCGACATCAAGCCCTCGAACATCATGGTCGGCCGCTACGGCGAGGTCTACCTGATGGACTGGGGGCTCGGGATCCGCGTCGAGGAGTGCGTCGGGCAGCCCGTCATCGGCACGCCCGCGTACATGTCGCCCGAACAGGCGCGTCGGGAGCCGCTGGACGAGCGGAGCGACCTCTTCTCGCTCGGTTGCGTGCTCTACCACATCCTCGCGGGGGAATCCGCGTGGCCGGAGCAGCTGCCGCACCACCTGTTGCTGCGCGAGGTCGCCGCCGGCAATTGGATCGACCTGGACCGGCGCGCCCTCAGCCCTCGCCCGCCCGCCTCCCTCTCCGGGATCGTCCGGCGCGCCATGGCCCCGGAGCGCGAGCTCCGGTACGCGAGCGTGGCGGAGTTCGCGGGCGACCTTCGCGCGTTCCTGCGGTCTGGGCTGCATCTTCCGGAGGTCACCTACCCCGCGGGCCAGGCGATCGTGCGCGAGGGCGAGCCCGGCTCGACCGCCTACTTGATCACCGAGGGCCGCGCCGTGGCGTGGATCCGCACGGCGCAGGGGCGGCGCAACGTCCGTGCGCTCGGCCCCGGGGATGTGTTCGGCGAGCTGGCCATCCTCACCGCGGGGCGCCGCACCGCCACCGTGGAAGCCGAGACCGACGTGCGCGCGCAGGTCGTGAGCCGCGAGATGCTGGAGAGCGGCCTCGGGATGCAGTCCTGGGTCGGCGCGTTCGTGCGCACGCTCGTGCAGCGGTTCGCCGAGCTGGAAGCGCAGATCCGCGGCGACTGAGCCTCAGGCGTCGAGCGGGCCGGGCGCGGCCTCGCGGACCGTCGGGAGCGTCGCGTCCGCGGCCCCGTCGCCCGAAGCGCCGCCCGCGAACGGCACCTGGACGATCGCCCGCGTCGGCACGGCCAGGCCGAGGCCCGTGTCGCGGAAGGCCCCGACCACGCCGATCAGGACGAGGTGCTGCGCCTCCGCGTGCGCGTCGAACTCCGCGCCTTCGAACACCCATACCAGCTCGAACTCGAGCCCTTCCGGGCGTACGGCGACGAGCAGGCAGCGCTCGAACCGGCACCGCGGCACCGACGCGACGACCTCGCGCGCGTGTGACGGCACGCTCGCGAGCAGCGCGGTCGGCGCGTCGGTCGGCACGGCGAACCGGTGGACGACCCGTCGTTGCGCGAGCGACTGGAAGTTGCGGATGCGACTCCCGAGGAGGTCGGCGTTGGAGATGATGATCTGCTCGCCGTGGTACGAGCGGAGCCGCGTCGTCTTGAGCCCGACGTGCTCGACGGTGCCCGACTCGTCGCCCACGGTCAGGAAGTCGCCGTCTCGGAACGGACGATCGAGCACGATCGCCAGCCATGCGAACACGTCGCCCAGGACGTTCTGCACCGCGAGGCCGACGGCGATGCCGCCGATGCCGAGGCCGGTGAGCAGGGCGCCGACGTTCAAGCCGGCGTTGTCGAGCGCCACCACGCCGACGACCATCCACACGGACACCTTGACCAGGGTCGTGAAGACGCTCCAGGCGGTGACGTCGGGGTTCTGCCCCGCCGCCGCCGCGAGACGCCGACGCCGCTCGCCGAGCGTGTCCAGGGCGCCGACGCCCCACATCCCGGCTTGCACCACGAGCGTCCATGTCAACGCGAGGCGCGCCCACTCCCCCGCGGGCGTCGCGCCGTAGAAGACCTCGAGGGCCACGCCGAGCCCGGTCACGACGATGACGATGGGGTGCGTGCCCCGCACGAGGTCCGCGATGACGTCGTCGAGGGGCGACTGGGTGCGCTCGGCGAAGGCGCGAAGGCGCGCGCCGAGGATCGAGCGCAAGGCGCCGAGCGTCGCGCTCACCGCGGCCGCCAGCGCCACGAACCACACCCACATGGGCACCACCGCGAGAAGCTCCACCGATCCCCCCGCGCCCCCTTACCGCGAACACGCGCGCGTGAACAACGGCGGGCCCGGCGCGTCGCAGGAGAGCCCGCTACACTGCCGCCCTACGGAGTCCCGATGTTCCTCGCGTTCGTCTCCACCGCCCTCGCCGGCGTCCTCGGCCTCACCACCACCTCCTCCACGGTCCTGCGGGTCGACGGCGAGACCGTCCCCTTCGTCGACGGCGACGTCGCGTGGCTCGAGCTCTCCGGCGACCGTCTGCACGTGATCGAGGCGCGCACCTCGTCGGATCGGCCGCTCGGCACGATCGAGGTCAAGACCCCCGACGGCATGGAAGTCCAGGTCGAGTGGCGCGGCAAGAGCTTCGCGGTCACGAACATCCGCGCCGCCCGCGCCGACGCGCCGGTCGCGCGCACCACCGCCCCGCCCGCCGCGCCGAACGGGCCGGGTACGGTCGTCCTGAACATCGGGGTGCCCGGGATGTCGACCACGATGTCCGTCACGGACCCGACCGGCTACCCGCCGCCGCCCCCGCCCGCGACGCGGACCGTGGTGAGCACGGCGCCGGTCGTCGTCGAGCTCCTCCCGATGGACTCCGAGTGGTGCAATGTGTGGATCGACGGGGAGCGCGTCGCGGAGTTCCGGAATTCGACTGGAAAGAAGTCGGTCACCCTCACGCCGGGCCCGCACAAGGTCGAGGTGAAGGACTTCATGGAGAACGAGACCTGGCTGTCCGGCACCCTCACGGTGACCGGGCCGGGACCGATGAAGCTGGGCTTCAAGCAGGGTGTCGCCGAGGTCTACAACGCGCCCGGCGCGTGGCGCGCCGGGCGCTGACGGTCTCTTCGCGGTCCGCTACGCCTCGCCGGTCCAATCCGCCGGGACGATGAGGATCGGCGCGTCGATGTTCGCGTCGAGGATACGCTCGATCGTCGACCCGCGGAGCGCGTCGAGCCACCCGTGGCGGCCTTCGGTGACCACGACCACGAGGTCCGGCCGCCACGCCCGGGCGTGCACCGCGACGCGGTCCACCACCTCACCCGGCTCGATCCACGTGTGCACGTGCCAGTCGGCCGGCGCGCGGAGGAGGTCGGTCTCGGGCATCGCGTCGCTGCCCACGTGGAGCAGGCCGACCTCGGTGTTGCCGCCGACGAAGGGCAGCGCGAGCAGCACCGCCGCGTCGTAGCCCGGCGCCGGGTGCGGACGGTGGTCGACCGGGATCAGGATGCGCTCGATGATCGACGCGCCCGTCTCGACGTCGACGAAGCCCGCGGCCCCGGGCGGCAGCAGGAGGACCAGCGTCGCGCCCTCCGCGGCGATCGGGGCGGCGACGCTGGGCTCGAGGAAGCGGCGGAGCCCCGTGCGCCCGTGCGTCGACATGACCACGAGGTCGGCTCGGGACGCCGCGATCTCCGCTTGGATGGCCTCGTCGGCGGCCACCCCGGACGCCATGGTGCGCCGGGCTTCGACGCCGCGCGCGGCGAGGTCCGCGTCGGTCGCGCCGGCCGGCAGCTCGCCCCACTTCACGAGGGTGTCGATCACGCCGGGGGCCCAACGCCAGTCCGAGGTGTCGTTCTTCGGCTCGACGTGGAACACGTCGAGCTTGGCCTTGAACACGGTCGCGAGCTTCAGGGCGTGCACGAACGCGGTGACGGACGCGTCGGAGAAGTCGGTCGGAACGAGGATGGAACGGATGCGCGGGTTCAGCATGGAGCCTCCAGGGTCGCGCCACCGGAAAGCAAGGATCGTGCCGGCCTTGGAGCGCGCGAAAGCGCCCAGGGGTGGGTCATCCAGCCCGCTGGGCGCGCGCGGGGTGTGCGAAACCCCTCAGGTCAGCCCCGCCGCTCAGCCGTCGCCTGGGTCGGGCCGCACGAGGGTCGGAGGGTCGACCGTGACGAAGCCGTTCTGCCAGAGCATGAACATGCTGACGTTCTTGCAGATCGGGTACCACAGCGCGGTGAACAGCACCGTCGCCGGGATGATGATGTTCTCGCTGCCGGCGAGCCGATCGATGCTCAGGAAGTAGCCCCCGAGCGCGATGGCGAACAAGGCGCCGGACCCGTAGCCCATGACGACGGGGATGGTCCAGCTCCCGTTCCAACGCTCGAAGCGGACGTGGCACACCGGGCACGTGTCGTGCAGCTTGAGGAGGCGTTCGTACAGGGCGCCGCGCCCGCAGTTCGGGCAGCGGCCCGTCAACGCCGAGAGGAACGGTCCGATCATCGGCCTCCCTTTACACGCGCGCGGTCGATGCGTGTGCCCATGCGCTCACGAATCTGGAGGTACTCGTCGGTCCACTCGCCGGACATGTCTCGGATCTCGAGCGGCGCCGGGTCGACCCTCGGGCCGACCTCCAGTCGCGCGGCGAACAGCGCGATCGTCGGCGCCTGCCCCGGGCGAAACACCACGTCGCGCCTGGACCGGAGGCACAGGCCCGCCGCCGCGATGCCCGCCTCGGCGCGCGGATCGGCCGCCGCGAAGCAACACACGAACCAGCCGTCGGCGGTCATCAGGCGGGCCGCCGCGAGCGCGTAGTCCGCGATCGTGCCGCGAAGCTCCATGCGACACGCCGCGCGCTGGGGCACCGGCGACACGTGCCCCTTGCCCAACGGCACATACGGCGGGCTGCCGGTCACGAGCTCGAACGCGCGCTCTTCCGGAGCCACCGCGCGGTCGCGGAGGTCGCCCAGGCGCGCGTCGACCCGCTGCTCGAGCCCGTTCGTCGCGATCGTGCGCCGCGCGAGGTGGTGGCTCACCTCCTGCGCCTCGACCATCACGAGGGTCGCGTCCGCCGGCGCGCGCCAGAGGGCCATGAGCCCCACGCTGCCGATCCCCGCGCCGAGATCCACGCGACGCCGGGCGTCGGGGGCCACCTCGGCCGCGAGCCAGGCCGTCAGCAGGTCGTCCGCAGAGAATCGATGGCCGCGCTCGAGCTGCCAGATACGCCAGTCGCCCGCGAGGCGGTCACATGTCAGCGCCTCGGCGCCGAGGGGGTCGGGCGACGTCACCGCGCGAGCGCCGCCTCGATGTGGGCGCGGAGCGCGGCGTCCACGCGCAGCTCGAGGATGAGGCCGCCCGCGTGGGAAGCCATGACCACGGCGGGCAACACGAGCCGCGAGACCTCCGGGGCCTCGACCTCGAACAAGACGTCCGTCCCCACGGCGAGCTCCGCCGCGACGTGGATGAACACCATGTTCTGATCGAGGTTCCCGCGCTGGTCGTCCGCGGCCTGCGACGCGGTGGCGTACCGCACCCGCACCGATGGGATCCGATCGTAGACGACCTCGACCGTCGGCGGGCCGCCGTCGGGGCTCGGCTCCGGCTCGAGCTCCACCTCTACGCCGGTCGGCGACGGGCGCGGCGCCTCGGAGGTGTCTTCGTCGACGAACGCCTCGGGCTCACTCGCGGCCTCGTCGAGGTCGAAGTCGAGCTCGAACGAGGCTTCGGGCTGGGCGGCCGCTTCGGGCTCGGCGGCTGCTTCGGGCTCGGCGGCTGCTTCGGGCTCGGCGGCTGCTTCGGGCTCGGCGGCTGCTTCGGGCTCCGCGGCGGACTCGACGTCGAAGTCGAGCGCGAACGCCGATGGCGCCGCGTCGGTGGTCGTCGCCGTGGGGGGCGGTTCGTCGGAGAGGGCGGACGCGCGGTCGGCGCCCGGGGCGTCGAAGTCGAGGTCGAAGTCGAGCTCGAAGTCACCGCTCGCGCCGTGCGGCACGCCGTCGGCCCGCGACACGTCCGGCTCGTCGGCGAGCTCGTCGCCGAGCACCGCGAAGCTCTCCTCGACCAGGGCCGGGCGCGGCCCGAGCTCGGCCTCGGCGGCGCGCCGCAGCGCTGCTCGGTCGAGCACCGCGGTCGCGAGCTCCTCCTCCTCGGTCGGAGGATCGTCGTCGTACGGGATGTCCAGGGTCGCGAACGCGCCCGTGGACGGCTCGGGTTCGACCCCCGCGAGGACCCGCGACAGCGCGGGCGCGGGCGCGGGCGCCGGCTCCTCGTCGCCGAACAGGTCGTCGGCGGCGAGTCCGCCGTCGTCGTCGAGCGACATCAGCGCTCCGGCGTCGTCCACCATCAGGCCGGACTGCTCGAGCTCCGCGGTCAACGCCGCGGTCTGCGCGTCCAGGTCCTCGTCGTCCGCCGCGACGACGAGGCCCGACGGCGCGTTCGCTTCGGGGGCGCCCGCCAGACCGAACGAAGCGGGGGCCGCTTCGTCGGCGTCTACCTCGTCGAGGCCGGTCAGCTCCGCCTCGCCGACCTCCTCGACGTCCGGCGGCGCCGGCTCGAGGGGCAGCGCGGAGAGGTCGATCGACGGCGCGGGCTCGGCTTCGGCGGGCGCCACGGGGGTGGCCGGCGCCGGTGTGGGCGCCGCGACGGTCGGCGCCTTCTTGCCACCGAACCCGAAGAGTCCGAGGAGGCCGCCACCCTTCGCGGCGGCGCGCTTCGCGGGGGCCTTCGCGGCGGCCTTCGGCGCCTCGGCCGCGGCGACGGGGTCGGGGGTCGCCGGCGGGGCGTCGATCACCGGCGCCGCGCCACGCGCGACGTCGGCGTAGTTACGGAGTGAAAAGCTCCTCTTGTCGCCCGTGGCCGGGTCCTTCGCGGTGACGTGCAACATGCCGTTGGCGTCCAGGCGGAACGTCACCTGGACCTTCGTCTGCAGCTTCGGAGCGGGGGGCAGCCCGTCGAACACGAACTCGCCCAGGAACTCGTTTTCTTGCGCGACGCGGCTGTCCCCCTGGCGAACGACGACCTTCACGCTCGTCTGGTCGTCGTGCACGGTGGCGAAGCTGCGCGTCTCCGCGCACGGGATGCGCTGGTTGCGCTTCAGGATCGGCGCGAACATGCCGCCCGCGGCGTCGATGCCGAGGTCGAACGGGGTCACGTCGAGGAGCACCGGCGGAGCCGCCTCGACGTCCTCGAGCAGGCCCGCGTGTACGGCCGCGCCGAGCGCGACGGCCTCGTCCGGGTGCACCGCGCGCGACGGCTCGCGGCCGAACAAGGCGGTCACCGCGTCGCGGATCGCCGGCATGCGCGTCATGCCCCCGACGAGGAGCACCTCGTCCACGGCGCCGATGGCGAGGTTGGCGGTCTGGAGGGTGGCGCGCACGGCGTCGGTGCAGCGCGCCACGAGGTCCCGCGTGACCTCCTCCATCCGCGCCCGGGTGAGGGTGTGCCGGAGGTCCTTTCCGGTGGCGACGTGTTGGACGAGGATCTCCGCCCGGTCGGCGAAGGACAGCTCGCACTTCGCGCGCTCCGCGGCCTCCTTGAGGCGTTGCAGCACCTGGCGGTTGGCCCGCGGGTCCACGCCGGTGAGCGAGCGGCACACCCCCGCGAGGTCGTCGACCACGCGGTAGTCGAAGTCTTCGCCGCCGAGGAACGTGTCGCCGCCGGTGGCGAGCACCTCGTACATGCCGTCGCGGAGGTGCAGGATGCTGACGTCGAACGTGCCGCCGCCGAGGTCGAAGACGAGCACGCGCTTGTCGACGTTCTTTCGGTGACCGAAGGCCAGCGCGGCCGCCGTCGGCTCGTTCAGGAGCCGCTGACAGCCCAGGTTCGCGAGGCGCGCGGCCTCGAGCGTGGCCTGGCGTTGGGCGTGATTGAAGTAGGCCGGTACGGTGATGACGGCCTCGTCGACCGGCTCCCCGAGCGCTTTTTCGGCGATGCCCTTCGCGACCTGGAGCACGACCGCGCCCACCTGTTGGGGGGAGAGCCACTCGCTCCCCACCTGGAGCTCCACCCCGCCGTCGGCGGCCTCGCGCATCTGGAAGTGCACGCGGCCCCGCACCTCCTGCGCCTCGGCGCTGTCGAACCGCCGCCCCATGAGCCGCTTCGCGGCGTACACCGTGCGATCCGGACGCGTGAGCATCATGCTCGCCGCGGCGTGACCGACGACGAACCTCCCGGCCCCCTTCTCGGCGATGACCGAAGGGAGCACGCGGTACCCTCGCTCGTCCTCCAGCACCCGCGGCTTGCCGTTGTCGAGGATGGCGACCGACGTGTTCGTCGTCCCGAGGTCGATGCCGATGATGCGTCCCATACCGCGCCTCGCGGGGGACTATAGCAAACGGTCCCGGCCGGGCGTCGTGGGCGCGGGCGCCGCCTCGAACAGCGGCACCTGCGCGCTGCCCGCCGGGCCGACGGGCCGCACGGGGTAGTCGCCCGTGAAACACGCGTCGCAGAAGCGCGCGCCGTCCTGATCGAGCGCTTCGCGGAGCTCCTCGATGGTCAGGTACGCGAGGCTGTCGCAGTCGAGGAACTGGCGGATTCGCGCGATGTCCTGGCGCGCGGCGATCAGCTCCTCGCGCTGCGGCGTGTCGATGCCGTACCAGCACGGCCCCGTCATCGGCGGGCTGGACACGCGGAGGTGCACCTCGATCGCCCCGGCCTGCCGCAACATCCGCACGATCTTCTGGGACGTCGTGCCGCGGACGATGCTGTCGTCCACCACCACGACCCGCTTGCCCTTGACCACGGAGCGCACGGCCGAGAGCTTCAGGCGCACGCCGAAGTCCCGGATGCGCTGGCTCGGCTCGATGAACGTGCGCCCGACGTAGTGGCTCCGCAAGAGCCCGTGGGCGAACGGGAGGCCGCTCTTCCGCGCGAAGCCGAGCGCCGCCGGCGTGCCGCTGTCGGGCACGGGCACGACGACGTCGGCGCGCACGGGGTACGCCCGCGCGAGCACCTCCCCCATGCGTACACGGGCCGGGTACACGTCGTGGCCGTAGAGCGTGCTGTCCGGCCGGGCGAAATACACGTACTCGAAGATGCAGGCCTTGCGCGGCTGTCGCGCGAACGGGCGAATCGAGTCGAGCTCGCCGTCCTCGAGGATCACCACCTCTCCCGGCTCGACCTCCCGCACGAGCTCGGCCTGCACGAAGTCGAGCGCGCAGGACTCGCTCGCCACGACCCACGACCCGCCGCGCTTGCCGATCACCAGGGGCCGAAACCCCCACGGGTCGCGCACGGCGATCATGCGGCGGCCGGTCAGGAGCAGGAGGCAGAAGGCCCCCTCGAGCCGGCGGAGCGCATCAAAGAGGCGGTTCATCGTCGTTTTTTGGTCCGACGACGCCATCAGGTGCAAGATGACTTCGGTGTCGCTCGTCGACGCGAAGATCGCGCCCCGCTCTTCGAGCTCCGTGCGCAGGGCGTCGGCGTTCGTGAGGTTGCCGTTGTGGCAGAGGGCGATCGGGCCGTCCTTGGTGCTCACCAGGAACGGTTGGACGTTCCGGATGTTCGAGCCGCCCGACGTCGCGTAGCGGACGTGTCCGACGGCGGCCTCCCCCGGGAGCCCGCGCAGCGCGGCGTCGTCGAACACCTCGTGCACCAGGCCGGCGCCCTTGTGGACGCGCAGCGCCTCGCCGTCGCGCGCGACGATGCCCGCGCCTTCCTGCCCACGGTGTTGGAGCGCGTGCAGGCCGAGGTAGCAGATGCGGGCGGCGTCCGGGTCGTCGACGATCCCGAACACCCCGCACTCATGACGCAGATCCTCGCCCATCGCGCCGCCTCAGCCGCCGACCCAGGCCGGGAAGGCGTCGCGCCAGGACGCCACGGCGGCGTCGAGCGCCACGTCCGCGCGGACCCCCGAAGGGTCGCGGACGACGATGCGATCGCCCCCGGTGACGCCGAGCACCACGAACGGCACGCCGTCGGCCGCCGCGCGCACCGCTTCGCGCCGCGCGGGGTCGTAGGCGACCAGGGCGCGCCCGTGGTCCTCGCCGAACAGCGCCGCCGCCGACCCGTCGTCCACCTGCGCCGTCACCCCGATGCCGGGCTCGCCGGCGCGCCCGGGCAGGCAACACTCCGCGAGCGCGACGAGGAGCCCACCGTCGGAGCAGTCGTGGGCGACCTCGACGACGCCGCCGCGCACGAGACGGAGCAACGCCCCGTGAAGCGCCCGCTCTTCGGCGTAGAACACCGGAGGCGGCGAGCCGGCGCGCCCGACGCCGTGCACGGCGCGCGCGTAGAGCGACCCGCCGAGGTGGCCGCGCGAGACGCCGAGGAGCGCCACTTCGAGCCCGGCACGGGCGAACCGCGCGCGGACGGTCAGCGGCGGGCCCTCGTACAGGCCGACCATCGCGAGCCCGGGGGTCGGCAGGATGCCGCGCCCATCGGTCTCGTTGTACAGCGACACGTTGCCGCTCACGACCGGCACGCCGAGCGCCACGCAGGCCTCCGCCATGCCGTCGACGCTCTGGGCGAACTGCCACATGATCTCGGGCCGCTGCGGGTTGCCGAAGTTCATGCAGTCCGTGAGGCCGATGCCCTCGGCGCCGACGCAGGCGAGGTTGCGGGCGCACTCCGCCACCTGGCCGGCGGTGCCCACGAACGGGTCCAGGCCCACGTGGTGGCCGTTCGCGTCGCACACGAAGCCGAGGTACTTCTCGGTGCCCTTCAGGCGCACGAGGGCCGCGTCCGCCCCGGGGCCGACCGTGGTGTCGGTGCCGACCTGGTGGTCGTATTGCCGCCAGATCCACCGCTTGTCGCTGACGTCGGGCTCCGCGAGCAGGCGGAGCAACACATCGGAGAATGTGTCGGCATGGGTCAGCTCCGGCAGCGGCGGCGGCGGCTCGGGGGCGCGCATAGGCCGGTCGTACTTCGGGGCCGCGTCGGTCAGCACCGCCACGGGGATCGCGGCGACCTCCTCGCCGTGCCAGGTGCAGCGCCACACGCCGTCGTCGGTCACGACGCCGACCTGCGCGGCTTGCAGGTCCCACTTGCCGAAGACCTCGAACACCTCGGCCTCGCGGCCCAGCTCGAGCACGAGCAGCATGCGCTCCTGGCTCTCGCTGAGGAGGACCTCGTACGGGGTCATGCCGACCTCGCGCATCGGCACCTTGTCGAGGTCGAGCCGCAGGCCCGCCCCGCCGCGACCGGCCATCTCGACCGAGCTCGAGGTGAGCCCCGCGGCGCCCATGTCCTGGATGCCGACGATGCAGCCGCGCTGCATCAGCTCGAGGCAGGCCTCGAGCAGCAGCTTCTCCTGGAAGGGATCGCCGACCTGCACCGTCGGCCGCTTCTCGTCGCTGCCCTCGCCGAACTCTTCGCTCGCCATGGTCGCGCCGTGAATGCCGTCGCGCCCCGTCCGCGCGCCGACGTAGAACACCGGGTTCCCCGGGCCGGCCGCCGTGCCGAGGAAGATGCCGTCGTGACGCGCGACGCCGCAGCAGAAGGCGTTGACGAGGCAGTTTCCGTCGTATGAAGAGTCGAACCTCGTTTCTCCGCCGACGGTGGGGATGCCCATGCAGTTGCCGTAGCCGCCGATGCCGGCGACCACGCCATGCACGAGCGACCGCGTCTTCGGGTGGTCCAGGCGGCCGAAGCGCAGGGAGTTCAACAGGGCCACGGGCCGCGCGCCCATCGTGAACACGTCGCGCAGGATGCCGCCGACGCCGGTGGCGGCGCCCTGGTACGGCTCGATGTACGACGGATGGTTGTGCGACTCCATCTTGAAGACCGCGGCGAGGCCGTCGCCGATGTCGACCGCGCCGGCGTTCTCGCCGGGGCCGATCAAGACGCGGGGGCCCGTGGTCGGCAGGCGCTTGAGGTGAACGCGGCTCGACTTGTACGAGCAGTGCTCGCTCCACATCACGGAAAACACGCCGAGCTCCACGAAGCCGGGCGCACGGCCGAGGCACTCGAGGATGCGGGCGTACTCGGCGGCGTCGAGGCCGTGGCTCGCGACGAGCTCAGGGGTGATCTCGCGGTTCATCCAAGCACCTCCACCAGAGAGCGGAAGATGGCCGCCCCGTCACATCCGCCCACCTCGTCCTCGACGTAGCGCTCCGGGTGCGGCATGAGGCCGACCACGTTGCCCGTCGCGCTGCACACGCCCGCCACGTCGTTGCGGGCGCCGTTCGGCGCGCCCCCGATGTAACGGAACACCACCTGCCCCTCCCCCTCGACCCGGGCGAGGGTGTCGTCGTCGGCGTACCAATTGCCCTCCATGTGGGCGATCGGCAGGCGGATCGGGCCCGACACATCGCGTGTGAACGGCGTCGTACGCCCACTCACGCTCAGTGATACATCCTGACACAAGAACTTGAGCCCGGCGTTGCGGAGCAGCACGCCCGGCAGAAGCCCGGTCTCGCACAGGATCTGGAAGCCGTTGCAGACGCCGAGCACGGGCCCGCCGGCCTGGGCGAAGCGCACGACCTCCGCCATGATCGGCGAGAAACGCGCGATGGCGCCGCAGCGGAGGTAGTCGCCGTAGGAGAAGCCTCCGGGCAGCATCACCGCGTCCACCGCGCCGAGCGACGTGTCCTTGTGCCACACCGCCTTCGGCGTGAGCCCCGCCCGCGCCACCGCGTGCCGGAGATCGGCGTCGCAGTTGCTACCCGGGAAGGTGACGACCGCGACGGACTTCACGCGAGCTCCACGCGGAAGTTCTCGATGACGGTGTTGGCGAGGAGCTTGCGGCACATCTCTTCGATGCGGGCCTTCGGGTCCGCGCCGTCCTCGACCTCGATCTCGAAGAACTTGCCGATGCGCACGTCGCGCACTTCGGGGAAGCCGAGGTTCGCGAGCCCCCCCTGCACGGCCTTTCCGGCCGGGTCGTGGACGCCGGGCTTGAGGGTGACGTAGACGCGGGCGCGCATCGAGAGCTCCTTGGGCGGTCGGGGATCTATCCCGCTCGCCCGACGAACGGTTAGTGCCGTGCGCCTCCGGAGCCTCCCCATGATCGCCTCCCTGGCGCTCGCCTGCACGGACTACGTCCTGCGCGGCAAGGACGAAGACACGAACGTGCCCGACGACACCGTCGACAGCGGGGATCCGGCGGTCGACACCGACGACACCGACGTCGAGGACTCCGCGGCCGACACCGCCGAGGACACGGATCCCGAGACGGGCGACCCCTGGCCGGCGACGGAGCCCGTCTACATCAACGACGCGAGCACGCTCTACAGCTTCGACCCCGACACCCGGACCGCGACGCGGATCGGCACCTTCCGCGAGGGCGGCGCGGCCCTCGACGGCGGCATGACCGACATCGCGATCAGCCTCGACGGTGTGATGTACGGAGGGAGCTTCGACGCCCTCTACCGTATCGATCCGACGACCGCGGAGTGTACCTTCGTCGCGACGCTCGGGGATGAGCTCACGGGGCTCACCTTCGTGTCCGACGGCCGCCTCGTCGGCGCCGGCGCGGGCGTGAGCTTCATCGACGTCCGCACGGGCGCGCTCGACACGCTCGTCGCGCCGGGCGCGTACGAGACGTCGGGCGACATCGTCGGGCTGCCCGACGGCTACCTGTACTGGTCCGTTTGGGGCGGCGACCTCCTGATCCGGGTCGATCCGGACACCGGCGCCACGCGCCGCGTCGGCGACGTCGGCGTCGAGCGCCTGTTCGGGCTGGGCTACGCCGATGGGGCTCTGTACGCGTTCACCGGCACGAGCGACGTGATCGTCGTCGACGAGACCACCGCCGCGGCCGGCGCCGCGACCGACCTCCCGGTCAACTGGTGGGGCGCGGCGACGAACCCGGTCCTCTGGTAGGGGCGTGACGACCGCGATCGACGTGGTGGGCCTGCGGCGGGAGTGGCCGGTCGCCGGGGGGCCGCCCGTGGTCGCGGTGCACGGCGCCACGTTTTCGGTGGCGCAAGGCGAGGTGTTCGGGCTGCTCGGCCCGAACGGCGCCGGAAAGACGACGTTGATGCAGATGCTCGCCACGCTGTCCACGCCGACGGCGGGGACCGCCCGCGTAGCCGGTCACGACATCCGCACGGCGTCCGTGGCGGTGCGCGCGAGCCTCGGGTACCTCAGCACCACGTCCGGGCTCCCCGCACGGCTCACCGTGCGCGAGTGCCTTGGGTTGTTCGCCGATCTCCAGGGGCTCCGGTCGCCCCAGGCCGCCGTGACGCGGATGGTCGACCGGATGCGCCTCGGCGCCTTCGTCGATCGTCGGGTGGAGACCCTCTCCACGGGCATGCGTCAGCGCGCGCGCATCGCGTGCGCCGCCATCCACCGCCCGGCGGTGCTCATCCTCGACGAGCCGACGGCGGGGCTCGACCTGATGTCCACCGACGACCTCCTCGACGAGGTGCGCTCCCTCCGCGACGAGGGCGCTTCGGTGCTCTACTCGACGCACGCGATGGACGAGGCCGACCGCGTGTGCGACCGCGTCGCGATCCTCCACGAAGGCGCGCTGCGGGCGATCGGCACCCCCGTCGAGCTCCTCGCGCGCACGTCGACGGCGACGCTCGCCGCCGCGTTCCGCGCGATCGTCCGCGCCTGACCATGCCCCGCGCGCTCGTGCTGGTCCGCGCGTTCGTGCGCCTCGTGCAGCTCGAGCTGCTCCGCCTCGCGCGCACCGACGAGGTGCACACCTACCTGCTCATCCCGGCGCTGCTCGGCCTCCCGCTGCTCATGTCGATGACGCAGCTCGTCGCGACGGGGCTGGTGCTCGAGGCCACCGTCGCCATCCCCTCGGACCTCCCGGCCGCGCTCGACCTGCCGCGCCACCTGAGCGACCGCTACCTGAACTTCGTCGTGTCCGACGACCCGCGGGGCGCGTTCGAGCGGGGTGAGGTCGACGCCGCGATCGTGTCGTGGTCCGAGGGCTCGGCGCCGGGCTCGCCGCCCCACGCCGAAGCGCCCGCCCTGTACACCCTCGACCTCCTCGCCGACACGACGAACGCCGTGCATCGGGTGCGCCTCGCCACCAACACCGCCGGCAAGGAGGTCGTGGGCGACCTCGTTGCCCTCGGCGGAGGCGATCCGGTGGAGGCGCTGTTCCCGGCGACCGTGCGCCTGCCGCGCGAGGACCTGCTCCCCGTGGACGCCGAGACCTTCGGCCTCGGCTTCGGCGCGTTCACCCTCGGTCTCGTGGCGATGATGTTCCTCGCGCTGCCGCAGGTGGCCGACCGACGCGAGGGCGTGACCGAGGCCCTGCGCGCGCTGCCGGTGCCGATGGCGGTCGTGCTCGGCGCGCGCGTCGTCGCGGCGTGGGTGGTTCAGATGCTCGGGGGCTCGATCGCGGCGTTGAACGTGTATGCCTTCGCCTGGCTCGCCATGGAGGGCACCCCCCTCGCGGCGTGGCACTTCGTCGCGCTCGGCGCCGTCAGCCTCGCGAGCACGGCGTCGTACCTGCTCGTCGGATGTGTGTCGGACAACGCGCGCACCGCCAACATCAACGCGTCGTACGCGATGACGGCGCAGGGGGCGCTCCTCGTCTGGGGCGCGTCCGCGAACGCGCCGGTCTGGGTGCCGATCGCCGGGGTGATGCACGCGCGATCGGCGTCGGACGTCACGATCGCCGTGATCGCGTGCGTCGTGGCCGCGGTGGCCGTGGTCGCGCTGGCGGGCTTCGCCTTGGAGCGGCGGGTCCAGCTCGTGCTCCGCCGGGGGGACGAGTGAACACGCGTCGCGTCGTTGCGCTGGTGATCGCCGAGTCGCGGCCGCTGTTGCGCGAGCGCGCCAGCGTGGTCGGCGCGGTCGTCGCGGCGCTGGGCGTGGGGGTCGGCGGCGCCTCCGCCGGCGCGCTCGAGGACTGGCTCCCGAAGTCGACCGCGCGCGACGAGCCCGCCCCCGCGGCGCCGTGCGTGGCGGGGGACGCGCCCCCCGTCGCCTTCGCGGGGGACGTGCCGGATTGGGTCGCGTGGCCGGACACTCCGGTACGGCCGGAAGAAGCGTCGTTGTTGATCACCCTGCTCCCGCCCACCGGGACGAACGCGAGCGCGGTGCTCGAGGTCGACCCGCTCGTGCCGGACGCGCCCACCCGGGCCGCGCGCGCGTGCCTCGTCGCGCGGGTGAGCGACGAGCACCGGCGGCGGCTCGACGCCGTCGGTGTCGCGACCGACAGCGATCACGCGGTCGTGGTGCGCGTGCTCGCGCCCCTCCCCCCCGAGGAGGCGCCGGCGTTCGAGCTTCGCCCGACGCTCGGCGCGACGGTGGCCGTCGTCGTCCTGATGGCGTGCGCGTCGATGCTGGTCGAGCTCCCTCCACGCGCGCGGACGTCCGGCTGGCTCGAGACCTGGCGTGCGTTGCCGGGCGATCGTCGCGAGCTCGCGTGGGCGTGGTTCCTCCTCACGGCGGCGGCCGGCAGCGCGCTGGCGGCGCTGGTCGCCACGGCGTGGCTGGCGACCTGCGCGCTCCGTGGGCTGGACACGGGCCCCCTCCCCTGGCCGGCGCTCCTCCTCCTCGCCCCCGCGCTCGCGGCCGCGGGCCTCCGCACCTTCGTGGAGGTGCGCGACGCCCGCACCGCGATGCTCACGACGATCCCGCTCATGTACGTCATCGGCTTCCTGGCGATCGTGGCGGCCCTCCTCGATGTCCACGCGCCGGGGCTCGGCGCGCTCGTGCCCTACGGCGGGCTGCTGCTCGTCGCGGCGGGGGCCGGGTCGAACGCCGTGACCGCGTCGACCGTGACCGGCGCGGCGGCCCTGTTCTTCGTGTGGGACGCCGCGCGCGTGGTCGCGCGCCCGGAGCCGCGCGCGAGCGTCGACGACCGCCGCACGGAGCGGCTCGCGCGCGGGGCGCACGCGCCCGAGGTCGTGCTCCTGACCGCCTTCGCACTGGCTTCTTCTGGGGTGTGGGTCCCCGCGGCGTTCGCCGGCACGCCCACCGCCCTCCAGAGCACCCTCGGCTTCATCGGCGGCTTCGCCGCGCCCGCGTTCGCCGTGCCCGCGCGGCTCGGCCTCGACCTCCGCGACACCTTGAGCCTTCGTGTTCCGGCGCCACGCGCGTGGGCCGCCCTGCTGCTCCTCGTGCCGGGCAACCTCGCCCTCGCGTTCGTGCTGACGGCGGCGCTCGACCCGATCCTGCCGGTGCCGAACTGGCTCGCCCGAGAGGTCGCGCGCGTCGCGCAGGACGTGCGCGGGCCGGAGCTCGTGCTCGCCTTCACCCTCGTGCCCGGCATCTGCGAGGAGCTGCTGTTCCGCGGCGCGATGTTGGGCCTGTTGCGTCGGTCCGCGCGGCCGCGGGCGGAGATCGTCGCGATCGTCGTCCAAGCCGCCGCCTTCGCGATCGCGCACGGGTGGGCCGCCCGGCTGCCGTACACCTTCGCGCTGGGGCTCGTGTTCGGCGCGCTCGCCGTGCGCACCCGGTCGATCGTGCCCGGGATGGTCGCGCACACCCTCCACAATCTCCTCGTCGTCACCATCGGCGGCGAGGTGCTCATGGCGTGGGCGCACCACCCGTGGGCGTGGGGGCTGGCGCTGCTGCCGGCGCTCGCGGTGTGGGCGGCGGGACGCGGGGCGGTGAAGGGTTAGGGCGGGGGTATGCTGCCGACGCGCGAGTGCGGCCTCGCGCCGTTCTACTCGCGCCTGCGCGCCGCCTGCGCGCGATAGTCCGCCCCATGCTCGTCGCCCTCCTCCTGGCCTGCGCCACGGCCGACACCAGCCCGCCCGAAGACACCGATCCCACCGGCGACACCGACACGGGCACCGGCGCGGACACCGACACAGACACCGACACGGCGACAGACACCGACCCACCGTCCGAGCCGGAGCTCTGGTTCTATGTGTCGTACAACCTCCAGACGACCGAGGGCGTCGACGCGGTCGTGGCGCTGCTCGATCGTGCTTCGGCTGCCGGCTACCACGGGATGGTCCTGGCGGACTTCAAGCTTCACTTCCTGCACACGGACATCCTGCCCGACTGGTACGATCCGAACCTCCAGGCCGTGCTCGACCACGCCGCCTCCGTAGGCATCGACGTGGTCCCCGCGGTTGCCCCCTTCGGGTACTCGGAGGGAATCCTCTTCGAGGACCACGACCTCGCCGAGGGCCGCCCCGTCACGGCACGCTTCGTGGCGCGCGGCGGGCGCCTCGAGGTCCTCGACGGCTACGCCGGCCTCCGCGACGGGGGCTTCGAGGCGCACGACGGCGACCGATTCAGCGGATGGAGCTGGCAAGACGACCGCGTCAAGGCCGACACCGCCGTGTTCCGCTCGGGGGCGTCCGCGGCGCGTATCGACGCCGGGAGCGGCAACGCGCGGATCGTCCAATCGACGACGCTCGCGCCGGGCCGTCAGTACCGTCTGTCATGGTCCATGAAGACGGCGGACACGTGGGGATACCCCCAGGTGATCGTCCTGAACGACGCCGGAGGCGCATTGTTGAACCTCAACACCCTGAGCGCCGCGGCCACCCAGGACTGGACCCGCTACGACATCGCGTTCGACAGCGGTGACGCGACCAACGTGAGCGTCTACGTCGGCGTGTGGGGCGAAATGGGTGGCACGGTGTGGTTCGACGACGTCTCCCTCCAAGAGACGGCGCTCGTCAACCTCATCCGGCGTGAAGGCGCCCCGCTGACGATCACCGGCGCCGACGGCACCGAATACGCCGAGCCGGCCGACGTGGCCCCGATCGTCGACCCGGGCACGTTCGACGACTGGCACGAACCGCCGGTGCCGATGCTGCCGGAAGGCTCGCGCATCGCCGAAGGCGACGAGGTGACCCTCCGTCACTTCGTGGTGCAGCCGATCTACGGGTACCAGGTCGGCGCGTGCCTGTCGGAGCCCGCCGTGGACGAGTGGGTCGACGCGAACCTCGCCGCGGTGTCCGCCCGTTTCCCCGCGGCGAACGGCGTGATGCTCGGCTACGACGAGATGCGTCACCTGAACACCTGTGACGCCTGCGGCGCGCGCGGGCTCGACGCCGGCGCGCTGCTCGCCGCCCACGTGGCCGACACCCAGGAGCGGGTGCGCGCCGCGTGGCCCCACGCCCGGACCTACGTCTGGTCGGACATGTTCGACCCCTACCACAACGCGCGCGCCGGCTACTACCTGGTCGAGGGCGACCTCACGGGCAGCTGGGCGGGCCTGGACCCGGAGACCATCGTGATGAACTGGCACATCGGCAACGCCAACTCCGCGCAGTTCTTCGCCGACCGAGGCTTCGAACAGATCCTCGCCGGCTACTACGACTCCGGAGATGGCACGACCTCCGCCGTCGACGAGCTGTCCGCCGCGTCCGGCGTGCCGGGGCTGCGCGGCCTCATGTACACGACGTGGGCGAGCGACTGGACCCAGCTCGAGGCCTACGCCGAGTCCGCGCGCGCGGCGTGGCCCCGATGATCCCCCTGCGCGCCGGCGCGAACACGGCGATCGTCGGCGGGGTCGCGAACGTCACGGTGAGCTGGTCGAGCGCGGACGAGGTGGACGCGTCCGCGTTCCTCGTCGGCACCGGCGAGAAGGTGCGCTCCGACGACGACTTCGTGTTCTACAACCAGCCCTCCGCCGCGGCGGGCGCCGTGCGGCTCGAGCCGGGGCCGGGGCGCTCCCGGTTCGTGGTGGCGCTCGGCGCGGTCCCCGCGGCGATCGATCGCGTCCGTTTCGCGCTGACCATCCACGGGCCGTCGGCCTTCGCCGCCGTGCGGGACGTCCGCCTGGAGGTCGAAGGCGCCGCGGTCTTCGCGCCCGACACCGCCGGGATGGCCGAGAAGGCCCTCATCCTCGCCGAGCTCTACCGCCGCGACGGAGGGTGGAAGCTGCGTGCCGTCGGCCAGGGGTTCAACGGCGGGCTCGGGCCGCTCGCGCGTCACCACGGCGTCGACGTCGGGGAAACCCCCGCGGCGCCGGCACCGCCCAAGGTCGACCTGGAGAAGCGCGTGGCCACCGCCGCGCCCCGCCTGGTGTCGCTCGCCAAGGCCGCGGCGGTCTCCTTGCGGAAGCTGGCCCTCGACGGCGCCCTGGCCCGGGTCGGGCTCGCCCTCGACGTGTCGGGCTCGATGCGCGACCGCTACGCCAAGGGCGTGGTTCAACGGGTGGTCGAGCGCATCGTCCCGCTCGCCGCGCACTTCGACGACGACGGCGCCCTGGACATGTGGGCGTACGGAAACACCTGCGCCGCGCTCCCGCCGGCGGGGCTCGCGCGCTTCGAGGGCTACGTCGACACGGCGGCCGGCGGCTGGAAGGCCTGGATGAAGGCCAACGGCGGCGGCAACCACGAGCCCGCGGCGATCAAGATGATCCTCGATCATTACGCGCCGGGGCACGGGCTCGGCGGCGCCACCGGCGCCCGGGGTCGCCCGACCCCGCTGCCGGTGCCCAAGGAGCCCGCGAAGCTGCCCGCCTTCGTGGTGCTCGTCGGCGACGGCGGTGTCGGCGCCAGCGCCGAGATCACCCGCCTGATCGTCGGCGCGTCGAGCCTGCCGATCTTCTGGCAGTTCGTGGGTGTCGGCGGTCGCAACTACGGCGTGCTGGAGCGCCTCGACGAGATGGGCGGGCGGACCGTGGACAACTGCGGGTTCTTCGCGCTGGACGACCTCGACGACCTCACCGAGGCGGCGCTGTACGACCGCCTGCTCGGCGAGCTCCCCGCGTGGATGCGCGCGGCCAAGGCGGCCGGCATCCTCGTGTGAGGTCAGTTCACCATGCCGCCGACGCCACCGCCGTCGGCGGGGCCGCCTCGGGGGCTCAGGTGCGCCCGGAGGCCCTCGAAGCGCGCCCGCCCGAACCAGCCGCCGAGCCCTCCGGGGCGCGCCGCGCCGTCGACCGCCCGGGTCACGCCGTCGACGTCGGTCGGCATCGGCCGCGCGTCCTCGTCGACCGGGCGGATCGCGCACCACCAACGGCCGTCGGACCACTCGAGGAACGCCCCCGCCACGAGCTCGGGCGCGTCGGGGCCCGCGTCGCCGTCCGCGGGCCTCACCCGGCGCCGCAGGAGCCCGACGACGCCGACGGCCTCCACGCCGGGCATGCCGGCGAACGCCGCGACGTGGCGGTGGAGCTCGACGGGGGTGCGAACGACCGCGAGGATCGGCCGGAGATCGAGGGCCAACGCGCGGTCGGGGTAGAGCACGATCAGGGTCGGCGCCACACGCCCGCGGCGGAGTCGGGCGAGCAGGCGCTCGAGCACCGCGCGCCCGAGCGGCTCGTCGTCGGCCGGGAAGTCGGGCAGGCGCGGGAGGGTCGCCACCTGGAGGGTCAGGGTCACGGCCTTGCCGTACCCCGCGCCGCCGCGCCTTGCGATAGTCTCCAGGGATGCCGGCTCGGCCAGCCCTCTTCGACGCCCCTACGGACGACGCGGTGTCCGCCGCGCTCGTCCGCCGCCTCGACGAGCGCCTGCGCGGCACGCCCGACGCGGTCGCGGCCGACGTGCTGGCGGACACGGTGTTCCTCGAGCGGAAGCGCCTCGAAGCCTCGCGCGACGAGCCTCCGGAGTACGAGCAGACCCTCGATGCCGCGGCGCGGGCGATCGCGGTGGGGAGCCGCGCCGCGGTGGACGCGTCCCTGCGCTCGCTGACCGACCGATACGCCCGGGAGATCCACAACCCGTTCTCGCCCCAGACCTACCACGTGGCCACGCGCGTCCTGCCGCTGCTGCTGACGCGCCTGTTGAGCGCGTCGCGCGCCCGCGACCTCGTGCTCGGCGACACCGACCCGAGCGCGCGCATCCGCTTGAGCGGGCCGCTCGACCAGATCCGGGCGCTCGCGAAGGATCGCACGTTGATCCTCGCCCCGACCCACGTGTCGAACCTCGACAGCCCGCTCATCGGCTACGCGCTCTACGCCGCCGGACTCCCGCCCTTCGCCTACGGCGCGGGCCTGAACCTCTTCTCGAACCCGGCGATGGCGTGGTTCATGCGGCGGCTCGGCGCCTACACGGTCGACCGGCGCAAGCGCAACCGCCTCTACAAGGAAGTCCTGAAGGACTACTCGGTGGAGCTGCTGCGGCGTCGCTGCCACTCGCTGTTCTTCCCCGGCGGCACGCGCAGCCGCTCCGGGCGCCTCGAGCGCCGGTTGAAGAAGGGCCTGCTCGGCACCGGCCTGCAAGCCTGGCAAGAGAGCCTCGAGGAGGGGCGCGCCGACGGAGACGTGTTCGTCGTGCCCTGCACCTTGAGCGTCGGGCTCGTCTTGGAGGCCGAGACGTTGATCGCCGACTCCCTCGCGGAGGAGGGCAAGCAGCGCTTCATCATCAACGACGACGAGTTCAGCGAGCCGCGCACCGTGCTCACGTTCCTCCGCCAGCTCCTCCGCCTGGACGCCGCGGTGCACGTCCGCTTCGGCGCGCCCATGGACGTGGCGGGCAACGTCGTGGACGACGCCGGGCGGTCGCTCGATCCGGCAGGTCGCCCGGTGGATCGCCTCGGCTACGTGCGCGAGGCTGGGCGCGTCGTGCGCGACGCGCAGCGCGATCAGGTCTACACCGAGCGCGTGGCCGAGCGGCTGGCCGACGCGTACGCGCGCGACTTCGTCGTGCAGAGCACGCACCTCGCCTGCTGGGCCGCGTGGCGCGCCCTGCGGGCGGCGCGCCCCGGCCTCGACACCTGGCGGCTCCTGCGGCTCCGCGCCGGCGAGCGCGCCGTGGCGCGATCCGCGGTGGTCGAGGCGATCGGGCGCGCGCGCGCGGCGCTCGGCGCGCAGCCGACCGCCCTGCCCGCGACGGACGACGCCGCGCTCGACGAGGCCCTCGCCCGCTTCGCGAGCTTTCATCGTGTGCGCGCCGTCGCGGCGGCCGCGGACGGCCGGATCTCCCTCGATCCCCAGCTCGCGCTCTACTACGCCAACCGACTCGACGGGTACGCGCTGCCATGAACGTCGGGCTCTGCACCACCGACGCCGCGCTGGAGCTGCCGGAGGCCGTCGCGCGCCTCGTCGCGGCCGCGGGGCACACGCCGCTGGCCTGGCCCCGCGCTCCCGAGGGGGTCGCCGTGATCGACACGCCCGAGGCCCTGCGCGCGGACACCGCGCTCATCCTCATCTTCACGCCCACGGACCGCCTGCGCGCCGGCGTCCGCGCGCTGCGCCCAGGCCCCGCGGAGCACCTCGTCCTCGTCACCCGTGGTCTCGAGCCCGTCACCGCCGCCCGCGGCAGCGACATCGTCCTCGCCGAGTCCGCCTGCCTCCGCGTCGGCGCCCTCGCGGGGCCGCTGCTCGCGGCGGAGGTGCGCCGCGGCGCGCCGTCGGCCGTGGTCGTCGCCGCGCGCTTCGACGAGGTGCCGAGGCGCGCGCAGGCCGCGCTCGGGAGCTCCGCCTGCCGCGTCTACGCCAGCGCCGACCTCCCGGGCGTCGAGATCGCCGGGGCCATGGTCGAGGTGCTGGCCATGGCCCTCGGCCTCGCCCGGGGCCTCGGGCTCGGCGTCGGCGCCGAGGCGATGATCGTCACGCGCGGCATCGCCGAGGGGGCGCGGCTCTCCGCTCGGATCCAGGGCGATCCTCGAACCTTCTCCGGCCTCGCCGGGGTCGGCGAGCTCGTCGCCGCCGCCGGCCTGCCGGATCACCTCGGGCACGCGCGCGGCCTCGCCCTTGCGCGCGGCGAGACCGACCCGGGGGCGGCGGCCCTCTGCGACGCCCTCCTCGCCCACAGCCGCGACCTGCCGATCACCGCGGCGGTGGCCGCGATCGCCCACGGACAGGCCCGCGCCGCCGAGGTCGTCGGGCGCCTGATGATCCGCGCCAGCGGCGAAGAATTCCGCGCGTGAGCGCGGCCCGATGATCGGCGTCTACGACTCGGGCTTCGGGGGGCTGACGGTGCTGCGCGCCCTGCGCGCGCGCCTGCCCGAGCCCGACTACCTGTACCTGGGCGACTCGGGGCGGGCCCCCTACGGCGGCCGCGACGTCGACACGCTGCTCACGTTCGCCGAACAATGTGTCGAGCGCCTGTTCGACGAGGGCTGTGCGCTCGTCGTCGTCGCGTGTCACACGGTGAGCTGTGTCGCCCTGCGTCACCTCCAGCAGCGATACATCCAGGACGGCTCAGGCGACGCGCGCCGCATCCTCGGGGTCACGATCCCCACCGCGGAGGCGGCGGTCGCGGGCTCGTCCGGTCCGATCGCCGTGCTCGGCACCGCCCGTACCGTCGCGAGCGGCACGTTCGCGGCCGAGATCCACAAGCTCGACCCCACGCGCGCCGTGGTGCAGCGCGCCGCGCCGCTCTGGGCGCCGATGGTCGAGGAGGGGCTCTGCGACGGCCCGCTCGCGCGGCTCGCGGTGCGACACAGCCTCGACGGGCTCGCCGAGTGCCCCACCCTCGTGCTCGGCTGCACGCACTACCCGCTGCTCGCGTCGCTCATCCGCGAGGAGGTCGGCGCGGCGTCGACCGTGCTGGATCCGTCCGCGGCCATCGCCGACGCCACCGCGCGGTGGCTGGAGCGGCACCCCACCTTCGGGGCGCGCGTGGGCACGGGCGGCGGGCTCCGGATCGCCTGCACCGGCGACCCGGCGCCGTTCCGCACCCTCGGCGCCCGGTTCTACGGCGAGCCGCTCCCCGCGGTGGAGCACGTCGCAGAGGAAGCCGGGCGCTTGATGCCGCGCGCGGAGCCCGCGGCGCCCCGCGGCCAGGTCGTGCGCGCGCGGTAGTCAGTCGGCGCCCCACTGGAGCTCGAAGCGCACCTCTTCGGTCTCCACGTGGCAGGCGTCCGCGCCCACGGCGACGACCTTCGTCTGCGGCACGTGGCCCGCGGCGGTGGCGTGGATCTCCAGTTCGCCCGAGGCTTCCCAGGCGCACGCCCAGAGACCGCCGCCCTGCGCGTCGCACGGCTGCGGCGCGTGCTCCGCGTTGGTGCGGGCCCAGGTCACCTCGACGGCCTCGAGGGCCTCCCCGCCGGCCCCGACCACCTCGGCGAGCACCGAGGGCACCTCGACGTCGGTGCAGTCGAGCGGCTCGAGGGTCAGGGTGACGGCCTCGGGGATGACGTGGCACTCGTCCTCGCCGACGGTCACGCGCGCGGTCGCCTCGGCGAGGCCCACGGCGTTCGCGCGGATCTCCAGCTCGCCGGCCACGTCCCACCCGCACACCCACGCCCCGTCCGACCAGGACTCGCAGGGCGCCCAGTCGTTGTTCGGGGCCTTGAACTCGACGACCGCGGCGGCGGGCGCGGCGGCGCCGGAGTCGGTCTCCAGCACGACGTTGACCGAGCCGACGGCGATGGTGGTGCAGGCGGTCTCGTCGAAGCAGGCGGTGAGCAGGGCGAACAGAAACATCGGGCCTCCAAGGTGACACCGATGGGTGAAGCAAGCGGCGTGCCATGGGCTACCACACCCCGAGGACCCCCGGCACGTCGAGGTCGACCCCCAGGCGCAGCGCTCCGGACGGAGTCCAGCGCGCGCCGAGCCCGAAGGCCCCGACGCCGACCCGCGCGGTGAGCACCCCTCGCGCCGCGCCATCCCACGAGAGTCCGCCGCCGACGTCGATCGTCGTCGAGAGGGCCCCGCGGCCGAGGCGCTGGCGGAGCTCGCCCGTGACCGTGACGCGCTCCTCCACGTCGGGCAGCCTCACCCCGACCCACGCCCGCGCGACGAAGCGCTCGCGCACCGTCAGGGACAGGACCAGCTCCGGGCTCGTCTCTTCCGACAGCCACACGCCGCCGCCGAGGCCCCAGGTGCCGCCGAGCGCCGGGCCGGGCGTCGGCGACCGCGACATCGCGTGCAGATCGTCGGCCCGCGCGACGAACGCCACGCCGTCGCCGCCGATCTTTCGGCTGACGATGCCCACGACGCGCCCCTCGGCGTCGACGAGCGGCCCGCCGCTGTTGCCCGGGTTCAGCGGGGCATCGGTCTGGAGGAGCCACGGCCCCACCGCGCTCACGATGCCCTCGCTCGCGCTCCACTCGAGCAGGCCCTCGAGCTTGCCGCCGGTGGCGACCCCGAACGGGTGGCCGAGGCCGTACACCCGCTCCCCCACCGCCGGTGCGTCGGTGCGCACCGTCGCCACGGGGCGCCCCTCCGCGGCGACGCGGATGAGCGCGAGGTCCCGCGTCGGGTCGCGCGCGACCACCGTCCCGACGCGAGTGTGGCCGTCGCGCCAGCCGACCTCGGGCGGCAGGCCGGTCGCGACGCAGTGATACGCGGTGGCGACGAGGTCGGGGCCCACGGTGACGCCCGCGCAGAGCGACGGGCCCACACGGAGGCGCACCACGGTGGCGAGCGCGACGGCGAGGATCTCGGGGGTGTCGGGCACGGCCGAAGCTAACCGCCCGGCCCGCCTCGCCGGGTTACGCCCGCCGCCTCCGAGGTACCCGTGCGCCTGCTCCTCCTCCCGCTCCTGTCTTGCCTCGCGCTCTCGGCGTGTGACGGTCAGATCTCCGGTACGGACAAGCCCCGCGACGACGACGACACCGGTACCGACGACACCGACGACACCGACGACACCGACGACACCGACGACACCGACGACACCGACGACACCGACGACACCGACGACACCCGCCCCACGGACACCCTGGGGCCCGCCCTCCCCGACTGCGCCGCGACCACGGTCGCCGGGTCGAAGGTCGCCTTGTCCGGCGTGGTGCTCGCGCCGGAGGGGCCGGTCGCCGGTGTGGTGGTCTACGACCGCGACACGCGTCGCATCACGTGTGTCGGCGACACATGTGACACGTCCGATGCATCGGTGGTGTGCACCGAGGGCATCATCAGCCCCGGGCTGATCGACGCGCACAACCACCTCCAGTACAACGTCCTGGCGCCATGGCAGGTCGATCCGGACTTCGAGGACCGCTACGACTGGCGCGCGGACGACCGCCACTGGGAGTACCGCACCGCGTACGACGAGATCTCCGACGCCTACGAGTGCGAGATCATGAAGTGGGCGGAGGCGCGGGAGCTGGTGCACGGCACCACGTCCGCGGTCGGCTCCGCCGGCGACGCGTCGTGCATCGACGTGCTCGTGCGCAACCTCGACGAGAGCGGCTCTGCGTCCGACATCTCCGGCTACGAGCTCTATTACTCGTCCTCGACGGTCACCGACGCGGTCGACGCGTCCGACGCGTCGAGCTGGTCGAGCCGTCTCGGCTCGGGCGACCTCGACGGCGTGCTGAACCACGTCGGCGAGGGCCGCGACCGCAGCGTGCGCGCCGAGCTCAACCACATGGCCTCCGCCGGCGCCGAAGGCCCCGGCCACGGCTGGGTCCACTCCACCGACGCGAGCACGTCGCAGCTCGCGCGCATGGCCGCGACCGGCACCGCGATCGTGTGGTCGCCCCGCTCCAACCTCGGTCTCTACGCGACCACCACCCCCATCGAGATCGCCGAGTCGATCGGCGTGCCCTGGGCCATCGGCACCGATTGGACCTGGTCCGGCACCATGGCCCCCACCCGCGAGATCGCCTGCGCAGAGCAGTGGCTCGACGCGAAGGGCGCGCCCCTCTCCGACGTGCGGCTCTGGGAGAAGGTGACCTCCGACGCGGCCGCGGTGGTCGGGCTCGACGGCATCGTCGGCACCCTGGTCGAGGGCACCCTCGCCGACATCGCGGTCTACGCCTACGCCGAGCACCCCTACCGCCGCATCATCGACGCCGGCGCGCACGACGTGCGGCTGGTGCTCGTGGGTGGGGAGGCCCGCTACGGCGTGACCGACCTCCTGGCGCCCCTCGCCCGCGACGCGGCGCTGTGCGACACCCTCGACGTGTGCGGTGAGGAGCGCTCGATCTGCGTGCGCGACGGCGCCAGCGGCGACGACGCGACGAGCCTCGACGACCTCGAGTCCACCCTCGCGGGCCTGCTCGGCGCCGTGTCCATGCCGTCGGGCTACCAGTACGCGGGCGAGCTCTACCCCCTCTTCGAGTGCGAGAGCGCGGCCGCGGAGTGCGCGCTCGCGGCGCCCGCGGCCGGTGACGCCGACGGCGACGGGGTCCCCGACGCGAACGACGTGTGCCCGGAGGTGTACGACCCGGGCCAGTGGAACACCGACGGCGACGCCACCGGCGACGCGTGCGACCCCTGCCCCATCAACGCCACCGCCACCGCGTGCGGCGCCCCCGGAGACATCGACGCGGACGGCGTCGCCAACGACGACGACGTGTGCCCGTGGCTCGGCGACGACCAGGCGGACCGAGACGACGACGGCGTGGGCGACGCGTGCGACGCGTGCCCGGACGATCCGAGCGGCGAGGGCGACGCGTGCGATCTCACGGTCGAGGCCATCCGTGACCCCTCCCACCCCAACCACCCCGCCGACGGCGACAGCGTCGCGATCAGCGGCGTGGTGGTGACGGGCATCCGCGCGTCGGGCGGGTTCTTCGTGCAGGATCCCGCGGCCGCCGAGTACGGCGGCCTCTACGTGTACGACCGCGGGGCCACGACGGTCGCCATGGGCGACGTCGTCTCGGTCGTGGGCACCTACACCGAATACTTCGGGTTGACCGAGATCACCGACCCGACCGTCACGCCGACGGGCACCGCCGCGGTGCCGGATCCGATCGAGGTCGACCCCTGTGACGTGGCTACGGGCGGCGCACGCGCCGAGCCGCTCGAGGGCATGCTGGTCGTCGTGCGCGACGTCGCGCTCACCGACCCCAACCCCGACGGCACCGCCGACTACGACGAATTCGAGGTCGGTGGCTGCCTTCGGGTGGACGACTTCCTCTGGGACGCCCTCGACCAGCCGGCCTCCGGCGCGTGGAGCAGCATCACCGGCGTCGCGCTCTACAGCTTCGACAACGCCAAGATCGCGCCGCGCTCGGCCTCGGACATGGCGGAATGATCCTGCTCGTCGCTCTGTTGGTCGCCTGCTCCGGCGAGTCCGCCGCGCCGGCCGCCCCGGCCCCCGCCACGCCGACGGCTCCGTCCTCGGTCGAGCCCGCCGCGCCGCCGCCGCCGCGTGTGGTCGCGACGACCGCCCGCCGCGTCGCGGCGAGCCACATCCTCGTGACCTGGGCGGGGGCCGTCGGCGCCTTGCCGAACATCGCCCGCACGCGCGACGAGGCCCGCCTCCGCGCCGAAGAGGCCCGCGCGAAGGTGCTCGCCGGCGAGGACTTCGCGGCGGTCGCGCGCCAATACTCCGACGACGCCACGGCGAGCCGCGGCGGCGACCTCGGCGGCTTCGAGGACGGCACGATGGTGGCCCCCTTCGAGGCCGCGGTGAAGCAGCTCGCGGTCGGGGGCGTCAGCCCGCTGGTGGAGACCCCGTTCGGCTACCACGTCATCCGGCGCGACGAGCTGCGGGAGATCCACGCCGCCCACCTCGTCGTCACCTGGAAGGGCGCGGAGCGCGCGCCGAGCGGCATCGAGCGCGACAAGGACGCCGCGAAGGCGCTCGCCGACCGCGCCGCGTCGCGCATCGCCGCGGGCGAGGCATGGGACGCCGTGGTGCTGGACACGAGCGACGGCCCCCTTCGCGAGGAGGGCGGCGACCTCGGCTGGTTCACCCGCGGACAGCTCGCGGGCCCGCTCGACAGCGCCGCGTTCGAGCTCGCGCCGGGGGAGGTCACGGCGGTCGTCGAGACGGCGCGCGGCTACCACCTCGTCAAGCGCCTCGAGTAGCTACTCGTACGCGGCCTCGATCGCGGCCTCGACCGCCGCGTCCGTCGGCGCGCCCACGCGCGACACCACGCGCATGTCCTCGCCCACGATCAGCACGCCCGGAAACGCGTTGTCCGGCACGACGTCGTAGGACCACCCTTCGGCGTCCGACAGCAAGGGCTCCTCGATGTCGAAGGACTCCGCCCACTCTTCGAGGTCCGCCTGGTCGGGGATCTCGTTGTGCACGTCCTGCGGGAACACCGTCAGGTAGATGAGCCCCTCGTCCCGCCAGGACTCGGCGATCTCCGGGATGCCGCGCGCGAGCTGCTGGCACGGGCTGCACCACATCGTGCTGACGTCGACGACGACCACCCGGCCCCAGAACTGCCAGAGGGACACCTCCTCCCAGTGCTGGTCGGGCAATCGGAAGTCGGGGATGACCTCGCCCGGATCGAACCCCTCCGCGCGCAGTCCGTCGGGCGGGGTGCTGACCGGCCACGAGTTGACCGGCATCATCCAGGGTTGGTCCGCCACGGGGCCGCCTGGGGTGTTCAGGACGGGGACGCAACCGAGCATGGCGAAGAGGATCGAGGGCATGTGGGCTCCCTGTCGACTATACAGCGGCGCGCTTGACGCGTCCGCCCCTTCGGGTGACTGAGCCGGCCGCGAGGCTCGAGCGCATGCCGACGACGATCACGTACGCCGATCTGGTACGCACCTACGAGAGCTACGGCGCGCCGCGCGAGCGGTGGCTGGTCGGGGGTGAGTACGAACGCGCGGTGGTCCGAGCCGACGGCCGCGCCGTCGACTACCACGATCCGGATGGAATCAAGTGGATCCTCGAGCAGCTCGCCGCGCGCGAGTCCGCCGAGGTGGTCGCCGAAGGCGGCTGGCCGATCGCCCTCACCTACGCGGGCGCCAGCATCACCCTCGAGCCGGGTGGGCAGGTGGAGCTGAGCGGGGCGCCGTTCCGACGCCTCGCGGACCTGGCCGCCGAGGTGCGGCGCAACCGCGACCAGCTCGTCGCGCTGAGCGCGGGCAAGGACCACCGCTGGATCGCGGCGGGGCTCACGCCCTACGCGCGCATCGACGACATCCGGTACGTCCCGAAGGGCCGCTACGCCGTCATGCGCGAGTACCTCCCCAAGGTCGGCCCGCTCGCCGAGTGGATGATGAAGGGCACCTGCTCCGTGCAGGCCAACTTCGACTTCCTCGACGAGGCGGACTGCGCGCGCAAGTTCGCCGTCGCCGCGGGGCTGGGCCCGCTCACCACCGCGCTGTTCGCCAACTCGCCGATCGCCGAGGGCCGGGAGACCGGCTGGCGGAGCTGGCGCGGCCACGTGTGGACCTTGACCGACCCCGCGCGCACCGGGTTCCCGGCCGCCGTCCGCGAGGGCTACTCGCACGCGCGCTGGGTCGACTACCTGCTCGACACCCCGATGATGTTCTTCAAGCTCGACGGGCGGTGGACCCCCGCGGAGGGCCGCACCTTCCGCGATTGGATGGAGCGCGGACACGACGGGCGCTACCCCACCGAGGCGGACTGGTCCCTTCACCAGACCTCGGTTTTCCCGGAGGTCCGCGTCAAGCGAACGATCGAGCTCCGCGGCGCGGACGCGGTGTCCTTGCCCCTGTCGATCACGTTCTGCGCGCTCTGGACGGGGCTGCTGTACGGCGCGCTCGACGACGCCCTGGCGCTCACGGCGCGCTTCTCGGCGACGCCGGGCTCTCCCGCGGAGCAGCACGCCGCGGGCGCGAAGGACGGCCTCTCGGCGCGGCTGGGGGCGCACACCGCCGCGGACTGGGCGCGCGAGGTCGTCGGCGTCGCGCGCCGGGGGCTCGCCGCGCTCGGCGAGGACGTGTCTCTCCTCGATCCGCTCGAGGAGCGCGCCGCGTCCGGCCGCGCGCCGGCCGAAGACGTCATCGAGGCGTGGGCGGCCGACCCCTCACCCGCCAACATCCTGCGGGTGCTCGCGTACTGAGCGTCCGACGGGTCAGCCGCGCGTGGCGATCTGCCGAACGCGCTCGAACAGCACGATGCCGGCGCTCACGCTGACGTTGAGGCTCTCCAAGCCGCCGCGCAGGGGGATGCCGACGACGTGATCGCACCGCTTGCGGACGGGGTCCGTGAGGCCCTTGTCTTCGCCCCCGAGCACGAGCGCGAGCGGGCCCGTGAGGTCGAGCTCCCACGGCGGGGCGCCGCCCATGTCGGCCCCGACGATGCGGACGCCGGCGCGGCGCATCTCCGCCAGGGCGCTGGAGATCCCCTCGCGGATCAGCGGCACGGCCTCGGCGCCGCCCATGCTGACGCGGTGCACCACCGGCGACAGCCCTTTGCCGCGCTGCACCGGCACCACGACGGCGTCGACGCCCGCGCCGAGCGCGCTGCGCAGCACGGCGCCGAGGTTGTGCTCGTACTGCACCTCGTCCACGAGGACGAAGAACGGATCGTGCTTGGCGGCGAGGATGTCGCGGACCCGCAGCTCGGGGAGCGGCTCCGCCTCCGCGATGACCCCGTTGTGCACGCCCGTCACGCTCATGCGGTCGAGCAAGGCACGCTCCACGCGCGTCACGCGGTCACCGGCGAGCGCGAGGATCCGGCTCACCTTCTCGTCGGGCTTCGCCCCGAGGTCGAGCCACACGCGCAGGACGCGGCGGCGCCCGCGCTCCAGCGCGTCGAGGACGACGTTGCGGCCTTCGAGGCGCTCTCCGCTGACCGAAGGGAGCGCGGCCGTCGGACGCGGCGCTGCGGCGCCGGCGCGGCGGTCGGGAACGGCGGTGCGCACGGCGGCGTCGCGGCGCGCGGGCCTGTCCTTGCGAACGGGCGTTGCAGGACGCTTAGGCCGAAACATCGTACCTCGTGTGTCGTGTGTCGTGGCCGGGCACGACGAGCTGTGGGAGGGCGATGCGCAGGTCGGCCTCGCGGAGCGCCCGCACGATGCCGCGGTTGACCGCGTCGCGCGCCCGAGGCGCGGTGGTCGCGTCGTCCACGTAGAACCGCACCTGCCAGCGCTGCGCCCACTCGCCGACCTCGACGAGCAGGGCGTCGGGGAGCGGCGTGTCGAGGATCTCGTACCGGTCGCCGGCGTAGGCCACCCCACGCAAGAGCGCCGCCTCGACGCGCGTCGGGTCCTCGCCGTGCGCCACCCGCACCTCGACGTTCAGGCGCGAGCGTCGCACGCCGAGGTGAAAGTTCAGCAGTTGAATCCCCGCGACCTTCGCGTTCGGCACGACCACGACGTCGTCGTCGACCGTGCGTAGCCGGGTGGTGCGCCAGCCCACGTCGGTCACCGTCCCCCGTTGGCCGGCCTCGAGCTCGACGAAGTCCCCGACTTCGAACGGGCGCTCCATCAAGATGTGGACGCCGGCGATGAGGTTGCCCAGGGTCTCTTGCAAGGCGAGCGCCACCGCGAGACCGCCGACGCCGAGGGCCGCGAGGAACGGGCCGATCTCGATGCCGAGGGCGTGCAGCACGACCGTCAGGCCCGCGCCGAGCACCAGCCACCGCGCCGCGAGGCGCCCGAGGGCAGGCACGCCGCGGTCCGGGCTGGCGCGCCGGATGAGACCATCGACGATCGCCGCCGCGACGCTGGCCGACACCAGGGTGGCGGAGAAGATGACCAGCGCATCGAGCACGCGCGCCGCGGGGATTCGCAGCTCGTCGGGCAGCGGAGAGGCCCGCACGGTGACCGCGAGCGCGAGCGCGAGCACACAGAGGAACGACGGCGTCACGACCGTCGCCACGACGTCGCCCTCGACGCGGGCGCGCGCGGCCCAGCGGTGCGCCTGGCGCAGGAGCAACCCGCGCACGGTGAGCAGCACGAGCGCGCTGGCCACGAAGGTCAGCCCTGCCTGCACCCCGACGAGCATCTGGGGCGGCAGCGACGGGAGATACGAGGACAGATCCACGCGCGCGGATAGCTCGCCCTCAGGTGCCGCGCGACTCCTGATTCCAGCGCGCGAGCAGCGCCTCGAGGGACGGGCAGAACCACAGGCGCTCGGTCGAGCGCTCCTCGAGGCCGATCACCCCGGGCCCGCCGACGCACACGATCGACCGCGGGTGCGCGCACGCACGAACCTGACGCGCGTAGGACTCGATCGCGCGCTCCGAGCCGCGGCGGATGGCCGACAGCGCGACGAGGCGCGGCGGGTGACGCCCGAGGAAGGCGCACAGATCCGGAAACGGCAGGTCCGACCCGAGCCAGGTGATGCGGAAGCCCCGGAGGGCGAGCCGGATCGCCACGGCGAGCAGGCCGAGCTCGTGGGTCTCGCCCGGCGGCGCCGCGCACGTCACGGTCGGGCCGTCCACGGGGCCGGCGTCCAGGGACTGGAACATCCCGAGCATGCGCTCGCGCACGAACCCGGATGCATAGTGCTCCTGCGCGATCGTCACCGCGCCGGCCTCCCACATGTCGCCCAGCTCCTCCAGCGTCGGCATGTACACGTGGTCGAGCTGCCGCTCGAAGGAGGTCTCCCGCAGGGGCACCAGCGCGCGCTCGGCCGCAGTCCGGTCGAAGGCGAGCAGGGCGTCGAGGACCGGCCCGTGCAGGGTGGTCGGGGCGCGCGCCGCGGGCTCCTCCACCGGCGCGTCGCGGAAGCCGCCGCCCCGATAGAGCGCGACCGCCTCGGAGATCGCGAGCCCCTCGTCGACCTTGGCCTTCAGCTGCCGCAGGAACGCGACGTCGGAGTCATCGTAGATCCGGTAGCCCGCGGGCGAGCGGCGCGGCTCCAGCACGTTGTAGCGGCGCTCCCACGCGACGATCGTCGCGCGGGGGATCCCGGTCATCGCGGCGACGGTCTTGATGCGGTACGACATGATTCAGCCGTTGACCCCGAAGAAACCGTGAAGGGAGGCGTGCAGTCCCGCGTCGTGCGTGACGCGGCGGCGCCCCGTCGCGACCGGGTCGAACCACGCCGCGCCGAGCGCCGCGAGCAGCGCCGCGGCCTTGCCGAACCACCCCACGACCGTCCGTCCCTGGAGCGGATCGGCGCCGCGCGCGAGGAGCACCCGCCCGATCTGCCGGTACAGCCGCGACGCGGCGAGCACCGCCACCCGCGAGCGGAACGGGATGTGGGGCATGCCGGCGTCCGCCGACCGGTAGTACACCTCGGCCACGGCCAGCAGGTCACGTACGACCGTGGACACGGCCGCCGGGTCCGCGCGGCCTTCGAGCAGCGCCTCCGGCGAGGTGCCCGCCGCTTCCAGGCGCGTACGAGGCAGGTACACCCTGCCCATCCGGGCGTCCTCCGCCACGTCTCGCGCGATGTTCGTGAGCTGCATCGCGACGCCGAGGTCGATCGCGTGGCGACGCGCGACCTCGCCCTTCACGCCGAGAACCCCGCACATCATCAGCCCGACGGTGCCGGCCACCCGGTACGCGTACCGGAGCAGCTCCGCGTCGTCGGCCACGCGCACCGGCTCCAGGTCGGATCGCACGCCGTCGACGAGGTCGAGCGCCGCGCGCACGGGGATGCGCGTCCGGAGCGCCATGATGCGCCAGGCCGCCACGAGCGGCCGAGCGCGCCGCTTGCCGAGCAGCTCCGCGCGGATCGTCTCGACCCCTTCGAGGGCGGACTCGAGGGTGGGCGCCTCGTCGGCCGTGTCGTCGAGCAGGCGGCAGAACGCGTAGCACACGCTCGCGTCGTCGCGACGATCCGGCGCGAGGAACACGCTCGCCAGCTTGAAGCTGCGCGCGTGCTTGGCGAGCACCTCGCGCGACTCCGGCACGACGTCGGGGAGGGCGAGGGCGTGGGAGGACTGGGTCATCCGGCCTTCCGGGCGGGCGCGGGCACGTCGAGGGGCGCCTCGGGCGCCGGCATCACCTTCATGAGCACCTTCGCCGTGTTAAGCACGCCGGGTACGCCCGCGCCGGGATGGGTCGAGGCCCCGACGAAGTAGAGGCCCGCCACGTCTTCGCTCCGGTTGTGGTAGCGGAAGTACGCCGACTGCGTGAGCAGCGGCTCGAGCCCGAAGGCCGCGCCGTCCCAGCTCCGCAGCTTCCCGGCGAAGTAGCGCGGGTCCACCGAGAAGCAGGTGGTCAGGGAGTCGCGGAGCCCCGGCATGTACCGGTCTTCGAGCGCCCCGAGGATCTTCTGCTCGTAGGCCTCCGCGTGCTGCGACCAGTCGAGCCCGCTGCGATCGTTCGGCACGGGGGAGAGCACGTAGAAGCTCTCGTGGCCCGGCGGCGCCAGCGACGGGTCGGTCGCGGTCGGGCGGTGCAGGTAGAGCGAGAAGTCGTCGGCGAGCACCTTCTTCCGGAAGATGTCGTCGAGCAGCCCCTTGTAGCGCGGCCCGAGCACGATGGTGTGGTGGGCGATGTCCGAGTAGGTACGTCGGGTCCCGAAGTACGTCACGAACAGGCTCATCGACGGGGTCTTGCGACGCACCGCCGCGTCCGTGTGGACGCGACGGTGCTTCGCGTCGATCATCCGGGCGTAGGTCGTGCTCGGATCACCGTTGCTCACCACGTGGGAGGCGGCGATCCGCTCGCCGTTCTCGAGGCGCACGCCGACGGCGCGGCCGTTCTCCACCTCGATCTCCGCGACCGCCGCGTTGCAGCGCACCTCCACGCCGACCTCGGCGAGCACGCGCACGAGCCCCTGCACGATGGCGGTGGTGCCGCCGCGCGGGAACCACACGCCCCACTTCCGTTCGAGCCAGTGGATCAGCAGGTAGATGCTGCTCGTGGCGTAGGGGTTGCCACCGACGAGGAGCGGCTGGAACGTGAACACCTGCCGAAGTCGCTCGTCGCGCAGGTACTGCGACGCCATGCCGTACACGCTGCGCCAGCTCCCGAGGCGCATCATGTCCGGGACGACCTTGATCATGTCCCACGGGCTGTCGAACGGCTCGTCGACGAGGCGGTCGTAGCCGACCGAGAAGATCGCGCGGGCCTGGTCGGCGAAGCGGCGGTAGCCGTCGACGTCGCCCGGGCTCATCTTCTCGATCTGCGCCAGGATGCGGTCTTCTTCGCCGACGTAGTCGAAGGACGACCCGTCCGGGAAGTCTACCCGGTAGTACGGGTCGACCGGGAGGAGCTCGAAGTAGTCGCGCGCGTCGCGCCCGAGCAGGGTGAACAGCTCGTCGAGCAGGTAGGGCGCGGTGATGACCGTCGGGCCCATGTCGAAGCTGTGGACCCCGCCGGGCACCTCACGGAGCTCGCACGAGGCGCGCCCGCCGGGTTGCGCGTTCGCCTCGAGGACGACGACCGCGTGCCCCTGCGCGCGGAGGCGCACGGCGGCGGCGAGGCCTCCGAAGCCGGAACCGATGACGACGACGGGCTTCATACGAGCTTGCTCCTGGTGGACGCGGAGGCGGTGGCCTCCCGGATGGAACGGTCCATGGCGCTGACGAGCTCCAGGGCGATGGCGTGGAGGTCGGGCACCGCGGACAGCAGCGGGGACACACGCACCGCGGACGCGTAGGCGGCGACGCGGGCGCGAACGGCCGCGACCGCCCCGCCTTCGAAGAAGCGCTGCATGGCGAACTCGACCTGCTCCGGCGACGTGGCGTCGCGCGGCGTGGCGAGCAGCTCGAGGAGCCAGGCGCGTTCGCCCGGGTGGAGCGCGAGGTGCTCGACGACGAGCGCGCTCACCTTGCCTTCGTAGAGGTCGGAGCCGCGGCGGCGACGCCCCTTGGCATCGGAGAGGTCGACCAGGTCGTCCTGGAGCTGGAAGAGCACGCCGAGCGGCTGGAACTCCGCGGCGAACCGCGCCGCCGTGCGGGCGTCGAGGCCCGCGAGGAGCGCCGCGCCTTCGACCGGCAGCCCGATCAACGCGCCGGTCTTTCCGTCGGCCGCGCGGAGCCAGTCCTCCCAGCTCGTCCGTTCGCCGCCGAGGAGGTCCATCTCCCAGGACTGCCCGCGCACGGTCGACTCCGCCGCGCGGGCGAGCGCGCGACTGAGCAACCAGCGCACGTCGCCCGACGTGTTGAGCCCCTCGAGCGCGAGGAACGGGAGCATGAGCATGAGGTCGCCGGCGTTGATCGCCTGAGAGACCCCGTGCCGAACCCAGGTCGTCGGCGCGTCGCGACGCATCCGGTCGCCGTCCTGGATGTCGTCGTGGACGAGGGTCGCGTTGTGCAACATCTCGCAGGCCGCCGCCCACGGCACCGCGAGCTCGCGCGCCACGCCGAGCGCCTCCGCCGACGCGAGCGCGAGCCGCGCGCGGACGCGCTTCCCGCCGGTGGCGAGGTGCTCTTGCACCATCATGCCGGACCGGGCGAAGCGGTGGCCGACGGCGAGCCGCGTGAGGAGCGCCTCCACCGCGTCGAGCCCGTCGTTGGACGACAGGCCCCCGGGCTCGGGGACGACCGGAGCGACGGCCGGGCGCGGATAGTGTGCCGATAGCGTGGACACGGACATTGCGGATCTCCGAACGGTCAGGTTCCGAGCACGGAAAAGAGGGCGGGACCGGAGGCGGCCGCGCTACGCGTCGCCAGGGACCACCGGACGCCGGGGGGCGACACTCGGAAGAGGTGGAGCATCGTCCCGGCGACCTCGGTCGCTCCGGGGTTCGACGCGAGGAAACGCGACCACACGTCGAGCGGCAGCGAGAAGAACGACGTGAAGAAGGCGCGAAGCTCGGCGGGCGCCATGCGGCTCAGCGCCGCGGAGCCGACGAGGTGGAGGTGGCGGGCGCGCACGCGGTCCGTCGGCCAGAGCTCGTCCCACGCGGCGGCGGCCGCGGCCGTCGGCCCGTCGTCGACGTTGGCGGCGAGGGTCGCCGCGAAGGACGGCGCGAGCTGGAATGCGGTCGAGACGGAGTACCCGGACGCCGGATGGACCAGCCCGCCCGCCGCGCCGAACGCGAGGCCGCGCTGGTCGCGCAGGGGGAGCGGCGCGTTCATCGGGATCCCGCAGCGCTCGGTCGCGTGCACCGCGCGGACGCGGATCCCGCGGGCCGCGAGCCGCGCCGCGAGCCGCGCCTCGAGCGCCGCCATCGGGAGCGCGGGCGCGGCCACCAACGAGGTCTCTTCGAGGAAGACCCTGCCGTCCGGAAGGGGGAGCGCGTACAGGAAGGTCGGCGGACCGCCCTCCGCGGGAGACGCGTCGCGCAGGTCCATCCATACGGCGCCCGGCTCGTCCCACCCGTCTACGTCGGCCAAGATGCCCCACGCCGTCTGCCACGCTTCGGGGCCGCTCGGCCGCTCGCGGAGGGTGAACGGCGAGCGGGACCCGGTGCAATCCACGAACACGCGCGCCCGCAGCTCGTACCCCGGACCGAGCGCCACGACCGCGCCCTCCGTCGTGTGGCGAACCGTCCGGGCCATGCCGTGGACGACGCGCCCGCCGAGGGCCGCGAAGCGGGCGAGGAGGTCGTGCTGGAGAGCGTCGTTGTCGAGCCAGGCGTACGTGCGCGCGACCTCGAACGGCGCGTCGGACGTGTACACGCGCGGGCTCGCCCACGACACCGCGACGTGACGCCGCAGGGCTTCGGGCGCCTCGTCCAGCCAGACGCCGTACCGGTTGGGCCAGGCGGCGGCGGGCTCGGCGGCCACCACGAGCACCTCGAGCCCGGACTCCGCGCACGCGACCGCCAGCGCGATGCCCGAAGGGCCGGCGCCGGCGACGATCACGTCGGCGTGGAACGAACGCGAGGCGCGGTTGCCGGTTCCCATGACAAACCTTATACGACCCTTGCACCGGGTTTGCAACACCGATGATGGATCTTGCGCCGATCGCCACCTCGCCCGACCTCCTCGCGGTCGAAGGCGCGTTCGCCTGGTGGTACCTCGACACGGTGGACGCCCGCGGGAACGGGGTCGTCGCGATCTGGTCGTGGGGACTACCCTTCCTGCCGGGCGTGGAGTCCGCCGCGCGCGCGGGGGCGCCCGTGGCGGCCGCGCTCCGGCCATCGTTCAACCTCGCGATCTACCAGGACAACCGCTCCGATCTCTACCTCCTGCGCGAGTACGCGCCCGACGACGCGGCGTGGGTGGACGCGGGGGACGCGGGCGGGGCGTGGCGCTTCGGTCGCACGCGCATCGAGAGCGCCCGGGTGGGCGCGCGCCGCCGCGTGCGCCTCGATGTGGACGAGGCGGTGCCGGGTTCGCGGCACCGAATCACGGGCACGATCGAGATCGACGGCGCGATTCCCGCCCTTCCGACCACCGGCGAGGGGCGATCGCCGCACCGCTGGTCGCCCCTGGCCTGCCCCGGCGAAGCGCGGGTGGCGCTCGACGCGGGCGCCTCGTCGTGGCGGCTCGACGGCCGCGCGTACCACGACCACAACCGCTCCACGACGCCCCTGTCCCGCCTCGGCATCCGGTCGTGGTCGTGGGGCCGCCTGGCCGCGTCCGGGCATGAAGGAGCGTTCGAGCAGATCTATTACCTGCTGGAGCCCGAGGCCGGCGACGCCGCGCCGCTGCGCCTGTTGCTTCGGTGCGACGACGACGGCCACGCGCGTCTCCTGCCCTCGACCCCCTCCGCCACGCACCCGCGCCGCAACCTCTGGGGGCTGTCGTGGCATGGGCGGCTCGAGCTCCGCGACGCGCCGGTGCCGGCGGTCACGCTCGGCGCTCCGCTCGACGCGGGCCCGTTCTACCTGCGCAACCCGGTGGCCGACCCCGCGTCCGGAGCGCGCGGCTGGGCCGAAACCGTGGTCCCAGGCCGGATCGACGCCGACTGGGCGCGCCCCCTCGTGCGCATGGCGGTGGCGCGCCCCGAGGGCGCGTCGATGTGGCTGCCGCTGTTCTCCGGTCCGCGCGCCGGGCGCCTCGGGCGCCTGCTCTCGCCGGGCGGCGCATGCTGACGTGGAGCGTCGCCGTGTTGCCGTGCATCGCGGCCGGAATCACCCTGATCAACCTGGTGACGTGGCCGCGCGGACGCGTGGGGTCCACGTCCGACAGGGCCGCGCTCGGTCGCGTCAGCGCGATCGTGCCGGCGCGAAACGAAGAGGCGACCATCGCCGACTGCGTGCGCGCCCTCGCCGCGGCCGGGGTGGATCAGATCGTGGTGTGGGACGACGCCTCGACCGACCGCACCCCGGAGGTGCTGCGCGCGCTCGTGGATGAGCTGAAGCTCTGCTTCGCCGGCACGTTCACCGTGGGTCGCGGCACCGGCCTGCCGGCCGGCTGGGTGGGCAAGCCCCACGCGTGCGAGCGCGGCGCGGGCCTGGCGGACGGCGATCTCCTGCTCTTCGTGGACGCCGACGTGCGGGTCGCGCCCGACCTCCTGTCGCGCCTCGCGGACCTCCACCGCGGGGTGGACCTCGTGACCGCCGTCCCGCGCCAGGAGACGGGCTCCTTCCTCGAACACCACGTCCTCCCCCTCCTCCACCTCACCTACGTCTCGTGGCTCCCTCTGGCCCTGATCCCGCTCCTGCGCGATCCACGAATCCTGGCGGCGAACGGGCAGCTCCTCTCGATCCGCAGGTCCGCGTGGTCGCGCGTCGGCGGATTCGCCGCGGTCCGGACGGCGGTGGTCGACGACATGGCCTTCTGCGCCCGTGCGAAGGCCGTCGGGGTCCGCGTGCGCTTCGCGGACGGCTTCCTGCTCGCGCGGTGCCGGATGTACACCAGCGGTGACGAGGTCTGGCGTGGCTTCAGCAAGAACCTCTACGCCGGGATCGGCGCGTCGCCGTTCGCCCTCGCCGGGGTGCTCGCGCTCTACGCCTCGACCTTCGTCCTGCCCTGGCTGCTGCTGCCGCTGGGCCCGCCCGCGTGGCTCGCCGTGGGAGCAAACCTGATACAGCGCGCTGTGCTCGTCGCGCGCTTCCGACACAGACCCGAGACAATCCCCTTGCACCTCGTCGGGTTCGGGCCCTTCTTCGGGATCGCGCTGAACTCCTGGCGGTGGCACGCGCGCAAGCGGATCGAGTGGCGCGGCCGGAGCTACGCCGGCGGATGAGCAGGGTCGCCCGATCCCCCTGGTTCCTGCGCGTCGCGCGGCCCTACGTGCGACGTCGCCTCGCGGGCGCCTTCGACGGCGTGTGGACCGCGGGCCTCGAAGAGGCGCGCGCCCGCGCCGCCACGGAGCCGTTGATCATCGCCGCCAACCACGTCGCGTGGTGGGATCCGCTGCTGCTCGTGTGGCTGGACGAGGCCCTCGGCGGCGAGGCGGTGGCCCTGATGGACTCCGCCAACCTCCGCCGGCTCCCGTTCATGGCGCTGGTCGGCGCGATCGCCCTCGATCGATCCGGCGGGGCGTCCTCGATCGGCGGCCTGCGCGCCGCCGGCGCGTGGCTCGATCGGCCCGGGCGGGTCGTGTTCGTGTTCCCCCAGGGGCGGCAGCGCCCGTCGCACCTCCGCCCGCTGGGCTTCGCCCGGGGCGTCGAGCTCCTCGCGCGCACCAGCGGCGCGCGCGTGCTCCCGTTGTCGATCGCCTACGGCTTCCGCGAGCTCCACGTCCCGGCGGCGGGGCTCGTCCTCGGCCCGCCGTGCGCGCCGCAGATCGCCCCGCTCGAGGCCGCCGTGGTCGACGGCCTGGAGCGCCTCGACCGGTTCTACGACGGGGTCGCCGCGCCCGAGCTCCGCGCGTCGGTCCCGGCGCCCGCGAAGCGCTCCGACGATGGGATCGGGGCCCGCCTTCTCGGCTGGCTGGCGGGGGTGCGATGAGGCGCGCGGTGGTGATCGGCGCGGGCTTCGGAGGGTTGTCCGCGGCGATCGCGCTCGCGGCGGGCGGTTGGTCGGTGACGGTGCTCGAGCGCGCGTCGGCCTTCGGCGGCAAGGCCGGCGTCGCCACCGTCGACGGCGTCGCCTTCGACACCGGGCCGTCGGTGCTCACCCTGCCGGAGGCGTTCGACGCCGTGTTCGCGCGCGTCGGGGCGCGCCTCGCCGACCACGTGCGGCTGCGCGCGCACGCGCCGGCCTTTCGCTACCTGTGGCCGGACGGGGCACGGGTCGACGTGCACCCCACGCCGGAGGCCACGATCGAGAGCGTCTCGCGCGCGCTCGGCGCGGACGCCGCGGCGGATCTCCGGCGCTTCCTGGACTACGCCGGGCGGATCTGGAGCGCGGCCGCGCCGCACTTCGTGCTCGGCCCCGCGCCGGGCCTGGGCTCCCTCCTCTCCCCCGGCGCGATGCTCGCCGTCACGCGCATCGACGGCCTGCGATCGATGCGCGCGGCGATCGAGGCGCACGTCCGGTCGCCGCACCTCCGCGATCTCCTCGCGCGCTACGCGACCTACAACGGCTCGGACCCCCGGCGCGCACCTGCCACCCTCAACTGCATCGCCCACGTCGAGCTCGCCCTTGGCGGCTACGGCGTCGAAGGCGGCATCGGCGCCCTGGTCGACGCCCTCGTCGGCGTGGCGCGCGGCGCCGGGGTCACGCTTCGCACGGACGCTCCGGTCGACGCGATCGAGCTCGATCGTGGACGCGTCGTGGCGGCGCGGGTGGGCGAGGAGCGGGTCGCCGCGGACGTGGTCGTCGCCAACGCCGAGGTCGCGCACGTGCTCGCCGATCTGCTGCCGCGCGGCGTGCGCCATGGCGTTCCGGCCGACGGCGAGCCGTCGACGTCCGGCTGGAACGGGCTGACCGCGGCGCCTGCCGACCCGACGCGGGCCGCGCACACCGTCCTGTTCCCCGAGCGCTACGAGCAGGAGTTCGTCGACCTGTTCGACCGGCGGCGACCGCCGGCGGACCCCACGGTCTACCTGTGCGATCAGTCCCTCGCGCACGGGCGCGCCGGCTGGGCCGACGGCCGCGTGCCCCTCTTCGCGATGATCAACGCGCCCGCGGGCTGGGACGGGCCCGCCGCGCCGCTCCGCGAGCTCGCGGAGGCCCGCATGCGCGCGCACGGGCTCGCGGCGCCGACCTGGCTCTGGGACCGCGCGCCGCTCGACCTCGCCGCGCGCTTCCCCGGCAGCGCGGGCGGGCTGTACGGCCTCGCCAGCAACTCCGCGCTCGCCGCGTTCCGTCGCCCGCCCAACCGCGCGCCCGGCGTGCGCGGTCTCTATTTCGCGTCCGGCAGCGCCCACCCCGGCGGCGGGATGCCGCTGTGCGCCCGCTCGGGGCTCGCCGCCGCCGACGCGGTCCTCGAGGGAGAAGGATGATCCTCGTGCCCATCGCCCTGGCCGCCGCCGCGTCCGACCTGTCGGGGACGTGGCGCATGGACGTCAACATCGTGTCCCGCGCGAAAGTGCCGGTGTTCGGAGAGATCGAGAGCGCGTCGATCTCGAAGGTCGACGTGACGATCACGCGGGACGGCGAGGGTTGGCGCATGCGCCAGGTCGTGTGTGCGTCGCATGTGGAGAGCCGCTTCGCGCGGACCACGCTCCCGCCCGCGCTGCTGCGCTCCCTGCCGCCGCGAGAGCACCCCGTCCTGCTCGACGGATCGAGCTTCATCGCCGATCCGGGGCCGGAGGCCCTCGGCTGGCGCGGCGCGCGGTTCCCCACGTCCGCCGCCGACCCGAACATCTTCGACCAGGACGGCGACGGCCGCCCGGGCGTGACCGTGGTGGTCGACGTTCCGTTGTACGGGCGCGGCGAGATCTGGCTCGTGCAGCACGCGCACTCCGTGTACCGCGGCACGGTCGTGTCGCCCGACCGCATCGAAGGCAAGGTGGAGACGGTGTTCCTGCGCCAGCTCACCCTCGGCGCGAGCGCCAAGATGTTCGAGAAGGGACCGGAGAGCACGCCGGTGCCGGAGCGGAGCACCTTCGTGCTGACGCGGGCGCCGGCTGGGGGCTGCCCGTGAGCGCCCGTCAGCCCGCGCTTCGGCCGCGCGGCCGACGGGCGTGGAAGACGCGCGCGGGGGGCGCGTTCCGCCACTCCACGACGCGGGAGTCGACGCTCTCGAAGACGTCCCGCAGCTCCTCGGTGAAGCGGCGCGCGCCCGGCGTCCACGCCACGTGCAGGCAGACGTAGGTCGACAGGCGCCCGTCGGGCCTCAGGCTGCGGCCGAGGCCCGCGAGCGTGGCGGCGCGCACCTCCGTGGAGAGCAGGGTCCAGGGCAAGCTGGCGATCGCCACGTCGACCGACGCCGGCGCGACGTGCCGCGCCAGGTCCTGCGCCCCCGCCACCTCGAAGTGGAACGTCGGGAAGCGGGCGCGCAGGCCCGACACGAGCGCCGGGTCGACCTCGACCCCGACATAGAGGACGTCGTTCGGCAGGTGCCGCGTGATCGCCCCGCTCCCGGGGCCGAGCTCGACGACGCGTTGACCCGCCCGAACGTCGCGCACGAGCTGACGGGCGACCCACGGTCCCGTGGGGAAGATCGTGGCGACGGCGCGCGGACGACGAAGGGCGGCTCGGAACAGCGAGTTGGTGAGATCCACACGTAGAACCTCGCCCCGCCCCGCGGGGCGTCAAGCCTGGGCGACGCGCTCGAGCGCTTCGTCCGGGTCCATGTCGAGCGCGCGCCGCGCGACGGCGTAGGCGAACCCGCCGCGTGCGAGCGCGCCGAGCGCGCGTCGGTCCGCCACGGTCTCCCGCTCGGCGGCGAACGGGCCGGCGCGACGGCGCCGCAGCGCCACGAGCGCCGCGCGGAGCTCGTCGTCCGCGCCGGAGTCGGCCTGGACCTCCGCCACGATCGCCGACGCGACGCCCTTCTCGGCGAGCTTCGCCCGCACCCCGCGCGCCGAGGTGCCCCGCCGGGTGAGGCTGCGCGCACGGCTCGCCGCCCACGCGGCGTCGTCGATCACCCGCGCGCGCTCGAGCCCGTCGAGCACGGCGTCCAGCGCCGCCACCAGGGGGGCGCGCTCGCCGCCGTTCGCCGCGATCGCGCGGTCGATCCGTCGCATCATCAGGCGCCGCAGGTGCGCGCGGGTCGTCGTGCGCGTCTCCAGGTAGGCGCGCGTGGCGGCCTCGAGGCGCGCGGCGGTCATCGGGGGGACGGGGCGGCGTGGCACGGGGACTCCGGTGGCAGATTCACACCGATTCGTCTAAGAGATGGGCATGCGCATCGCCTCTGTCTCGCTCTTCGCCGCCCTCTGCACCCTCGCCTGCGCCGGTCCCGAGGGGAAGGACGATCCGGACACCGAGGAAGCCGACGCCGACGCCGACGCCGACGCCGACGCCGACACCGACCCCGTGGACACCTCGACCCCCGAGGACCCCTCCCCCTTCACCGTCACCGTGACCGGCGAAGCCAACCTCGAGCTCGAGTTCGCCCAGACCGACTGTTTGCAGCAAGGCAGCAATCTCCGGCAGTTCTGGCGCGCGGGAAGCGGCGAGCACGTGTTCGTGTTCGGCGTCGAAGTGCTCGGGAGCTTCACGGGGGCGGGCACGTACGACGAGGGCACCGGCGCGCGGGTCCGCCTCCAGGAAGAGGCCGGTGGAACTGGCTACTACTGGACCAGCTCGGGCGACCGTGTGGACGTGACCGTCGAGTGGGTCGACGAGGACCGGGCCTGGGGCACCTTCGCGGTGTCCACGCTGGGCGACGGCGCGGTCACCCTGTCGGGCGGACCCTTCCCGATCTGGTGCCCGACCTTCCAGTGACGCGTTAGGTTGACGCGTGCTGTCCTCCCTGCTCTTCGCGCTGGCGTGTACCCCGACCGAATCGGGCAAGGACACCACGCGCCCCGACGACTCCGCCGTCGACACCGCGCAAGACACGGACCTCCCGTCCGGGCTGTCCGGCACGCCGCCGGATGCCCCGGTGGCCCTGCCCGTGTTCGCCGCCGTCAACGAGCACGGCGAGCCGCGCGACCAGACGTTCCTCCAGGGCCACCCCACGGTCATGTGGTTCTACCCGGCCGCCGGGACCTATGGGTGAACGGTCGAGGGTTGCGGGTACCGCGACCTCGGGCCGGAATTCGACGCCCTCGGCGTCACGATCGTCGGTGTCGGTCTCGACTCTCCGGCGGACAACCTCGCGTGGTCCGAAGAGGAAGGCTTTCCCTTCGAGCTCTGGACCGACTCCGACAAGACCCTCGGCATCACCTACGGCGCGCTGCGCGGCCAGAGCGACAACGGCGTGGAGCGCGTGACCATGCTGCTCGACGCCGACGGCGCCCTCCTGCTCGAGTACGTCGACAGCATCGTCGTGGGCACGCACCCGGGCATCGTCCTCGAGGACTGTCGCGCCCTCTTCGGCGACTGACCCGGCTGCTCAGGCCACCCGGCGCTCGGAGCGAGGGATCGTTCGCGCGCGGATCATCGAGGTCTTTCCGACCATGATGTCGAGCAGCCGCCCAAGCCGACGGAACACGCCCTCCTGCACGTACGGCACGCCGTGGCGCGCGCACAGCTCCTTGAGCTCGGCCGCCGCGTGCACGTACACGAGCGGCGCCGCGTCCGGCCAGAGGTGGTGTTCGACCTGGTAGTTCAGGTAGCCGTGCAAGAAGTCGTTGAGCTCGCCGCCGGTGCGGAAGTTGACCGACCCGAGGATCTGCCGCACGTAGAACTCCGCGCGATCCGTCGTGGGCCGATCGTAGCGGTGCATGTCGTCCCCGGCGTGGTTGGGCACGACGATCACGAAGGTGTGGAGCCCGGTGAGCAGCTCGGCCAGCACGGTGTTGATCGCGACGGACACCGCCGCCCACGCGCCGAGCGGCGAAAACAGCAGGGGGACCAGCACGAGGCGGAGGCCCACGTACGGGAGCACCACGTCGCGCCAGAAGGCGCGCCCGTCCTCGCTGAGTGGGTTCCACGTGCGGACGAGGTCGACGTCGGTGGTGGGCACCGTCGGGTCGAACGCGCGCTTCTCGGCCTTGCGCTTGAGCTCGCGGCGGTGGAGGGTGTAGATGTTCGGGGCGTAGTACGTGAACTTCCACGTGGCCGCGTACAGCAGCACGGCCACCCGCTTGAACCATCGCGGCGCCGCGTGCGCGCGCACCCAGGCGAGCTGCTCTTCTACGAGGTCGGGGTCGGCGGCCTCGCCGGTGTGAAAGTGGTGGAGCTTGTTGTGCTCGTAGTCCCAGCTCGCCGGATCGAGCCAGTCGAACCAATCGAACCACCGGCGACGCCCCTTCGCGAAGCCCTTGCTGGTCTCGTGGTGGGCGACGTCGCCCCCGACGCGGTCGAGCGCGCGGTGGCTCGTGTGGTGCGCGATGATCGTCCAGCGCGCGGACATCCCGAGGGCGATGAGCGTGGCGGACACGGGGTTGGGCCCGAGCCATGCCGTGGCGTAGCCGAGCGCCGAGCACAGGTCGCCCCAGAACGCCTGGCGTCGGAGGTGGGCGGCGGCCGCGGGTCCGTATTGCGCCTCGACACGCTGACGAAGGGCGTCGAGGTCCGCGGCGAAGGCGGCGTAGTCGAGCGCGGGCACGGCGGTGATCATCGGCAGCCGTTGCTATCGCGCGCGCGCCCCGACAGCTACGATCGACACGGGGTCGGCACCTCGGGCTACGCTGCGGCGCGGAGACCGACATGCTCACGGCCATCTTCGTCCTCGCCTGCATCGACGCGCCAGACACGAAGGACACCGCCGCCGCCGTGGACGACGCGCCGTCGGGCGGCTGCGGGCTGCCGAGCGACACCCCTGTCGGGGGCGTGCAGCGCACCCTGGACGCGGGCGCGGCGGGGGGCGGCGCACGCGGCTACTGGCTGTCCCTCCCCGAGGGGTACGACCCCGACCGCGCCCACCCCATCGTGCTCGGGTTCCCCGGCACCAACTGGGTCGGCGAGCAGATCCAGCCCTACCTGGACCTCGAGCGCCACGCGACGGAGCCGGCGATCTTCGTGTACCCGGACCCGCAGTGGCACACGTTCGAGGGGTGGGGAGAGCTCGGCGGTTGGCTGCTCGGCCCACACGCCGCGCCCGCCGACGGCGACGCGGATCTCGTCTTCGTCGACGCGTTGATCGAAGCGCTCGCGGAGGAGCACTGTGTCGACCTCGACCGGGTGTACGTCACGGGCCACTCCTGGGGCGGCGACATGGCGGCCGTCACGGCGTGTTTCCTCGGAGATCGCGTCACCGCAGCCGCGCCGATCGCCGCGAACGAACCCTATTGGTTCCGTCCCGCCGACGGCGGGTCGCCCGCGTGCCAGGGCCACCCCGCGGTGTGGACCTTCTTCGGCGAGGCCGACGACCACTTCACGTGGCAGGACTACCCAGGCGAGTTCGGCGACGCTCAGGATGCCTTCTGGGCCGAACGAAACGCGTGCGGCGACGCCAGCGCGGACCTCGACGTCGGCATCTCCGGCGACTGCGTCGCGCACGAAGGCTGCGTCGCCGACACCCGGTACTGTCTGTACGGCCCGGAGACCGCGCACCAGGCGCCCACCGGGTTCGGCGAGGTGGTGATGTCCTGGTTCGAACTCGGGAGTCCGTCCCGGTAGGGCGCGCGGGACGCGTCGCCGCGTGGGCCCGCCGGCGGTACGCGGTCCGAGGCACGACCCTTGCTGTGGGGAGAGCCATGCGCCGTCTCGAGCCCCGCCGCCTGCTCTCCGTGTGTCTCGCCGTTTGGATCGTGTGGACGGCCCTCGCGATCACCCTCGACGTGTGGGGTCAGCGGCAGGCGGCGCGCGGCACCTACGACGCGATCCTCGTCGCCGGGTGCCGCGTGGACCCGGACGGTTCACCATCTCCCGCCTTGGACGCCAGGGTTCGGCTGGCGGTCGATCTCTGGCGTCGCGGCGTCGCGCCGCGGCTCGTGTTCACCGGCGGGCTCGGCACGTACCCGCCCTCCGAGGCGGCCGCGTCGGCGCGCCTCGCGTGGAGCCTCGGCGTACCGAAGAGCTCGACCATCCTCGAAGATCGCTCGACGTCCACCGAAGAGAACGCGGCGAACGCCGCCGCGCGTCTCCGCGCATCGCGGGTGGTCGTCGTCACCGACGCGTACCATGTGTTTCGTGCGCGCCGGGTGTTCGACCGCCACTTCGCCGAGGTGGACGCCGTGGGCACGACGTACGGGCGGTGGTCGCGCGTACGGGGCGCCTACCGGGAGGTGCTCGCGGTGGCCGCGTACGCGGCGCGCGGTGATTTGTAGACGGCGCGCGCCAACCTGTAGAATGAAGGCCGGTGACCCGCGGTCCGAGGAGGCCTGGCGGTGGGCTCCGCCAGCATCCGGGGACCGGGCCGCAGATCCCGGCGTTGCCGCCGGGCCGGCCGGCGAGTATCCTCCGGCGATGGACTACCTCTCCCGCATCACCGTCGAGCCCGACAAGCGCGGGGGGAAGCCTTGCATTCGGGGCCTCCGCATCACGGTGTACGACGTCCTGGACTACCCAGAATCGCATTGACGTGATGGATAGCGGGGCCTATAATCCGTCATGCCTCCGCGGCCGCACCCCCACGCCTTCCTCGACCGCCTGGCGACGGCGCTCGCGACGGCGCGGGTCCGGTCACCTGGAAGGCGGACGACGAGCTCGCGGACCTGGGCTGGTCGACCGCCGATGCGACCGAGGTGCTGGCGGCCCTGAACGTGGCCGACTTCCTGCGCTCCGAGCCCTCACGCTCCGTCGACTTCACGGTCATCTGGGTGTTCTGCCCCCTCGTCCCCGAATTGGACCGCCACCTGTGGATTCGGCTCGCCGAGGACGCCGGCGGCACGCTCGTCATCAGCTCCCATCTCGCCGAGGGGGATCCATGGACCTGACGCTGCCTCCCTGCAACCACCCCGACTGTGTCGTCACCCTCGTGCCCCGCACCTGCATGGCGCGCCGTGGCGACCGCACCGTCACGACGGAGGGGTACGGGTGGCGGTGCTCCCGCTGCGCCGACCCCGACACCGGCCAGCCGCCGCTGGAGTTCGTCGACGCCCAGCTCCAGCAGGCCAACGAGGCCGGACTCGCCCGGGCGTGGCGCGAGAAGTACGCGGAGGAGCTCCCGCCGTCCGGTCGGCCCGGTCGCAAGACGGACGCGCCACGCACTGAGCGCGTGGCGGTGCTGCTCACGCCCGAGGAGCTCGATCGCGTGGATGCCAAGCGCGGTGGCCGCAGCCGGTCGGAGTTCCTGAGGGAGGTGATCGAGGAAGGCCTGAACAAGCGGAGTGCGTGATGCTGGTCGTTCCGCCTTCTGAACTTCCTTCCCACCGGGCCACGTGAACCGTCCCGTCCGCATCGCGCTCCTCTCGCTCTGCGCTGGCCTGATCGCGGTCAACGCCATCGCGGCGGCGCACTCCTGGCGCTTCACCCACTTCGCTTCCACCGGAGCCCGCACCGCCAGCCCGGAAGCGCTCTCCACGAGCGGGCGCCTCCGGGTCGTCCTCACAGGCGTCGTCGTCCCTCGGCCGGAGCTCGGACGCACGCCCGCGGACGCGGGTCTCACCGCGGCGAGCCGCCGGGTCGCGGGCGTCTCGACCTGGGTGGTCGGCGGGAGCAACCGCGGCACGGTCCTGATGTTCCACGGCTACGGGGGCACGAAGTCCGATCTCCTCGACGAGGCCTCCATCTTCCACGAGCTGGGCTGGACGGCGGTCCTGGCGGATTTCCCCGGCTCCGGCGAGTCCCCCGGCGACACCACCTCGCTCGGCTGGGGCGAGGCCGAGGTGGTCGCCGACCTGTTGACGGCCTACGCGGACGACGGGCCCGTCATCCTCTACGGCCAGTCCATGGGGAGCGCCGCGGCGCTCCGAGCGGTTGGGGGACTGGGTGCCGAGGCAACCGCGTTGATCCTCGAGAACCCCTACGACCGCCTCCTCACCACCGTAGGGCACCGCTTCGAGGCGATGGGGCTCCCCGCGCAGCCCGGCGCCGCGCTGCTGGTCTTCTGGGGCGGGCTCTTCCTGGGCTTCGATGGATTCGACATGGATCCTGTCGACTTCGCGACGGGCATCCGCGCGCCGACGCTGCTCCTCACAGGCGAGGACGATCCAAGGGTACGCCCGGCAGAGGTCGCGGCGATTCGGGCCCAGCTCGGTGGCCCAGCCGAGCTGGAGCTTTTCCCCAACGCGGGCCACGTCGGGTTGCTCTCCGCGGACCCCGAGCGCTGGCGTCCGGCGGTCGCCAGCTTCCTCCACCGAAACGGGCTTGACACCCCATCGGACTCGAACCCGCGAACTCCGCTTTCGACGCCCTGAAGCCCGCACCCATCGCAGGCGCTCACGGCGATTCTCGGCGTTCGAACTATGGTTGGGCATACTGGATGATTATAGAACTTTTTGGGTGGACCCCGACGAGCGGGCGATCGAGGAGTTCGAGTATTTGATGGCGGGAAAGTAGTCGGACGGCTCGGCGCGATCGCTGAGATAGAGGAGGGTACGGCGGCGCACGGGGAGTTCTGGCGAACATCCCGCGCTCTCGACGGCGTCATCCATCGGCCTGCGTGCAGATATTGCAGATACGGCGAATGGTGCGTATAGTCAGGGCGAGGTGTTCCCATGACCGACATCGAGCTCCACGTCCCCTCCCCTGCCGACGCGCGGCGCGCCGACGAGGCGCTGCGGGCCCTCGAGGGCGAGGGCGACGGCCGAGCCGTCGTACGCGCCGCCGGAGCACCAGAGTCGACCGCAGTCGAGTTGCCGACGGAGGCGCGCACGCTCCTCCTGCGCATCTTGGGCCACATGGCGAACGGAGACGCGGTCACGGTGGTGCCCGTCGCCGCCGAGGTGACCGCGCAGCAAGCGGCCGAGATTCTGGGCGTGAGCCGTCCGTTCGTGATCCGGCTCGTGGACGAGGGCAAGCTTCCGTGTCGGCTGGTCGGGACGCATCGCCGTCTCCCTCTCGCTGACCTGCTCGCCTTCAAGCAGGCGAACCGCGCGGAACGGCGCGCGCTTGCGTCGGAGCTTACGGCTGAGGCCCAAAACCTCGGCTTCGACTACAAGTGACTCCGGTCGCCATCTACGACGCGAACGTGCTCTATCCGAGCGCGCTCCGGGACTTCCTCATCCGCGTGGCGATCGAGGACCTGGTCAGGGCGCGTTGGAGCGAACGGATCATGGACGAAGTGTTCAGGAACCTCGTAGCCAATCGTCCCGATCTCGACCCGGGGCGCCTCCGCAAGACCCGGAAGCGCATGTGTGCCGCTGTGCTCGACTGCGTCGTAGAGGGCTTCGAGGAGCTGGAGCCCGCGATCACCCTCCCCGACCCAGACGACCGCCACGTGGTCGCCGCCGCGATCCGCGCGGGCGCGGGCATCATCGTCACTTTCAACCTACGCGACTTCCCAGAGGTCGAGCTCGCCCGCCACGGCGTGAGCACCATGCACCCGGACGCCTTCGCGCTGGAGTTGTTGGCCCGGCATCCGACAGCGGTCCTGGAGGTCGTTGCAATGCAGGCCGCGGACCTGAAGAACCCGCCGCACTCGGCGATCGACGTCGTCGCCGCGCTGGAGCGATCGGGCCTCGCTCGTTTCGGTGCGGCGATGCGGGCCGGCGGCCTGCTCGCATGACACCCGCCGACGCGGTCGCACTGATGGGGAGCGTGCACCAGGGTGCGCTGGGCCTCCGGAAGGCGATGTACGAGCGCAAAGACGACTTGGGGCATCGATGCAGATCCCAGGCTGCGCTCTTCGCCGCCCACGCACGTGGCGATCTCTCCCCCGATGCACTGCTCGCTGCGGTCGAGCGCGAGGTGGCTTGGACCTTCCAGGGCTTCTACGGCACTCCCGAATCCTGGGTGTTCAACGAGCTCGACGCCGCGCCTGTGATCCGTCTCGTCGCGGGGTGGCGTGCCCTCCTCCACGCGGCCTCGGACACCGGCGAAGGTCCCGAGGTGGCCTGGCGCTGGTTCGACGAGGTCGAGCACCTACCGATGGAGCTGCTTCGTGTGGGCCCGGCGATCGTCGACGCCTCGCTCGACGACTCAGGAAAGCGGTTCCTCCCGGTGATGGCGATGTGGCGCAGCCGGACAGCATCCGCGGGCTGAAGGCACACTGGATTCGAACTCGAGAACCCGGCGGAGAAGGCCGACATGGCGCGCGGCGCGGCAGCCCGCGCAACCGGATTCCCGGCCTTCAATCGATGGTTGGGTATACTGGATGTTTATAGAACTTTCTGGGTGGATCCGGATGGGGGCTCGGTTCAGGAGTTCGAGTATTTGATGGCGGGGAAGTAGGTCACTCGAGGAGAGCCTCGCCGTACGCGGAGAGGGTGGATCGAGGAGACGACGAGTTCTAACGAACACGCGTCGGACCACGACGTCGACGAGACGCCCTACCCCCGATTTGCCGGGACATGAACGAGCCGCCCGTTCGCCGGGCGAAGCACGCCGACCCAACGATCGATCACGTCGTCTCCCGGTACATCTTCGCCCGAAACTTCCCAACCGATGAGCGCGTAGTCGAACCGCACCGTGGCGTAGGTTCGTTCGCCGATCCCGACCAACCAGGCGTCGATGTCGCGCCTCCACTCCAGCGAGCCGTCCGTCTGGCCGCCTACCGGGAAAACACCCACCCGCGAGTCCGCCCGCGACAACGCGCCTAGCGGAATGTAGAAGTCGAGCCAGTCCCTGGTATCTTCCTCGCGAATCAGCAGCAGCCCGCAGACGACGCGCACCCCGCCTGGCAGCTGAGCGATCCCCCGTTGGTGGCCGGCCTTCAGCGCCGACGCGAAGGAGTGGGAGTCCTCACCGGTCGAGTCGTGCGACACGATGGGGCCTTCGATCCCGAGCGACGACCAGATAGCGCGCGCTGCCGTGTCGACGCGCCCATCATCCGCGAATCCGAGGAGGATCGCGAGCTCGTAGAAGCCACCATGCCAGTTCTCGTGGTCGGCGAGGTCGTCCGGCGCTGCTGAGCCTGGTCCACCCGCGCCGCGCGTCACGACTCCACCTCCGCTGCGAGCGCCATTACCCGCGCCCGCAGCGGCGACGACACAAACATCCCCAACTCCACCATACGGTCCAGAACCGGGCCCACCGCGGCCAAGTGTCCGCGCTGCTTCGCACCCAGGAGCACGCCGAGGCTCCCGATGACGGGGATCCCGCGCTCGCTTGCCACCGCCCGCGCCTCGCCGTCATCGACGAGCAGGATCGCCCCAAGCGCTACCGCGAGCGGGATCGCTGCCGCCTCGCCCGCGTCGAGGCGACCAAGGAGTGAGGCGTCGGGAACCTGGTCGACGACACGGATCCACGCGGCTGCCGCGACCTCCGCGCTGCCCGTCAGCCCTGCGCCGGCGACGGTGACCTCGTCGTAGACGACACGCGGTACGACCACTTCCGCGTAGAGGGCGCGCAGGAGCTCGATCTGGCCCGCGCCCGCCAGGTAAATGAGCGGGCCGGCATCCGGGACGACGATCACCCAGGACCGAAGGTGCCGAGCTCGCGCTCCAGGTCGTCCGCCGAGTAGTCGATCACCGGCACGCCATGCTCCCCGAGGACGCGCATGAACGCGGCGCGGGGCACTCCGGCCAGCTCGGCACCCTTGCCGACGCCGACGCGATGTTGCCTTACCTCCTCAATGATCCATAGGAGGCGCAGCTCGCGGCCCAGGGCGCGGAGGTCGGGCTCACTCGCGCGCCCCCAGGGGAGCGTGGCGGCGACATCGACGGTGCGGGCGGGAGCCGACATGGCGAGATCATAGCCCCGGAACGCGGGAGTGGCGATGGCGACCGTCGGCGGCGGATACCCTCGTTGCGGCGAGCCGATACCGCCGATGGCCGCCGCGCCTCCTCGAGCAGCCGATCTTCTACCCGGTCACCAACGAGGCCTACGCTCGCCAGATCGCTGAGCGCTGGAACGTGAAGGAGAGCGGCTCGGGGTTCGTGACGCGGTTTGCGGTGAAGAAAGAGTTCCTGGACCTGTACGAGCGGCAGGTCGTGGGCGCACGGGAGCACGAGGAGTATTGGATCCCGGCGGAGGATCTGGAGGCGCTGAACGACGCGATCGTTGGCACGATCGAGGTGATCGCATCGTTCGGCAGCACCCCGTGATCCCGATCCACGCTGACGCCTTCTGGCACGATGGGCGCGGGCCGGAGCTTGTCCGGCTTCACTGGGATCGGACCGGCCGCGTACTCATCTGCGCTGACTACTACAACCCGGACGATGCCCACGGCGTGCCATCGCTGCGTCGCCTGCAGTTCGTTCGGGCCCAGGTGGTGATGATCACCCCCGAGGAGGTCATCAACTACCTCGAACTCGGCCCCCTCCTCGCCACCCACCGGCCTGCCGCGATGTTCGACCTCGGCCGCTCGCCGTGGCTCGAGTCCTTCAGGTCTCGGCACCTCGCGTTGTGCCACCATTACCGCGTGACGTTCTACGACGAGCTGCTCGACGTGATCGCGGAGGGTGTCATCGTCGGCCTGGCCGAGTCGATGCCGCTCGCCCGAGCAAACCTCCACCTCCACGGAGCGGGGAATGTCGAGGCGCCGGCGTGGGCTGTGCTGGTCGAACGAGGCTATCAGGTGCAGGCCGGTCCCCGTGGATTGACCGCGACCGGCCCAACGGGCACGTTCGAGTCGGATGGTGCCTTGAGCCTGCTCGGCCTTGTCGCAATCGCGGAGGCGCGGGGAGAGCAATGGCAAGCTGGCGATGATGAGGTCGATGGCTACCTCCGGGCGACTGCCCCTTGACCGCCCGAAAGAGTAGGACAATCGCCGTGAAGTCTGGATTTTCCACCAGACGGATCTCGCAGTTAGAACTCAAACTGCCCGATTTAAACCTAAGAAATACCGATCTTCGGGGCGTCCATCCTGAATGGTTGGGCCAGCTGGATTCGAACCAGCGAATGCGGGAATCAAAACCCCGTGTCTTACCACTTGACGATGGCCCAGC
>CAMAXZ010000023.1 GCA_945862325.1 Klebsiella pneumoniae
GGGTCGAGCCCGTGCGCCCGCGTGAGGGGCGCCCCACCCCCGCCGCCGCCGATGGGCCCGCCACGGCCGAGGTCGTCCCTCCACCCGCGTCGGACGCCGCGTCGCGCGCGCCTTCGGAGCTCCGACACACCCCGCCGGCTTCTGTCGCGGCCGGGGCGAGCACGGTGTTCGAGGCCGCGGTCGACGGCGCGGGCTGGACGGTCACGGTGTACTTCCGCACCGAGCCGGGGCAGGCGTTCCAGAAGCGGAGCATGTCCGGCGTCGGCGGCGTGTACAGCGCGCCCGTACGGCTCGACGCCAAGGCCACGACGCTCCAGTACTTCATCAAGGCCGAGCGCGGCGCCGTGCAGCTCGCGTCCGGCGCGCCGACCCGGCCGCTCACGGTCACCGTCACGGCGCCGCCCCCCGGCTGATCAGCCCTCGGCGACCTGGATCACGTCGAGCTCGTGCAGCTCGAGGGCGTACGCCTCGAGCACCGCGCGCACCACGGGCGGCGTCACCACGACGTGCTCGCCGCGCAGCGCGTCGCACACCGCGGCCGCCAGGCGCCCGACGTCCACGGCGGCGTGCTGCCGGAGCTCGTGTCGCGCCAGCACGATGGTCGACCACGCCACGAGGGGGCTCACCGCCCCGGCGAGGGCCTCGACGACGCGCCGCACCACGGTGTCCAGGCTGACCCAGCCGCTGTCCCGCGTCAGGAACGTGGGCTGAGGAAGGTTGAAGATCGTGGGCGGACCGTGCATCGCGTCAGGTGCGAACCTGCGCCCAGAGGCGCACGCCGTCGTTGGGACGGGCGTCCGGCTCGACGCGCAGGACGTAGCCGAGGCCGAGGCGCAGGCGGTCGCGGCGCTTGTCGTCCGGGAAGATGTGCCAGGTGACGCCGAACAACCCGAGGCCCCACGCGCCGGTGGCCTCGTCGATCATGTGGCTCCAGCGCGCCGCCGGACGCACCGGCCCGAACGCCCACCCGACCTCGCCGGTGAGCGCGAGGCGGGTCATCGGCGCGAGCACCCCGGGCGCCTCGACCGTGGTGTCGCCGGGCTCGACCCGTCGCCAGGCCACGTCCGCGATCATCGACAACCCCGCCACGCGCAGGAGGGCGTCCCCGCCCGCGCCGATGGTGCGCGTGCTCTGGTCGTCCGTCCAGAAGGCGCCGCCCCCGACCCCGAAGGCGAACGTCTGCTTCCCGCCGTCCCAGAGGCGGTAGGTGTCGTTCCCGGTCGCCCACTCCGCTCGTCCCACGAGGGTTTTTCCGAGGTTGTCATCGCCCCACACGGTGCCGCCCGAGTTGAACACGCCGAGGGTGATCTTCCCACCGAAGCGCGCCGCGGTGGCGCTGAGCCCCAAGGATCGCGGCGGCGCCACGTGTTCGGCGCCGAACCCGCGCTCGGTGAAGGTCAGCTCTCCGCTACCCATCATCTGGTCGCGCGAGAACGGCACGCGCCCGCGGCCGGCCTCCACGGAGAACCCGTCCCTCGCCCACCCGATCCGGGCGTCGATCACTTCGATCGCGCCGGAGTCGCTCGCGAACCCGTCGAAGGGCGCCGTGCGGCCGACCAGCACCTCCCAGTTCACGTCGCCGATGGCGCCGACGAGCCCGAGCCGCACCCGCTTCACGGAAACCCCGGCGTCGCTCTCGGGATCCCCGAAGCCGGTCGCGTCCCCCTGGAGGTCCTCGTCCTGATCCCACACCGTGCCCCAGAGCTGCAACGAAGCGACGGGCCGCACGCTCAGCTCGGGGCGGCCCTCGGGCGCGGCGAAGGCGGTGGCGCAGAGCAGCGTGACGAGCATGAGCCTCTCCGGAGGGGCGGGATGGTACCAGCACCCGGCGCGAGGCGGGCCCTCGGCGCGTGCGTGGTATGCTCGGCCCGTGCTGCTCGCCGCCCTGATCGCGTGCGCTCCCGCGCCGGGCGGCGCGAGCGCCTTCCGCATCGAGACCCTCGATCAGACCATCGGCGGTCCGAAGTCGCTCGCGCGACCCGGCGACTTCATGATGGAGAACGAGCACATCCGCGTCGCGGTGCTCGACGCGCGGGCGAGCATGGGCCCCTCGCCGTTCGGCGGCACGATCGTGGACGTGGACCTCGTGCGTCCCGACCCGAAGTGGGCCGGCGGCTTCGGGAACGACCAGTTCGCGGAGCTCTTCCCGACGGTGAGCATGAACATCACCGGCGCGGACGTGGCGGGCGAGGTCAGCATCGTCGCCGACGGCAGCGACGGCGGCCCGGCGATCGTGCGCGTGGACGCCTCGGGCGAGCCGCTGTTCAGCCTGCTGAGCGCGTTGTGGGTGCTCGTCGATCAGCCTTCCATGCGGATCACGACCGACTACGTGTTGTACCCGGACGCCCGCGCCCTGCAGATCCGCACCACGCTCTCGTTCACCGACGCCGCGGTGCCGTTCGTCGAAGGCACGGTGCTGCCGGGGAGCGACGACACCCTCCCCCTCCTCGACCAGGCGATCACGACCGGCGCCGCGTTCGGCGACTTCTTCCTCCAGGGCGGCTCGGTCGACGTGTTCGCGCCGAACATCGGCTTCGACGAAGACGGCGCGGTGTTCGAGGCGGGCGAGGCCGGCGCGAACACCTTCCAGGATCCGTTCGTGTTCGACTTCGTCGCCGGGGTCGCCGACCGGGTGAGCTACGGGCTCGCCCCCGATTCGGGGAGGTTGTTCGTGCCGTTGTTCACGAGCAGCCAGACGGCCGCGTTCGGCGCCGGGGTCGAAGGCGACGGGAGCGACGGACGGTTCCCGGCCGCGTCCGCCTTCACGTACGTGCGTTGGCTCGCGGTCGGCCGCGGCGACGTCGGCAGCGTGGTGGACGCCGTGCTCGAGACCCGGGGCGATCCGCGCGGGGAGGTGCGCGGCCACGTGGTCGAAGAGGGCACCGGCGTGTCCTTGTCCGGCATGTCCGTACTCGTCTTCGAACCCGGCGAAGCCGCGCCGTGGTCGCAGTGGCGGAGCGACGTCGGGGAGGACACCCAGCGCGACGGGAGCTTCGGCGGCTGGCTGCCGCCGGGCGATTGGGAGCTCCAGACGCACCGCCAGGGCCGCCCCGACGGGCCGCGCGTGCCCGTCACCGTCACCGCCGACGGGCGCGTCGACCTCGTGCTCGCCGCGCCGCGCGCGGGGCAGGTCGTGGTCGACGTGGTGGACGAGCAGAACCGCCCGGTGCCCGCCAAGGTGACCTTCATCGGCGAAGGGGCCCTCCGACCTGCGTTCGGCGACAGCTACGTGCCCGGCGGCCACAGCGAGGTCGCGTTCGCGCCGTATGGGCGCGCCGAGGTCGTGCTGGCGCCCGGCGAGTACGTGGCGATCGCGTCGCGCGGCCTGGAGTACGAGCTCGGAGAGAGCGCGCCGTTCACCGTCACCGACACGGGCGTCAATCGCCTGCGCCTGCAGGTGTGGCGCAGCGTCGACACGACCGGGTTCGTGAGCGCGGACTTCCACGTGCACGCCATCAACAGCTTCGACTCCGGCACCCGCCTGAGTGACCGCGTGGCGACGATGGTCTGCGAGGGCGTGGAGTTCTTCACGAGCTCGGACCACGACTTCCTGACGGACTACGGCCCTGTCGTCGAGGACCTCGGGCTCGAGGAGTGGGTTCGCACCGCGGTCGGGCTGGAGACGACCACCCTCGAGATCGGCCACTACATCGGGTTCCCCCTCGCGGACGACACCCTCGCCGCCTCCGGCGGGGCCTTCGACTGGACCGGCATGCCACCGGCCGAAGTGCTCGGCGAGCTTCGGCGCATGGGAGACGAAGCCGGCTTCGATCCGGTGCGGTTCGTGGCGCACCCGCGTGACGGGATCCTCGGGTACTTCGACCAGTACGGCTTCGACCCGATCACCGGCGACGTGAACACCCCGACCCTGTCCTACGTGAACCCCCTGCTGCACGAAGAGGGCTTCAGCCTCGATTTCGAGGCGCTCGAGCTCCTCAACGGCAAGCGTATGGACCTCGTGCGCACGCCGACCCAGCCCGAGCTCGACAGCGCCGCGGCCGGCGCGCCCCCGTCGAACTACGCGATGGTGTCCCGCACCGGCGACGAGCAGGCGGCGCTGATCGCCGGCACCTACCGGCTCGGCTACGGCCACGAGGGGCAGGTCGACGACTGGTTCACGCTGTTGAACCTCGGACACCGTCTGACGGCGCTCGGCAACTCCGACACCCACGGGCGCTTCACGATCGAGGCGGGCTGCCCGCGCAACTACGTCGCGATCGACACCGACGACCCCGCGTCGATCGATCCGCAGGCCATGGCGGATGCGGTGCGCGAAGGGCGCGTGGTGGCGACCTACGGGCCGTTCGTGCGCTTCTGGGCGAACGACGCGGAGCACGGCGTCGGGAGCGAGCTGACCGACGCCGACGGCACGGTGGACCTCCACGTCGAGGTGCACGCGCCCACGTGGATGGCCGTCGACCGCGTGGAGCTGTACCAGAACGGCGGGCTGATCCACGAGTGGACGACCTTCGAAGCCGACACGGCGCGGCTCGTCGCGGACCACCCGGTGGCGTTGGATCGCGACAGTTGGTTCGTCGTCGTCGCCGTCGGTGACGACGACCTCTCACCCGTGTTCAACCCCGTCGAGATGCCCCCGGTGGAGCTGCAGGACGTCGTGACCGAAGCGCTCGCGGACGTTCCCGCGATCGGCAGCTTCCTGTCGCCGGCGGTGCCGATCCCGCGCACCGGGCCCGTCGTGCCCTTCGCGATCACCAACCCGATCCGCGTGGACGCCGACGGCGACGGGACCTGGACCCCCCCCGGCCTCGCGCCCTGGCTCCTCCCGCCCGTGGAGCCGGGCGAGTGATCACGCGTCACGTCGGCGACGTCGAGCTCGCCGCGGTCGACTTCGAGTTCACCGGGCTCGACCCCCGGCACGGGCACCGGGTGGTGGAAGTGGCCGTGGTGCGCGGCGCGCGCGGCGGGACGCCGTCGTCTTGGAGCACGCTCGTCGACCCCTGCCGGTCCGTCGAGGCCGGCGAGATCCACGGGATCACCGACGCCATGGTGCGCGGCGCGCCCCGCTTCGCCGCGGTCGCGCCGGAGCTGCTCGAGCGACTCGACGGCGCGGTGCTCGTCGCGCACAACGCCCGTTGGGACCTCGCGTTCCTCGGGGCGGAGCTCACCCTGGCCGCTGTCGAAATCCCCCCGCTCGTCGTGCTCGACACCCTCGGCCTGAGCCGGCGGGTGCTGCCGGGCCTGGCGAGCCACAGCCTCTCGAGCGTGTGCGCCCACCTCGGCATCCCGCGCGACGGGGCGCACCGGGCGGAGCACGACGCGCGGGCGGCGTGGACCGTCGCGTGGACCCTGCTCGAACGTGCGGATCCCACCGGGCAGCTCACGCTGGGCGACGCCCTCGCGCTCGCGCGCCGGAAGGACCCCGCGAAGGCGCGCGCGGTGGCCCTCGCGCTCCGGGCGGCGGCCGAGCGCGGAGAGCCGGTCACCATCGACTACTGCGGGCACGCGCGCCCCGACGGGCTGTTCACGCGGCGGTCGATCGTCGTGCGCCGCGTCAGCCACGCCCGGGTGCACGCCTTCTGCCAGCTCCGAGGGGAAGACCGCGTCTTTCGCCTGGACCGGATCCGCCTCGTGGAGTGAGCCGGCGCGGTGCCTACGCTCTGCGCATGACGCCCCCCGGCCGAGCGACGCTGGTCGCGTACCTCGCCCTCGCGCTCGTCGTCACCGTGCCCGTGCTGGTGCTCGCCGCGCCGTACGTCCTCCCTCTGCTGCTCGCGGCGATCCTCGCCGCGATCTGCGCGCCGCTCGTCGATCGCCTGCGCGCGCGGGGGATGCGGCCCTGGCTGGCCGCCGGCCTCGTGACGATGGCCGTGCTCGCGGGGGTGCTCGGGCCGATCGCCGGTGTCCTGTACGCCGCGACGCGCCAGGCGATCACGGGCGTGCAATCGCTGTCGGCCAATCCAGAGTTCGGTGTGTCGCGCCTCGTCGAGGCCGTGACCGGCTGGGGCCCGGCGAGGCGGCTGTTTCCGAACCCCGAAGACCTCACGGGGCGCCTGTCCGACCTCGCGCTGCAGGCGGGCCAATGGGTGAGCAACGTGGCCCTGCGCACGCTCGCGGGCCTGCCGGAGTGGGGGCTCGTGGGCGCCCTCACCGCCATCGCGCTGTTCTTCTTCTTGCTAGACGGCGCGCGCGCGTGGCGATGGGTCTGCGACCGCCTGCCGGTCCCCACCGCGATCCGCGACGCCCTCGCCCGCGCCTTCGTCGGGGCCGCGATCGCGACGGTGATGAGCTCGATGGCGGCCGCCGCGGCGCAGTCCGCGGTGATCCTCGTCGCGTGGGCCGGGCTGACCGGGAGCCTGGTCGACAACATCGTCCGCCCGTGGGTCCTCCAAGGGCGAGAGGCGATGCACCCGCTCGTGAGCCTCGTCGTGATCTCCGGTGGAATCGACCACTTCGGCCTGCTCGGCGTCTTCATCGGCCCCGTGCTCGCCGGCCTCGCGCTCGCGGTGTGGGACATCTGGCCCGTGGTCGCGCGGCACTGCGGCGTCGCTGTCGGGGACGACCGCCATCTCGACGAGGTCGTCCTCGAAGAGAGGTGAGCGGCCCGAGGCGCTACTCGCCGGCGTCCACCGCGGCCCGCACCGCCGCGGCTTCTTCTTGGTAGAAGCGCCGGATCGGCGCATCGAGGCGCGGGTCGGTCATCCAGTGGGCGCTGCGCACCAACGTCGGCGCGAAGCCGCGGGCGCGCTTGTGTTCGCCGCCGTGGCCCGGTTCGAACACCGACACCCCGTTGGCGATGCACCAGTCGACCGCGGCGTAGATGGCCACCTCGAAGTGCAGGTACGGGATGTCCACCCGGGCGCCCCAATAGCGCCCGTAGAGCCGATCGCCCTTCCACACGTTGAAGGTGCCGGCCACGCGCCGTCCGTCGACGAACGCCGACACCGTGTGCACGCGGTCGCCCCACCGCGCGCAGAGCTCCTCGAAGAAGGCGCCGTTCAGATAGCCCTCGCCGCCGGTGTGCCGCGCGTAGGTGGCGGCGTAGAAATCGGCGAGGTCGCCGGCGAGCCCCGGACGGTCGCCGACCGCCGCCTCGACGCGCACGTCGCGGATCTGGCGGCGCTCCCGGCGCACCTCCGAGCGACGCTTGGACGGGAGCGTGGCGAGGAAATCGTCGAAGGAATCGAACCCCTTGTTGACCCAATGGTACTGCCATTGCAGGCGCTCGGCGCCGCCCCGCGCGCCGCAGGCGAGCCCGTCGCGCTCGTTCGGAAAAAGAACGTTGATCCCGCTGATGCCCTGCTCCGCCACGCGCACGAGCCCTTGGAGCAGCGCGTCCCGTACGGTGTCGGGCGCGGCCTCCTCCGGGTGCACGAGCAGACGCTCGCCGGTGACGGGCGAATACGGAGCGCACACGACGATCTTTGGGTAGTACCGGAGCCCGCGGCGCCGCGCCCACTCGGCGATCTGCCAGTCGTAGACGAACTCGCCGAAGCTGTGGCCCTTGACGTACGCGGCGACCGCCCCGACCAGCCGGCCGTCGCGCCACGCGGTGATGGGGATGGGCGTCCACCCCGTGTCACCGCCGACACAGCCGGTGGCCTCGAGCGCCGCGAGGAACGTGTGCTCCATGAATGGGGAGCCGTCGCCGACGAGGGCGTCCCAGTGCGCGGCGTCGACCCGCGACACCCCATCGAACACCCGCAGCTCGAGCATCCGCAGGACTATCCCGAGACGTGCCGCAACAGCGCCGCCCACACCGGGACGGTGAGCAGCGACACCGGGACCCCGACCCCGAGGAACGCGGCCGCGAGCTCCGCCCGGAGGCCGGCCGCCTGGGCGAGCAGCGCGCCCGTGACCATCGGCGGCATCGCCGCCTCGAGCACCACGACGTCGCGCAGCGCCGGCCCCGCGTCCGGATCGAGCGCGCCCATCCACCCCAGCGCGAGGAGCGGCGCGAAGACCAGCTTGAAGCCGAGGCCCGACCAGAACGGACCCGCGGCGCCGGGCTCCGGGAGACGCAGCCGCGCGCCGACCGCGAAGAGCGCGACCGGCGACAGGGTCTGCGCGAGGCGGTCGCACGCCTCGAGCACGGCGGTCGGCCAGGCGTCGCCCGGGACGACGAACGCGACCACCATGGCCCAGAACGCCGGGAACGCGCCGATCCGGACCGCGGCGTCGCGCGCCGACCACACGCGCCCGGACGCCCAGGCCACCACCGCGGGGGCGAGCGTGCACACGAGCAGGAACGAGCCGAGCTGGTCGAGCGGGACCGCGGCCGCCACGGCGTCGGGGCCGCGCAGCACCTCGAGCAGCGGAAAACCGACGAACGAGGTGTTCGAGAGCCCGGCGCAGAGGACGACGCAGCCCGTCGTGGGACGATCCCACCCGAGGTGACGGCCAAGGGGGACGAAGATCGCCGCCGCGGCCACGAACACCGCCCACACCGAGGCCACCGCCGCGACCGAAGGCGCCGGCGCGTCGTGGAGCGCGGACACCGCGAGCGCCGGCAGGGCGAGGTTCATCAGGTAGATCGTCAACGCCGCCGGATCGACCCGGGCCCGCAGGGCGTAGCCCCCGAGCAGGCAGGCGACCAGGACGATCGCCCCGCTCACCCGCTCAGCCCGTCGGTCGCCGCGCGCAGGCACGCCTCCGGCCGCTCCCACATCGCGAGGTGCCCGGCGTCGATCCAGGTGATCGGGGCGGCTACGCCGCGGGCGACGGCGCGGGCCACCGGAGGGGGGTACCACGCGTCGCGGCGGCCCCAGACGAGCCGAACCTCGACGCCGCGCAGCCGACGGGCGAGGTCCGGCGCCGGGCGCAGGACGCGCGCCATGGCCTCCATCCGACGCCCGAGATCCGGGATCCGGGCCGGATCGAAGACGCGGAGCACCTCCTCCGGCGGGCTGTGCACGACGGCGCCCGCGAGGAAGCGCCGGCCGGCCCAGGTGTGGAAGAAGTACCGTCGTAGGCCCGGGAGCGTGGTCAGGCGGACCGCCGCCCAGTACGGCCCCAGGGCGGTGCCGGTGAGGACGAGCCGGCGCACGGGCACCCGCGACGCCAGGGTGGCGGCCACCACGCCGCCGAAGTCCTGACCCCAGAGCACCGTGTCACGGTCGACGAGCGGCGCGAGCTCCGCCACGTAGCGCTCGATGTCCCAGGTCTCGGGCGCGTCGAGGGTGGCGATGCCGCGCAGGGCGGGCGCCACGAGCTCCGCCGCAGGGAGCCGCTCCCACAGACGCGGAGACGTTGGAACGCCATGCAAGGCGACGATGCGCACGTGGGCGTTTAGCGCGGCGCCGCGTCCCGCGTGCGACCCGGCGCGTTAGCCCCGCCGCCGTGCGCGTCGCCCTCGTCCTGCCCCCGCTCACCCAGCTCAACGCGCCCTATCCGTCGATCGCGTACCTCGCGCGGGCGCTCCGGGCGCAAGGCGAAGCGCCGATCCTGCGCGACCTCGGCATCGAGCTCGTGTGGTCGGTGTTCGGGAGTCGCGGCCTCCCCGCCCTGTTCGACGCCATCGAGGCGCTGGACGCCCTCCCCGAGCCGGCGTGGCGCGCCCTGGCGATGCGCGCGCAGCACACCCGCGTCGCCGACCCCGTCCTGCGCTTCCTCAGCGGGCGCGACCGCGCCCTGGCCCCGCGCATCGTCGGGACCCCGTTCCTTCCTCGCTCCCCTCGGCTCGAGGCGATCGACCTCGAGGGCTTCGGCCCCGACGCCGTCGACGACTCCGCCCGCCGCCTCGCCACGGCGTGGCTCGCGGACCTCGCCGACCTCGTCACCAGCACGATCGACCCCGACTTCGCCCTCAGCCGGTATGGTCATCGGCTCGCCGCCGGGGTGGTGTCGTTCGACCCCCTTCTGGAGCGCCTGCAGCGGACGACGCCGATCGACGCCGCGCTCGACGCGCTGGCCGACACGATCGACGCCGACGTCGTCGGGCTCTCGGTCCCCTTCCCCGGCAACCTCTACGGCGCGCTCCGGATCGGGGCGCGGCTCCGCGACCGCGGCGCGTACGTGATCCTCGGAGGGGGGTACGTCAACACCGAGCTCCGCGAGGTCGACGAGCCCCGGCTCTGGCGCTTCGTCGACGCGTTGACCCTCGACGACGGCGAGGGCCCCCTCACCGCCGTCCTCGCGCAGCGTCGCGGCGGCCCCGACGCGCGGCACCGCACGCGCACGGCCGCGGGGCCCACGCGCGGCCCGGCCGCCCCCACGGACGTGCCCGCCGCGTGCGCCGCGGACTGGACCGGCCTCGACCTGAGCCCCTACCTCGCGCTCGTCGACACGACGAACCCGGCGCTCCGGCTGTGGGGAGATGGGCGATGGAACAAGATCACCGTCGCGCACGGGTGCTATTGGCGGCAGTGCACGTTCTGCGACACGGGCCTCGACTACGTCGCCGGCTACGCGCCCAACCGCACGGAGGCCCTGCTCGACGCCATCGACGACCAGGTGCGACAGACCGGGCAGAGCGGCGTCCACTTCGTCGACGAAGCGGCCCCGCCGCGCGGCCTGCGCGACCTCGCGATCGGCCTGCTCGCCCGCGGCACGATGGTCTCGTGGTGGGGCAACATCCGCTTCGAACGTGCGTTCACCCCGGACCTCGCGCGCCTGCTCGCGGCGGCGGGGCTCGTCGCGGTGACAGGCGGGCTCGAGGTCGCGAGCGATCGCCTGCTCGCCCGCATGAACAAGGGCGTGACCATCGAGCAGGTGGCGCGTGCCGCCCGTTCGTTCCAGTCCGCGGGTACGATGGTGCATGCCTACCTGATGTACGGCTTCCCGACCCAGACCGAGCAGGAGACGGTCGACGCGCTCGAGATCGTGCGGCAGATGTTCGTCGCGGGCCTGCTCACCTCGGGGTTCTGGCACCGCTTCGTGCTCACGCGCCACGCGCCGATGTACGCGGCGCCGGAGCGCTTCGGCCTCGTCGTCCCCGCGGACGCGCGCGATCGGTTCGCGCGGAACGACGTCGATCACCTCGACCCGCACGGCGCCGACCACGACCGCTTCGACGCGCCGCTCGACCAGGCGATCCGGGCGTGGCTGTCCGGGAGGGAGCTGGATCGGCCCGCGCACTCCTGGATCCCCGGCGCACCGCCGACCTCGGAGTCCCCCGACCGCATCGCGCGCGCGCTCGCCGAGCCCGAGCCGCCGATGGGCGAGCGCCTGATCTGGCTCGGGGGCGACGTGCTCGACGACGACGGGGTGCTCGTGCTCCACGGCGTCGACGGGGCGCACCGCGTGTCGGCGCGGAAGGCCGCGCGTGACTGGCTCTGGGAGGTCGTGGAGGCGGCGCGCCCGGGTCGGCCCGAGGTCCGACTCGACGACGCCCGGGCGGCGTTCCCCGGGGACTGGGACGCCTTCGCCACGCGCTGGGGGCGCGCGCGCGCCGCGGGGCTCGTCGGGGTGTGACCGCGGCCGGTCAGACCGGGACGATCGAGCGTGAACGCCGAATGAGCGCGAGCACCGCGGCCGCGGCGAGGATCGGGCTGGCCGGCCCGACGCCGCTCGCGCAGCCGCAGCCGCCCGGGGTCTCCTTGCCGTCGTCGAGGTCGACGACGCCGTCGCCGCCGGTGTCACCGTCGCTCGTCGGCGTGACCGTCCACGCCCACCCGAAGCGCTCGTCCGCCTCGGCGGCGGGCGGGACGGCGGCGGCCACGAGGAGGCCGGCGTCCGGCCCGTCGAGGGCCAGGGTGACCTCGCCGCCGGTCACGTCGAGGGGCGTGACCGCGCCGCTGTCGGCGTCGACCCAGGCCACGCGCCACTCCGCGGGCGAACCGTCGGTGCCTGCCCCGTCCACGGCCACGCGCAGGGTCGCCCCCGCGGCGGCGGTCCGGATCTCGACCAGGTTGTACGCCCATTGCTCTGGCAGATCCGACGAGCTCGGGCGCGCCTCGCCGTCGGTGCCGAACCCGCCGACCTCGGCGACCGCGTACGGATCGCCGTACCAGTCCTCGTAGGCCTCCACCAGGTACGCGTACGTGTCGCCGTCCGCGTAGTCCCAACGCGCGTTCGCCGTGGCGAACTCGCCGAACACGTCGCTGAGGGCGAGGCCGCGGTCCGTCAACTCGCGCGCGATCGACTCGAGCGGCGTGGCGCCGCTCGGGGCGCGCCAGGTGGCGACCACGAGGTCGCGATCCGCGACGATCTCGCTGAGGAAACGCGCGAACACGAACGCGCCGTACTGGTGGTACTCCTGGAGCGCGCCGGTGTCCGGGTAGTCGAAGAACTCGATCGACCGCTCACTGGTGAGCGCATAGCCGAACAGGAACTGGGCATACGAAAGGTTGTCCGGGTATACTTCGCCCGCGGCCCACTCGGCCGTGGCCTCCCAGTACCATGCCGAGCGCCCCTCGTAGGTGTATGCGACCGCCGCGTCCTGCACCGCATGGTACAGCTCGTGCACCGCGGCGGACGCCACGTACTCGGGGGAATACAAGCTGTCGCGCGCGATGACGATGTACGGGTAACCGTCGTCGTCCCGATAGTAGTAGCCCCCGGCGCCGAGGCCGGACGGGGCGCCGTCGCCGGTGTCCCCCACGTACACATTGAACAGGTACGTGTCGGTGCCGTCCGGCGCGCGGTGCCCCATCTCGTCGATCTCTACGGTCCAACCATCCTCGAACGCCGCGAGGAGCTCCTCGACGTCGCCCCGGCTCACCCCGCCGCGGTCGCCCCACTTGGCGACGAAGTGCGCGGAGCGGAGCTCGTTCGGGTACGTCCCCCAGGCGTCTCGGACGTCGAGCGCGGGAGGGGGTGGCAGGTCGCGCGCGCGCACGCGCGGGCGGCCCGCGAGCGATGGCGCGAGGTCGGGGAAGCCGCAAGGCGCGTGGGCGAGCGCGGGGGCAGCGACGAGGACGGCCAGGGGCGAGAGCAGCATGCACCCAACATAGCTTCGGCCGGAGGTTCGCCGCGTGTGTACCTTCGCCCCGATGCACGGCGGCCGTGACATGCGCGTGGCGGCGACGTCCGCTTCGCTCGGTCCTCGCCGCGGCGCACGGCACGGACACCCGCGAGTCGCTCGCCGCGGTGGTCAGCGCCCTCGGCGCCGAGGCCGACGCGATGGTGCGACTCCGGCAGGAGCGCCTCGACGGGACCGCGCGCGCGAGCGCGTTGACGTTCTCGGTCGCCGAAGCAGCCGCGTTGATCCTGCTGTGTGTGGCGGTGGTGCTGTGGCGCACCGAGGCCGAGACGCGGCGGCGGGCCGCCGCGGACGTGGGCGCCGCGCGGGAGCGCCTCCGCGCGGTGCTGGCCAGCGCCCCCATCGTGGTGTTCGGCCTCGACCGCGAGGGGCGGTTCACCGTGTGCGAGGGCGCCAGCGTCGCGCAGGTGGACCTGTCCGCGGCGGCGGTCCTGGGTCGCCCCGTGAGCGAGGTGTTCCCGAACGCGCCGGGCTTCCTCGCCGACGTCCGCCGCGCCCTCCACGCGGAGGTGTTCGCCTCGACCCTCGAGTACCGTGGACGGACGTTCGACGTTCACTTCGCCCCCGTGCTCGACCACGACGTGGTGCTGGGCGTGACCGGCGTCGCGACGGAGACGACGGAGCGGGTGCACGCGGAGCGCGCGCTGCGGCGTCTCACGGCAGATCTCGAGCGACGCGTCACCGAGCGCACCGCCGAGCTCGAAGCCACCAATCGGGAGCTCGAGAGCTTCTGTTACACGGTGTCGCACGATCTGCGGGCTCCGCTGCGGAGCATCGACGGATTCAGCGCCGCGCTCGACGAGGACTGCGGTCCGCAGATCGACGCGGTGGGTCACACCTACGTCGCGCGAATCCGGGCGGCGACGCGCCGCATGGGGCAGCTCATCGACGACCTCCTCGAGCTCTCGCGCGTGAGTCGCGCGGAGCTCGCGCGCGAAGCGGTCGACGTCTCGTGGTTGTGCCTACAGATCCTCGAGGATCTCCGACGAACGGACCCGTCGCGCGCCGTGATCGTCGAGGTGGCGCCCGACCTCGTGGCCCACGCCGACCCACGGCTCCTGCGGGTGGTGCTCGAGAACCTGCTCGGCAACGCATGGAAGTTTTCATCCCGACGCGACCCCGCGCACATCGGCGTCCACGGAACGAAGGACGGCGTCCGGACGACGTACACCATCTCCGACGACGGCGCCGGCTTCGACATGGCGTATGCGCATCGCCTGTTCAACGCGTTTCAGCGCCTGCATTCGCCCACGGAGTTCGAAGGCACGGGGATCGGGCTCGCCACGGTGTACCGGATCGTGACCCGCCACGGCGGGCGTGTCTGGGCGGATTCCGCGCCGGACCGGGGCGCGAGGTTCTCGTTCACTCTGGAGTAGGCGCGCGTGGCGCACGGATGCGCTCGCGCTGGACCGTCGCGACGAGGGTGACCGTGGTCGTCTGGTCCCACTTTCCGTAGCCCTCGACCGGCACGTTGTCCCAGGTCCCCACGGTGCTGAGGCGCACCGCGAGTCGGGTGTCGATCTTCGCGACGAGCGCCGCGCTGCCGAGCACGCGCACGTCGAGCGGGTTGACCACGCTGTCCAGCGCCTCGATCTGGAGCTCCGCCGACACGCTCGGGTTGAAGGTGTGCGCCAGCTTCACCATGACCCGCGCGGCGTAGACCCAGGCGATCTGGGGCTCGACCCCCTCGACGAAGTCCTCGAGCGCCACGTCGACGCCGAGCTCGCCGAGGAGCGCGAGGGTGGGCGGGGGCCGGAAGCTGTGCGACCATCCCGCCTGGACGTGGGCGCGAACGTCGTAGCCGGCGAAGGGGTCCGCCGTGGCGCCGGCCAGGCCGTACGCCGTGTCGAAGGCGCCGAGCCAGCGGTCGTAGCGCGCGTCGACCCCGTAGCGGCGCGCGGTCTCGACCGGCGGCGCCGCCTTCTCGGCGTCGGAGAGGATGCCGTCGGCGTCGGTGTCGACGGCGGAGCGGCCGAGAGCGGCGGTGGCGACGGCGGCCGCCTGGTTCTTGTCCCACCGGTGAGCGGCGCGCAGGGTGGCGGTGATCGAGTAGCTCTGGGTGTTGCCGCTGATCCAGGTGCCGCCGAGCTCGGCGCTCGTGGTCGTCAGCGGGTTCGGCACGGCGCCGCTCGTGGTCGCGCCGGTGAACGTCGAGTCCGCGGCGAACGCGAGGGTGGCGAAGAGGAACATGCCCTGAGCTTAGCAGGCGGTCGCCGGGTGGACCTCCGCCGGACAGACCCACGAAAACGACGAAACCCGCCGAGCCTTGCGGTTCGGCGGGTTCGTCGGTGGTTGCGGGGGCCGGATTTGAACCGACGACCTCCGGGTTATGAGCCCGGCGCGCTACCTGGCTGCGCCACCCCGCGGCAACAACTTCCTCTTATCCTTGCGGCGCTGCCTGTCAAGGCGCTTCTCCAGCCACGCTCGGTTCGGCCGGGCGAACCCGACCTTCTTCTTCTGGTCGGCGTGCCCCGCCTCTTGCGGCGCGACGCCGCTGGCGACGTCGTGGAGGCGCGCGACCTCTTCCGACGTGAGAGCGCGGTATTGGCCGCGCTCCAGGCCGCGCAGGGAGATGGTCGCGAAGCTGACACGACGCAGCTTGCTGACAGGATGTCCCAATGTCGCGAACGCGCGGCGCACCAAACGATTGCGACCCTCTGTAACGGTCACTTCGATCCACGCGTTGCTGGCGTCGGTGGTCGACATCACCCGCGCCTTGCACGGGAGGGTGCGCCCGTCGTCGAGGTCCACCCCCGCCTGGAGACGCGCGAGCGCGCGCTCGTCCGGGGTCTTCCAGCACTTCACCAGGTATCGCTTGGGAACCTGCGTGCTCGGGTGCGTGAGCTTGTGCGCGACCTCGCCGTCGTTCGTGAGGAGCAGCACCCCCTCGGTGTTGAAGTCGAGGCGGCCCACCGGCTCGACCTTCTCCCGCACGTCGGGGAGGAGCGAGAGCACCGACGGACGCCCCTCGGGATCGTCTCGCCCGGTGATGAAGCCCTTGGGCTTGTACAGAATGAACCAGAGCTTGGGCGCCGCGCGCGGCAGGGCCTTGCCGTCGAGGCGGATGGTGTCGCGGCGGGGGTCGACCGGGTGCCCCGGGTGACTGACGCGCACGCCGTTCACGAACACGCGACCGTCGGCGATCATCTTCTCGGCTTCCCGGCGGCTCGCCACGCCGCGCTCAGCCATCACCTTCGCGAGGCGGCGGTCCCCCTCGCGCGCCGAGGGCACGGGTGCCGCTTCGGGGGGGGCGAGGCGCTCGGTGTCGAGACCGAAGAGCGGATCGTCGTCGTGGTCATCCATGCGGGCCCTCCGACCGTCTCACGACGGGCCCGATGCGGCTAACTCATGCCCCACGCATGGTCAACCGGGTTCGGCGTCCGGAGGCTCGTCCGGCTGGAGCTGCCGAAGGTCGCGGAGGGTCGGCAGATCCGCCAGGGACCGCATGCCGAACAGCTCGAGGAACGCGGGGGTCGTGCCGTAGGTGAGCGGTCGCCCGGGTTCGTCGGACCGGCCGAGCATGCGGAGCAGCCCACGGTCGAGCAACATCCGCAGGACTCCGCCGGTGTCGACGCCGCGGACGTCGTCGATCGCGCCCTTGGTGACCGGCTGCCGGAACGCCACGACGGCGAGCGTCTCCAAGGCCGGCTTGGAGAGCCGGAGCGGCTTGCCCCCGCGGATAGACGCGACCCACGCCGCGAGGCGCGCGTCGGTGCGGAGCTGCCAACCCTCTCCGACCTGCACGACGCGTAGCCCCGATCCCGTGCGCGCGAGGCGCTCGCGGAGCGCTTCGAGCCCGCCCTCGACGAGCGGGACGTCGACCTTGAGCGCCGCCGCGAGCTGGGCGGTCGTGACCGCGCCGCTCATCGCGAACAGGCAGGCCTCCACCGCCGGGACGAGCAGCTCGGGCGGCGGCGCGCCGATGTCGTCGGGGTCGGCGCCCTCCGGCGCGAACGCGCGCAGGTGGACGACGTTGTCGTCGTCGTCGCTCACGCGTCGCCCTCCGCGTCCGGGGGCTCCTCGTCATCCTGGGCGAACCGCGAATAATCGGCATCCTCCGCCGATACGCGAGGGCACAGGCGGATCGCGCCGAGGTGCGACTCCTGGAGCACGTCGAGCATCTGGTGGCGCGCCATCTCCAGGATGCCGAGGAACGTGAACACGCGCCGCGGGCGGGAGGGCAGATCGACGAACAGGTCGGACAGGAGCGCCTCGCCCACGCCGCCGAGCCGACGGAGCACCCACCGCACGGTGTCGATCAGGCGATACCGCTCGCGGTGGACCCGGTGCACGTGCGCCGGCGCCGCGCGGCGGTCGAGCAGGGCGTAGAAGGCGCGGACGAGCCCGAACGCGTCGGTCGTCGGATCGATCGGCTGTTCGTCGACGGCCGGCGCCTCGGCCGGGCGCGCGAACACGTCTCGATCGAGGCGCTCGCGCGCACCGAGCTCCTCGGCGGCGGCCTTGAAGCGTTCGTACTCCTGCAGGCGGCGGATGAGCGCCTCGCGGGGGTCCGCCTCTTCTTCTCCGGCGGCCTCGACGTGGGCGCGGGGCAGGAGATCGCGCGCCTTCAGGTGGCAGAGCGTCGCCGCCATGAGCAGGTAGTCGCCGGCGGCGTCCACGTCGACGGTGGCGGCGTCGCCGAGAAACGCCAGGTACGCATCGCAGATCCGCGCGACGGGGATGTCGCGGACGTCGACGCCCTCGCGACGGACCAGGAAGAGCAACAGCTCGAGCGGGCCGTCGTACACGTCGATGCGCACGGCGGGCGCGACCAGGCGCGCCGCGGGCGACGACACGGACACCGGAGAGGCGTGCTGCGCCAGCATGGAGGAACAGGGGACCGGGGAGGACGGGAGCGCGGGCGGGAACCCGCGCGAGGGGGACGACGTTTCTACCGGATTCGGCGGTCCTTGACAATCCCCCGGCACACGATAGTCGCTGCCGTCTTTTCAGACCGACCCCATTCGGAGAGTTTCGTGGCCCACCATAAGGACGCGATCAAGCGTATCCGCACCAGCCAGGCGGCGAATGAGCGCAATCGCGCTTACCGCACCCGCATGCGGAACCAGATCAAGGAAATCCGCACTCACATCACCGCGGGCGACGCGGCGGCCGCTTCTGCGGCGCTGCCGGCCACGGTGTCCACCCTGCACAAGCTCGCGCGCAAGGGCATCATCCACCGCCGCAACGCCGCCCGTCGCATCAGCCGCATCGCCCGCGCGATCAGCGGCCTCCGCGCCGCGGCCGCCGCGCCCGCGGACGAGTAGCCGTCGCGCGCCCGACGCCGCTCAAAGCAGCGTCAGGCGCAGGACGAAACGCTCGAAAACCCTGCGAGATCCAGCGCGCGACGACTTCATCGCGCGCTCTACCGTGGCGATCTCGTCGAGCATTGCGCTCGGCGAGATCGGACGGCGGGAGACCATCTCGCGCACCTGACGCGCCTTCTGCGGCGGCATTCGTACGCCCGCGTCGCGCTCGTTGAGCCCACGCCGGGCGGCGTCCTGCACGAGCAGGACCTGGCGCAGCTGCCACACGAGGCTGCCCATCAGCTTCAGCGCCTCTTCGCCGTCCTCGAGCTGACGGTGCATGATCGACAGCGCGGTGTCGGCGTCGCGGGCGACGATCGCGCCCGGCAGCCCCCACGCGTCGGCCCCGGCGACGTACGCGATGACCTCCTCGACCACCTCGCGGCTGATCGCGCCCCCCGCGCCCACGAAGTCGACACACTTGTCGACGTCGGCCGCGAGCACGGACAGATCGCCGCCGCCGAACTCGACGAGCGCCTCGCCCGCGTCGCGCGCGATGCGCACCCCCGCGGCCCGCGCGCGTTCGAGCGCGAACGCCACGGGGTCGACCGTGCCGCGCTCGAACTTCAGGAGGAGGCCGACCTTCTTGACCGCGTTCTGAAACCGGAGCCCGCGATCGACGCCGCCGGAGGCGGCCGGGAAGCGATCGCCGCTCACGACGAGGACCGTCGTCGGGCACGGCGACGCCGCGTACGCGAGCAGGGCATCGAGCAGCGCGGCGTTGGCGTCCTGCACGTGGCGCAGCTCGACCACGCGCCGGGACGCCATCATCGGGGTCGTGCCGGCCGCGACGGCGAAGCTCGCCGCGCCCTCGTCGCCGGCACCGAAGCTCGCGAGGTTCAAGGCAGCGAAAGGGCCCGACACCAGGCGCGCCCGCACCAGCTCTTCGGCCTCACGGACGAGGAGCGCCTCGGGGCCGACGAGGACGATCACGGGGGGTGGGGCGTCGAGCGCGGCGCGCAGCGGCTGGAGCGGGTTCATGGGCGGAGGAGGCAGCCTACTCCGTCTACGGCGGCCTCGCGCGACAGGGACGCGAACAGTCGGGCCTCGGCAGCGCTCGCGCCGGAGGCGCCGCCGGGGTCGGCGACCCAGGCGGTGCGGGTCACGGTACACGGCTCGCCGCCGTCGCTGAAGCGCAGGCGCAGCACGGCCTCGTAGGCGATCGTGTCCCCGGCCCGCCGACCGGGCGCGAGGTGCGCGTCGAGCACGACCACGTGCAACGCATGGCCGCCCGCGCGGGCCGCGCCGGCCTCGGTGAGCGCGCGCTCGACCTCTCGGGTCACCACGGGCTCGAGCCCGGCGATCGCGACGGGCGCCGACACCGCGACGAGCTTCCAACCGGTCGACACCGGCGGGACCCCGAGATGGATGCAGCCGAGCAGGGTTGACAGCAGGGTCACGAGTTGCCACGATGCGAGCCCGCTCTCCGCGTGTCAAGAGGCGCACCATGCTGAACCTGCTCGCTCTTCTCGTCGCGGCCGCCCCGGCCCACGCCCAGGACGCCCCCTCGGCGCCCACCACCACGCTGGACGTGGAGGAGCCCGCCCCCCCGGCAAAAGGCACCCGCAACTTCCTGATGGAGACGAACGTCCGCGGTCGGTACCTCATCCTGCCGAAGTCGATCCTCGACATCTGGTACGAGGATCACGCGGACGGCGGCACGATCCCCGAGCGGCCGAACGTCGCGGCGTACTCGCTCGGCGTCGAGTTCGTCATCAAGGACAAGCAGGCGAACGGCATCTTCTACCTCGAATACCTGCAGCCGTTGATCGACGACGGCTATTGGGACGACCGGGAGGAGCCGCCGGACGACGCGGACGGCAGCTGGCTGCGGGCCAACAAGTTCGGCATCGTCGGGCTCGGCGCCAACTACGCCTACGAGATCAAGGCGAACAACTGGTTCTCCTTCCTGGTCGGCGGCGGCCTGGGCATGGGCGTCGTCCTCGGCGAGATCCAGGAGTGGCGACCGGCGGACGAAGAGACGATGTGCAACTTCCCCGAGCCCGCCTACACCCGCTACGACGACTGTGACGCGGACAAGACCGTCGAGGTCCCTCCCGTGATCCCCTTCCTCGACGTGAACTTCGGCCCGAAGTTCAACTTCGGGGACCGCGCGAGCCTCCGCATCGAGGGCGGTCTGCACGATCTCCCCTACTTCGGCGGCGCGTTCGGCGCGGTTTTCTGAGCCGCCTCACCTCGACACCTCCTGGCCCCGACGTTAGACGCCGTGGCCTGCCGTCTGGAGCAATTCTTGGTCATCGTCACCGTCCGCGAGAATGAACCGTTCGAGAAGGCCCTGCGCCGCTTCCGCCGCAAGGTGGAGCGTGAGGGCATCCGCAAGGACATCAAGAAGAACAGCTTCTACCTGAAGCCGGGTGAGAAGCGTCGTCTGAAGCAGCGTCTCGCGGAGAAGCGGCGCCGGAAGGCGCAGCGTCGCGCGCAGCGCAAGCCCTCGCCGCTCGGCCCGAAGCCGGTCGGCCCCGATCGCAACGATCGCGGATGAGATCCCCGGGCGTGGCCTTCGCGGCCGCGCCTGACCTGACGCCCCCGACCTGATCGGGGGCGCGTCAGTCTGGCGGACGCGCGGCGACCGCCCGGTTCTCCAGCGGCCACCGATCCACGGGCGGCCGTTTGGGGGCCTCGGCGTCGGGATGCGCCCGCTCGAGGTCGAGGCGAAAGCGCTCGAAGCCGGGGGACGCCACGACCGCGGCCAAGAGCGCCGGGCGCCCCGCGTCCCGGTCGGCTGGCCCGAGGTGCGCCACGCGTCCGTCGAGCCACTCGTCAAGGCCCGCCAGCCCCGCGGGATCCCACGGCGCGACGTCAGCGTTGGAGAAACGCCCGAGGCGGGTCACGAGGATGCGCGCCGTCTCGAGGTCGAGCCGCGCCCCGGGCCCACGCACCGCGACGCGGTCCACGAGGTTGGCCGCCGTCCACGCGAGGCACGGCGCCGACGACGCGTCGAGGGCGGCGAGGGCGCGCGCGGTGACCACGCCTCCGCCGCCGCTCACGGCCGACCCGAACCCCGGCACGGCGAGCAGGCAGCGCCACCCGAACTCTTCGCCGATGCCGAGCTGCGCGGCGCGATCGGGCTCGGTCAGCGCGAGGATCCAGTGGGCGTGCGCCAGCCGACCGAGCGCGTGACGGTCGCGCGGGTCGACCGCGAGCGCGAGCGTCCAGCCGGCGACGGCGTCCGACAGGCCCCGATCGTCGACGCCCCGCATCGCGAACCGCGAGTCCGCCGCGAGGACCGCCGCGCTCGGCGCGTCGTCCGCGCCCTCGAGGTCCGCGCGCAGCGCGCAGGCGAACAGGAAGAACCACGCCATCGGCGCTGATGTAGCGCCGCGCTACGTGCGGCGCATGTTGCTCGCGCTCCTCGCCTGCGCGCACCGGTCCCCTCCCCCTCCGCCCGCGGCGGACGGGCCGCCGGAGGCCGCCGCGCCGATCGCGCCGCCCGCGGCCATCGACGCCCGCGGCCTCCGCGAGCTCCTCGGCACCAAGGGTTCGAACCCCCTCGTGGTGAACGTGTGGGCGACGTGGTGCGGCCCCTGCGTGTCGGAGCTGGGCATGATCCAGGCGATCGCGCCGTCCCTGGACGCCCGGGTGGTGCTCGTCAACGTCGACCACGTGAGCGACGCCGATCGCGTCGCGCAGTTCGTGCGCGATCACGACGTGCGCCTCCCGACGTACCACCTCGCGGTCCCCGGCGTCGAGGCGGTGCTGGCGGCGGATCTTCCAGGATGGCACGGCATGATCCCGCTCACGCTCGTGTACGGCGCCGACGCCGCGCTCTCCGGCACCTTCGACGGCGTGGTCACCGACGCGCAGATCCGGGCGGCGGTCGACGGCGCGCGATAGCGCGCCGCGTGGTCGTGCCCGCCCCGGTGGTGGAACGGTAGACACAGGGGACTTAAAATCCTCGTTCCGAACAGGAAGTGCGGGTTCGAGCCCCGCCCGGGGCACCCCTTGGAAGTTGCGCCGCCGCGCGCGTTGACTCGCGGGGGCCGCCGTTCTACGCTGCGTGGCCTCCCGAGCTGTCAATGGGCGTGATCATCGGCATCGACCTCGGCACGACGAACTCCGTGTGCGCGTACACGGAGCGCGGCGAGCCGCGCATCGTCATCAACGAAGAAGGCGGTCGAATCACGCCCTCCGTGGTGGCCTTCTCCAAGAACGGCGAGCGCTTCGTCGGCGACGTCGCGAAGCGCCAGATGTTGATCAACGCGGACGCCACGTTCCACTCCGTGAAGCGGTTCATGGGGCGCCGCTACAAGGACGCCACGGACGACATCGGCCTCGTGAACTTCAAGGTGGTCGAGGCCGAGAACGGCGACGTGGGCATCGCGCATGGCGGCCGCGTGTGGAGCCCGGCCGAGATCTCCGCGATGGTCCTCCAGAAGATCAAGAAGAGCGCCGAGGACTTCATCAACGAGAAGGTCGACCGCGCGATCATCACCGTCCCCGCGCACTTCACCGACCGGCAGCGCCAGGCCACCAAGGACGCCGGAAAGATCGCCGGCCTCGACGTCATCCGCATCATCAACGAGCCGACGGCGGCGGCCCTCGCCTACCTGCACGAGCGCCCACGCGACGCGACGATCGCGGTGTACGACTTCGGCGGCGGGACGTTCGACATCTCGATCGTCCGGGTGGCGAAGGGCGTCGGCGAGGTCGTGGCCACCCGCGGCGACAACGCCCTCGGCGGCGGCGATCTCGACCGCCTGTTGGTGGACTGGCTCCTTCAGCAGTTCCTCGCCCAGCACGGCATCGACCTGAGCGCCGACCGGGTGGTGCGCCAGCGCCTCCGCGACGCCGCGGAGCGCGCGAAGCTCGAGCTCTCGAGCGCCCTCGAGACCGACATCCAGCTCCCCTTCCTCACCGCGAACGCCAGCGGGCCGCTGCACCTCCAGTGCACGCTCACACGATCGCAGTTCGAGGCGATGGCGCAGACGATGTTCGAGCGCACGATCGAGCAGTGCCGGCTCGCGCTGGCGGACGCGCGACTCGACCCGTCGCGCATCGACGATGTCGTCCTCGTCGGTGGTTCGTCGCGCATCCCGCGCGTGAAGGAGCTGGTGAAGGCCTTCTTCGGCCGCCCGCTGAATCAGTCGGTCAACCCGGACGAGGTGGTCGCCATCGGCGCGGCGCTCCAGGCGGGCGTGCTCGAGGGCGAGGTGAAGTCGGTCACCCTGCTCGACGTCACGAGCTTCTCGTTGGGCATCGAGGTGGAAGGAGGACGGTTCGCCCGTCTGATCCCGAAGAACACGATCATCCCCGCGCAGCGCACCCAGCTCGTGTCGACGGTCGCCGAGAACCAGCGGACGGTGAAGATCCACGTGCTCCAAGGAGAGTCCGCCAGCGCCGCGGACAACACGAGCCTCGGGGAGTTCGAGCTGTCCGGCATCGAGCCGGGCCCGCGCGGCGCCGCCCGGATCCAGGTCAAGTTCACGATCGACGCGAACGGCATCGTGAATGTGGGCGCTCGCGACGTCGGAACCGGCCGCGAAGGTGCGATCGTCGTGCACGCGCCGACCGGCATGAGCGACGCGCAGATCACGAACGCGCGCGCCGAGGCCGTCGCCCACGAGGGCGCCAAGAAAGCGGCGGATCAGCTCAAGGAGCTGCGTTTCCAGCTCGAGAAGCAGGTCGCGTCGCTGGAGTCGTTCGTGCGTGACCACGAGCGCGGCTTGCAGAAGCTCGACGCCACCGAAGCCCAGCACGCGCTCAAGCGCGGGCGCATGGCCCTCACCAAGTCCGACGACCGGTCGAACGTCGAAGAGACCTCGGCGTGGCTTCGCCGCTTCCATGCCCACCTGAGCGCGAAGGTGGGCGCGACGCGCTGAGCGCCGGGCACCTCAGAGCAGGTCGAGCATCGCCCCCGCGGCGCGGTCGGCCGCGCCGGGCAGCCCGAGCTGGTCGGTGAGCGCCCCCGCCTCGAGCGCCGCGGCGGCCTCCACGGCCCGGGCCAGCTCTTCCGGGGTGAACACCTGGACGAACTCGCGCATGACCTCCCGCCTCAGCAGGATGTTCGGCAGGGCGAGGTGCTGGACGCCGGTGACGAGCGTGCGGCCGAGCGTGTACGTGACCGGGTGGACGCGGTGGGCAACCACGGTGGGCACGCCAGCGAGGGCGAGCTCGAGGGTCACGGTGCCCGACTTGCTGATCGCGCGCGACGCGCGCGCGCGCGCCTCCTCCGCGGTGGTGAACACCACATTGTCCGCCAGCGCCCCCTTCACCGTCGCCCGAAGCGTCGCCTCCGCGAGCCCCGGTGCCCGTGCCACGAGCACCGTCGTGGCGCCGGTCAGCGCGGCGGCAGCGAGGAAGTCCGGCAGGAGCCGCACCACCTCGTCGCGGCGCGACCCGGGGAACAGCGCCAGCACGCCCGGCTCGAGCGCCGACGGCGCGACGCGGTCCACGACCGGGTGCCCCACCCATCGGGCGTCGAGGCCGAACGACGCGTAGAGCGGAGGCTCGAACGCGAAGAGGCACAACAGACGGTTCATCGCGGCGGCGACGTGCTTCGCGCGCGCGGGGCGCCAGGCCCACACCTGCGGGCTCACGTAGCCCACCACCGGGATGTTTCGGCGTCGGGCTTCGCGCGCGAGCGGCACGTTGAAGTCGGGCGCGTCGATGGGCACGAACAGCTCGGCGTCCGCGAACGCGGCGCGCACCGCCGAGGCGTTGGTGGCGATCGCCCGGAACTGACGAACCACCTCGATCGCGCCCATGACCGGGGTGGACTCCACCGACTCCGGCAGCGCGAGGACGCCCGCGGCCCGCATGGCGTCGCCGCCGAGCCCGACGGGCAGGAACCGGGTGCGCGCGGCGAGCGCCTCGACGAGGGCCGCGCCGAGGACGTCCGCGCTCGGCTCGTTCGCGGAGAGCAACACCCGCTTCATGCGACCGCCATGGCGTCGCGCACCCGAAGCGCCAGGGCGAGGGCCGCGAGGCCTTCCGCGCCCGACGGCGTGAACGGCGCCTCGCCGCGGGCCGCGGCGAGGAACGCGTCGAGCTCGTCGGCGAGCGCGTCGCGGGGCTCGACCGGGACCGTCTCCTCGTGGAGCGCGCCGTCCCAACGAACGCGGGTGACGGCCCGCTCACGCAGGTCGAGGCTCCAGTAGGCGCCCTCCGCGAACACCCGGAGGCGCCGCGTTTCGCCGCGCGCGAGGCGCGAAGCGGTGAACAGCCCGACGCGGCCGTCCGAGGTCTCGAGCCGCGCGTGGGCGATGTCCACCACGCCCGGATTCGTCACGCCGATGCCGTTTGCGCGGACCTCGATTTCCTTTGAAGAACAGGAGTTTGTGGCGCACATGTGCATGAAGAGGTCGAGGTCGTGGATCATCAGGTCGAGCACGACGTCCACGTCGAGTCCTCGGTCCCGCGGCCGCCCCACGCGGTCGGCCTGCACGAACCGGGGGCTGACGCCGCGCAAGGGAGCGAGCGTCGGGTTGAAGCGCTCGACGTGCCCCACGGCGAGGTGCGGGAACCCGGCGAGCGCGACGGCGTCCTCGAGCGAGGTCGCGAGCGGCTTCTCGATGAGGCACGGCACGCCGGCCCTCAGGAGCGGAAGGGCGACCTCGGCGTGCGTCGGCGTCGGCGTCGCCACGATTGCGGCGTCGAAGGAACGATCGCCGTCGCCGTACGCGCCCTGGGCCGGGTCGATGACGACGAGCGTGCGTACGCGAGGGGCGAGCAAGCGCGCGTGGTGCCGGCCCATGTGGCCGTGGCCGTACAGCGCGACCCGCACCCGCTAGTCCACCAGCGGCTGATCCGCGCCGGCGCTGCGGCAGATGCCGCGCGTGCTCCCCTCGCAGAACTCGACCAGCTCGACCACCTCGGGCACGTCCGCATAGACCTCGCGGACCTGCTCGAGGGCGATTCGCATCGGTGTGCCCGGGTGGAACACCTCGCGGTACGCCTGCTTGAGCGCCTGGAGGACGTCGAGCTTGACCCCAGCGCGGCGCAGCCCGACCACGTTGAGCCCGAAGAGGCGCGCGCGGTCGCCCTGGGCGATGGTGAACGGGGGGACGTCCTGGGCGGCCATGGCGCCCGCGCCCACCATCGCGCACCGCCCTACGCGGGAGTGCTGGTGCACCCCGGCGAAGCCGCCGAGCACCGCGCGATCGGCGATGGTGACGTGGCCCGCGACCGCGGCGCAGTTCGCGAACACGACGTGGCTGCCGACGCGGCAGTCGTGCGCGACGTGGCTGCCCGCCATGAAGAGGTTGTCGTCGCCGACGATCGTGAGGCCCCCGCCGAGCGCGGTGCCGCGGTTGACCGTGACGTGCTCGCGGAAGACGTTGCGCGCGCCGACGATCAGGCGGGTGGGCTCCCCCCGATACTTCAGGTCCTGCGGGTCGTCGCCGATCGCCGCGTGCGGGAAGATGCGGGTGTGTTCGCCGATCTCCGTCGGGCCGGTGAGCACCGCGTGGGGCCCGACGCGGACGCCCGCGCCCAGGCGCACCGCGCCGCGGATGACGACATAGGCTTCGATCTCGACGTCGGGCGCGAGCTCGGCGGCGGGGTCGACGATCGCGGTGGGATGGATGGACATCGAACCGCTTGTAACCGTGATGCGCGGACTCCGCCGCGCGGCGTGGCGCCCGAGGGTTAGGCCTGTGTTCCCTTGTGCGCCGGCCCGTTCGGTGTGAGGAGGGCGACCACTCCCGGAGGCCGACATGGACATCCGCATCACGCGCACGACCACCCCGAAGCCGCGCCCGGACGAGTCGGACCTCGGGTTCGGCGTGCGGTTCACGGACCACATGTTCCGCGCCGACTACTCGGTCGACGGGGGCTGGCACGACGCCCGGCTCGTCCCGTACGGGTCGCTCGGCCTCGACCCCGCCGCGAGCGTGTTCCACTACGGTCAGGCGATGTTCGAGGGCCTGAAGGCCTTCCGCGTCGCGGACGGGCGGATCTGCATGTTCCGGCCGGACGCCAACGCCCGTCGCATGCACGACGGCGCCCCGCGCCTGTGCATGGTCGCCCCCCCGGTGTCCGACATGCTCGCCGCGTTCGACACGCTGGTGCGCGAGGACCAGGATTGGGTCCCGAGCGCCCCGGGCACCGCGCTCTACATCCGGCCCACCCTGGTCGCCACCGAGGCGTTTCTCGGCGTTCGCCCGGCCACGCGCCTGACCTACTTCATCATCGCGTCGCCGGTCGGGAGCTACTTCGCCGGCGGCGGGCTCAAGTCCGTCCGTATCTGGATCGAGACGTCCGAGGTGCGCGCGCCGCGCGGCGGGCTCGGCGGCGTCAAGGCGGGGGCGAACTACGCGGCCAGCTTGCACGCCGCGACCTCGGCGCGCCGCGTCGGCTACGACCAGGTCCTGTGGCTCGACGCGCGCGACCACCAATACGTCGAAGAGGTCGGCACGATGAACTTCTTCGCGGTCATCGACGGCACGCTGGTCACCCCGCCGCTGTCCGACAGCATCCTCGCCGGCATCACCCGCGACTCGCTGCTCACGCTCGCCGCCGACCTCGGCATCCCCACCGAGGTGCGCCCGCTCGGCCTCGACGAGCTCATCGCGGCGCATCGCGCCGGCACCCTGACCGAAGCGTTCGGCGCGGGCACCGCGGCGGTCGTCAGCCCCATCTCGGAGCTCGGGCTCGATGGCGCGAGCCTGCGCTTGGGCGACGGCACGCCCGGGCCCGTGGCCCGCGGCCTGTACGCCGAGCTGACCGACATCCAGCGCGGACTGAAGGACGATCGCCACGGTTGGCTACGCGTCGTCGTCTGACCCGCGCGCCAGGCGGGCCGCGGCCACCACCCATGCCCGCTCCGCGTTCACGCAGGGCACACGAAGCAGCGCCCGACCGCCCGCGGCGGTGAACGTCCGCGCGCCCTCGAGCCCGATCTCCTCGATCGTCTCGAGGTTGTCCGCGGTGAAGCTCGGGGTGAACACGGCGAGGGTACCGCCTCGCGCGCCGAGCGCGCGCAGGGTGTCGACCGTGGACGGCCCGAGCCACTCGTCGCGGCCGAGGCGGCTTTGAAAGCTGGTCGTGACCCGATCCGGCGGCAGCCCCAGGCGCTCCGCGAGCCGTCGCGTCGTGTCCAGGCATTGGGCGCGGTAGCACCAGGGAGGCACGGCGGCGCAGCACGCGTCGGTCCGCGCGCAGGGGGTGCCCGCCGGCGCCGCGCGTACGACGTGCCGCACGGGGATCGAGTGGTACGAGAACAGCACGTGATCCGCCGCGGCCACGGCGTCGCGGCCGAGCGCCGCCTGCGCGTCGAGCCACCCGGCGTCGCGCCAGAACGGGGGCACCGCGCGTACGCTCGGGACGTGCTCCCGACGCGCCAGCTCGGCGTAGACCGCCTCCAACGCGCTCCCCGCGCTGGAGCTGGCGTACTGCGGGTAGAGCGGGAGCACGACCAGCTCGTCGACCGGGCCGAGCTCGTCGAGCGCCGCCGCGATCGTGGGGTGACCGTAGCGCATCCCGAGCGCCACGCGGCGGTCGGGCAACGCGTCCGCGAGGGCCTGGCGCAGCGCGCGCCCATGCACGAGCAGGGGCGAGCCTTGTTCGGTCCAGATCGCCGCGTAGGCGCGGGCGCTGCGGGGCCCGCGGAAGGGCGCGACGAGGAGGTGCACGAGCAGCCACCGCAGCGGCGCGGCGAGGTCGATCACTCGCCGATCCATCAGGAACTCTCGTAGATATCGGCGGACGGCGGGGACCGCCGGAGCGTCCGGCGTACCGAGGTTCAGGACGAGCAAGCCGCGGCGGAGGGGTCGCACGCGCCCTGATATGCCGCGGCGGCTCGAATGGCGCGTCGCGCGTCGGGGGTTTGGCGCTTCGGGCCGTCCCGGCTTACACGCCGCGCCCTGGAGCGCCTGGATGCTCTTCCGACATGTCACCGTCGAGTCGGTTCGGTACGAGCTGGCCCCGCACAAGGTCACCAGCCGGCAGCTCGAGGAGCGATTGAACGGCGCGATGACCCGCATGCGGCTCCCTCCGCACCCGATCGAGCTTCTCACCGGCATCACCGAGCGCGGCTTCTGGGACCGCGGCACGCTCGTGCACGACGTCGCCGCGCGGGCCGGACGTCTCGCGCTCGACGCCGCGGGCATCGACCCCTCGCGCGTCGGCGTGCTCATCAGCACGAGCGTGTCGCGGGACTACCTCGAGCCCTCCGCCGCCAGCCTCGTGCACGGCGCCCTCGGGCTCGACGCGTCGTGCTCGAGCTTCGATCTTGCGAACGCCTGTCTCGGGTTCCTGAACGGCATCGAGGTGGCGGGCCGCATGATCGACGCGGGTGCGGTCGACTACGCGCTCATCGTCGACGGCGAGTCCGCGGGCGACATCGTCGACAGCACCCTGCGCAAGCTGGTGCAGCCGGGCACGACGAGCCAGGACTTCTGGGACAACTTCGCGACGCTCACCCTCGGCAGCGCGTCGGTGGCGATGGTGCTCGGGCACGAGCGCAACACGCGCACGGGTCACCGCGTCGTCGGCAGCGTGAGCATGTCCGACACCTCCAACAATCGACTTTGCCTCGGCACCTCCGAGGGCATGGTGACCGACAGCACTCGGCTGCTGAAGGCGGGGGTCGCGCTCGCGAGCCGCACGTGGGCGCGCGCCACCGAGGTGCTCCCTCGCTGGTCGCCGGACACGATTGACCACTTCGTGCTGCATCAGGTCGGAAAGTCCCACCTCGCGGCGATCTGCCAGGCGCTGCGCGTCCCGCAGGATCGTTGCCACCTCACGTTCCCGACCTGGGGCAACGTGGGCCCGGCCGCGGTCCCGCTCACGCTCGCCATGGCCGACGAGGCGGGGCGCCTCGCGTCGGGCGAGCACATCGCGCTGATGGGCATCGGGAGCGGGCTCAACGTCACGATGATGAGCGTGCGCTGGTGAGCTGGCGCGCGCGGTACCCCTTCGGGTCCCACTGGATGCCCGTCGAAGGCGGGCACCGCGTTCACTACGTGGACGAGGGCGCCGGACCCCCGGTCCTGATGGTCCACGGCAACCCGACGTGGAGCTTCTACTGGCGCGCCTTGATCCAGGATCTCGCGCCCGATCATCGATGCGTCGCGATCGACCACCTGGGGTGCGGGCTGTCGGACAAGCCGGAGCCCGGGCCCTACCGACTCGCGGACCGCGTGACCCACCTCGTGCGGCTCGTCGAGCACCTCGATCTCCGCGCGCTCACGCTCGTCGTCCACGACTGGGGCGGCGCGATCGGCTTCGGCATGGCCGCCCGCGTCCCCGATCGCGTCGCGCGCGTGGTGGTGACGAACACCGGCGCGTTCCCCTTCGACCGCATCCCCCTGCGCATCGCCGCGTGCCGGGTGCCCGGGCTCGGGCCGCTCGCGGTGCGCGGCTTCAACGGCTTCGCGGCCGCGGCGATCACGATGGCCACCGAGCGCGGGCTCGCGCCGGACGTCCGTGCGGGCCTCCTCGCCCCGTACGACTCCTGGGCACACCGGGTGGCCGTGCAGGCCTTCGTGGACGACATCCCGATGTCGTCGCGGCACCCTTCGTGGCCGGCGCTGCTCGAATCGGAGCGCGGCGTGGCCGCGATGGCGGGGCGTCCGGCACTCATCGCCTGGGGCGAGCGGGACTGGTGTTTCACGCCCGCGTTTCGCCAGGAATTCGAGCGCCGCCTGCCCGGGGCGGAGGTCGAGCGCTACGCGGACGCCGGCCACTACGTCATGGAAGACGCGGTCGAGCGCATCGTGCCGCGGATCCGGAGGTTCCTGCAATGAACTGCGTCGCGTGGCTCGCGGATCGTGCGGCCGCGACTCCGCACGGCGTCGCGGTGATCGACGACGCGACCGGCGCCGCCCTGACCTACGCCCAGCTCCACGCGCGGTCCAACGCGATCGCGTCCGGCCTCGCGGCCGAGGGGTTCGCGCGCGGCGAGCGCGTCTTGCTGCTCGTGCGCGCGGGGATCCCCCTCATCACGCTGACCTACGCCATGTTCAAGGCCGGCGTCGTGCCCGTCCTGATCGACCCCGGCATGGGCCGCGCCGGCTTCCTCGCCTGCGTCGCGCAGCTCGGGCCGACCGGGTTCGTCGGGATCCCCCTCGGTCATGCGGTCCGCTTGTTCTTCCCGCGCGCGTTCCGCTCCGTGCGGCGGCACGTCACGGTCGGGACGCGCTGGTTCTGGGGCGGCCCCACCCTCGACGGGCTCGCGAGTCGCCACGCCGACGCACCGGCGGTGTGCGTCGACGCTGCGGAAGAGGACGAAGCAGCCGTACTCTTCACCAGCGGGAGCACCGGGCCGGCGAAGGGCGTCGTGTACACCCACGGCATCTTCAACGCGCAGATCCGGGCGCTGCGCGACACCTACGGGTTCCGCGAGGGCGAGGTCGACTGCGCCGCGTTCCCGCTGTTCTCCCTGTTCGACAACGCCCTCGGCATGACGAGCGTGATCCCCGAGGTCGACGCCTCGCGCCCCGGGCGGTGCAAGCCGGAGCTCGTCGCGCGCGCGCTCACACGGCACAAGTGCACGACAGCCTTCGGCAGCCCCGCCATCTGGCGACGGGTCGCGCCGTGGGCAACGGCGACGGGCACTCGCTTTCCGCACCTCGAGCGCATCCTGATCGCCGGCGCGTCCGTGCCCCCCGCGCTCGTCGCCGAGTTGCACCGCGCGTTCGACGGCGAGGTGTACACCCCGTACGGCGCCACCGAGTCCCTGCCGGTGGCGAACATCGACGGCCGCACGATCGTCGCGCGCACCGGGCCGAAGACCGCGACCGGCGCCGGCACGTGCGTGGGTCGCCCCGTGGGTGGGGTCGAGCTCCGCGTCATCGTGGTCGACGACGGCCCGCTCGACGCCGCCACGCCGGTGCCCGACGGGGACGTCGGCGAGCTCGCGGTGCGGGGCCCCGTGGTGACGCGCTCCTACGCGGCGCTGCCCGAGGCCACTGAAAAAGCCAAGATCGTCGAGGCCGACGGCACCGTCTGGCACCGCATGGGCGACCTCGGGTACGTCGACCCCGAGGGCGACGTCTGGTTCGTCGGGCGGAAGTCCGAGCGCATCGAGACCCGCACGACGGTGCACTACCCCGACCCCATCGAAGGCGTCGCCAACGCGCTCGCCGGGCGCCGGACCGCCGCGGTCGGCCCGGGGGTGCGTGGCATGCAACGCGTCGCGCTCGTGGTCGAAGGCGAGCCGGACGACGCGCTCGGCGCGCGCCTGCGCGAGGCGCTGCCGATGGTCGAGGCCGTGTTCTGGCGCCCGGAACTCCCGGTGGATCCCCGTCACAACGCCAAGATCAACCGCATGCAGCTCGCGGCGTCGGTGGCGGATCGCATGCCGGCGCAGGTGCTCCTCCTCGCGCAGGAGCGTCGGTGAACGCCCTGGTCACCGGCGGCGGCGGCTTCCTCGGGAAGGCGATCGTCACCCGCCTGGTCGCGGACGGGCACGCCGTGACCGTGCTCGCGCGCGGCGCGTACCCCGCGCTCGAGGCGCTCGGCGCGCGGCTCGCGCGCGTGGACCTCGCGGACGCCGACGGCGTCCGGCGCGCGGCGGAGGGCTGCGACACGATCTTCCACGTCGCGGCGAAGGCCGGGGTGTGGGGGCGACCCGCGGAGTTCGAGGCCACGAATGTCGTCGGCACGCGCAACGTCGTCGCGGCGGCCCGCGCGGCGGGGGTGCGCCGCCTCGTGTTCACCAGCTCGCCGAGCGTGGTGTTCGACGGCGCCGATCACATCGACGCCGGCCCGAACCTCCCCTACCCCTCCCGGTACGAAGCCCACTACCCGCGCACGAAGGCGGAGGCCGAGCGCCTCGCCCTCGCGGCGGACGGGCCCGAGCTCGCCGTGGTGGCCCTGCGGCCGCATCTGATCTGGGGCCCGGAAGATCCCCACCTCCTCCCCCGGATCTTCGCGCGGGCGCGGGCCGGCCGCCTGCTCGGCGTCGGCGACGGGACCAACCGCGTGTCCGTCACCTACATCGACAACGCCGCGGCGGCGCACCTCCAGGCGGCCGAGGCCCTGCGACCTGGCGGCCCGGTCGCGGGTCGCGCCTTTTTCGTCAATGATCCGACCCCGGTCGTGCTCTGGCCCTGGCTCGACGGCCTGCTCGGTCGCCTCGGCCTGCCCCGAGCGCGGGGGCGCGTCCCGCTGCGCGTCGCGCGCGCGCTCGGCGGCCTGTGCGAGGCCCTCTGGACGGCCTTCCCCCTCCCGGGTGAGCCGCCGATGACCCGCTTCGTCGCCACGCAGCTCGCGACCTCCCACACCTACGACGTGCGGCCCGCCGTAGCGGCGTTCGGCTACGCCCCGCCCGTGGGCCCGGACGACGCGATGGAGCGCACCGTGGCGTGGTGGCGCGCGCGCCTCTGACCGTCGTCAGCCCGTGACGGCGTCGGGCGGCAGCGGCTCGAGCAGCCCCGCTTCGGGGCCTTCGGAGTCCGTGTCGTCGCGCGGAAGCAGGCCGAACGCCGCAGGCTCCGAGGGGCGATCCGACGGCACCCACGCGCCCTGCACCAGGCGCTCGTGGGGCCGGTAGCTCGTCTTGTAGCGCAGCGCGTCGCAGTCGGAGACCCAAAGACCAAGGTAGTACCAGCGGATTCCGAACGCGCGACAGAGCTCGATCTCCTTGAGGACGCTGTAGACGCCGAGGCTCCGGTCCGAGTGGCGGGGGTCGAAGTAGTGGTAGGCGCTGTTCGCGCTGGTCTGCCCGAGGTCGAGCAGGCTGACGGCGACGAGCCGATCGTCCAGCAGGTACCGCACCTCCACTGTCGGGGCGCAGCTCTCGACCAGCCACTCCTGGTAGCCCTGCGGGTCGTGCCGCGAGCTCTCGGTCAGCAGGCCCCGCGCGCGTCGGTGGCGGTTCCACAACACGACCCGGCGACGGCTGAGCTCCGCGCTACCGACCTGCACCGCGACCTCCCCTTCGTTGCGGCGCCATACGCGGCGCTGCGAGCGCGACGGCGCGAAGCCTTGCACGTCCACGCGCACCGGCTCGCACGCCCGGCAGAACGGACACTCCGTGCGGAACACCGTGCCGCCGACGCGCTGGTCGCCCTCTTCGAGCAGGAGATCGAGCTGGGACGGCGTGAGGCGCGCCACGGGGGCTCGCGCCGGGCACCGAGCGACCTGGCCCGGACGGTAGATGCACTCTTCGAAGCGGTCCTGCAGGACACGCATCGCGGGGCGTGCGACGGCGTCGGGGTGGGACATCTCCGGAGGTCCTATCGAGGCGCTCAGTACGGGGCGACCACCTCGATCGTGCCCACGCCGGCGGCGCGCAGCGGCGCCTCGATGACGGCACGATCGCCCACCAGCACGACCACCCCCGCCGCGACGTCGTAGGCGCCGAGCGTGGGCGCCACGTCGGCGGGCGCGAGGGCCCCGGTAGCCCGGAGATCCGCCGAGAAGGCGTCCGGCGGGAGGCCGGCGGCGTGCAGCTCGGCGTAGGCCTCGGCGATGCCCGCGCGCGACGACATCGTCTCGACCATGTCCTGGCGGAACGCGGACCGCGCCTTCGCGACCTCGGCGGTGGTGACGCCGGCCCGGAGCGACCCGAGCTCGGCGAGGAGGTCGGTCATCGCGGGACCGGTCGCGTCGGTGCGGATGCGGGTCGAGACGACGTACACGCCCGCGCCGGGCATCTGCGAGAGCCGCGCCCGGGCACCGTAGGTGTAGCCGCGCTTCTCGCGGAGCAGGGCGTTGAGCCGGGAGGTGAAGGTGCCCCCGAGCACGATCGTGCCGTTGCGGGCCGCGGGGCTCCGCGGATCGCCCGCCGGCGGCGCGGCGAACACCAGGTAGAACATCGTTTGTGCGCTGCCGGGGCGGTCGACGAGGAACACCTTGCCGGCGGCCGGCGACGCCGGGGGGACCGAGACCCGCGCGCCGTCGCCCGCCGGCCACGCCGCGCCGAGCCGCGGCTCGAGCAGGGCAATCGCGGCGTCCATGCTGAGGTCGCCCGCGAGGGTGAGCGTCGCGCCCGCGGAAGACCAGGCGCGCCGATGGTAGGACAGGACGTCCTTCTTGCCCAGCCGGGCGAGGCCGGAGGGGGTGCCCTCGGGCGGACGCGCGTAGGGGTGCCCCTCGCCGAACCAGCGCGCCGCGCCGAGGCGGGAAGCGACCGTGACGGGGTCTTCGAAGCCGAGCTTCACGCTGCCGATGGCGAGCGTGCGCTCGCGCTTGACGTCGGCCGCGCCGTAGCGCGGTCGCAGGATCATGTCGGCGACGAGGTCGAGCGCCGCCGGCAGGTTGGCCGACAACGTGGACACGGCGATCACGCTTCGGTGCCGCTCCGTGCGCACGTCGAGCTGCACGCCGAGCCGCTCGACCTCCGCGGCGAAGGCGGCCGCGTCGCGCGCGCCGGCGCCCTGGGTCTTGAGGCGGTCGGACAGCCACGCCGCGCCGTCCCGGCCGCGCGGATCGACCGAAGATCCACCAGGGACGGAGATCACCGCCGATACCAGCGGGACTCCGGGGCGCTCCACCAGCCACACGCTGGCGCCGTTGGACAAGCGCCGCGCCGCGGGGACGGTGCCCTCGAACGCCGTCTCCGCGCCGACGGTGGGACGCACGGCCAGGGGATCGGTCGGCGCCTCGGGCGCCGCCGGTGGAGGCGGGGTCGGCGGGACGGGAGCCTTCGCGGCGGAGGCGTACCCGACGAGCAGCGCGGCGAAGATCGTGAGGATGGACGTCACTTGGTTGCTCCTGCTTCGGGTTCGACGACCACCACGCCCGCCCGCTCCGGCGCGAGCCAGCGCGCGGCCGCGGCGCGCATGGACTCTGCCGTGGCGGCGCGGTACCGCGCGAGATCGGCGGCGAGCCCGTCAGGGGTGTCCGTGTAGGCCCAGTATTGGTTGAGCCACGTCGCGCGGGTGAGCAGAGACTGCAGGCCGTCGAGCGCCTCGTGTTCCGTGGCGTTCTTGAGGCGCTCCATCTCCGACGGCGTGGCGGCGGTGGACGCGCACGCGCGCACCTCCGCCAGCACGGCGGCCTCGAGCTGCGCGGCGCCGACACCCTCGGCGGCGGTCGCGGACACGACGAGCATCGAGCCCAGCTGCGTCGGCATCTGGGCCGCGTCGACCTCGGACGCCAGGCCGGTGACGACGAGCGACCGGTACAGCCGGCTCGACTCGCCCTCGGCGAGCAGCGACGCGAGGAGCTGAACCTCCGCGTCCTCCGGCTCGAACGCCGCCGGCGTGTGCCAGAAGAGGTTGACCTGCGGGAACGGCACCTGATCGCGCACGGCCACCCGCGGCGACTGGGGCGACGTGACCGGCGGCGGCGCGGCGCGCGGAGGGAGCGGCCGCGGCGGGATCGCCGCGAAGTAGCGGGCGATCCAAGCCTTGGCCTGGACGGGATCGAAGTCGCCGGCGACCACGAGCGATGCGTTGTTCGGGACGTACCACGTGGAGAAGAAGTCCTTCACGTCGCCGAGGGTGGCCGCCTCGAGGTCCTCGTGGCTGCCGATGACCGTGTGCGCGTACGGATGCCCCGGCGGGTACATCAGGCCGGGCACCTCGAGCCAGCCGACCCCGTACGGCGCGTCCTCGTAGGACTGGCGACGCTCGTTCCGGACGATGTCGCGCTGGCGCGCGAGCTTCGCGTCGGTCATGGCCTTGCCCAGGCCCTCCATGCGATCCGCCTCCATCCAGAGGAACGTCTCGAGGAGGTTCGGCGGGCCCGCCTCGTGGTAGTTCGTGGCGTCCTCCATCGTCCACGCGTTGTTCGAACCGCCGTGGGCTTCCATCACGGCGTCGAAGCCGTCGTCGGGCAGGCGGGTCGTGCCCATGAACATCAAGTGCTCGAACAGATGCGCGAAGCCCGACCGGCCCGGCGCCTCGTCCTTGCTGCCGACGCGGTACCACACGTCGACCACCACCTGCGGGAGGGAGTGGTCTTCGTGGAGCACCACCTGCAGCCCGTTGGGCAGGTCGTAGCGTTCGAACGGGAGCGTGGGGCCCGGAGCGGAGCGCGCCGCCGCCGAGAACACGAGGAGGAAGGGTAGCAACACGATGGCCTCAGCTGGGGGCGACGGACAGGACGAGATCGCGCGCCACGTCCCACACGAGCGGCACGAGCCGCCCGTCGACGTAGACGTGCAGGGACGGAAACGGCGGTACGGAGCGAGGCGACGCGCGCAGCGCCGGCACATCGACCAGGGCGAGCGCGTCGCACGCGGAGGCGGCCGAGGGGGTGACCTCCCACGGCGCCGGCGGGGGGGCGTCGGCGCGCGCCGGCACCCCACCGACCGCGACCACGGCGACGCCCGACTCGAGGGCGAGCGCGCGGAGCGCGGCGACGGTGCGCGCCCGGTCGTCGCCGTCGCCCGGCAGGGGCCGCAGCGCCGCGAGCGCGTGCACCACGACGAGCCTGGCGCCGTCGGATCGGGCGGCGTCTGCGAGCTCCCACGCGTCGAGCGAGGCGCGCAGGTACGCCCGGAGGGGCATGTCGGACAACGCCGCCCAGGCGGCCGCGACCGCGTCCGGAGACGGCGCCCCCGCGTTCCGCGGCGCGCCGGACAGGCGCCCGACCACGCGACGCGCGACCTCGAGCGGAGGATCGACGAGGGAGAACCACGACACCTTCGTGCCCGAAGCGGCGACGTGGAGGACGAGGTGCTCGAGCAGCGCCGTGACGGCCGCCGACTCGCGCCCGGCCACCACGGTGAGCGCGCCCGCGCGCAGCGCCTCCGCACGATCGAGCGCGTCGAGCCCGGTGCGCAGCGCGCCAGCACCTTCGGCGAGGCGCGCCAGCGCGCCGCCGTCGAGCGGAGTGAGGGGGTGGACCGCAGCCGTCATCCCGCACACCCTATCGCGGCCACCGGCCAGAAATTGACCGCCCCTGCGCGAGGGGCGCTCAGTGGGCCTGCTCCTCGAGCCAGCGCTCCGCCTCGATCGCCGCCATGCAGCCCGTGCCCGCGGCCGTGATCGCCTGGCGGTACACGTGATCCTGCGCGTCCCCGCACGCGAACACCCCGGGGATGTTCGTGGCGGTGCGGCCCGGCACGGTGCGGAGGTAGCCCGTCTCGTCGTGCTCGATCCAATCGAGGAACGGGCGCGTGTTCGGCTGGTGCCCGATGCCCAGGAACATCCCCTGCACCGGCAGCACCGACTCGGCGCCGGTGACCAGGTCCCGAAGGCGAACGCCCGACACGGTGGACTCGCCGAGCACCTCGACGACCTCGCTGTTCCAGACGAAGGCGATCTTGGGGTTGGCGAAGGCGCGGTCCTGCATGACCTTGCTCGCGCGGAGGGTGTCCCGGCGGTGCACGATGTGCACTTTCGAGGCGAACTTCGTGAGGAACGTGGCCTCTTCCATCGCGGTGTCGCCGCCGCCGACCACGGCGAGCTCCTTGCCGCGGAAGAAGAACCCGTCGCAGGTGGCGCACGCGCTCACGCCGTGCCCCCGCAGCCGGGTCTCGCTCTCGAGGCCGAGGTACTTCGCGGAGGCCCCGGTCGAGATGATGAGCACGTCCGTCGTGAGCGTCACGCCGTTGGCGGTGCGCAGCACGAACGGCCGCACGCCGAGATCGCACGAAACGACCTCGTCCATGTCGAAGCGGGTGCCGAAGCGCGCGACCTGCGCCCGCATGCGCTCCATCAGCTCCGGGCCCATGATGCCCTCGGGGAAGCCCGGGAAGTTGTCGACGTCCGTCGTGATCGTGAGCTGACCGCCGGGCTGGAGGCCCTCGAGCACGAGGGGTTCGAGGTTGGCGCGAGCCGCGTACAGCGCGGCGGTGAGCCCGGCGGGTCCGGACCCGAGGATGACGACACGGTTGTGGGAAGACATCACTGCGGCTTATCCGACCGCGCGGAGGAGAGTGAGGTGCCGGACGGGGCTCGCGCAGTGCTCGAGCGTGAGGCGGCGCGGCTCGGCTTCGAGCGGGTGCGCGTGGCGCCGGCGGGCCCCGCGCCAAACCCCGCGCGGTTCCTCGAGTTCCTCGAAGAGGGCCGCCACGCGGACATGGCGTGGCTCGCCGAGACCCGGGCGCTCCGCCTCGACCCTCGGACGCTCCTGCCGGACGCGCGCAGCGTGGTGGTGCTGTCCATGCGCTACGGCGGGCGTGCGCCGCCGGACCCCGGCGGCCTGACCGGCCGCGTCGCGAGCTACGCGTGGGGGCGCGACTACCACAACCTCGTCGGGCTTCGGGTCCGCCACCTCCGCAAGGCGCTCGCCGCCGCGCTGCCGGGCGTGCGGACGTGGGGCGGGGTCGACAGCGGTCCGGTCTGGGAGCGGGCGTGGGCGGAGGCGTCCGGGCTCGGGTTTTCCGGAAAGAACGGGATGATCTTCGTGCCGGGGGACACCGCCCGGATGTTCGTCGCCGTCCTCCTGCTCGACGTGCCGCTCGCGCCGGACGCGCCCCTCCCGGGCGACCACTGCGGCCGCTGCCGGCGCTGCATCGACGCCTGCCCCACCGCGGCGCTGCTGGACGGCGGCGGCGCCGACGCCGGTCGGTGCATCTCGTACTTGACGATCGAGCACCGCGGCCCGATTCCGCCGTCGCTGCGCGCCGGGATGGGGCGCTGGGTGTTCGGCTGCGACGACTGCATCGACCCCTGCCCGCACGAGCGCGCGCTGCCGGAGGCGACCGAGCCGGACTTCTCGCCCCGGCACGCATGGCTCTCCCTCCCCGCCCTGCTGCTCGCCGACGACCGGGCGCTGCGCGACACCTTCGAGGGCACGCCGCTGCGCCGCGCCGGGCCCGCCCGCCTGCGACGGAACGCCGCCGTCGCCCTCGGCAACCTGGGGGATCCGCGCGCGCGCGTCAGCCTCGAGCGCGCGCGGCCGGACGCGGACGCCCTGCTGCGCGAGCACGTCGATTGGGCGCTCGACGTGTTGCGCTGACCAATTCGATCAATCCAGGATCTCGGTGCTCGCGCTGGCGTACGCCTCGCGGAGCAGCGTCTCCTGGGACCGCACGGGCGGGCCGTCCGCGCGCGCCACGCGCTCGTGTCCGCCGTTCCCGAGGATCGCGCGCGCCTTCACGTCGTCGAGGAGCTGGATGTCGAGCACCCGCGCGACGACGGCCTTCAGCGCCGGCTCGAGCACGGGGAACGCGAGCTCGATCCGGCCGTCGAGGTTTCGTCCCATCCAATCGGCGCTGCTCAACCAATACTCGGGGTCCCCGTCGTTGTGGAACTCGACCACACGGGAGTGCTCGAGGAAGCGGTCGACGATGCTGCGCACGCGGATGTTCTCGCTCGTGCCGGGCACGCCCGGCCGGAGGCAGCAGATGCCCCGCACCACGAGGTCGATCGGCACCCCCGCGCGGCTGGCCTCGTAGAGCTCGAGGATCATCGTCGGATCCGCGAGCGAGTTCACCTTCGCGCGGACCCCCGACGGACGCCCGTTGCGGGCGTTCTCCGCCTCGCGGCGGATCCGCTCGATCAGCCCGGCCCGGAGCCCGTTCGGCGCGACGAGGAGGTGATTGAACGCGCGCGGACGTACGTACCCGGTGAGCAGGTTGAAGAGCTGCGTGAGGTCTTCGCCGATGCCCTCTTTGCAGGTGAACAGAGAGAGGTCGGTGTACGCGCGGGCCGTCTGGTGGTTGTAGTTGCCGGTGGAGAGATGGCCGTAGCGGCGGATGCCGTCCGCTTCGCGCCGCACGATCAACATCGCCTTGCAATGCGTCTTCTTGCCGACGAGGCCGTACACGACGTGGGCGCCCGCGGCCTCGAGCCTGCGGGCCCACCCGATGTTCTCCGCCTCGTTGAAGCGCGCGCGCAGCTCGACGAGGGCGGCCACCTCCTTGCCGTTTCGCGCCGCGGACAGGAGCGACGCGGCGATCGGGCTGTCCTTGGCCATCCGGTAGAGCGTCATCTTGATGGCGAGGACGTCCGGATCGTGGGCGGCGGCCTCCACGAGGCGGTGGACGTACTCGAAGTCCTGGAACGGGTGGTGCACGAGGATGTCGCCGGCGCGGATGGCCGCGAAGGGGTCCCGGGCGTCCTCGAACGCCGCCACGCGCTGCGGGGTGAACGGCGGGAACTTGAGCTGCGGCAGGTCGATCTCGCCGAACAGCTGCGTGAGATCGGTGAGCGCCGTCATCCCGTCGGTCTCGAACAGGTCGAGCGGGTCGAGCTCCAGGGCGCGCACGAGCATGTGGAGCTGCGCGTCCGGGAGCCCGCGCTCGTACTGGAGCCGAACCGCGGCGCCCATTCGGCGCGCGCGCACCGCCTCTTCGATCGTGGAGAGGAGGTCGTCGGAGTCCTCGACGAGGTCGAGCTCGGCGTCGCGGGTCACGCGGATCGCCCGGGCGCTCAGGATGCGGCTCCCGGTGAAGAGCTCGGCGAGGTGCATGCGGATGAGGTCTTCGATCGGGACGAACTCGTGTCGGCCGGGCGCGCTCGGCACGCGGATGAACCGCGGCAGGCGACCCGCGGGCATGTGCAGGACACATTGGCGCGCGCTCGGGAGCTCGTCGTCGGCGAGCGGCTCGAGCTGGAGCACGAGGCAGATCGTCCGGTTTGCCAGCCACGGGAACGGGTGCGCCGGGTCGATCGCGATCGGGGTGAGCACCGGCAGCACGCTCCGGCGGAAGACGTCGTGAAGCGCGGTCTCCTGCGCGGCGTCGAGGTCGCGCGCACGCAGGATGCGCACGCCGTGCGCGCCCAGCAGGGGCAGGAGCTCCCGGAGCGTGCGGTGCTGCTCGGCGACGAGCTCCCGCACGCGCGCGCTCACCGACGAGAGGGTCGAGCGCGGGTCGAGCCCGTCGGGGCCGGGCGCGGTCACCCCGCCGTCGATCTGTCGCCAGATGCCGGCGTACCGCACCATGAAGAACTCATCGAGGTTCGATGAGAAGATTCCGAGGAATCGAACGCGTTCGAGCAGCGGGGTCGCGGGGTCCTTCGCCTCCTCGAGCACGCGCTCGTTGAACGAGAGCCAGCTCATCTCTCGGTTGACGAAGGGGGCGTTCGGACCGTCGTTGGGTGGGAGCACGGGGGAAAGCTAAGCGATCCGGTCGTCCCCGGCAGGCGGCAGGCCGCCCTGCCGACGCCTCGCCCGTCACCGCCGCAACACGCTCGTCACCGCCTCGCGCAGCCAACGATGCGCGGGATCCCGCTCGGCGCGCTCGTGCCAGACCATCTGTGTGCGGAACGGGGGCAGGTCGAGCTCGGCGGGGGGCGCGAGCAGCCGCAAGGGCGCGAGGCCGCGCAGGCCCTCCGCCAACGAACGCGGGCAGGTGAGCACCAGGTCAGAGCGCGCGACCACCAGCGGCGCAACGAGGAAGTACCGGATCTTGAGCGCGATCCGTCGGGTGAGCCCCCGCTCGGCGAGGCACCGATCGACCACGCCCGTCCCCTCTCCCTGCGGGGAGATCAGCGCGTGGGAGAGCGCCAGGTACGTCTCGAGGTCCAGACGCTCGCCGACCGCCGGATGACCTTCGCGTACCAGGCACACGAAGGAGTCCTCGTAGAGCGTGCGTTGCTTGAGCCCCACGCGCTCGGGCGGGCGCACCTCGACGACGAGGTCGATCGAGCCGTCTTCGAGGCCGACGTCGCTGCCCTCGCGCGGCACGGGCCGCACGTCGAGCTGCACTCCCGGCGCCTCCGCGTGCGCCCGCCCGATGAGCCCCGGGAGCAGCGAGAAGGTGAGCGCGTCCCATGTCGCCACGACGAACGTGCGCTTCACCGTCGCGAGGTCGAACGCGGCGCTCCCCGCGAGCAGCTGTCCCAGCTCGCGGACGGTGCGCCGCAGCGGGCCGACGAGCGACGCGCCGTACGGGGTCGCGACCATCCCGCGGGCGCCCTGCACGAGCAGCGGATCCCCCAACGTGTCCCGAAGCGCGCGGAGGGAGTGGCTCACGGCCGGTTGCGTCACCCCGAGGCGGCGCGCCGCGCCGGACACACTGCGCTCCTCGAGGAGCGTCAAGAGCACATCGAGCTGGCGGATCGAGAGGTGATCGAGGCGATTCATGCGACACAGCTAATGATTGCCCGATGTATCATGCGCCACGACTCACCCGCGGAGGTCGTGGTACGAGGACCTGGAGGTGCGCGTGGTCCACACCCTCGTCCTGTTTCTGGCCTGTGCCGAAGAACCCCTCCCCGACACGGGCGACGAAGGCCCCCCCACGGTGGAGTTCGGGCTGACGACGCGCCCGGCGAACGAGCGCTGCATGGCCGTCGCGCGCCCCCCGACCGGCGCCGACGTCACGTTCACGCGGATCTGGCCGACCATCCCCTTCGACGCGCCGGTCGGCATGATCCACCCGCCCGCGGACGACACCGCGTGGTTCGTCATCGAGCAGACCGGAGCCCTCCGACGGGTGGCCGGCGGGCCTGCCGCGACCGATTCCACGGTCGTCCTGGACATCTCCGACCGGATCTCGGCGTGGCGCACCAACGAGGACGGATTCCTCGGCGCGGCCTTTCACCCGTCCTTCGCCGACAACGGCTACCTGTACGTCAACTACACCACTGGCACGGAGACCGCCGGCCGCTCCGTCGTGTCCCGGTTCCGCTCGTCCGACGGCGGGCTGAGCTTCGACCTGGACAGCGAGACCATCCTGCTCGAGGTGGACCAACCGTACACGAACCACAACGGCGGCCACCTGTCGTTTGGTCCGGACGGGTACCTGTACATCGGCTTCGGCGACGGCGGCGCCGGTGGCGACCCACAAGGGTATGCACAGAACCCCGACGCGCTCCTCGGCAAGATGCTGCGCGTCGACGTCGACGCGGGCGCTCCGTACGCGATCCCCTCCGACAACCCGTTCGCCGCCGGCGGCGGCGCCCCCGAGATCTACGCGCTCGGCCTACGCAACCCGTGGCGGTACTCCTTCGACCGGGAGTCCGGCGCGCTCTGGGTGGGCGACGTCGGTCAGGACGAGTGGGAGGAGATCGATCGGGTGGAGCTTGGCGGCAACTACGGATGGAACGTGAAGGAGGGCGCGCACTGCTCGGAGGGGCAGACGTGCGACGGCCCGTACCTCGACCCCGTGGTGGAGTACCCCCACACCGAGGGCGACAGCGTGACGGGCGGCGTGGTGTACCGCGGCGCGGCCATCCCGAGCCTCAGCGGGGTGTACCTGTACGCGGACGCGTACCGCGCGAAGGTGTGGGGCCTGTTCCACGACGAGACGGGGAGCGCGGCGCCGGAGCTGTTGAGCAGCTTCCCCGGCTACCCCGTGCACTTCGCGGAGGACGTCGCGGGCGAGGTGTACATCGTCGACTACCTGGGCACGATCGTGCGTTTGGACCCCGCGGGCGACCCGCCGATCGACACCTTCCCGCGCCTGTTGTCCGAGACGGGGTGCGTCGACCCCTCCGACCCGACCCAAGCGGCGCCGGGGATGATCCCCTACGGCGTGAACTACCCGTTCTGGTCGGATGGGGCCGCCAAACAGCGGTGGTTCGCCATCCCCGACGGCACCACCCTGTCGGTCCGGAAGGACGGCAGCTTCGATTGGCCGGTCGGCTCGGTGACCATGAAGACCTTCTCGATCGGCGGCCGTCGCGTCGAGACCCGCCTCATGATGCTCCACGACGACGGCAACTGGGCCGGCTACAGCTACGAGTGGGACGCGATTGGCTCGGACGCGGAGCTCCTGGCCGCCGACAAGACCGTGGAGGTGGCGGGGCGCACCTGGTCGTACCCCTCGCGCGCAGAGTGCCTCCAGTGTCACACCGCGGCCGCCGGGCGGGTCCTCGGCCCGCGGATCGAGCAGCTCAACGGCGACTTCGTGTACCCGCGGGGGCGCGCCAACCAGGTCCGGACCCTCGATCACATCGGGCTCTTCGCGGTCTCCCCGGGCGCCCCGGAGGGGCTCGTCGCCCTCCCGACCCTCGGCGGGGACGCGCCCGTGGAGGACGAGGCGCGCGCGTACCTCGCGTCGAACTGCGCGATGTGCCACCTCCCGGACGGGACGGGGGGCGGCGCGATGGACTTCCGGTACGCCACGCCCTTCGCCGAGGCGCGGATGTGCCAGGAAGCCCCGATCAACGGCGATCTCGGCGTCGCCGGCGCCGCGGTCTTCTCGCCGGGGGACCCGGACCGTTCCGTCCTCTCGCTCCGGATGCGCACCCTCGGGGCGCAGCGCATGCCGCCGCTCTCGAGCCACGTCGTGGACGACGGGGGCGTGGCGACGATCGACGCGTGGATCGCGGGCGTCACCGCCTGTCCGTGACGCACGGGGCGTGACGCGGACCTCCGCGCGCGGTCACGCCTCCGCCGGGGTCGATGTCGCGACCTCCGCGAGGAGGGTCAACACCGCCTCCTCGACGCGCGACGCGCGCGTCACGGGGTCGTCGTCCGCGAGCCACGCCTGGCGCGCGTGGTCCTGCCGCAGGACGATGCCCGCGAGCGCTTCGGGCACCCGCTCGGCGGGGAGCGCCTGGAGGGCCCGCGCCACGCCGTCTCCCAGCTCGCCCATGCGCCCGACGAGCGGCCGGAACAGCGCGCGCACCCGCTCGCCCACGCGCTCGAGGTGCCGTGGGGTGTGCGGAATGTCCGTGAGCACTTCGGCTCGGGCGACGCGGTACAGGCGGGTGGACGCCGCTTCGTCCACGATCCGGATGCGCGCGAGCGGCTGCACGAGGACGTTGAACCGCCCGTCGTCGAGCTCCTGGTGGGCGCCGATGGTGCCGACGGACGCGTAGCCGTAGTAGGCCGGTCGCCCCAAGGCGTCGACCGCGTCGGCGCGGAGCTGGGGCACCGACAGCGGGCCGCCGTCCCGGAGGCAGTCCGTGACGAGCTGCCGATAGCGAGGCTCGAAGACGTGCAGCGGCAAGAGCGACCCCGGCATCAGCGCCGTGCCGGGCAGCGGGAACAGGGGCAGCGCGGCGCAGGCCTCCCGAAGTCGCGCGAGTTCCACGATTCCTCCTCGAATTCGGATACAGGGACGTCGAGTAGACACCGTGTGGGTACGCGTCCAACGCGACGGGGTCGAGCAGACCCTCTCGATGGAAGATTTCGAGGCGCGCGTGAGCCAGGGCACGCTCGGACCGGGTGTGCCGGTACAGATGCCGGGTTCATCGCAATGGATCCCCGCGGGGGACCTCCCGGCGTGGCGCGCGATCGCCGACGCCCCCGCCGCGCGCCTGCGCCGCGCCTGGCAAGCGGCAGGGCCCCCGTGGGGCACCCTGCTCGTCGCCGCCGCCATCCTGCGCGCCCAGATCGGGGCGCCGCTCGTGGTCGACATCGACCGCCTCGTCCGCTCCGACGCCGCGATCCTCGAGCACCGCGAGGTCTGGCGGCTCCTCTCCTACGCCTTCGTGCACGCCGGCCCCGCGCACCTCGTGGGCAACCTCGTCGCGCTCGTCTACGTCGGCGCCGTGCTCGAAGCCGCGGTCGGGCCTGCGGCGATCCTCGCGATCTTCGCCGCGAGCGTCATCGGTGGCGGCTACCTCTCCGTGCTCGGCGCCGAGAGCGAGAGCGTGGGCGCCTCCGCGGGCGACTTCGGCTTCATCGCCGCCGCGATCGTGTTCGGGTGGCGCCACGGCGACGTCGTCCCCGAGCGCCTGCGCGCCGCGTTCGGCGGTACCTTGTCGCTCTTCCTCCTGCTCGGTCTCGTCAGCGGCGCCGCCGATCCGCGCGTCGACAACCTCGCCCACCTCGGTGGCGCCGTCGTCGGTGTCGCGCTCGGGGCGCAGCTCCAGATCGGCACCAACCGTCGCGTCGTCGCCACCGCGGGCGCGCTGATCGTCGGCGTCGTGGCCCTGGCCCTCGCGCTCCCGCTCCCCACGTCCGTCGCGGACGCCCCGGGGCTGAACGCCCGCGTGCCCACGGGCTGGACGCAGAGCTGGACCCCCACCGGAGAGCGCGGGTGGGGCTCGCCGCTCGGCGACGCCTGGGTGGTCGCGCGCCGGGAGCGGTACGCCGATCCGACCGAGGCCCGCGCCGTCGCGGACGCGATCGTCGCGCGCCACCGCGCGCACGACCCGCACGCCCGGGTCACCCGGACCGACGCCGACACCACGGCCGAGCTCACGATCGACTGGGAGACGGCGGACGGCCTGCGTCAGACCCGCGCGTGGATCGCGGTCGAGGGGCGCGACGTCACCATCCGGTCGCGGGACACGCCGGCGGCTCGGTGGTGGGATCGTCGCCCGGCGCGCCTCGACGCATTGCTCGCCGAGGTCAGGTCCGCGCCCGATGCCGCACGTCGTCCGCGGTGATCAGGAAGACGGTCAGCTCGGCCATGTTCACCGCGTGGTCGGCCACGCGCTCGAGGTAGCGGCACACGCTGGTGAGGGCGAGGGTGCGGTCGAACTGGTCCGGGCGTTCGCGCGCGAGGCGGATGAACGTCGCGAACGCCCTGCGGTTCAGGGCGTCGACGTCGAGGTCGCCGCGCATCACCTCGGCGGCCACGGCGGCGTCGCGCGTCTGCCATGCCCGGACCGCGCGCTCCAGCACGCCGATCGCCGCGGCGGCGAGGAGCTCCACGTCGGCGCCGGGCCCGACGCCGGTGGACTGCATCAGCTCGAGCCCGCGCTGCGCGATGTTGACCGCGAGGTCGCCGATGCGCTCGAGATCCGTGACCAGCTTCAACGAGACCGTCACGAGCCGGAGGTCCTCGCCGAAGGGCGCGCGGCGCGCCAGCAGCCGCAGGCAGCGCTCGTCCGCGTCGAGCTCGAGGCGATCGAGCTCCCGGTCGACGGCGATGACCCGTCGCGCGAGCTCCGCGTCCCGATCGAGCAACGACCGCACGGCGTCCACGACCATCTGATGGGCGCGGACCGCCATGCGGGTCATGTGCACCGAGAGCTCGTAGAGCTCGGACTCGTAGGTGCTGTGGGTGTGGCGCGACCCGAGCATCAGCCGAACCGGCCGGTGATGTACTCTTCGGTCTCCTTGACCCGCGGCCGCGTGAACAGCTCGTCGGTACGGGCCACCTCGACGAGGCGCCCGAGCAGGAAGAACGCCGTCACGTCCGACACGCGCGCGGCCTGCTGGAGGTTGTGCGTCACGATGACGATGGTGTACCGATCCCGCAGGGTCTGCATCAGCTCTTCGATCTTCGCGGTGGCGACCGGGTCGAGCGCGCTCGTGGGCTCGTCCATGAGCAGCACCTCGGGCTCCACCGCGAGGGCCCGGGCCATGCACAGGCGTTGCTGCTGCCCGCCCGAGAGCATCATCGCGCTGCTGTGAAGACGATCTTTCGCTTCATCCCAGATCGCGCAGCGACGGAGCGCGGTCTCCACGCGGCCCTCGAGCTCCGACTGGGCCATGCGCCCGCCGATGCGAAGGCCGTAGGCCACATTGTCGAAGATCGACTTCGGGAACGGGTTGGGCTTCTGGAACACCATGCCCACCCGCTTGCGGAGCTTCACGACGTCGACGTGCGGCGCGTAGATGTCCTCCCCGTCGAGGGCGAGGGTGCCGGTCACCCGGGTGTTGTCGATGGTGTCGTTCATCCGGTTGATACAGCGGAGGAACGTGCTCTTTCCACAGCCGGACGGCCCGATCATCGCGAAGATCTCGCGCTCGTGCACCTGGAGCGAGATGCCGTGGAGCGCGCGATGGGAGCCATAGAAGAATTCGAGGTTGGTCGCCTCGAGCTTGAGCGCGGCGGTCATCGGGCGGCTCCGGCGCGGGCGCGCGCGCGCATGTACGCGGCGGCCCCGTTGAGGAGCACGACGAGGCTGACCAGCACCGCCGCCGTCCCGAAGGCGATCGGGCGGACGCGGGTCGTGTCGTGGTGCTGCGTGGCGAGGATGAACAGGTGGTACGGAAGCGCCATGAACTGGTCGCCCAGGCTGTCCGGCAGGCTGGGCTGGGAGAACGTGACGCCGGTGAACAGGATCGGCGCCGTCTCGCCGGTCGCGCGCGCGAGGCCCAGGATCACCCCAGTGATGATGCCGGGCAAGGCCGCGGGGAGGACGTTGGTGACGATGGCCTCCCACCGCGTCGCGCCGAGCGCGAGGGCGCCGTCGCGGTAGGTCTTGGGCACGGCGCGGAGGGCCTCCTCCGCGGCGGTGATCGTGGTCGGGAGGGTGAGCAGCCCGAGCGTGAGGCCCGAAGCCGCGATCGACAGGCCGAGGTTCAGCCCGTGCACGAACAATCCCACCCCGAAGAGCCCGTACACCACGCTCGGGACCCCGCTCAGGTTGCGGATCGCGAGGCGGATGACACGGAGCAACCAACCCTCGCGGGCGTACTCGGCGAGGTAGATGGCGCTGGCCACGCCGACGGGCACGCTGAACACGGCGGTCAGCAGCGTCAGCGCGACGGTGCCGACGATGGCCGGGAGGATGCCCCCTTCCGTCATGCCTTCTCGCGGCTCCGTGCTCAGGAACTCCCACGTGATGACGCCGGCGCCATGGTAGAAGATGAGCCCGAGCAGGGAGAACACCAGGGCGGCCACCGCGAACGCGGCGGCCGCGAGGGTGGTGAATCCGACGCGTTCGCGCAGGGTCATCCCCTCCCCCCCCGCCGCAACATCTGATCGGCGACGACGTTCACGAGGAACGTCAGCACGAACAGCACGAGCCCGACGCTGAACAACATGTGGTAGTGCGCGCTGCCGTGGGGCACCTCGCCGAGCTCCGCCGCGATCGTCGCGGTCAGGGTGCGCACGCTGTCGAAGACGCTGCCCGGGAACGCGCGGGCGTTGCCGGTCGCCATGAGCACGGTCATCGTCTCGCCGATCGCGCGGCCCATCCCGAGCATGCAGGCGGCCACGATGCCGCTGCCCGCCGCGGGCAGGACCACGTTGACGAGCGTCTGCCACCGGTCCGCGCCGAGCGCGAGGCTCGCCTGCACGTAGTCGCGCGGCACGCTCGTGATCGCGTCCTCGCTGAGCGAGACGATGGTGGGAAGCGCCATGACGGCGAGGAGGAGCGCGCCGTTGAGCGCGTTCAGCCCGTGGCCGAGGCCGAACACGGACGCGAGCGCCGGAGCGACCACGATGATGCCGACGAAGCCGACGACCACCGACGGAATCGCCGCGAGGAGCTCGATGATCGGCTTGAGCACCTCCCGCACCCGCGGCGGCGCGGCCATCGCGAGCCACGCGGCGACCCCGACCCCGAGGGGCACCGCGAACACCATCGACACGACGGTGACGAGCAGGGTCGACACCACCATGCCGAGGGCGCCCCAAAGCGGCTTCGCGGCGGTCGGGTTCCACTCCCGTCCCGTGAGGAACCCGGGAATGGTCGGCTGATGAAGGGCCGCCTCCTCGAACGCGGCGAGCTCTTCCGGGCTCAACGAGGCGCGCTCGGCGGCCGTCAGCGACGCGGCGGTCAGACCGTCGGCGACGAAGAAGCCCTGTCCCGCGTTCCACACCAGGACGCCGAAGATGCCCAACAACGCGATCACCGACACGGCGGCGGCCGAGGCGAGGACGAGCTCCACGCCACGATCACGCAGCCGACGCGCGCCGCCCCCTTCGAGGCTGCGCGGGGACGGAGGCCGGGGGTCCGCCGTGGCGGCCTCCACTCAGTTCCCCCCGACGAGCGCGGCGTTCGCGGCCTGGCCCTTGGCGTCGATGGGGTAGAAGCCCATCTCCTTCACGATCGCCTGACCTTCGGCCGATGCCTCGTACGCCAGGAAGTCCCTGAGGGCGCCGGAGGGCGCTCCGTTGATGAACTGGTAGAGGGGGCGCGCGAGCGGGTAGGCCCCCGACAGCACCGCGGCCTCGTCCACCGGGCTGACGGGGGGCTGCCCGTCGGCGGGCGCCAGCGGCAGCGGCTTCACGCCGGCGCCGTTCTCGCCGCGGAGGTAGCCGGCCGCGACGTACCCGACGGCGCCCGTGTCGGAGCGCACGCCCTCGACGATCTGCGCGTTCCCGTTCATTTGTTTGAGGCTCGCGGCGTACTCGGCGCCCACGGCGGCCTTCTTGAAGTAGTCGTACGTGCCGGAGCTGCTCTGGCGTCCGTAGAGGCTGACCGGGCCCGCGCCGCCGAGGGAGTCCCACGTCGTGACCTGCCCGCCGAACAGGCTCGCGAGCTGGGGCATCGTGAGTTGGGCGAGGGGGCTCGCCTCGTTCACGATCACCGCCACACCGTCCGTGGCGAACACGAACGCCTTGATGTCGAGGCCCTTGCGTCCGCCGTCGATCTTTTCCATGCCGCTCAGGTCGCGGCTGCTGTTGGCCACCTGCGCGGTGCCTTCGAGCAGCGCGGCGATGCCGGTGCCCGAGCCGCCGCCCGTGACCGAGATGCTCACCTCCGGGTGCCCCTTCATGAACTCTTCCGCGAGGCGCTGCACGAGGTTCACCTCGCTGTCGCTGCCCTTGATTTGGATGACGTTGGACGCCGCCGCCGCCGGAGCGGCCGTCTTCGCGGCCGTCGCGTGTGCGGGGGCCTCGTCGCCGCTGCAGGCGAGGAGGAACAGGGCGGACGCGATCATCGGTGCTCCACGGATTCAATGGAGTGTATGCGAACGCTGAAACGGTTGGGTGACACCCGTCTCACATGCGTGGGAGCCGCAAGGTGAACGTGCTGCCCTTGCCGCGGTCGCTGAGGAGCGTGACCTCCGACCGGGTCGCCCGACACAGGTGCTTCACGAGGGCGAGGCCGAGACCCGTGCCGCCGACATCGCGCGCGCGAGCGCCGTCGACGCGGTAAAAGCGCTCGAAGATCCGGTCGTGATGGACGAGATCGATGCCGATGCCGTTGTCCGTGACCGACACGCTCACCTTCGTGGGCTCCGTCGCCACGTCGATGTGCACGGAGCCGCCGTCGGGGGTGTACTTGATCGCGTTGTCCACCAGGTTGCCCAGCGCGTGCTCGAAGGCCTCGACGTTGAGCAGCGCCTCGAGGCGCGGATCCGGCACCGTCACGCCGAGCGCGATCGACTTCTGGCGCGCGCGGAGCGCGAAGCGCTCGATGACCTCCTCGATCACCGGCAGGAGGGGCTCGGACTCGAGCCGCAGGTCCGCCGCGCGCGCCTCGATGCGCGACAGGCTCAACACGTCTTCGATCAACGCGCCCAGGCGCCGCGCGTTCCGCTCGATCGCCTCGATCATCGGCACGACGTCGGGGTCGACCGCGCCGCGCTCGTCGAGCAGGGCTTCGGCGTAGCCGATGAGGGCGGTGACCGGCGTGCGGAGCTCGTGGGACACGTTCGCCACGAACTCCCGGCGCGCGCGCTCCGCGCGCCGCACCGAGGTCAGGTCGTGCACCTGACACATGCACCCGCCGTCGAGCGGGAACGCGCGCACGAGCAGCTCGCGCTCGCCCACGTTCACGTTCCGCTCGATCATCAACCCGGTACGCCCGGCTTCGTCGAGCGTCTCGTGCACCTCGGCGACGGGGATGGTCTCGATCGGGCGCTTGCCCATCGGATCGCCCACGATCGGGAGCAGCACCCCCAACGCCGGGTTGGTCCGTCGCACCACGCCGCGCGCGTCCGTCACGATGAGGCCGTTCGGGGCGGCGCGGATCATCGTTCGGTCGAGGTCGCGCTCGCGATCCTCCGCAGCGCGGCGCGTGCGCAGCGACTCGATGAGCCGGTTGACCGCGAGCGCGACCCGATCGACCAGCTCGTGCCCCGGCGCCGCGACCACCACGTCGGCCTCGCCGTCCGCGATGCGGCGAATGCCCCGGGTTACTTCGACCAGGGCCCGTTTGGTGCGGATGTACCACCGGACGAGCACGACCGTGGCGCCGAGGAGGCACGCTGCCGCCACGAGGTTCACGGCCTCGAACCGGCCTCCGTCGTCGAAGAGGACGACGAGCGCGGGCAGCATCCCGCCGATGATCACTAAGGCGAGAGAGCCACGACCCATCGATGCAGCTCCGAGGCGCCCAGCGCGTAACCCCCCAGCGCCGCGCGATCAGGCCTCGGTGGCCTCGGCGTCTTCCGAAGCGCTCGGCTCCCGGGTGAACCGGTAGCCCACCCCGCGCACCGTCTCGATGTGCGTCGCGGCCTCGCCGAGCTTCTCGCGGAGCCGCTTCATGTGCGTGTCGACGGTGCGGGTGTTGAGGTCGGGCGGGAGATCCCACACGTCCTGGAGGAGCTGCCCGCGTGTCTGGACCCGGCCGCTGCGGCGCGCGAGCGTGGAGAGGAGCCGGAACTCCGTCGCCGTGAGCGCGACTTCTTCGCCCGACACGAACACGCGGTGCGCGTCTTCGTCGATGCGGAGCAGCGGCGTCTCGACCGCGCCCTCGGGCGTGGCCGGAGCCGGCGCGCGGCGGAGCACCGCCCGCACCCGGAGCAGCAGCTCGCGCGCGCTGAACGGCTTGGTGACGTAGTCGTCCGCGCCGACCTCGAAGCCGACCACACGGTCGATCTCTTCGCTCTTCGCGGAGAGCATGATGATCGGGACGTCGCGCGTCTCCGGATCGGCACGCAGTCGTCGGCAGACCTCCGTACCCGTGAGGCCCGGCAGCATGAGATCGAGGATGACCAACGACGGCGGCGTGCGCCGCGCGATGTCGAGCGCCTCGATGCCGGTCGACGCGGCACGAACCTGCAACCCTTCGCGTTCGAGCTGACGAACGAGGAGATTGCGGATGTCCGCCTCGTCGTCCACCACCAGAATCGGACCCTTCCGTTCCATCCAACCCCCGCGGGCGACGCCGTTATCGCGCCGACGGTAACCCGTCTCGCGCCGCCGTGCTAGTCCGCCGGTGTGGCACTCCTCCTCGCGGCCCTGCTCGCCTGTACGGGCGAGGTCCCACCAACCCCCTCCGCCGACGACGCGCGGGCCTACGCCCAGGCCCTGCGCTCCGGCGCGTGCGAGAAGGTGGCCGACGACGGTCTGCGCGACGACTGCCTCGTCGCCCTGGCGGAGCGCACCGGCGACCGCGTGTGCGATCGGGTCCTGGGCAACCGCGCGCGCGGCGAGTGCTGGTTTCGCGTCGCGGAGCGGACCCGGGACGCCACGTTGTGCGCCGCCGCGAGCCCGTACGCCGACGACTGCGCGCTCCACGTGCTCGTGGCGGGGTTCGAGCGCCACAAGGGGGCGTCGTGGCCGGACGAGGCCGAGATCGCCGCCCGGGTCGCGGCGGCCGGTCTGCGGGCCGAGGACGACCGGCCATGGATCGCCTTCTACCGGACGATGCTGCCACGTACGCGGCCGTTCGACATCGGCCGGTGTGACGTCGTGGCCGACGCGGCGCGTCGCGCGACCTGCCGGCGCGCCGCCCTGTTCCATTGGTCGGACGTGATGAACCGCGCCCGCGACACCGGCCGGTGGCCCTGCCCGGGCGCGAGCGCCCCGCCGCCGGCGGATCTCGCGTGGGTGTCCGACCCGGAGCTCGACGCGCTCGTCGCCCAGAGGCTCGGCCCAGAGGGCGACCTGTGTCGGTGATCGCCCTCTTCGGCAGCCTCCTCCTGGCGGGCTGCGACTCCGCCCGATCGCCGGCGGCGGCGCTCGCCTACGCCCTCGCGTCGGACACCCCGGCCGACCGCGCGCTCGAGGCCTGCGCCGACGCCGGACAGGCCGCGGAAGAGTGCGTCGCCACCGTGATCCGCGCCCATCCGGACGAGGACCCCGACCGATGCGACACGATCAAGGACGCGCGGTGGCGGGGCGAGTGCTGGTTCTCCGTGGCGGAGCACCGGGCGGCGTCCGGGTCGCGTTGGGAGGCGCTCGCGGCGTGCGGCAAGGCCGGCCGGTTCTACGACGAATGCCTGTACCACGCCTGGACCCTCGAGTTTCAGGGGCTGGCGGGCAGCGCGGGGCGCGCGGTGGACCGCATGGACGCGGCGCGGCCGGCGCTCCGCTTCTGGTCCGAGATCCAGACCGTGGGCCCGGATCCGCGGCGACAGATCGAGGACGACTGGTGGTACTTCGCCCACGCGCGCAACCGCCCGGCGCGGCTCGCCGACTGCGCGGCGCTGCCCGACCCGCACGAAGCGGACGCGTGCGCCCGCGGGACCCGGCAGTTCGTGCGCCGCGTCGTGGTGGAATTCCTCACCCGACCGGGCACGCCCCGCGACCAGGCGGACCGCGTCTGTCGCGGTGGCGCGGACGACGCCCGCGCGATCATCGGCGACTTCTACACCTCTGACGCCGATCTCGACGCGGTGCTGCGGGACGCCCTCGCGGAGGGCTGCGCGCGCGCGGCCGACCCCACGAACGCCCCGCCGCGCCCGTGGAACCCGGTGTTCCGCGCGCGATCGCCGGGGGTGGCCGGGTGACCCCCGAGGGTTCCGACCGGGCCCTCGCGGCGGTGGCGGTGACGGCCCTCGCGCTCGCCAGCGCCTGGGCGCTCTGGGCCGTGGGCGCGCCCCGCCGCGACAGCTGGTGGGTGATCGGCGCCGACACCGACCTGTCCGTGGTCGTGGCGCGGATCACCACCGGCAACACCAACGTGCTCGCCGGGCAGGCCGAGACCCGCGTGACGGTGCTGCCCACCGGCGGATCCCCGATCGAGCACCGCGCGGTCCACGCGCGGGGGGCGTCGACCGCCGCAGGCGCCTTCGCCGAGCCCGATCGGATCACCGCGGTGCCGGAGGGCTGGGAGCTCCGTGTCGGCGGCGCCGGACTGGGCGCGCGGCTGTCCGTGCTCGGCGCGGCGCCGGGGTGTCCCGCCACGGCGGGCGCCCTCGCCGGCACCGTGAGCGACCCTGCGGACGGCCGCCTGCTCTCCGGCGGCGCGGTGGTCGTGCGCACCGTCGGCCCGGCTGGCGCGGGAGCCGCGCTGTACGTGGTGGGGCCGAGGTTCGCCGCGGCGATCGACCCAGCCGCGCTGGCGTGCCCGGCGTGGGTTTGGACGCCAGACACGACCTGGACCGGCGACGCGCCGCCCGCCCCGCGCCGACACGGCGACTCCGTCACCCTCGGAGCGTGGACGCTGACGCTCGACGTGCTCGACGCCCCGGTGGAGCAGCCGGGGGTGGCCCACCTGCTCCCGGTGGAGCGCACGGTCGCCGCGGTGTTCGGGGGCTCCGCCGGCGTCACCCTGCGGCGTGCCGTCGTCGGCGTGCGCGGGCGAGAAGGCGCGCGCGCGCTGGCCGGCGTCTCGATCGTCCGCCAACGCGGGTCGGACTGAACGGGATAGGCGCCCGCATGGTTCTGGCCCTCCTCCTCCTCGCCGCTCCGGCCGAAGCGAAGGACCTCCGCGGTCGTGCGGGGGTCGGCTTCACCCACACCTTCGGCCAGCCCACCTCCATCGGGCTCCGCTACACCTTCGGTGCGAAGCAGCCGACCGCCACGGTCCAGCTCGGGCTGGACGCCGGGTTCGACCTCGGCGGGGACACCGACGCCTGGTACGGCGGGGCGCGCCTGCGCTGGGGCTTCGTCGCCGAAGACAACATGATCCTCCACGCCGGCGTCGCCGCCGGGTGGGCCGGCGGCGTCGACGCGGCGCGCGTGCAGCCGACCATCGGCGCGCAGGTCTTCCTGTTCGGCGTCGAGAACCTCGGCATCGAGGTCGATTTCGGAGCGAACGTCGACATCGGCGCGCCGGTCACCGTGCAGACCGTCGCCTCCGTCGGGGCCACGTACTGGTTCTGACGGGCCCGTGCCCGCGCGTCAGGTCGCGCGATCGACCTGACTGACGCCGCGCACCGCCTTGAGGCGCCGGATGAGGTTGCTCAGCTCGCCGATGTCGTAGACCGCCACGCCGAGCTCGCACACGGCGCGGTCGTCGTCGGTCGTCCGCATGTCGGCCTTCCAAAGGTTGATCTTGCTCGAGGCGCACAGCCCCGTGATCTCCGCGAGGAGCCCCGGGCGGTCCTCGCACCAGAGGCGCAGGACGCCCTGGTGCAGCGTGCGGACGGCCTCGTCCCAGTCGACCCGCACCACTCGCTCCGCGTCGAGGCCCTTCACCATCCCGCAGTCGGCCTTGTGCACGCTGAGCCCGCGGCCGCGCGTGATGTAGCCGACCACGGTCTCCCCTTTCATCGGCCGACAACATCGGGCGTAGTCGACGAGGATGTCGGTCTCGCCGTTGACGACGATCGCCGTGTCCGCGGACTTGCGCACGCGGGTGAGCCACGCCCCGAGCCCCGTCGGCGGCGGGGCCGGTGCGGGCTGTGGCTCCGGCACGAGCAGGCGCGCCGCGTCCGCGGGCGCGAGCCGGCCCGACACGACGTCGAGGACGAGCTGATCGAGGTTCTGGTACTTGGCCGCGGCGATCCGCGCGGGGGTCTCCTTCTCGAGGAGCACCTTCTTCAAGGAGCTCCCGGACTTCCGGAGCGCCGCGTCGAGGAGCTCGCGCCCCATGGCGACGCCGTGGTCCGCGAGGAGATCGCGGAGTTTCTTTCTGATCTTCTCCAGGGCACGATGGCTGTGCGCCCAGCTGAGCCACTCCCGGGTCGGGCGCGCGTCGGCGCGGGTGAGGATCTCGACGGTGTCGCCGCTCTTGACCGCGCTGCGCAGCGCGACGAGGCGCCCGTTCACCTTCGCGCCGGTCGCCCGGTTCCCGACCTCGGTGTGCACGTGGTACGCGAAGTCGAGCGCGGTGGCGCCCTCCGGCAGCAGCACGACGTCGCGTTGCGGCGTGAACACGTGGATCGTGGCGCCGAGGTCGCTCCGCGCGGCCTCGAAGAAGTCCGCCGGGTCCTGGATGTCCTGCGCCATCTCGATGAAGCCGCGCAGGCGCGCCGCCTGCTCCAGCTCCGCGTTCGACACGGCGAGGCGGCCGTTCTTGTACCGCCAGTGCGCGGCGACGCCCATCTCGGCGATGCGGTGCATCGCCGGCGTCCGAATCTGGATCTCGACGGGCGAACCGTCGGGGCCCACCACGGTGGTGTGGAGGGACTGGTAGCCGTTGGTCTTCGGGACCGCGATGTAGTCCTTCATGCGGCCGCCGACGGGCATGAAGGTGGCGTGCACGAACCCGAGGGCGACGTAGCAGCTCTCCCGGTCGGGCACGATGACGCGGAACGCGAGGAGGTCGTAGAGATCGCGGAGGTCCTTGCCGGACTTCTGGATCTTCCGCCAGATGCTGAAGAGGTGCTTCACCCGCCCGTACACGTCCGCGTCGATGCCGCGCGCGCGGAACACCCCCGCGAGCTCGGCGGTCGTGCGCTCGACGAAGGCCTCACGCTCGGTGTGCTCTTCGGCGAGGGCCGCGCGCAGCGACGCCCAGGCGGTGGGCTCGAGGTACCGGAAGCAGAGGTCTTCGAGCTCGACGCGGATGCGCTCGAGCCCGAGTCGGTGCACGAGCGGGCAGTAGATCTCGAGGGTCTCGCGCGCGACGCTGACCTGCTTCTCGGGCTTGTGGTGCTCGAGGGTGCGCATGTTGTGCAGGCGGTCGGCCACCTTCACGATGATGACGCGGAGGTCCCGGCCGAACGCGAGCACGAGCTTGCGGAAGTTCTCGGCTTGTTCCTCCAGCTTGCCGCGGTACGTGAGCTTCGAGAGCTTCGTGACGCCGTCCACCATGTCGGCGACCGCCGGCCCGAACCGTGCCTCGATGTCCTGACGCGTGGCCAGCGTGTCCTCGACCGTGTCGTGCAGCAGGCCCGTGGCGATGGTCTCCACGTCCATGCGGAGCCCGGCGAGGATGCCCGCCACCGCCAGGGGGTGGACCAGGTAGTCTTCCCCGTTCTTCCTCACCTGTCCGCGATGACAGAGCGCCGCGTACTGGTACGCGTCGAGGATGACGGTGACGTCCGCCCCCGGCGCGTATGCCTCGACCTGCTCGAGCACATGCTCGATCTGCGCGCACTCGGGCAGACGGCTTTCGGAAGACACCGTTCCCGATCCTGTGCACGGCGGGGGAGTTGTCAAGGTGTGGTCACGCGGCTGGAAGGACTCCGCCCACGGCCTCGATCCATGCCCGCCGGCGGCCCGCACGGCAGAGCTCGGCGACGACGATGGCCTGAAGCTGGGCGTGCGCGGTGGCGAGGTCGTCGTTCATCACGAGGTAACTGTACTCTCCACAACGCCCGAGCTGGCTGTGTGCATCCCGCACACGACGCTCGATCACCTCGGGGGTGTCGGTACCGCGCGCGACGAGGCGCGCGCGGATGACGTCGACGTGCGGCGGCACGATGAAGATCGTCACCACGTCGGGGCGCGCCGCGCGCACCTGCGCGGCGCCCTGCACGTCGATGTCGAGCACCACCGACCGACCGGCGGCGATCGCGGCGTCCACCGGCCCGCGCGGCGTGCCGTAGCCGGTGCCGTACACCTCCGCGTACTCGAGGAGCGCGCCGGCGTCGCGGAGCGCGGCGTACTGCGCCCGATCGACGAAGTGATAGTGCTTCCCCGGCGTCTCGTTCGGTCGCGCCGCGCGCGTCGTGACCGACACGCTGAACTCCAGCCCAGGGACGACCCGGAGCAGCTCCGCGAGCAGGGTCGTCTTCCCGGTTCCGGACGCGCCCGAGACCACGAACAGCGCGCCACGATCAGGCGGCAACCAACCGGTGTGCGTCATGCCGAGCCGGTTACCACCGCCCCCGCCAGATGTACACCCGCCCGGCGCCGTCGCCCCCCGAGTCGTCCCCCTGCGCGCCCACCGCGAAGTCCGGAGCGCCGTCGCCGTCGACGTCGCCGCGGCCCGACGACAAGGCGTCGCCGTAGAGGTCGGAGGCCGCCTCGCCGTAGCTGCGCCAGTCGACCGCGGAGGACGAGGCCGCGGACTCGACGTCCGGGCCGAGCAGCACGTACGCCGCGCCCTGGTACGCGAGCCCGGTGGGGGACGCGAAGAGCGCGCCGATCAGGACGTCCTCCGTGCCGTCGTTGTCCAGGTCCCCCGGGTTGGCCATGACGTGGCCGAAGCGCGCGGAGGCCTCGTCGCCGACGACGGTGTGGTCCGCGTCGGCCGGGTCGTAGGAGGTCGCGAAGCGCGGACGCCCGTGGAACACGTGCACCTGGCCGGCGTCCACCCCGCCCGAGTCGTCCTGGTACTCGGCGACGAGGAGGTCGGGCGTGCCGTCGGCGTTGGTGTCGACGCCCCCGAGCGCGTCGTAGCCCATGCGATCGCCTTCGGCGTCACCGAGGAAGCGCGCGTCGGCGGCGACGGCGAGGGCCTGGTCGGAGCTCGGGATGCGGCCGCCGCGAACGAGCGCGCCGGCCCCGGACTCGCTGCCGCCGGCGTCGGCGTACAGGGCGGTCACGAAGAAGTCTTCGTACCCGTCGGCGTCGACGTCCCCCACGAGCTTCAGGGTCCAGCCGAGCTCGTCGAGCTCGGCGTCGCCGTAGATCCGCCAGTCGGCGTCCGCGTGGACGGAACTGCCGGAGAGGCGCGCTCCGCCGCCGCTGAACACCGCGACCATCCCCGTCGTACGTCCATAGTCGGACGCGCCAGGGGCCGCGACGAGCACCTCGGCGAACCCGTCGCCGTCGATGTCGCCGGCGGCGAGCCGCGCGCCGGTGTGGTCGTTGGCCGAGCCGGTGACCCGCCAGTCCGCCTCCGCGTCCGGATCCGCGCCGATGCCCCACGCCGCGCCGCCGTAGAACATCCAGGCCACGCCCGACGCGTCCCCGTTGGCGTCGGCGTCGGGGGCGCCGAAGAGCAGATCCGCGAAGCCGTCGCCGTCGAGATCGCCGGGCGCCGCCACCGCGCGGTACCCCCCGGCCTGGCTCCCGGCATAGGGGCTTCGCCAGCTCGCGGACGCGTCCGACGCGACGAGCGCGCCCGACGCGGAGATGTCCGCGCCGGAGAAGACGTAGGCCCCGCCGGCCTCCGCGTCGAGGCCCTTGGCGCCCACGAACACCTCGGAGAGGGCGTCGCCGTCGATGTCGCCGAGCAGCGCGACGGTCTTGCCGAAGGCGCCGGACGCTTCGTCGCCGGTGAGGGTCGCCCAGGCATCGGCGGCGCTCTCCTCGCCGCGCCACGCGGAGAGGATCGTGGCGGAGGCGGACCCCGGGCGGCTGGTGAGCCCGCCGTCGTCCGTCGCGACGATCTCGCAGGTCCACACTTCGCCGCGGACGGTGAGCGAGGCGTCGAGGGTGGCCCCGGTCTCGCCGGAGTACGCGCCGTCGCGGTACCAGGCGAACGCGTAGGAGATCGGGCCGCCGTCGGGGTCGAGGGACTCGCCGAAGACCTCACAGAGGAGGTCGTCGGTGTCCGAAGGCGCCTCCGGGAGCACGGTGACCGCCGGGGGGCTCGGCGGGGAGTTGCCGATCTGGAAGGTCGGGGACGTGAACGCGACGGGACCGAAGCCGTCGTCGAGCGTGACGAAGCACACGACGTCCTGGCCCTCGACGGCCGAGCCCGCGGGCAGGAGGTTGCTCGTGACGCCGGTCCACGCGCCGTCGACCGTCCAGTCGTAGGCGGTCGTGAAGTCGTCGCGCTCGCGATCGCGCGGGTTCACGGGCTCGCAGCGGAGATCGTCGGTGACCGTCGCGCCGCCGGGGCCGACCGCGACGCCGTCGACCTCGGGCGACGCGTTGCCGATGGTCACCGAGCGCACGTCGGCCGGGCCGCTCAGCGCGCCGTCGAAGCCCACCACCGTGGCCGTCCACTCCTGTCCGCGCAGCACCGTGCCGGGGGCCACGTCGGGGCCGGGCCACGGCGCGCCGTCCACCGTCCACGTCGTGAGGTGCTCGATGGAGAAGCCGTCGGGGTCCGTCGACGGCGTGACGATGGCGATCGAGAGGGCGTCGCCGGTGACGGGGGCCTCGGGCACGATGGCCGCCGTGGGCTGCGTGGGGAGGCGGTCGACCGCGGGATCGTAGACGGTGACGGCGACGTCGACCTGCGACGACGCGCCGGAGCTGTCGCGCGCCGTGACGCGCACCGCCGCGTCGCCGACCGCGAGCTGCACGACCGTGGACCACGTGCCGTCGGCCTCGGGGGTGAGCGTCACGAGCTCGCCGCTGACGTCGCCGCCGACGCCGACGGCGAGGGCGGTGGCGATGTCGCTCTCGTCCACCACGAAGCCGGAGACCGTCACGTCCTGCCCGGCGTCGAACTCGGCGCCGACCCGCGGCGTGTCGACGGTCAGCGCGGGTGCGTCGGTGACGGCGGAGTCGCCCGAATCGCCCTTGCCGGGCGGGCTCGTGCAAGCGGTTGCGAGCAGCGTCGGCAGCGCGATCGCCATCAAGGTGGTGCGGCCCATGGTCCCCTCACGGTACGCCCAGCGTAGCCCGGGAACAGCACGGATCGCGCCCGCGCCGCGCAACTATTCCACGTTGGCCGCTTGCTCCCGCATTCTTTCCAGCACGCTCTTCATGTCGACCACGCGCGCCGAGATCGGGTGTTCCGCGGCCTTGCTCCCCAAGGTGTTGACCTCGCGGTTCATCTCCTGGAGCAGGAAGTCGAGCTTGCGCCCTACCGGCTCGTCCGCCACCAGCGCGTCGCCGGCCTGGTCCGCGTGGCTGCCGAGGCGCGCGAGCTCCTCCGACACGTCGGCCTTGTCGGCGAGCAACGCTGCTTCTGTCGCGAGGCGGGCCGGCTCGGCGCGCTCTCCCACGAGGCGCGCGATGCGATCGCTCAGGCGCTGACGCACGCGCTCGGCGACCCCCTCGGCCACGTCGAGCACCTCGGCGCGGAGGCGGAGGAGCTCGTCAAGGTTGCGGCGGAGATCCGCGGCGAGCGCCCTCCCCTCCGCCGCGCGCATCGCGGCGAGATCGTCGAGGGCGGCGCGCGCCGCGACCTCGCACAGGTCCCACTCCGCCGCGGGGTCGACGTGCGCCTCGGAGGCGACGAGCACACCCGGATGCGCGAGGTAGGTGGACAACGGCACGTCCGCCGCGGGCTTCTGGAGGCGGCGCGCGACCTCCTCGATCGCGTGCCTCACCTGCTCGAGCAGGGCGAGGTCGACCGAGACGCGCGTGGAGCCCTCGATGCTCGCCCGCCGCACCGTCGCGTCGATGCGGCCCCGCGAGACCCCGTCGCGCAGGAGCGACGTGAGCCGCGGCTCGAGCGCGTTGTACTCCCGCGGCACGCGGACCTGGACGTCACGGAAGCGGTTGTTGACCGTCTTGATCTCGACGACGACGGTCACGGCGCCGTTGCTCGCCTCGCCGCGCCCGAAGCCGGTCATGCTGTTCATGGGCGGATCAACACTCCCGTCCGGTGGCGCACTCGCCGACGGACACCCCGCTCAGCTCTTCTTCGCACACCACCTCGTCGCCGTCGCGCACGGTGCGCGTGCCGTCGCCGTCGTACCCGGCCTCGCAGCGGACGGTGTACGCGTCTTCGCCGCTGATCTCCACGTCGATGCGGACGTCCCAGTCGCCGTCGAACGCCTGCTCGAACTCCGTGGTGGTGACGACGTCGCCGGTGACGGTCTCGGTCTCCGAGACGGTGGTGCCGTCCGCGGCGGAGAAGGTGGCCTCGTACGACCAGTTGCCGCCCTCTTCCTCGCCGGTCTCGGTGACGTCGAGCGCGGAGGTCTGGACGCGCTCGAACGAGAACCCCGAAGTGTCCCACTCGAACGCGAGCGTGTCGGCGTCGGTGTAGCGGCCCACGATGGTGGCGGCGGCGTCTTCGGCGCCGTCGGCCCACGACGTGAGCTCGACCCGACACCCCGAGCGCTCGAGGCGCGTCCACGTCTTCCAGTCCTCGTCCTCGGTGTCCTCCACTTCGGACGAGTACAGGAGGTCGAGATCGCCGTTGTGCCAGACCGTGCCGTAGCCGCGGCTGCGCGTCGACGTGAGCCAGTAGTCGGCGGCGTATAGAACCTCGAGGTCGAAGTTACCGTTCTCGAAGTTGTACACGCCGGTGATGCGGTCCCGCGGGGCGTCGACCGGGTCGAGGCTGAACGCGTCGCCGCCGCCGAGCTCCATGTAGCCGAGCAGGTCGTCCGACCAGTCGTACACGGGGTACTCGCACGCGGCCGGCTCCGTGACCCAGGTACAACCGACCACCGCGGCCAACCAGATTGTGATCGCCCCCATCGACGCTCCCGAGGCCGCGCACCTTAGCCGAGGTCGCGACCAACCACCACCGCGAACGCGTCCGCCAGCGCCCGTGCCCGCTCGGCGGCGGTCAAGCCGCGCCCGCGCACCCGCGCCCGACCGTCGGCGCCGCGCCGCGCCGCCTCGTCGGGGTCGGCGAGCGCGCTCCGGATCGCCGCGACGAGGGCGCGCGGATCGTCCGGCGGGACCAGCCAGCCGACCGACGCGTCCACCAGCTCCGGGATGCCGGAGACCGGCGTCGTCACGACAGGCACGGCGGCGGCCATCGCCTCGAGCAGGACGACGGGGATGCCGTCGCGGTCCCCGTCGGGGGCGACCCGGCACGGGAGCGCGAACACCGAGGCGCGGGCGAGGAGCTGCCGCACCTCGGCCCGCGGGCGAGGACCCAGCACGTCGACCCCCGGGAGCGGCGGCGCGTCGCTGACGAGCCGAACCCGCGCCGGGATCTCCGCCGCCACCGCGGCGAGGAGATCGAGGCCCTTCTTCGGGACCCACCGCCCCACCGAGAGCACCTCCGAGGGGACGGCGCGCCGGGGCGCGACGAACGCGGCGTC
>CAMAXZ010000024.1 GCA_945862325.1 Klebsiella pneumoniae
GGCGGCGTGACCGGGAGCGGCGGCGGCGTGACCGGGAGCGGCGGCGGCGCGGGCGCGGGCCCGCCGAGGCTGACCGGGAACGAGCCCACGAGCGTTCCGGGCGGGACCTTCGGGGACGACGGCGGCGGGGCGTCGACCTGGCCGAGGACATCGGGCGTGCCGGGCGCGCTCGCGGCGTCGGACGCGGTGTCGGACGTGGTGCCCGTCGCGGCGCCGGCCGCGGGCGGCGCGTCGGAGATCAGCCGCGGACCACCAATCTCACGGTCGAAGTAGATGCCGGTGCCGGGGATGCCGACGCTGACGCGCGTGCCGCTCGGGCCGAACGTCAACCGGCCGCCGGGCACTCCGACCGACAGCGACGCGCCCGCCGTGCTGAGGTCGACGCCGACCCCGGGCAGAATCTCGAAGCGCTTCCAGAAGCGAAATCCCATGGACTCCGCCTATCGCCATCGGGGATACGCGCCCGCATGAGCCCACGATCGCCTCGGAAGTTGGCGGCCGCGCTGGTGAACACCTGGGCCCCCACCGACGGCGCGCGGGACGGCGCGGCGTGGGTCGCCGCCGACGCGCCGCGTCGTGCGCTCTCGCAGGCGCTCGCGGCCCGGGGCCACGCCATCACCGTCATACAGGAATCAACCTTTGACGAGCGTTATTGGGATGGTGCGGTGCGATGGGAGCTGCACCGCTCCGGGCGCGTCGCGCGCGCCATGGGCGACCCGCACCCGATGGTGCGGGCGCCCACGCCGGTGGCGGCGCTCCGCGCCGCCACCGGTCGCTTCAATGTCGTCCACAGCTTCGACGTGGCTTTTCCGCTCTCGCTCGCCGGCCTGGCCCTCGCCGCCGGCCTGCGCGGGGCGGCGCTCGTGGCCCACCTTCACGGCGGGCAGCCGGCTCGCCGTTGGCCCCTCGCGGCGGTGCACCGCGCCGCCCTCGGCCGGGTGCGCGCGGTGTGCGTCACGGACCCCGCGCGCGCCGGGGACTGGGCTCCGGCGCCGGTCGTTTCGGTGCTCGAGACCTCGACCACGATGCGCCCCGTGCCGCGCGACGCCGCGCGCGCGGCGCTCGCGGCGCGGCTCCGGCTGGATCCGGCCGCGGCGTGGGTCGTGCACCTCGGTCGCCTCGACGCGGTCAAGGACCCCCTCACGAGCGTGCGCGCCTTCGCCCGCCTCCCCGGGCGCCCGCACCTCTTGATGGCCTACACCGACGCGCCGCTCCACGACGCGGTCGAGGCGGAGCTGCGAGCCTCCGGCGCAGCGTCCCGCGCGCGCCTGCTCGGGCGGGTGGATCCGACCGGGGTGGCGGAGCTGTTGTCGGCGTCCGACGCCTTCGTCCAGGCGAGCGTGCGCGAGGTGTGCGGGGTGTCGACGCTCGAGGCGGCCGCGTGCGGCGCCCTGCCCGCGCTGTCCGACCTCCCCGTGTTCGCGCGCACCCTCGGCGGGCATGGGGCGCGGTTCGCCGTGGGCGACGCCGACGGAGCGGCCGAGGCGATCGTGTCGGTGCTCCGCGCGCCCGCGGGCGCCCGCGAAGCGCTGCGCGCGCACTTCGCGGAGAATCTGAGCTTCGACGCCCTGGCGCGCGAGATCGAGGCCGTGTGGGGCTCCGTGGTCGAGCGGCGTTAGCGTATGTCCCGCCAGGAGCCGGTGCGCCATCCGCGCAGCCCGTCCTGGTCGAGCCACCGAAGCTCACGCGCGAACGCCACGTTCGACGTGTTGCCGGGGTGCACGACGAGCTCGACCGACCGCGCGGGGGGCGAGCCGGCGTCGACGAACGCGCGCACCGTCCACGTGGTGGCGGTGGTGCGCGGGAGGTGCAGGTTGTTCCACAGGCGACGCGCGCGCGCGCGCAGGCGCCACGCGCCGGCGGGCGCTCCCATGCCCCGCGCGCGCGCGACCCCCACCCGGCGACAGACCGCGAGGAAGATCGGCCGGATCGGCGCGAGCCAGTGGAGGTTCTCGTGGGTGTCGAGGTGGTCGACCGCCACCCCGGCTTCGCGCACACGGCGCACCTGCGCCACCCACTCGTCGGCGAGGGCCGTCGCGAAGGCGGGCTCGACGCCCATGCCGGGGCGAAAAGTGAGGGAGACACGACCGTCGCCGTCGAGCCAGGGCGTGAGCGCCGCCGTCAGCGGCGGGAAGCCCGTGGCGTCGAGGTGCACGCCCCAGCTCACGCGCCGCCGCGCGCGGGCGGCGCGGGCGGCGGACGTGAACGTCGGCCCGGTCGCGAGCAGGGAGCCGCTCGTCACCGTGCCCACGTCGGCGCGCAGGAAGGTCTGCTCGTCGATCGCGTCGCCGCCGCCGACGTCGTCGGCGTTGACGACGACGAGCGCGCCGCCCTTCGTCAACGTTCGCCGGAGATGAACCGGGCGACGTCGGCGGCGCCGCCCGAGGCGAGCGTCGCCGCGCCGCGCGCGTGCTCGACCGCGAGGGCGTCGAGCTCCGGCAGGCCGAGCCCCTCGTACACCGCGGCGCGGTCGGACAGGACGCACTCCCAGGGGAACGCCGCGATCGACCGCGCGAGGGTCTCGGCGGCCGCCCGCGACTCGCCGATCGGCACCACACGATCGACCAGGCCGATCGACCGGGCCTCGACCGTGCCGACGGGGCGTCCCGTGAGGATGAGGTCCATCGCGCGGCCGAGGCCGACGATGCGCGGCAGGCGCACGGTGCCGCCGTCGATCAGCGGCACCCCCCAACGCCGGCAGAATACGCCGAAGATCGCGTCTTCTTCTGCAACGCGCAGATCGCACCACAGCGCGAGCTCGAGCCCGCCCGCCACGGCGTGGCCCGCGATGGCCGCGATCGTGGGCTTCGAGAGCCGGGTGCGGGTGGGCCCGAGGGGGCCGGGAGCTCCGGGCTCGACCCGGTTGGGCGCGCCCTCGGCGATGCTCTTGAGGTCCGCGCCGGCGCAGAAGGTGCCGCCCGCGCCCCAGAGCACGGCCACCTTCGCGGTAGGATCGGCCTCGAACCGTGTGAACGCGTCGAGCAGCGCTTCGGCGGTGGCGCGGTCGACCGCGTTGCGGCGGGCTGGCCGATCGAGCACGACCGTCCAGACCTCGTCCCGGACCTCGACACGAACCGCAGAAGCCGTGGTCATCCCGCGTGTCTATCCGCTTCCCGGTCGCGCAACGCTCCCAAGCGGATGGCGTCGTACCCGAAGCGCGCCCGCACCGCGTCGATCGCGCGCCCGGCGCGCGGGCGCTCCTCGGGAAACAGCGGAAGTTGGCGTTCGCCTTCGATCAGGTTCGAGAGCTGGACGCCGAGGAGCCGAAGCCGCGAGGTGGGGCCGCGCGCCCGTGGCGACCACGCACCGGCGAGCAGGGCCCTGGCGACGCGCCAGACCTCGCGCTCGGCGCAGGTGGGCGGCACGGTTTGGCCGCGGGTGATGGTGGTGAAGTCCGAGAAGCGGATTTTGAGGGAGATCGTGCGCGCGAGGCCGCGGCGGTTGCGCAGCCGCCAGGTGACACGCTCGACGAGCGCGCGCAGCGCGTCCTCCGCGGCCTGACGCTCGCCCACGTCCGCGAAGAACGTGCGTTCGTTCGACAAGCTGCCCTCTGCGGACGCGTCGTGCTCCTGAAACGCCGGACGGTCGCGACCGGGGACACCGGGAGGACCGTCGAGCGAGTCTCGAAGGAGCGCCGCGAGGTTGCCGAGGTCGGGGTCGTCGTCGCGCACGGCGAGGAGCTGGCCGAGCGTCGTGACCCCGCGCGCGGCGAGCCGCGCCTCGGCCACCGGCCCGATGCCGGGTAGTTTTCGTACGGACATCGGAGCCACGAACGCCCGCTCTTCTCCCGCGCGCACGAGCCAGACTCCGGCCGGCTTGGCGCGCCCGCTCGCCATCTTGGCGACCGCCCGGGTGACGCCGATGCCCGCGCTGGCCGGGAGCTTCACCTCGGCCTGGATCGCCGCGCGCATCGCCCGGACCGTGCGCGCGATCGTGGCGTCCGCGTCGGCGTCGTCCGGCCGCGCGTACAAGCGTTCGCACCCGGAGAAGTCGAGGAAGAACTCGTCGATGCTGGCCGTGCGCACCATTGGGCACCACCGCTCGAGCACGCTCTTGACCTGCGCGGCGTAGGGGCCGTACGTCGCGTGGCGCGTCGGCACGAACGCGGCGTCGGGCGCCAGCCGCACCGCTTCCGCCATCGGCATGCCCGAACGCACGCCGAGGGCGCGGACCTCGTAGCTGGCGGAGGTGACGACGCCGCGGCTGCCCTTGCGCCCGCCGACCACCACGGGCCGGCCGACGAGCGAGGGATCGAGCAGGCGCTCGACCGAGACGAAGAAGGTGTCGAGGTCGACGCACGCGACCCGAGGAGCGACGACGTTCGCCATGTGGCGCCCTGAACACATGAACAGTAGCTCGCCCGGCGGGCGACGACAAGCGCGCGGCGGGACGTCGCGGTGGCGCTACAGTGCGGCGGTGCGCTCTGTCCTCATCCTCGCGCGGCAACGCATCCGATCGCGCCTCGCGCATCCCGCCGACCTCTTCGCAGGGGCACTCTCGAACACGCTCATCGCGGCCACGGGGCCCGTCGTGCTGACCGCGATGGCGAGCAGCTTCGACGACCTGCGCGGGTGGTCGTTCGCCGAGGTCGCGGTCATCTGGGGGTTCGCGGAGTGTGTCGTCGGCCTGTTCTACGTGCTGTTTCAGGGGTTGATGGTGTTCAACGTGCGGTACGTGCTCGGGGGCGAGCTCGATCGCGTCCTGACGCGGCCGGTCGACCCCCTCCTCCACGTTCTGGCGGACAACCTGAGCCTCGAGGACCTCCCGGTCGCCGCGCTGGGGCTCGGCGTGGTCGTGTGGGGCGCCGCGGGCGTGTCGGGGGTGCCGCCCTGGGTGTGGCTCCTGTTCCCCGTGCAGGTGCTCGCGGCGCTCGCCGTGCTCGCGGGGGTGATGGTCGCGTTCTCCGCGGCGGGGTTCCACCTGCGGCACCGAGGTACGGCGATTGGCCTCGTCTTTCAGCTCGGAACCTACGCGCGTTGGCCGCTGGACCTCTTCGGCGAGCCGCTGCGTTGGCTCCTGACCGCGGGGATCCCGCTCGGGTTCGCGGGGTTCTACCCGGCGACCGTGTTCCTCGGGCGACCGGAGTGGGCGGCGTGGGGGTGGGCGACCCCCGCCGTCGGGGCGGTGTGCGCCGCCGGCGGATGGATCGTCTGGCACCGGAGCGCGCGGGCGTACGGGTCGGTGGGGGCGTAGCGGTCGCCCGCCGTACGGAAATGCTCACCGCCGCGGATCCGCCGCCCGGGCCCGGGCTATGCTGGGACCAATGTTCGACGTCCGCGCGCGGATCCTCTCGGTCGGCACGGCAAATCCGCCGGAGCGGTGGCGCCAGGAAGACCTGCTCGACCGCTACCGGGTCACGGATCCCCGCCTTCGCTCGCTTTTTTCGTCGTCGCACATCCGCACCCGGCACCTGTACCTGCCGCCGCCGGGCCCCGATGGCGCGCCCCAAGAGACGCAAGGCGAGCTCCTCGCCAAGCACCTGCGCGGCGCCATGGAGATCGGCCCGCAGGCCGTCACGCGTTGCCTCGAGCCGCTCGGCCTCGAGCCACGCGACATCGACTACCTCTGCTGCATCACGACCACCGGCTTCCTCGCGCCCGGGCTCACCGCGCACCTCATGCGCCAGATGGGCTTTCGCGAGGACTGCTCGCGCGTCGACATCGTCGGCATGGGCTGCAACGCCGGCTTGAACGGCCTCAACCCCGTCACGAGCTGGGCCCGCGCGAACCCCGGGCGCAACGCCCTGATGGTGTCGATGGAGATCTGCTCCGCCGCCTACGTGTTCGACGGCACGATGCGGACCGCCATCGTCAACTCGCTCTTCGGCGACGGGGCGGCCGCGGTGCTCGTCCGCGCCTTCGAGAAGGACGCGCGGGCCTTCGCGCCCGAGGTCGTCGGGTTCAACAGCCACATCATCCCCGCCGCCATCGACGCCATGCGCTACGACTGGGACGACACTGTCGGGAAGTTCAGCTTCTTCCTCGATCGTGACATCCCGTACGTCGTGGGCGCCAACGCCGAGCGGCCGGTCGCGCGGCTGCTCGAGGCGCACGGCCTCAAGCGTCGGCACATCTCGCACTGGCTGGTTCACAGCGGTGGCAAGAAGGTGGTCGACGCCATCAAATACAACGTGGGGCTCTCCGATTGGGACGTCCGCCACACCCACTCGGTGCTGCGCGACTACGGAAACCTCTCGAGCGGAAGCTTCTTGTTCAGCTACGAGCGACTGCTCCGCGAGGGGCGGGTCCGCCGGGGAGACTGGGGCGTCATGATGACGATGGGCCCCGGCTCGACGATTGAAACCGCGCTGTTGCGTTGGTAGGAGCACGTATGTACGAGACTCTCAGCCTCACCGAGTCGGACCGGGTCGCGACGCTGACCCTGCGCCGCCCGAGGATCGACGTGCGGTCGATCCGCGAGCTCGAGAAGGCGCTCGACCACCTCGAAGACCGCTCCGACGCCGAGGTGGTCGTGTTCCGCGGCGGGTCCGAGGGCATCGACTTCGTCGACTTCGACCCGAAGGAGCCGTTGGACATCCACGGCTTCAACAAGTGGGAGAAGCTCGTCACGCGCATCGAGCGGCTCGCCAAGATCACGGCGTTCGTCGCCGATGCCCCGTGCGTGGGCGGCGGGTTCCAGCTCGTCCTGGCGTGCGACGTCCGTTGGGCGACGCCGGCCGCGTCGTTCTCGCTCCCCGAGGTTCGCCAGGGCTTCCTGCCCGGCATGGCCACGTGGCGCATCGCTCGGTACATCGGGCTCGGGCGCGCCAAGCGCCTCGTGTTGTCCGGCGAGTCGCTCGATGCCGCCGCCGCGCTCGACCTCGGGCTGGTCGACGGCGTGGCCGCCGACGCCGACGCCGCGCAGGCCGCCGCTCTGCAGCTGCTCGGCCCACGCCACGTCGTCGCGGCCACGCTCGCCCGTCGCTTGCTCATCGAGAGCTTCGACACGCAGAACGAGGACGCCCTCGGCAATTTCCTCGCCGCGCAGTCGCGAGCCATCGCGCAGCCGGCGTTCCAGCGTACCGTGGAGCGCGCGCGCGGGTGACCACTCCCTTCCCTGTCGATCCCGACGTCCTCGGGCGTATTCGTCCCATGCAGTTCCGCGACGCGGACCGCATCGCGGAGCTCCATCACGCCGCGATGGGCTCGTCGATGTGGGCGCGCCTCGGCGTGCCCTTCCTCGCGGCGCTCTACCGTGCGCTCGTGGACATCCCGTTCTTCCTCGGCTTCGTCTACGTCGAAGACGGGCTGGTGAAGGGCTTCATCGCGGGCTCCACCGACACGGCGGCTATGATGGCCGCGGTGCGTCGCCGGCGGTGGGTGTTCCTCGCCCCTCACGTCGCGCGCGGCGTCCTCCTCGACCCCCGGGTCGTCGTGCCGTTGCTCCAGACCGCGCGGTACACCGAGGTGTCCGGCGGGGCCGACGTGCCTGGCGAGAGCCTATTCTGTAGCTTCGTCCAAGACCTTCGCGGCAAGCGCGTCAGCGGGCACATCAACAAGGTGCTCTTCGACGAGCTCCTCTCCCGCGGACACCGGGCCGTCAAGATCACCACCGAGGTGGACAACGAGGCAGCGAACCGGCAGCTTCGGAGCTGGGGATTCGCTGAGAAGGGGCGGTTCGTGTTCTACGGCAAGAGCATGGTGACGTACGTGCTCGACCTGACGAGTTCGCCGCGTGTCGAGGCCCGGAGCCGGCACCCCGCCATCTGATCGTGCGCGGCGCGCGTCGTCACACGTTCGAAGCTTGCCCTGTGCGCGCGTTCAGTTAGGCGCCGCGCGAACGGAGGTCCGATGTTCTTCATCCTGCTCGCGCTCCTCGCCTGCGGCGACTCGATCACGGCCGACTTCCGACCCAAGGATTCGGGCGAGTCCGACGCGGACACCGACACCGACACGGATTCGGACACCGACACCGACACCGATTCGGACACCGACACCGACACCGACACGGATTCGGACACCGACACCGACACCGATACGGACAGCGACACCGACACCGATACGGACACCGATACGGACACGGACACCGACACCGATACGGACACCGATACGGACACGGACACGGACACGGGCACCGACGCCTGGCCTGCGGCCGGCCTGCTCGTCATCGGCGAGATCATGAAGAACCCCGATCCTACCGACGACACCGTCGGCGAGTGGTTCGAGATCACGAACGTGAGCGGCGCCGCGATCGACCTCGAGGGCCTCACGATCGCCGACCTCGGCACCGACACCCACACGATCGTGGGGTCGAACGTCGTTCCCGCCGGCGGGTACTTCGTGGTGGGCCGCTCTGCCGACAGCTCCGCCAACGGCGGGGTGCCGGTCGACTACGCCATCGCCGCGATGTTCGAGCTCGGCAACGGTGAAGACGAGATCATCCTGACCGTCGAAGGGCTCGTCATCGACGCCGTGTACTACAACGACGGCGCCTTCCCCGACGACAAGGGCATCTCCATGGTCCCGACCACCCTCGACGCGACCGCCAACGACGACGGCGCCAACTGGTGCAACGCCACCTCCGCGACGCCGGGCGCCGCGAACAGCGGGTGCTGAGCATGCGTGGCCTCCTCCTCGCCGTCCTGCTCGGCCTCGCTGCATGCGCGCCGGCCCGGCTCACCCGCGAAGCGGGTGAGCTCGTGGAGGCCGGGCGTCCGTTCCCGGCCGCGATGCACTACCTCGACGCGCTGGACATCAACCCCAAGCACAAGAAGGCGCGCGAGGGGCTCGGGGAGGTCGCGAAGGCCGCCTACGAGGCGCGGCTCGCGGCCGCGAAGAAGGCCGAGGACGAAGAGAAGTGGACCGACGCGCTCGGCGCCTACAAAGAGGTGCGGCGGCTGCTCGAACGCCTCGAGCAGCACGGGGGCGTGCGGTTCGACACGATCGACGTGGCGGAGCGCATCGACGCCATGGAGAACGCCGCAGCAGAAGCGGCGTACCACCTCGGCATGGAACACTACGCCGCCAAGCGGTTCGAGTCCGCCATCGCGCAATTCAAGAAGGCGCAGGGGTACAAGGCCGGCTTCCGCGACAGCGAGAAGCGCATCGCCGACGTGTGGTTCGCGTGGGGCGACTCCGACCAGGCGGCGGGCGCCTGGCGCGACGCCGCCGGGCGGTTCATCGAGGCCCAGCGCGCCGGAAACACGAAGGGCGCCGCGCGGGCCGGGGCCATCTACCTCGCGCTCGGCAAGGCGTTCCTCGCCACCAACGAGTGCAGGCAGTCCGTGCGCGATCTCCGCGCCGCGCGCGACCTCGTCGGCACCGCCGTCGTGAAGTCCGACCTCGAGAAGGCGGAGGCCTGCGCCGCCACGCCCGTCGCCATCGTGCCCTTCGACGACGCGTCGCGGGCGCGCGTGTCGCTCGCCGGGGCGCTCACCGACGCGCTCGGCGCCGCGGTCCGGAAAGACGCCACGGACTTCGTGAAGCTGCTCGAGCGCGAAGCGGTGTACGAGCTGCTCGCGGAGCAGAAGCTCACGGCGACGAAGGCGAGCAAGTCCGGCAAGCTGCCCGGCGCCAACTGGCTCGTCGTGGGGCGTATCGACGACTCGCGCGTGCAGGACGCGCGCGTCGGGTCGAGCCCGCGGTCGGTCCTCGGGCGGCTGGAGAGCGTATGTGAGCGCACCACGCCGGAAGGCCAGATCGTGCAGGACCCGTGCGTGATCGACGTGCCGCTCCGCTACGTCGAGTACGCCGGCACGTCGGGGGCGCGCATGCGCGGGGCGATCCGCGTCCTCGACGCCCGAACCGGCGTGCAAAGCGCCATCTACCCGTTCGACGTCACGCAGTCCGACAACGTCCTGTTCGTGGACGGCTTCGTCGGCCCGGACGGCCGGCCGGTCGGCGTGCGTCCGTTCGACCGTGGCGGCCCCGAGGTCGGGATCCCCGGCGAGCTCTACCAGCTCCTCGGGGAACGCCGCGAGCTGGTGAGCGAGGCGGAGCTGGCGCGGAGGGTCGTGTCAACGATCGCGGCCGAGGCGGCGAAAGCCACGTTGAACGTGGTGGACTATGAAGCGAAGGCGACCGACCCGGTGAAGTTGACCATCAAGCCGATGTGAGCTCGTCGTCATCGTCGCCCTCGGGCACGAGGCCGAGCCCGGCGCGAATGGCGTGGGTGTCCCATCCGTGGTCGCGGAACTCCGCCGCGTCGCGCGTGTCGGTCTGAAGCACCGCGTTCAAGGCGCTGATCCGCTCGCGCGCCGTACGTACGAGGGTGGCCGTGTCCTTGCGCACCGCCGCGAGCTCGCGCACGGTCTCCTCGTCGTGGTGCCGGAAGGTCCGGGCGGCGCGATGCGCCCGGTGCCCGTGCACGCCGAGCCGCCGAAGGGCGTCGACGCCCACGCGGATCGAGGTGTCGAACGTCTCGCGGTAGACCCCGTCGACGCCGAGCTCCACGAGGTCGTACGCCTCGGTGCGGCCGCGTGCGCGCGCGAGGACGGGCAGGTGGGGGAAGTGCTTTTGCACCTGGCGCACGATGTCGAGCGCCTTGTGGTGGTCGTCGACCGCGACGATGAGCAGCCGGGCGGTGGCGGCCCCCGCGGCGCGCAGGAGATCCAGGCGTGACGCGTCGCCGTAGTGCACGGTGGTCCCGAAGCGGCGGAGGATCTCGATCTGGTCGATGTCGGAGTCCAAGACGGTGACGCCCACGCCGTTGGCGCGGAGGAACCGGCCGCAGATCTGCCCGAAGCGCCCGAAGCCCGCGATGATGACCGGCGCGTGCTCGTCGATGGCGTCGGGCTCCCGCTCCGCCGCGGCCTCGGGGCGCAGGCGCGGCAGGATCACCCGCTCCACCACCGTGAAGGCGATGGGCGAGGCCGCCATCGACAGCGCCGTCACGGCGACGAGGGTGCTGGCGACGTCGTCGGGAAGCACGCCGTTGCCGCGCGCGAAGGCGAGGAGCACGAACGCGAATTCGCCGACCTGGCCCAGCGCCGCCGCGAACACCGCGGTCTGGCTCGGGTCGGTGCGCGCGCCGCGCGCGAGCGCGATCAGCACGCCGATCTTCACCGCCATGACCCCGCCGAGCAGGGCGAGGACGCGGACCGGAGCGCCCGCCAGGAGCCCGAAGTCCATCGAGGCGCCCACGGCGATGAAGAACAACCCGAGCAACAACCCCTTGAACGGCTCGATGTCGCTCTCGAGCTCGTGCCGGTACTCGCTGTTGGCGAGCATGACCCCGGCGAGGAACGCGCCGAGCGCAGGCGACAGGCCCACCATCGACATCAGCACCGTGACGCCCACCACGAGCAGCAGGGCCGCGGCGGTGAACATCTCGCGGAGGCCGGTGGCGGCCACGACGCGCATGGCCGGACGCACGAGGTACCCCCCGACCACGATGACGAGCAGGATGGCCCCGAGCACGATCGCTCCCTGTTGCCAGGCGGGCAGTCCGGCGATCAACGACGGGTTCGCGTGTGCGGCGTCGTCGGCGTGGGCGTCCATCGGCACGGTGGCGAGGAGGGGGAACGCCGCGAGCATCGGAATGACCGCGATGTCCTGGAAGAGCAGGACCGAGAAGGACTTCTGGCCCGCGTCGGAGCGGAGGAGCCCCTTCTCGGCGAGCGTCTGCAGGCCGATGGCGGTCGACGACATCGCGAGGATCAAACCGGCGCCCACCGCCTGCTGCCACGGGAGCCCCACCGCGATGGCCCCGGTGGCCAGCACCACGGCCGTGATCGCGACCTGCGCGCCGCCGAGCCCGAGGATGGGGCCTCGGAGGCGCCACAGCGTGGCGGGCTCGAGCTCCAATCCGACGAGGAACAACATCATCACGACGCCGAACTCGGCGAAGTGCATCACGTCTTCGGAGGCGCCGACGAGGTCGAGGCCACAGGGCCCGATGATCGCCCCGGCGAGGAGGTAGCCGAGCACCGACCCGAGGCCCAGCCGCTTCGCGAGGGGGACGACGAGCAGCGCGGCGCCGAGGTAGACGAGCGCCTCCAAAAAAAGCTGGTTCAAGGTGACACCTCGTCGATGCGCTCGGCGGTGGCGGCGCGGTCGAGGGGCACCGCCCCGTCGCGCAGGGCGACCAGGACCTCCCGGTAGCGGCGCGCCCGCTCGCCGATTCCGTCCGGGTCGAGCCGGTGCGCCCCGTGCGAGACGAAGGGAGGGAGGAACGTCATTCCACACAGGTGGACGGTCTGTTCGACCGGCGCGAGCAGCTGGCGGATCGTGAACCGGTTCGACCCGGTCGGCTGGTAGGCGGTCATCGGGCCGCCCGTCGACACGACCGGCAGAAAGACCTTTCCATGGAGCTTCTTGCCAAGCGGCCCGTACGCCCAGTTGAACTCGAGCACCATGTCCTGCCACTCTTTCAACAGCGACGGCGTGCTGTACCAGAAGAACGGCCACTGCCAGACGACGACGTCATGGGCCAGCAGGAGCTCCTGCTCTCGGCCGACGTCGATGTCGAAGTCCGGGTAGGCGTCGTACAGGTCGTGGGTGGTCACCCCCTCGAGATCGAGGATCGACGTGGTGAGTGCGCGATTCACGCGCGAGCGGTGCATGGCGGGGTGCGCGACGAGCACCAGGACGCGGCCACTGGATCCGCGGGGCGCCGCGCGTAGCCGCTTTCGGGCGGGAGCGGTCGACATGCGCACGCGTAGCCCACCGCGAACCCCGCCGGCACGGTCGGCGTGTCACCCGCCCAAATCCGGCTCGATGTCGCGGTCGCGGAGCATGCGCCGCCGCTCGTGGATCTGGCTGGTGTCGTGCCCGACGAAGATCGACTTGAAGAGGTCCGCGGCGACCTCGAGCTGCTTTCGGAGGCCGACCATCTTGACGAGGTACACGAACGCCCACAGGTACCAGGCGATCCACCCCGCGATCGGCACGCCGAACAGCGACGCGACCGTGGAGTGCTTTCCGAGGCCGACGAAGTAGCCGAAGTCGACGAAACGCAGCGTCCCGAGTGGCCGACCGGCGATCGTCGCCTCGATGTTCTCGGCGACGAGGCGCCCGGTCTGGATGGCGCCCTGCGCCACCGCGGGCACGCGGCGCTCGTCGTTGGCGCCCACGCGCATGTCGGCGAGGTCGCCGATGGCCCACACGCCCGGAGCCACCTGCCCGTGTGGGTCGACGACGAGCCTCCCGCCACGCGTGGTCGGCCACGGCCAGGGCGTCTCGATCTGGCCCCCGCGGATGCCCGTGGTCCAGATCAACGTGTGCGCCGGAAGCACGGCGCCGTCGTCCATCGTGACCGAACCTTCGTCGACGCGCACGACCTTGCGGTGAAGGATCAGGTTGACCCCGATGTGTCGAAGGTGCTCCGCCGCCACGCGGCTGTGCTGCTCCATCAAGCCGGGAAGCAGCCGGTCGGCCGCCTCGATCATGTGCACGGCCGGCAGGTTGGCGGAGACCGACGGGTAGAGGCGGAACATCGTCTCTCGGAACATCCGGACCAGCTCGCTGCACACCTCGACGCCCGTGATTCCGCCGCCCGCGACGACGAAGGTCAGCAGCTCGCGGCGCTTCGCGGCGTCCTCCGCCTGGTCCGCGAGCTCCCACATCTCGACGACGTGCGCGCGGAGGCGGATCGCGTCCATCAGGGTCTTGAAGGGGAAGCTGTGCTCTTCCGCGCCGGGGATGCCGAAGTAGTTGGTGGCGGCGCCGACGGCGAGCACGAGGTGGTCGTACGGCACCACGAGGTCGTTGTGCAGGTGCAAGACCCGGGCTTCCGTGTCGATTCGACGAAGCTTGTTGCGGACGAAGCGGATCTTCCGCGGCCCGGTGAAGCTGCGCAGCGGGTACACGATGTGCCGTGTCTCCACCTCACCGCTCGCCACGCTCGGCAGGAGCGGGTTGAACTGGAAGAAGTTCTCTTTGTCGATGAGCGTCAGGTGGATCTGCCCGCGGCGGCTCGCGCCCTGCAGGCGGCGACACACCTCGAGGCCGCCGAAGCCACCCCCGACCACCACCACGCGCGGCACAGACATGTGGCATCCCCGAAGTGTCGCATCCTAACAGCAATCTCGAAGATTCACCGCGAAGATTCACCGCGCCGCGGGGTGTCCGAGCGCCTGCGGGGTGTAGCCCTTCGGGGTCGGGCGCCCGTCGCGCGGCGCCGTGGGCGGCGCGCCGCCGGCCTGCTCGACGCTGGTGTACACCCGTGGTTCGACCTCGGCCCACGGGTAGAGCTGCCGCGCCGCGCGTGCGAACTCCAACGCCTGCTGGTCCACCTTGTGCGCCCGCCGGGCGACGTCCTTCTTCTCCGTGACCTTCAGCTCGACCACGAGCAGCCCACGCGCGCCATCGAAGAACAGCAGGTCTCCCGCCTGTCCGAGCCGCGCGACCCACTCCAGTCCCACGAGCAGCGGGTGGCTCGGCAAGAGTGATGGGCTGTGCACCACGAGGTGACGGCGGAGGGCGGCCTCGCCCGACACGTCCCAGTCGCGGCCGATGACGTAGGCGCGAAGTACGGCATCGCGACGTTCGGCTTCGCCGGGGGCACGGAGATCGAGGGCCTGCATCTGGATCGGATATCATTCGGCGTCCTCCGGAGGCCGCATGGGCCAGTCGCGCACCCCGTCCAAGCCCACTCCTCAACGCTCCACGCGCGCGCCCACCCGCGGCGGCGGCGCCACGACGAACGCCCAGCGCGCCGGCAACGCGGCGGCGGTCGCGCCACGCTCGGGAGGGGTCGGCGACACCCTGCGCGGGTGGTGGGACGGCGCCACGAAGGCGGTCGGCGACGCCTACGACGCCACGACGCAAGCCGTCGGCGAGGCGTGGGACACCACCAAGCGGGTCGCGGGGGATGTCTCGGATGTCGTAGGTTCGAGCTCGGTCGACTACAAGGACGGCAAGCTCTCGGCCACCACCGACATGGACGAGGTGATGGACCTGCTGCCGGAGTCGATGCGCGCCGGCGTGCGCCTCGACAAGAACGATCCCGCCGCCAACCGCGTCAACCTCGAGTACGACACCAAGAGCGGCACGCTCACGGTCGGGGTCCCCGACCTCCAGATGCAAGGCTTGTCGGGCAATGGGGTCCGCGCCGGCGCCACGCGCATGAGCGGAATCGTGGTGACGATGGAGGGCGCCGACCGGAAAGCCCGGGAGATCGTTCAGAAGAAGGCCGGCGAGACCGTTGCCGGCTGGGTGTTCGGCGACGGCAAGAAGACGGCGACGCCGCAGCGCACGACGATGAAGGTGGCCAAGGCCGTCGCGTCGGACGTCGCGGCCGACGGGGTCGGCGCGAGCGCCCGCCAGATCGACCTCGGCGCCGTCGACATCGTCCTCGAGGAGGCCGGGCAGGGCAAGGCGAGCGCGTTCTTCTCGGTCGGCACCGCGACGGTGAGCGGGCTCCAGAGCAAGGGCGGCAGCGCGGCCGAGGTCGGCGCGACCAACCTCTCGGGGGCGATCACCCCGAACCGGGAGCAGGGTCACCTCGCGGCGGAGCGCCTGAGCGCGCGGCAGCTCGACGCGGGCGGCGGCACCGTGGGCGACGCGGAGCTGCGCGGCTTGCGCGCCGGGTTCTCCAACGCGGGCGGCGGGGCGCCGCTGCTCGACGAGCGGGCCGACACCGACCTCCGGGCGAACGTCAGCGTGGCGGGGCTCAACGCCAGCAACGCCGCCGCGGGGCCCAACCGGGTCGGGGCCTTGTCCGCGACGAACCTCAGCGCCGCGCACGCCGCCGGCGTCACCGACCTCGACGCTGACGCGATCGACGCGTCGGGCCTCGACACCGAGGCGGTCGACGCCGAGACGGTCGCGCTGTCCAAGGTCCACGCCGGCTCCGGCGGCGACGCGCCCAAGCCGTTCGTCAACTTCGGGGCGGGTAACGCCACCGGGGTGCGCGTGAACGCGGGCGGCGTCCAGGCCAACGCGGCCACCCTCAACGCGAGCGGGGTGAAGTTGTCGGCGGGCGACGAGGCCGGCACCGCCAACGGCGTGAACGCCACGGGCGTCCGCGTGGCCAACAAGGGCTCCGTGTACAACGCCAACCGCCTGTCCGCGAAGGACGTGGCGGCCGCCAACAACCGGCTGAAGCTCGGGTCCGTGGCCGCCGACGGCCTGACGACCCCCGACGTCTCCGTGGGGAGTGTGCGCGGCGAGACCATCGACGTGAACGCCGAGCGCGAACAGATGCGCCTCGAAGCGGCGCGCCTGCACGCCACGCGCGTCTCCGGGAAGGACGCGTCGGTGGCGGGCGCGGACGTGCGCGGCCTCAGCGCCACCATGGGCGGCGGGGCGGTCGGCGCCCGCGCCACGGGCGTGGATCTCACCGGGGTGGACACGCGCGACCTCGACGCGGCCCAGATCTCTGCCGCCAACCTCGGTGTCTCGACGGGCGGCGGCGGCGTGTCGGTAGACGCGTCGCGGCTCGACGCGCGGGGCGTCGCCACGGGCGGAGCCACGGTGGACGCGGCGAACGTCAGCCGCGCCCGGGTGTCGCGTGACCGCGATGGCGCGGTGGCGGCCTCGGTCGGCCAGCTCGGGGTGCAGGGCGTGAAGGCGGGCGACGCCCGCGTGGCCGAGGCGAGCGCCACGAACGCCCGGTTGAACCTCTCGGGTGGTCGTGTGGCGGTCGGCGCTGACGCCCTCGGCGTGGCGGGCGTGGACACCCGCGAGGTCGATCTCGCCCGCGGGCAGGTGTCAGGCCTCGACGCGAACGTCGATCTCGCCGATCCGCGGCGCGGCTCCGGCGCCTTCGGCTCCGCCTCCGTGAGCGGGCTCGACAGCCGCGGCCTGAGCGCGCGTGAAGCCGAGGTTCGCGGCGCGGCGTGGTCCAACGACAGCACGAACGCCAGCCTCCGCGTCGACGCCCTCCGTGCCACGCGCGCGGTCGGCCAGGGCGCGCGCGCGGACAGCCTCGCGGTCAACGGCGTGGCGGCGCGGTTCGACGGGGCTTCGGAGCGTGGGTCGGTCTCCGTGGCCGACGCGAGCGCGCGTGGGGCGACCGTGGGCGGCACGACCATCGGCGCCGTCGACGCGAGCGCCGTACAGGCGGACGTGGTCAACCGCGGCGGTGGCCTCCCGGGTCTCGACGACAAGCGGGACGACCTGCGGGCGCGTGCCCGCGTCGGCCAGGCGTCCGCTTCGGGCATCGACGGCGAGGTGGTCGACATGGGCGGCGCGCGCGCGACCGGCCTCACGGTCGACACGACCGGCAAGAGCCCGTCCCTCGGCGTGGACGCGGCGCGCGTGGACGACGTGGCCGTGCGCACCGGCGGAATGGGCCTGCACGTGGGCTCGGCCGAGGTGGCGAACGGCCGCGCCGCGATGACGGGCCCCGGCCTCGACGCGTCTGCGAGCCGCGCGAAGGCCACGGATCTCGCTTTCTCCGCGTCCTACGCGAATCCCAAGGGCGCGGCGTCGGGCGCGTCCCGCGGCGCGGGCGCGGCACGTGGCGCGGGCACGCGGGGCTCCGCGCTCCCCGAGGCCAAGGTCGACCCGATGGGCCTCCTCGCTCGCGTGGACGACGCCAGCGTGCGCGCCAGCCTACCGCTCAACGCGGGCGACCAGGGCGTCGCCGAGGTGCGCCCGAACACGACCGCGAACGCCCAGCTCGAGGTGCGCGACGGCGCGATCGACCCGGACCGCACCCGCGTCGACTTCACCCGACCGCTGGACGGGCCTCTGTGGACCGAGGCGAACGGCGTGTACCTCGAGCGCGGCAAGAAGCCGGGCACCGGTCGCGCGAAGGTCGACGTACAAGGGTGGTTCGACCAGGACGTGACCGAGAGCTTGCCGGGCAAGCCCAAGGACATGCCCTTGGACCTCGACACCCTCGCGCGCAGCGTCTCCGGGTCCAATGGCGCGGGGAGCGCCCGCGGCGGCGCTGCGACCGGCTCGCGCTCGACCGGCGGCGCGTCCACGGGCGGCGCCTCCCCGGGCGGCGCGGCGGGCATGGCTGACCTCTCCAAGCTCCGGATGGAGGGCTCCGCCAGCCTGAGCAACGGCGCGGTCGACCTCGGCGTGGCCTCCGGCACCCTCGCCGGCCGCGGTCCCACCGACAACGCCGCGTCTTTCCAGGCCGACGGCGCGGGCAACCTCGCGCTCATGTTCGCCCGCCTGCTCGTGTCGAACGTGCGCATCGACGCGGGCGGTCAGGACACCAAGGCCGGCGCGCTCAGCACGAGCGACGCCAAGCTCCGATTGAGCCAGGGCAAGGACACGCAGCGGGTGGAGGGGTCGATCGGCGCGGTGGACGTGAAGGACGTGTCGACCACCGCGCGTTGAGCGATCAGGTCCGCAGCACCTGCGCGAACAAGTCGGTGAAGGTGGTGCGTGCCTCGAGGTGGTGGGCCAGCTCAGCGTCGTCGAAGCCGAACAACCAGCGGAGGACCTCGTCGAGCTCCGAGCGCCCACAGTCGTCCGGTGTGGGGGTCCTTCGCCACGAAGTTCACTCCCGTGCCCTTGTGGCCGCTGAGGCGCGCGGACCATGCGCCGTCGCGCTTCTCGACCAGGAACGTACCTTTGCGTGTGCCGACGAGGAGCGTCGCCATGTTCAACCTCCGCTGAGCGCTTGAAGAATCGACACGACGTCGCCGGGGCTGACGGCGTCGGACAGCGCGCGCCGGTCGCGTACGCGCTCGGTGTTGACGAAGATGTTGACGTGGGTGCGAAGGCGCCCGAGCTCGTCGCACAGGTAGAAGCCGATGCCCGGCGCGAGGCCCTCGAGCCGTTGGAGCACCTCGGCCACGCTCGCGGCCTCCACCGTCACCTCGCGCCCGTCGAGCTGCGGGAAGAAGCTGAAGAGGTGGCGTGTGAAGCGGAGCGTGACCACGCGGTGCCCTGGCGCGGCAGCCCACGGCACCCGCGCGCCGGCGTCCACACGGGCGCGGGCGTGAACCGACCCCGCTCACCGGTGGAGGATCGCGTACCCGTACGCGTCGAGGGCCACCACGCCTTCGCGGCCTCGTCCGGAGCTCACGTCGATCCAGGCGCCGTCGAGCTCGGCGGACACAGGCGCCGGAGACAGGTTCACCACCACGAGCAGGCGGCCCTGGTCGCGCGTGTAGGCCACGACGGCCGGCGCCCCGACGTCGACGGGCGACCACGACGCGTCGGCGAGGCGCGGGCGGAGCGGCGCGAGGGACTGGATGAGCCGGAGCATGCTGTCGGGGTCGGCGGCCGCGGCCTCGACGTTGACCCCCTCCGCGTACGCGGGATCGAGGGTGAACCAGGGGATCGCCGCCTCGGTGAACCCGCCCGCGTGCCCGCCGTCCCACGGCATCGGGGCCCGCCACGCGTAGTCCTGCCCGGTGGCGGTCGTCGCGTCGGCGAGGTCGAGCTCCTCGCCGTAGTAGAGGATCGGGTCGCCCGGCAACGTGAGCTGAAGCACCTGCATCGCCCGGCGCGCGCGGGCGTCGGGGACGAACGCGGGCAGACGCCGGACGTCGTGCGACTGAAGAAAAGGTGAGGTACGCCCCAGCACGTCGGCCGCTTCCTGGTCGCGCAGGTGCGCGAGCAGCGGGCCTGGATCCCCGGCGGCCAGGGCGGCGAGCAGCGCGGGGCGACGCGCGAAGTCGATGACGCGGTCCGCCTCGGGGGCCGCCGGACCGCCGAGGTAGCTCGCCTGGGCCGTCGGGTCTTCCACGGATGCTTCGGCGAGGATCCGGGCGTCGGGGTCAACCGCGCGGGCCTCGGCCATGAGCTCGGCCAGGAGCGCGTGGGTGTCCGGGGTGTCGGTGATCGCGTCGGCGTCCTCCACGAGGGTGACGACGGCGTCGAGCCGGTAGCCGTCGACCACGTCGAGCCAGCCGGAGAAGGCGCGCAACATCCGCGCGCGCGTGAGGGCGTCGGACCAGTCGAGGTCGGGCAGCTCGGCGCCGAAGAACCCGTAGTACCAGCCTTCTGACGCCGACCGGTGCCATCGCAGCGCGTCCCACTGCGTGTCGCTGAAGACGTAGCGCGCCCGGTCGGGCGAGCCCGCCCGGGCGTTCGCCGCGACGAACCAGGGGTGCGACGTCGACGTGTGGTTGAGCGGGAGGTCGAGCAGCACCCGCATGCCCGCGGCGTGGGCGTCGTCGACGAGGCGCTCGAGGTCCTCCACCGACCCGTATTCGGCGCGCAGCGCCTCGAAGTCCGTCACGTCGTACCCGGCCGGGCTCGGGCTCTCGAGGATCGGCATCAACCAGATCGTCTCCACCCCGAGCGACGCGACGTGCCCGAGCCGCCGCCGCGCCCCCTCCAGATCGCCGATGCCGTCGGCGTCGGAGTCCTGGAACGAGCGGACGTACAGCTCGTAGACGAGGCCCAGGCCGCGAGGGGTCTCGTCGTACCCGAGCGACGCCGTGTCGCGCGCCTCGATCGACCGCACCGACCCACCCGCTGCCACACATCCCCACACCGCCACCAGGCCCAGGAGCGCACCCACGAACACCTCGCGGGCCGGCCTCCTTCAAGGGGCGGGCCGCGCGGGGCGCACGGGATTTCAGGGGTTTGTGACGGGTAGGACTGACAGGTGTCGGCGGTGACGTTCGTCAGTTCGACGGACGTTCGTCGGGGCGGCTCGGGTTGGCCAGCGGCGGGAGCCCGAGCGACGCCCGCTCGGTGGCGAGCGCCTCGCGCTCCTCCGTGGTCAGTTCAAGGCGTAGAACATCGATCGAGCAGGTGGGGCCGGCGTGCCACGTCCCTTCGGCCACGCGATGCTCGATCCGGAACTCGATGATCTCCGGCCGTCGCAGGCGGAGAACCTGGTAGTTCGTTCCGACATGCCCGACCCGCGTCCCCGGCTGCCATTGGACGGTCCAGTTCGTCACGCACTGCTCTTCGTCGGTGGCGGAGCGGCGAATGAGCCGGAAGCTCACGGGGGTCGGCGCCGCGGGCGGCTTGCCCGCGCACGAGAACCGCGCGGCGATGGCGAAGCCGTGATGTTGGGCGGGGAAGTCGACCGCCGCGACTTGTCCGAGGCACGACACCAAGGTGATGTTGCCGGTGAGGGCGTCGTCGATGACGCGCTCCGCGAGGACCAACCACTCGCCGCGGAGCCTCACGCTGCCGCCTGCCGGGAAAGGGCCCGGTTGGGCACAACGGCGTCGAGCCCGCGGTGACCGAGCAGCCCAGTCTCCACGACTTCGCGAGCGAGCGCGCGCGGCCCTGGGACCATCACCGGCGCGTCGACTTCGCCGTCCGATACGAGCTGCTCGACGCCCAGGCCCAACGCCGGCGCGAGGTAACGCACCATCGCGAGCGTCAGCGCGCGCTTTCCCGAGATCACCTCGGACACCCTGCCAGACCCCCACCCGAGCTGTCGCGCGAGGGCACGCTGCGTGAGCCCAAGCTCGCGCAGCTTGAACGCGATCAGCTTGCGAGGATTGGGGGGCGGCAGGAGGCGGTCGAGCTCTTCGGCCTCGTACGCTGCGATTCGACCCGCCATGACGTCGAGCGTCTCAGCCTCGGGCGTGCCCGGGTCCGCGGACCAGAGTCGTTCGACCAGCTCGAGGGCGCGCGCGTGGTCGGCCTCGTTGTGTAGGTTGAATGGCTTCATTTGAGCCCCCGGCCCGACGGGCAAACGGTCAAGGCGTTGATGCGGTCGTACTCGGCGTGCGTGCCGATGAACTGGACGTAGACGATCCCGCGGTGCTCCTTTGCCGGATCGGCGTACCGAATCTCAGCGACCAAGCGGAAGTTGTTTCCTTTGACCTCGAACACGAAGCGATCCTTGCCGACAGCGCGCGCGGCGGCGCCCATCGACGCGCGTACATCGTCCGCGCTCTGCCATGCCGCAGCCTCGACTGCGGCTCGCCAATCTGCCAGCGCTTGGCGAGCGGACGCGTGGTCCGCCGCAAAGTTCGCGATGGTCCTCGCGGTGATCAGCCGCACGTTCGTCCCGACGAGTCGGGAAGGTCGCTCCCGCCATGGGAGCACCGTAACGCCGTGGGCGTACGAGTCAAGTGCCGCGGCCCTCGGGCCCGCGAGACCTGTGCGTCCCGCGGGCCCACCGCCCCTACAACAGCCCCGGCTTGCCGCTGGTCGTCGTGGCGACGTTGCGCGTGCCCTTGCCGTTGCTCTCCACCCGCAGGGAGACCGCCGGCGGCGCCTCGATGACCCCGTCCCCGTCGGTGTCGACCGTGCGCTCGAACCCGATCGGCTCGCCGCCGATGAGGATGTCGCCGCGGGCGACGGCCACGTCCTTGTCCTTGCCCGCGAAGGCGAGGTCGCCGTCCTCGTCGTTGCACACCGTGGCGAAGAACTTGCCGCGGGCCAAGGTGTCGCGGCGGCCCTTCGCGTTGGCCGCGCCCTGCAGCTTCACGGTGCCCGTGACGTCGAGGCCGACGGGGTCTTCGCCGAAGGTGGCTTCGATCCCGAACACCACGGACACCTCGGGGTCGTAGGTGACCGACAGGTCCTCCGAGTCGAGCTTGTTGCCCTTGGCGTCGTACAGCACCGCGGCGAAGTCCCCGCCGACGGGCAGGTCCGACACGGCCTCGCCGTACGCGGTCGCGGACAGGTCCCAGCCGCCGTCTGCGCCCTGCGACACCGACACGCACACGCCGTCGACGCACACCGGGGGCGCGTCGGGGCTGACGGTCACGTTCGCGACCGAGTCGGCGTCGTCGTGCTTCACGATGACCACGATCTTCGCGGCATTCGCCATCTGCTTCGTGGTGATCGGGGTGGAGCCGGCCACCTGCACGCTGTTCGCGGGCACGGTCCAGGTCTCGCCGCCGTCGAGCGTGATCTCGGCCCACTCCGGGAGCTCCTCTTCCGCGCTCCAGCCGTCGGAGTGGACGAGGAAGCCCACGGTGCCGCCCGCGTGGAACTGGTCGCTGATGAGCGCGGTGGTGGTGAGCGGGTCTTCGTCGAGCGTCAGCGCGCCCTGGCCGACACCGCCGTCGGTCCACGCCGGGGCGAGCTTCGCCTTGGCCGTCTCGATCTTCTTGCCGCGCGCATCGCGGGTGGTCGCCTTCACCACCACCTCGCCCTCGTGGTCGAGGCTCGGCTCGGCCTCCCAGACGATCTCGAGGTCGCTCCAGGCGACGTCCGCGTTCGTGGTCGACACCACCGTCGTGACCGACTCGCCCTTGATGCACGCGCCGGACTTGTCGTAGGCGTAGCAGACCTCCTTGGTCACGGTGTCTTCGACGGTGATGGAGGCGTACGCCACGTCGAGCGCGTCGACGCCCGAGAGGTCGACCCGGAATTCCACGCCCTCGTCGGTGGCGACGGCGCGGGAGCTCACCACGAGGTCGCCGACCGCCGCGGAGTCCTGCGCGCGGGTGCCGGGCGCCACGGCGACCGCGACCTCGGCGATCGCCACGTTCTCGGTGTCGTAGAGGATGATTGTCCCGCGCGCGTCATCGCCGAAGGTGTGGACGGACTCGGCCGTGCCGTGCAGGAGGACGTTGCCTTCCACCAGGATCAGCTCCTCGCTGCCGGCGTCCGACTCGACGTCGGCCACCACGGCCGTGACGTCCGGCGTCGTCGTGACCGACACCGCCGAGGTGCGGTAGGACACGGTCGTCGAGCCTTCGGTGGTGATCTGCCGGATCCGGATGTTCTTGATCTTCGGGACGTTCGTCGCCTCGGCGGGGGCGACGAGGACGAGCGAGAGGAGGACGGAGGGGATCAGCATGTGGACCTCGGGGTTGCGCCCCTTCGATACCCGCGGCTTCGCCCGGCGGGACCCTCACTCAACCCCCACTCGCTCCCGCGGCCCGTCGCGAGACGGTAGGTGCGTCGTGTGTCGTCCCCAATCACAGACCGCAGCGGCGGCGGGCGCAGCGAGCCCGGCTCCGATGGCGAGGCCGGCCCGCCGCCCGTGGCGGGCCACCGGTACACCCTCGGGGCCGTGCTCGGCCAGGGCGGCATGGGGGTCGTGCACGCCGCGCGCGACGAGGCGCTCGGTCGCGACGTGGCGCTCAAGGAGCTCCGGCAGGACCTCGACGGCCCTTCGGCTCGCGCACGGCTGGCGCGCGAGGCCGCGATCACCAGTCGCCTCGACCATCCGGGCATCGTCGCGGTGCACGAAGTGGGCGAGCACCCGGACGGGCGGCCCTACTACACGATGCGCCTGGTACGCGGCCGGAGCCTCGCCGAGTCGGGGCCGGGCCTCGCCGCGGCGGCGCGCCTGCGGCACCTCTTGGCCGCGTGCGAAGCCGTGGCGGCCGCGCACGACGCGGGCATGGTCCACCGCGACCTGAAGCCGGGGAACATCCTCGTTGGTCCGCACGGCGAGACCCAGGTGATCGACTGGGGCCTCGCCGCGCCGACGGCGGCCGCGGCGGCGCGTTGGTCGGGGCTTCCCGGCAGCACGGCCACCGGCCGTGTCGGCACCGACGCGTACATGGCGCCGGAGCAGGCCGGCGGCGCATCGCCGGACCCGCGGCACGACGTGTGGAGCCTGGGCGCGAGCATCGGGGAAGTGCTCGGCACGGCCGAGCCGGAGCTCGCGGCGATCCTCGGGCGCTGTCGCGCCCCCCTCCACGAACGCTACGCCGACGCCGGCGCGCTCGCCGACGATCTCCAGGCGTTCTTCGAGGGGCGACGGGTCGCCGCGCACCGCTACAGCCCCGGGGAGCTGCTCGGTCGGCTCGTGCGGGCGTGGAGGGCGCCGCTCGCGGTCGGGTTGGCCGGGCTGCTCGCGGTGAGCGGGGCCGTGGCGTGGGGGTGGTGGGAGACCGGGCGCTCTCTGGATCGCGCCGTCGCCGCCGAGGCCGACGCGCGGTCTCGCCTCGCCGATGTGCAGCTCGAACAGGCGGTAGAGGCCACCCGAGCGGGGCAGCGCGAGCCGGCGGAGCGCCTTGCCCTCGCCGTGCTCGACGTCCGTGAGGACCCGCTCGCCCGTGGGGTGTTCGCCAGCTTCGGAAGGGCGGAGCGGCCGGTGCGGCTGCGCGACGAGCGAGCCCCGGCGTGTACGTGGTCCCGCCTCGCGCCGAGCGCCGAGTGGCTCGTGTGCGGTACCGCCGTCGGCGCGTCGCGTCACGGCCGGGGCCCGACGTGGGAGGTGCCCGGCGACTGGGCGGGCGCGTCGGTGCACGGGGACATCGTGCTGCTCTGGGACCGGGCGCGGCGCCTGACGGCGGTGGACGCCATGACGGGGGACGTGCGTGGTACCTGGCCGGCGCGTCGCGACGACTGGGCCCCGCAGGCCGGCTCCCGCGCGTTCTGGACCGGCCTCGCGCCGCTCGACCCGGGGACCCTGCGTCCGTCGGGGTGCGTCGGGAGGCTCATCTCCGGCGACGCCGACGGCGGCGGCCGCACCGCCACGGCGTGCGACGACGGCACGCTCCTGCTGGGCACCATCCGGGACCCGGGCGAGCGGAGCGTCGCCACCGGGCTCGTCGGAGACCAGGCCATCGCCACCCTCGCGTTGTCGCCGCACGGGGTCGTGATCGGCAGCTTGCGCGGCCGGGTCACGTCGTGGGGGTGGGACGGGCGTCGGCTCAGCGCCGGAGACTCCGGGCTCGGACTGATCGGGCGGATCGTGGCGTCCGACGATGGGCGCCACGTCGCCCTGGTGGGGGAGGGTGGACGGGTCGGCCTCTGGCGGCTCGACTCGACCACCCTCGTCGCGGCGCTCGATCTCCCGGCGCAGGACGTGGCGTTCGGCGCGGAAGGGCTCGTGGTGCACACCGGCGAGGCCCGCGTGACGTGGCGCTTGCCCGCCGGCACCCCCGCCGAGATCCGCGCGCCGGGTGGCCTCGCGGGCCTCGCCGTGTCCGCCGACGGCGCGCTCCTCGCCGTCGCCGGCGGTGACGGCTTCGGCGCCGTGGTCGACCTCTCGAACGGGTCCGTGCGGCGCCTCACGATGGGCACCCGCGTCGTCAAGTCGGCGGCCTTCGGGCTCGGCGGCACCTGGTTCTCGGGGATGGACCCCCCGTACTTGTCGCGCCTCGACGGCGCCGTCGCGGCGCGGGGCCGACCACTGCGGCGCCTCGACACCCTGGCCGACGGGTCCCTGCTCGGCGTCGACATGGACAGCGGGCTCTTTCGTTGGCGGGACCCCTCCGCCGCGCCGGAGCACATCGGGGAGGGGCGAATGTTCGTCGACATGGCGCCCGCCGAGGACGCGCATGTCCTGCTCGATCGCGACGGGCGGGTGTGGCGACTCGACGAGCACGGCCTCGCCGAGCTCCGCCAGGTGCCCGGGGCGCGGGCGGTGGCGTGGTGGCAGGGCCAACCGGTGGTCGCGACCGCGGACGAGGTCCTCGTCGGCGAACGGCGAATCCGCGCTCCCTCCGTCCTCGACGTCGCGGTCTCCGCCACCCGGCTCGCCGCCGCCGCGTTGGACGGGCACGTACGGGTCTACGACATCCGCTCCGGCCGCCTCCTCGTCGACCTCCCCGGCCACCGCGAGCGGGCGGTGGGCGTCGAGTTCCTGCCCGACGGCGACCTCGCCAGCGTGTCGTGGGACGGCAGCGCGCGCGTGGCCGCGCTCGCCCTCGCCGAGCGCCCGCTCCCGACCTTGCGCGCCGAGGTGGAGGGCGCCTGGGGTACGGAATAGCCCTACCCCATGAGCGCCTCGGCGACGTTCCGCTTGCCGGACGGTTCCACCGAGCGGTTGTGGGCGGGCGACATCATCGGCCGCACGTGGAGCGCGGCCCTTCGCCTCGACGACCCGGAGATCAGCGAAGCCCACGCCATGCTCAGCCTGCGCGGCGAGCAGCTCTGGCTCCTGGCGCTCCGCCGCCGCTTCCATGTGGCCGGCCGGCCGAGCGACGCCGTCATCCTCACCCCGGAGCTCGGTGTCCGGCTCGCGGCGCGGATCGAGCTCACGGTCCTCGCCGTCGCGCTGCCCGAGGTCGTGCTCGGCCTCGCCGGGGCGGGCTTGTCCCCGCAGGCGCTGCCCGGCGGCTGCTCCTTGCTGGTCGACCCACATGCTCGGCTCGTCCCCGGCTTCCAGACCGACGCCGTCGCGCAGTTCTGGTCCACCGAGGGGTTCTGGCGCGGCCGCCAAGGAGGACGTGACTTCGACCTCGTGCCGGGCACCGTCGTTCCTGGCCCGGCGGGCGACTTCACCGTCGTCGAGATCGCCCTCTCACGCGCCGGACAACGGCCCACCCGCGCCGTCGACGCCCCCCTCCGCGTCGTGGCCAGCTTCGACACCGTGCAGATCCACCGCGGCGACGCGGCCGTGGTCGTGTTGGCCGGTCAGCTCGCCAGAGTCGTGAGCGAGCTCGTCACCGTTCGGCAGCCCCTCGCCTGGGAAGAGCTCGCGCGCCCCCATTGGCCGCACATCGACGATCGCGACGTCCTCCGCCGCCGTTGGGACGGGCTCCTCTGCCGCCTGCGCGACCGTCTGCGCGACGAGGGCCTACGAACGGACCTCGTCGCCTCCACCCGGGTGGGGCTGGTGGAGCTGGTGTTGCGGGAGGGGGATGTGGTGGAGGATCGGAGTTGAGGGGGGCTACGGGCGAACGTCGGCGCGCTCGTGGCCGGCCGGCCGCATCCACTGGTAGATGACCTCGCCGGGCACTTCGCCCTGGATCTGGACGGCGGGCGTCGCCTCGTCTTCGAACCGGCGGACGACCCTGTCCCCCGCACCGACAGCGGCGCCATTCACTGGCCGACCGTCCGCTCGATCCGCATCACGTACATCGGGAACTACCATGACTAACCCCAAGCCCTTCGCGCCCTCCTGGGTCTCCGCCCCGGGGGACACCATCGCGGATCTCCTCGAGGAGCGCGGGTGGACGAGCGCTTCGCTGGCCGAGCGCCTTGGTGTCACGCCGAAGCACACAAGCGAGCTCCTTCACGGAAAGGCGACCATCTCCGCGGACACGGCGGGCCGGCTGTCGCTGGTGCTTGGCTCCTCGCCGGAGTTCTGGCTCACGCGTGAGGCGCAGTATCGCGCTGGCCTGGAGCGGCGATCCGCCACGGCGGCGTTGGAAGGGCAGTCGGCCTGGCTGACCGAGCTCCCGCTGGCCTGGATGGTCCGTCAGGGCTGGGTGCCCCGGCTTGCCTCGAAGGGCGAGCAGGTCGGCGAGTGCCTCCGTTGGTTTGGCGTGGCGTCGGTCGATGCGTGGCGGACCACCTACGCTGCGCCGCTCGCGGCATGGCGGGCGTCCAAGCGCCTGGAAAAGAAGCCCGCCGCGGTGGCGGCGTGGATGCGGCGCGCCGAGCTCCAGGCGGCCGAGCTGCGCTGCGCCCCGTTCGACCTCACCGGCTTCAAACGTGCGTTGCGCGAGGCGAGATCGCTCACGTGCGAGGACCAGCCGGAGATCTTCATCCCCCGCCTGCAGACGGCGTGCGCGGCGCAAGGCGTCGCAGTGGTGTTTGTCCCCGCGCCGCCGGGCTGCCCGATCAGCGGAGCCACCAAGTGGCTGTCACCCGAGAAGGCGCTCCTCGCGCTGAGCCTGCGCTACAAGGCGGACGACCACCTCTGGTTCAGCTTCTACCACGAGGGGGGGCACCTCGTCCTTCACGGGAAGAAGCTGCTCTTCGTCGAGGGGATCGACGGGCTGGAGCCGGACGCCGAGGCGGAGGCGGATCGCTTCGCACGTGACCTTCTGGTCCCGCCCGCTGCCGCCGAACGTGTCCGGCATCTGATGACTGAAGGCGAGATCACGGAGTGTGCGCGCGATCTCGGCGTGTCGCCCGGCGTGATCGTGGGGAGGATGCAACACGAGAAGTGGGTGCCCTTCTCGCACTTCAATCAGTTGAAGGCGCGGTACTCCTGGGTGGGCGACACCACCGGCGTGGACGATGGGTGAGCGGAAGCGGGGGAGCCGCGGCGACGACCGTTGTCGACGGCAACGTGAGGGCCACTTCGCCCCTGACCCCTACCCCCGCCACCAACTCACCACCACCGTCCGCGCAAACCGGAACCCGTAGAGCCAGTTGGTGCCCTTCTTGCTCTCCCCGTGCAGGCGCGGGAGGATGGTGATGGGCACTTCGAGGATGCGGAGGCCGTGGCGCGCGGCCTCGATGATGAGCTCGGCGGTGTGGTGGCGGTCCTGGACGAGCTTGAGGCGCGCGAGCTTCGGCAGGTCGAAGCCGCGGTAGCCGCTGGAACAGTCGGTGATGTGGCGGCCGGTCAGGAAGCTGAGGACGGCGTTGAAGATGCGAAGGCCGACGGCGCGGAAGGCCTCGTGGCCGACGCTCTGGCCAAGGTGGCGGCTGCCGATGACGACGTCGGCGGTGCCCGCCAACAGGGGCGCGAGGAGCGGGGGAAGATCCTCGAAGCGGTGCTGGCCGTCGGCGTCCATCGTGACGACCCAGCGCGCGCCCATGCGACGCGCGGCCTCGAAGCCGACCTGCAAGGCGTGGCCGCCGCCGACGTTGATGGGCGTGCGCACGGGGATGGCGCCGTTGGCCGCCGCCACGGCGGACGTGCCGTCTTCGCTGCCGTCGTCGACCACGACGATGGCGACGGTCTTGCCGTCGAACTCCCGCGGAGCGCGCGCGAGCACCGGCGGCAGGTTGTCCGCCTCGTTGAGCGCCGGCATGATGATGACGATGTCCGCGCGCGCGGTGACGTGCTCGAGGCCACGGTCGACCGCGAGGTTGCGGAGGAGCCGCAAGAAGCGGTGCTTCGTCTCGTTGAGGTGCTCCTGCACCCACACGAGCCACATGCCCAGCCCGAGCACGGCGAAGGCCAGCAGGGAGGTGATGCGCGCAAGCTGGCCCTCGAACCCGGTGAGGGCGACGAGGGCGTTCGCGAGGCTCGGGAAGGCGGCCACGGCGATGACGCCGAGGGCGGCTGGGTACCCGACGAACTCGAGCCGGCCGAGCAGGCGCCCGCGCCCGCGGTTGGCGAGGAGGACGCCGATGATGGCGACACCGGCGAAGAGGCCGGCGGCGCGGAGGACGGAGATCTCGAACATGTTTACCGAACCTCGAACAAACCTTCCAAATCGGCGGGGTTGCCCCACGCGCCGCGCGTGTAGGTGCGCGGCTTGCCGTCATGCCCGATCGCGACGCCGGTGTCCATGTCGAACCCGGGCCCGTAGACGTGGATGCTGATCGGCTGGGGGCCCGTGGGGTCCGTGCGGACACGGTGCCAGTCGGCGGTGGGCGGGCCAAAGCACTGGCCCGCGCCGGGCGGCATCCACGCCGTGCGGCAGTGACGCACCTCGCCGTTGATGTCCTGCCAATCTTCGAGGACGAAGCCGCCGCGGAGGACGAAGAGCATGCCCCACGTGAGGTGGGCGTGGATGCCCCCGACATAGCCGCGCGAGAAGACGTCGAGCTGGATGTTGTAGCGCCCGCGCGGGTCGGCGTGGAGGAGGTAGCGGCCGTAGGGGACGTGACGGTCCGGGTCGGTGGAGACGCGCGCGGCAGCGCCGAGCATGTCGCGAAGGACGGGCTCGAGGGCGTCGATCGGCACGAGGGGCACGTGCGCGCGAGGGTGCGCGGCCAGGACTTCGCTGAACTGGGAAAGCATGGAGCTCCTCCGGGTTGCCTATGTTTTGTAATCCGCCCTACCGTTCAGCGCGCCCTCGACCCGGGCGAGCGCTTCGTCCACGCGCTCGTCGGTCTCGTACCAGGGCAGCCCGATCCGCAGCTGATTGAGCTCGCCGCCCACGGGCGTGCGGCCCTTCACGCACTTGAGGTGGACGCCGGCGGCGTTCAGCCGCGCGTAGAGGGGGTAGGGGTCGAAGGCGTCGAAGCGCACGACCAGGGTGGGGGCGCCCACGGCCGTGGGGGCTTCGCCCCACGCGGCGGACTCGGGGTCGAACCAGGCGCGCCGCACCCCGGCCTCGCCGAGGAGGCGGTCGAAGCCCGAAGCGAAGCGCGCGGCGAGCGCCGCGCTGTGGCGCCGGGCGGCCTCGATGCCGAGCTCGCCGTAGAGGTCCATCGCGGCGGCCAACCCCGCGTACCGCGCGAAGTCCTGCCCGCCCGCGACCTCCCACTGAGGGAGCGGGCTCTCGGGGTCGAGCGGGTGCCCCACCCAGCTCACGCCGCCGAGGGCCTCGCGCGCCCGCGCGCCCACCCACGTGAAGCCGGTGCCGGGCGGCCCGCACAGCCACTTGTGCGCGCTGGCCACCGTGACGTCGCCGAGGCCGAGGGCGGGCTGGGTGGCCCCGAGGGCCTGCGCGGCGTCGACGATGACCCACGCGTGTGGGGCGTGGTGGCGCACGGCGTCGACCATCTCGGCGAGGGGCAGGATGCGCCCTTCGGTCCACGTGATCTGCGAGAGGAGCACGACCTCGGGACGCGCCGCGCGCACCTCGTCGGCCCAGCGCCCCGGATCGGAGAGCGCGGCGTCCGCGCAGTACCGCACGGCGTAGTCGGGGTGGGCCTCGAAGCCGCCGACCCCACCCTCGTGCTCGTGCGCGGTGGTGAGCACGACGTGGCGCGCGCTGCCGCGGATGCGCAGGGTGCGGGCGAGGGCGTGCACGAGGAGGTTCATCTGCGCGGTGGTGCCGGCGCCGAAGGCCACGTCGCCCTCGCCCCAGAGCGCGCGCGCCGAGGCCCGCACCCGCACGAGCCCCTCGCGCCCCGCGCCGTACGCGCCGAGCGGAAAGGCCGCGCGATCGTCGTCTTCGCCGAACGACACGAGCGCCGCGCGCACACGCCGGGACGTCGTGCCGAGCGTGCCCGGGTTGAAGTTGTATCGCCAACCCGGGAACTCCCGGGCACGAAGCCCGGCCGAGCCGTTCACCGCTCCCACCGGACCTGCGGCGGGAACACCTCGGGCCGGATGCGCTCCTTGAACCGGGCGATCGTGTCGAACATCGGCATCAGCACGTCCTCGAAGGGCGTGTGCGCCACGTGGCTGGCCACGTAGTGGTTCTCGATCTGGTATTCGGCCTTGTGCGTGTCGTTTTCGCCGCGCGGGTTGTATGCGCCGCGGCGCACCTCCCACGTGTACCCGGCCCGCTCGGCCGCGCGCGCCACGATGTCCGCGATGTCGTTGATGCAGTGATCGCGCTCGGTGACGTGGTTGATGACGCGGTGCTCGCCCTTCTCGGGCACGCGCTCGGCGAGGCGCGCGAGCGACCCGATGCTGTCGTCCAACCCCATGAGCCCGCTGCGCTGAAGCCCCGTACCGTACACGGTCATGGGGTAGCCGCAGATCGTCTGGGCGAGGAACCGGTTGACGACCGTGCCCCACACCGCGTCGTAGTCGAAGCGCGTGTAGAGCGACGGGTGCCGGTGCGTCTCTTCGGTGTAGACGCCGAAGATCGTGCTCTGCATGACGTCGGTGACCCGGAGGCCCCACTTGCGGCAGGCGAGCGAGATGTAGTTCGTGTCGTTGATCTTGCTGATGTGGTAGACGTCGTCGCTCTCGCGCGGGTACGGCATCGGACGCGACGCGGTGCGGCCGTTGTAGTCCGGTACGAAGTACCCTTCCGCGATGTCGATGCCGCCCTTGGCGTACTCGCCGAAGGTGCCCAGCTTGACGAGGTGGGCGTCCGGCACGAGGTTGCGGACGGCCCACAACACTCGCATATTGCCCGCCTCGTTGTTGGTGATGGTGAACATCGCCTCGTCGGCGCCCATCATCGAGTAGGGCGCCGAACACTGTTGGGCGAGGTGGTACACGAGCGAGGGGCGCAGCCGCTCGATCAGCTCGTCCAGCGCGGGCGTGCACACGTCGATGTCGACGAAGCTCAGGTTGTCCTGCCCGAAGATGCGCTTGAACGCGTCGATGCGCAGCACCGGGTCTTCGATGGGGGTGACCGAGTTGCCGCCGCACTTCGCCACGAGGGAGCGGCGCAGCAGGTTGTCGGCGATGACGATGCGCTCGTGGGGGTAGCGCAAGGCGAGCTTGATGGAGAGCGGCCAGCCGAGGTAGCCGTCGCCGCCGAGGATGAGGAAGCTCATGGTGGTTCTTCGCGCGGGAGAGGGGGGAAGGTGGGCGGATCGCGGGCGGATTGCATTATGTGGCAGGCGCGGGCTCGTCAACGCCCCGCGCGACGACCGGCGAGCTCGAGGGGCAAGAGGGCGAGCGTCGGGACGACGTTCGCGCCGAGGTAGGTGAGGGTGGCCGCCACCGCGGCGCCGTGCGCCGGGTACCCGCCGCGCCCGAAGAGCTCCATCGCGAGCACCTCGCGCAGGCCGATGCCCGACACGGTGATGGGCACCGCGCTGGTGAACGTGAGCAGTGGCATGCCGAGAAAGCACGTCCAGAGGTCGATGTCGCCGAAGGCGCGGTAGAGCTGCAACCCGCCGATCATGTTGAGGAGCTGGGCGAGTCCGGTGAGCCCGAACACGGCGAGGCGGGCCCGCCACGACATGCCGTCGCGGGCAAGAAGGACGGGGTCGACCGCGTTCTTTCGGATCGACGCCGGCAACCGCGCGAGGAGCGCCGCCGGGGGCGAGAGCGGCAAGAGGCCGAACGCCGCGCCGGCCATGAGCGGGAGCGTGAGGGCCGCGGCGAGCGCGGGCTGGCCGAGCACGACGACGCAGCCGCCGATCGCGAGGCTCAGCAGGACGAGCAGCTCGTAGCCCTTCTCGAGCAGGAGCGCGGCCGCGCCCAGGCGAAGCCCGTCGCCCCGACGCTCCGGATCGAGGGACAACGCCGAGAGTCGGCCGAGCTCGCCGAGCCGCATCGGCGTGACCACGCCGAGCAGGATGCCCCAGAGGAACGCCCGGGCCTGGGCCACCGGCTCAGTGGCCAGCCCGAGGCTTCGGACCTGGAGCGTCCACTTGGCCACGCGCACCGCCATCGCGCCGCAGAAGCAGCTCAGGGTGAGCCCGATCGTGAGCGCGCCCATCCCGCGCCAGGAGGCGCCCACCGCGGCGAAGTCCACCCTTCGGAGGACGATCCCAACGAGCACGACCAGCCCGACGATGCGCAGTGCCGCGAGGGCGCGGGCGCGGAGGGTCACGCGAGCTGGGCGCCGATCGGCATCGCGCGCAGGCGCTTGCCCGTCGCGGCGAAGATCGCGTTGGCGACCGCGCCGGGCAGCGGAGGCAGGCCGGGCTCGCCGATGCCGCCGGGCGCCTCGGTGGAGGGGACGATGTGCACCTCCACCTCCGGCGCGTCGGCCGGGCCGAGCAGCGGGTAGGTGTGGAAGTTCGTCTCGAGCGCCGCGCCGTCCTTGAAGCTCAACTTCTCGCCGGCGAACATCGACAGCCCCATCGTGGCGCCGCCCATGATCTGCGCGCGCACGGTGTCCGGGTGCACCACCTGCCCGCAGTCCACCGCGGCCACGACCCGGTGCACCCGCACGGCGCCGTCGGCCACGGTCACGTCCGCGACCTCGGCCACGATGCTGCCGAAGCTCTCGAACAGCGCCACGCCGCGGTGGCGCCCCTCGGCCGGCGCGGGGCCGGCCTTCTCGACCGCGAGGTCGAGCACGGCGAGGTGGCGCGGGCTGTGCGCGAGGAGCTCACGACGCAGCGCGACGGGGTCCTTGCCGAGGGCGTGGGCGCACTCGTCGAGGAAGCACTCGCGGAAGAAGCCGTTGAAGCTGCCGTGCACCGAGCGCCACCAGCCGACGGTGATCGGGAGGTCGGGCGTGGCGTAGTCGACCTGCAAGGACGGGAAGTGGTACGGGCTGTCGGCTAGGCCCTCGACGGCCGTCATGGCCCCGAACCTGGTGTTGGCGATGAAGCCCGGGGCGAAGCGCGCGAGGATGTTCGGGGCCGCCATGCGCACGTGGAGGTGCTGCACCGTGCCGCCGTCGAGCACGGCCTCGAAGGTGCACCGCGCCACGGGGCGGAGCGCGCCGCGCGCGAAGGTGGCTTCACGCGTCCAGATGAGCTTCACCGGGCGTTCGACCGCCATCGCGGCCTTTACCGCCACGCGAGGGGCGTCCATCTCCGAGCGGCGCCCGAAGCCGCCGCCGAGCATCGTGGTGTGGATGAACACCTCGCGCTTCGGCGCCTTGCACTCCTTGGCGACCATGTCGCGCACCATCGTCTGGGCCTGCGTGCCGGTCCACACGTCCACCCGGGTGTCGGTGACGTGCGCCGCCGCGGAGAGGGGCTCCATCGTGGCGTGCTCGAGGTACGGGGCGTCGTAGGTGGATTTCAGCGTGGTGCCGCCCGCGGGGCGCTTGCCCTCGCGCTCGACCACGAGCCCGCGCCCGGCCAGCGCCGCGTCGAGCTCCCGGGAGATCGCCGCGTCGTCCACGCCGGCGCCTTCGCCCGCGTCCCAGACGATCTTCAGCATGTCGGCCGCCTTCTTGGCCTGCCAGAAGCGCTCCGCGAGCACGACCACCTCGTGCTCGAACACCAGCACGTCGACGACGCCCGGCATCGTGCGGGCCGCGGCGGCGTCGACCGTTCCGACCTTGCCGCCGTAGTGCGGGCACGGAAGCACGGTGCCCTGGAGCATGTTCGGGATCTTCACGTCCACGCCGAACACCGCGGAGCCGTCCACCTTCGAGGGGAGGTCCAGCCGCGGCGGCGAGGTGCCGACGAGGGTGAAACTCGACTTCAACGTGGGATTGCGCGGCGGCCGGCGAAGGGCGGCGCCCGCCGCGAGCTCGCCGTAGGTGGCGCGCTTGTCGCCGCTGCGCACCTCGCCGGCGGCGGTCGTGCAGGCGCTCGGGTCGACCCCGAACCGCGCCGCGGCCTCGGCGACGAGCATCGCGCGCGCGGCCGCGCCCGCCTCGCGCAGGGTGGCCCAGTACCCGCGCACCGAGAACGAGCCGCCGGTGAGCTGTGCTTCGAGGCCGAGGAACCCGAGCGGACGGGCGTAGTCGGCGTGGGCCGGCGCGCTCTCCGCGCAGACCATCTCCCACGCACAATCGAGCTCCTCCGCGAGGATCATCGGGAGCGAGGTGTACACGCCCTGGCCCATCTCCGCCGCCGGCATGCGCAGGGTGACCACGCCGTCGGGCGCGATGCGGATCCACGCGTTGATGTGCGCGGCGTCGCCGGTCGACGCGGAGTGACCGAGGTCGACCGTGGGGTCCGGGGGCTCGATGGCCTCCGCCACGCCCGGCAGGAGGAAGCCGACGGCGAGGCCGCCGCCGAGGGCCTGGAGCGCACCGCGGCGGCTGATGTTGACGACGGCGCTCATGGCGTGGCCGCCGCGCGCAGGATGGCCTTGCGGATACGGTCGTAGGTGCCGCAGCGGCAGAGGTTCGTGACGTTGGCTTTGATGTCCTCGACCGTGGGGTTCGGGTTGGCGGCCAGGAACGCCACCGTGGCCATGATCTGCCCCGACTGGCAGTAGCCGCACTGCGGCACCTGCTCGGCGATCCACGCGGCCTGCACCGGGCCCGGCGGGAGGCCCTCGATGGTGACGACCGGCTGACCCACCACCGCCGCGACCGGCATCACGCAGCTTCGGAGCTGGTTCCCGTTGAGGTGCACCGTGCAGGAGCCGCAGAGGCCCATGCCGCAACCGAACTTGGTACCCGTGAGCCCGAGGTGATCGCGGAGCACCCAGAGGAGCGGGGTGTCCGGTGGGACGTCGACCTCGTGCACGTTCCCGTTGACGGTGAGCTGCATGGACCCTTCGCGTTGGCCCGCGCCGTATCCCGACCTCGGCCGCGACACCCCCCGCGCGAGGATAGACCGCCGCGATGCGCCTGATCCTCTGTACCTGCCCGCCCTCGATCGCCGGCAATCTCGCCCGGCACCTCGTCGATCACGGGGCCGCCTGCGTGAACATCCTGCCGGGCGCGCGCTCGGTGTACCGCTGGCAGGGTGTGGTCCACGACGAGGAGGAGTCGTTGCTCCTCATCAAATCGCCGGTCGGCCGCGTCGACGCCTTGCGGGAGGCGCTTCGGGGCGTACACCCCTACGAGCTCCCGGAGTGGGTGGTGATCGACGTCGATCCTTTGACTTCGCCGGCCTACGCCGCGTGGGTGGGTGCCTCGTGAGCGTCGCCCGCCCCCGCGCCGTCCTCCTCGGCGTCCATCTGCCCGACGTCACGCCCATCGAGCACGCCGCGTCGCTCGCCGAGCTCGGCCGCCTCGCGCACACCCTCGGCTACGACGTGGTCGGCGAGGTCACTCAGCGCCGCACGCGCCTCGCCCCGGGCGCGGTCATCGGCGAGGGCAAGCTCGCGGAGCTGGCCGGGTGGACGGGCGGGACGGGACGAATCCCCACGGGCGCGCGCCACGTCGTCACCAAGGCGCGCGCGCGGTGGGAGGCCGAAGAGGAGCCGGAAGACGAGCCGCTGCCGGCCGACGACGACGCCTACGTCAACAGCGACCCGGACGCGGCCGAGCTGGACGACGAGGGCGAGTTCGTGGCGTCGGACCCTGATCGTCGGCGCGCCGACGTGGTCGTCGTCGACCACGATCTGAGCCCCTCGCAAGCCCGCAACCTGGAGCGCGCCGCCGGGGTCGAGGTGCTCGACCGCACGGGCGTCATCGTGGAGATCTTCCACCGCCACGCACAGAGCCGAGAAGCGAGGTTACAGGTCGAGATTGCCCGCCTTGCCTACCAGGTTCCGCGGATGCGCGACTCGGGCGGGGCCGAGCGCCAGCGCGGCGGCATCGGCGGCAAGGGCGCGGGCGAGAGCAGCTTGGAGCTCGATCGCCGCAAGGTGCGCGACCGCATCGCGCAGCTCCGCACCGAGCTCGCGTCGATCGAGAAGGAGTCCGGCACCCGGCGCTCGCGCCGCGCCGACGCCCTCCGCGTGGCGCTCGTCGGCTACACCAACGCAGGAAAAAGCTCCCTCATGCGCGCCCTCACCGGCTCGCAGGTGCTCGTCGCGGACAAGCTGTTCGCCACCCTCGACACCACCGTGCGCGCCCTGCACCCCGAGACGGTGCCGCGCATCCTCGTGTCGGACACCGTCGGGTTCATCAAGAAGCTCCCGCACGATCTCGTCGCGAGCTTCCGCAGCACGCTCGACGAGGCGCTCGAGGCGTCCCTGTTGCTGCACGTGCTCGACGCGAGCGACGCCACCTTTCGCCAGCAGTTCGACGTCACGCGCGCGGTGCTCTCGGAGATCGGCGCCGACGAGGTGCCCTCTCGCGTCGTGCTCAACAAGATCGACCGCGTCGACGACGAGACCCGGGCGGCGCTCGCGGTGGAGTTCCCCAACGCGATTCAGCTCAGCGCGCACGACGCCGACGACGTGACGCGCATGCACGGGGAGATCGTGGGGTGGTTCGAGCGGGACTTCGCCGACGCGGAGCTGTTCGTGCCCTGGGCGCAGGGCGCGCTCGTCGGGGAGATCCACACGCACGTGCGCGTGCTGGAAGAGAGCTACGAGGACGACGGAGTGCGGTTCCGCGTGCGTGGGCGTCGAGACGCGGTGGGCCGCATCGAGTCCATGCTCCGGTGATCGGCGCCTCGCGGTGCGGTTAGGCTCCGAACTTCACCCGGAGACCCCGTGAAGCTCGCCACTCTGCGCGACGGCACCCGCGACGGCGCCCTCATCGTCGTCAGCCGCGACGGCGCCCGGTTCGTCGACGCCACCGACATCGCTCGCTCGCTCCAGGCCGCGCTCGACGATTGGGACCGGGTGGCGCCCCGCCTCGCCGAGCGCTGCGCGACGCTGACCGACGGCCGCGGCGCGGCCCTCGACATCGCGCGCCTCGGTCCGCCGCTCCCGCGCGCCTACGAGTGGATCGACGGTTCGAGCTACCTCAACCACGTGCGCCTCGTGCGCCGGGCGCGCGGCGCCGAGGTCCCGCCCACCCTCGAGACGGACCCGCTGGTGTACCAGGGCGGCAGCGGCGTCCTGCTCGGCCCGCGCGACCCGTTCGTGTTGCCGAACGAGGCGTGGGGCCTCGACTTCGAGGCGGAGGTCGGGGTGATCCTCGGAGACGTCCCCGTGGGCACGCGGGCGGCCGACGCCGAGAAGCACGTGCGGCTCGTCGTCCTCCTCAACGATTGGACGCACCGCGCCCTCATCCCGAACGAGCTCGCGAAGGGCTTCGGGTTCTTCCAGAGCAAGCCCGCGACGGCCTTCGCGCCGTTCGCGGTCACCCCGGACGAGCTCGGCGCGGCCTGGTCGGGCGGGCGCGTCCACCTGCGCATGGGCGTGTGGTGGAACGGCGAGCAGGTGGGCGACGCCGACGCGGGCCCGGAGATGCACTTCTCCTTCCACGACCTGCTCGCGCACCTCGCCAAGACGCGCGGCTACACGGCGGGCACGATCCTCGGCAGCGGCACCGTGTCGAACCCGGATCGTGCCCGCGGATACTCCTGCATCGCCGAGAAGCGCACCCTCGAGACGATCGACACCGGCGCCCCGGTGACCCGCTGGCTCAAGCCCGGCGACCACGTGGAGGTCGACATGACGGGCGCCGACGGCGTGAGTGTGTTCGGTCGGATCATCGCCGATGTGTACGGCCCGGAGGGCGCGTGACCCCTCGCCTGCACAATTACTGGCGCAGCTCCGCGAGCTGGCGCGTGCGCATCGCGCTCAACCTCAAGGGCTTGAGCTGGGAGTACGCCGCGGTGCACCTCGTCCGCGACGGCGGCGATCAGCACCGCGACGCGTTCCGGTCGCTCAACCCCCTCGGCCAGGTGCCCGTGCTGGAGCTCGAGGACGAGGGCCGCGTCGTCCACCTCGCGCAGAGCATGGCGATCCTCGAGTACATCGAGGAGCGCTGGCCGGAGCCGGCGTTGCTACCGGCGGATCGGGTGGGGCGCGCGCGGGCGCGCATGCTCGCCGAGATGGTGAACGCCGGCATCCAGCCGCTCCAGAACCTCAGCGTCACGCAGCGCCTCCAGGCGATGGGCGTGGACGAGCTGGCGTTCGTCCGCCACTTCGTGGGCCGCGGGATGGCGGCGCTGGAAGCCTCGGCGGGCGACGGGCCGTTCTTCTGCGGCGCGCGTCCTGGCCTCGCCGAGTGCGCGCTCGTGCCGCAGATGTACTCGTGCCGGCGCTTCGGGGTCCCGGTCGACGTCTACCCCCGCCTCGTGGCGATCGAAGCGCGCTGCGTCGCGATCCCCGCGTTCGCGGCGGCCCATCCCGACCGTCAGCCCGACGCCGTCGTCCCGGTCTGAACCGCTCTTCACACGCCGGAGTCTCCCATGGCCCTCGAGTCCCTTCGCCTCGTCCGCTTCGAGGCCATTCATTGGTACGTGCGCGACGTCGAGCGCCTGCGCCGCTTCATGGTCGACGTCTGCGACTACGCCGAGATCGGCGCGTCGTCGGAGGTGTACGAGGCGCGCACGGGCATGCGGACGTATGCGTTCCAGGCGGGCCAGGCCCTGCTGCTCGTCAGTGAGTCGCTACGCCCGGGGTCGGAGGTCGATCGTTTCCTCGCCCGCCACCCCGAGGGCATCGGCGAGCTGCGCCTCCAGACCGAGGACGCCCGCCACACCTTCGCGGTGCTCGATGGTCGCGGTGGGACGCCGATCGACGACGTGGCGACGCTCGAGGACGACCACGGCCGCTACGACGAGTTCTCGATCGCCACGCCGATCGCCAGCACCAACTACCGCTTCGTGCAGCGCGCCAACGCGAGCGCGCCGTTCTGGGGCTTCGTGCCCTACGACGCCCCGCGCGGCGGCTCCAACCGCTTCCACCTGCTGAGCTGGGACCACGTCACCAGCAACTTCCGCACCCTCGCGCCCTTCTCGTTGTGGATGGAGCACGTGATGGGCTTCGAGCGGTACTGGGACGTGCAGTTCCACACCGACGGGGACGAGGTGCCCGGCTCCGGGCTCCGCTCCGTCGTGTGGTGGGACCCCCGCTCCGGGGTGCGCTTCGCCAACAACGAGCCGCTCCGGCCACGCTTCAACGCCAGCCAGATCCAGCTCTTCGTGGACGACCACGGCGGCAACGGGGTGCAGCACGCGGCGTGGCTGGTCGACGACATCCAGTCCGCCGTGACCGGCCTGCGCGAGCGCGGCGCGCCGTTCCTGCCGACGCCGGATGCGTACTATCGTTACATGCCGGAGCGTCTGGAGAAGTGTGGCATCGGCCGCATCGACGAGTCCATCGAGGATCTCCGTCGTCTGCAGATCCTCGTCGACGGCTCCGCCCACCACAAGTACATGCTCCAGATCTTCATGAAGGACATGGCGACGATCGCCGGCAGTCGCGACGCGGGCCCGTTCTTCTACGAGATCGTGCAGCGAAAGGGCGATCGCGGGTTCGGGGCCGGCAACTTCCGCGCGCTGTTCGAGAGCATCGAGCGTGAGCAGCACACCCAGGGGAGGGCCTGATGCTCGAGCGGATGACGGTCGGCGAGGTTCCGGCCAAGCACCACATCGTCCTGCGCGGCGGCGACGGCGCCCTGCGCTATGAACAGTGCCTCACCCGGCGCGGCTTCGAGGGTGCGTACACCATCGCCTACCACCTCGGGAAGCCGCACACGGCGCGCAGCCTCGGGCCCGCCACGGGGTGGGAGGCCCCGTCGGCCATCGCCCCACGCGACCTCGCTCGGCGCCACTACCTCTCCCACCGATGCGGCCGCACCGGCACCCCGCTCGAGGCGCGGGTGCCGCTCTTGTTCAACGCGGACCTCGTGTTCTCCATCGTGACGCCGACGCGCTCCGACGAACGCTACTTCAGCAACGGCGACGCCGACGACCTCTACTTCATCTTCAAGGGGCGCGGCGTCCTGCGGTCGATGTTCGGCGACGTGCGCTTCGACCGCAACGACTACGTCTGTGTGCCCAAGGGCGTCCCGCACCGCTTCCTCCTCGACGAGGGCGTCGAGCAGCACTGGATCGCGATGGAGTGTCCCGCCGGCGTGAACCTCCTCGAGCAGTGGCGCAACGAGGTCGGGCAGCTCCGCATGGATGCCCCCTACTGTCACCGTGACTTCCGTCGGCCCACGTTCGAGGGCCCGCAGGACGAGGGCCTGCGCGAGGTGGTGGTGAAGGCGGGCGGGCGGTTTCATTCGTTCGTGCACGACCACTCGCCGCTCGACGTCGTCGGCTGGGACGGATCGGTGTACCCGTGGGCCTTCCCGATCCTCAACTTCCAGCCCCGCGCGGGCCTCGTACACCTCCCGCCCACGTGGCACGGCACCTTCTCCACACACGGGGCGCTGATCTGCAGCTTCGTGCCGCGCGTCACGGACTTCCATCCCGACGCCATCCCCTGCCCGTACCCCCACGCCTCGGTCGACTGCGACGAGATCCTGTTCTACTGCGACGGAAACTTCACTTCCCGTCGCGGGGTCGGTCCCGGCAGCATCTCCCACCACCCCCTCGGCGTCCCCCATGGCCCGCACCCCGGCGCCTATGAGGCGAGCATCGGCGCGCGCTCCACCAATGAGCTGGCGGTCATGTTGGACACGTTCCTGCCCCTGCACACCACGGCCGCGGCCATCGTCGGCGAGGACCCGGCGTATCACGAGTCGTTCATCGGGTAGGCCGCCGGGCGGCGCGGTCAACCCCCGCACGGATCGCCGGCGACGCGCCCGCCGCCGTCGAGCGGCAGGCCGCCGATCGGCGTGCCGCGAAGCGCCGCGTTGACGAAGACCACGCGGGTGTTCGTGGCGCGGCCTTCGGTCGTCTCGTTGGACACCATCGGCTTGGAGCCGCCGAAGCCGACGGCGATCAGCCGCTTGCAGTCGACGCCGCGGGCCACCAGCGCGCGGGAGACGACGAGCGCGCGGGCTTCGCTGGTCGCTTGATCGACGGCGACGCCGGCGCCGAAGACGTGGCCTTCGACGCGCAGCGTGGTGACCGACGGGGTGTCACGCAGCCAGGACGCGACGGCGTCGACGGCCGGCGCGCTCTGGAGGGCGAGGGACGACCCGTCGAACACCACCGGCGACGGGGGGACGATCTCGTGGCCGTTCTGGGTGACGGCGGCGAGGGCGGCGAGGGTGAGGAGCAGCGTCATTCGGGGAGCGTACCGCGGCCGCGCGCATGGTAGGTTGCGGCATGTTCCTGTTGTTGCTCGCGTGTGCGTCCGCCCCGTCCCCAGAAGACTCGGGCGTGGACGATTCCGCGGATACCGACACCGACACCGGCGAGCCGTTCGAGTGTGACGGCGTGGGCGTCGCGCCGCGCCTCGACACGATTCGGACGGCGTGCGGCGTGTGCGAAGAGGCCTTCTGCATCTACCTCGTCGAGCTCGGGCGGCCGATGGGGCTCGTAGAGCTCGAGCTGCGCGACACCCTGCCCGAGGACGAGCCGTGGACGGAGTTCCACGAGGAGTTCGATCCGCGAGAGTCCAGGCCGGACGCCGAGACGCGGGCGATCACCCTCGCGCGGGTGGAGACGCGTGAGGAGTACGTGCCCGACGCGTCGACGTGGGTGGACGTGCGCGACGACGCGGTGGTGGCCGCGACGACGTGGCAGATCTCGGTCTACGACCGCGAAGGCGCGTTCGTGGAGTGCGTGACGTGGGGATCCGAGCCGGGGTCGATCGAGGGAGACTGCCCGGAAGGCTGATCCAACCAGCCGGATCGGACCAGGTCCACGCGCACGATGTCCATGAGGATCGCCACGGCGATGGTGCCGAGGGGCGGCGCCGCGGCCGCCGCCTGGTGCGCGGCGAACCCGAAGAACGGCGGGAGCATGGCGTTGAGCGACGAGAGCACGCGGGACGTGCTCTCCACGCAGGCCTCCCAGCCGCCGACGCGCCGCACCGCCACGATGGGGGACGCGTAGAAGAGCAGGAACCAGGTGAGGATCGACGGCAGGCACAAGAACGGGATGCCGCCGACGAACACGAGCGCCTGCACGAGGACGATCGTCGTCGCGGGGGCGACGACGTCGCGAATACGCGCGGGGATGTCGGCGGCCCGCAGCGGGGCGTCGGCGTCCATCGCGTCGGCGAGGGCGCGCTGGTGGGCGAGCTGCAACACGGCCGCGAGCCACACGAACACGAGGCCGAAGCCGAGGCCGAGCGCCGCGATGAGCCAGGGGGCGAGGAGGGCGAGGGCGTTGCCGATCGTGGGGTCGCCGGCGAGCGCGCCGAGCAGCATGGCGAGGGGGATCGCCACCAACCACCCGAGGGTGGCGCCGACGCCCGCCACGGCGCCCGCCACTGTCCACGCGACAACGGCCGCGAGCGCCACGAGGATGTGCGGCGCCGGCTCTCGCATCAACCGGGCAACGGCGGCGCGGACGGAGCGAATCACCGCGTCCAACGGCGGCTCCCTTCGACGATGGCCGTGAGGCCGCGGAGCGCCCGCTCCGGATCGCAGCCCGCGGCGGGGACGTGCACGAAGCCGACCGGCGTCCCGGGGAGCGCGGAGAGCGCCCGGTAGAGCCACGCGTTGCAGACGTAGCCGCCGGCGTCGGCGGAGGGTTCGGCGCCCATGGCCGCGCAGGCCGCCTCGACGTCCACGGTGGCGTCGAGCCGGTCAGGCGCGCCGCGTGGGGCGAGGCGCCGGAGCCGTCGGCCGTCGATGTCGGGGTGCGTGGGGTCGCCACGGCGCCGCGCGTGGCGCTCGACGGTGACGTCCGGACGGGTGGAGGCCACGCCGAACCCGACCACCGCGGCGGCGCGGTGCGCCCAGGCGGCCTCGATGGTGGCCGCGGGGGCGCGCGCGTAGCTGACCGGGAGTCGAAGGCCGACGATGCGGAACGATCCAATACGAACGCCGTCCAGCGCCTGCGCCAGGGCCCCCGAGGGGTTGTCGGAGACGTGGAGGAAGGGCCCGAAGCCGGTGACGAGGAGGGTGCGCACGAGGCGTTCTATCGCTTACAACGGCGCATGCCGCTGCCGCTCTGGATCCCGCTCGCGATCGCCGTCGAAGGTGCGCCGCCGGTGGCGATCGGTGCGGCCGAGCTCCCGGACGTGGGCGCGTGGGATCGCGTGCGGGTGGACGTCCCGGGCTGGGAAGGCGCGGAGGCCACGAGCGCGCACGGGTCGATGCTGCTCGCGCCGCCGCCCGCGGGAACGCCGTGGCGCGTTGAAGAAGCGCCGGTTCCCGACGGGTACTTCGCGCAGGAGGCGGTGGATGCCCTCGCCGCGGCGCCGTGGCGCGAAGGGGCGTCGCGCCTCGCCGAGGGCGGGGCGTCGGGCGGCGCGGGGGTCCGCGTCGCGGTGTTCGACGTGCAATGGTTCGGCGCCGAGTCCCTCCGTGACGAGCTCGGCGATGCGCAGACCCACGACTGCCAGGCGCACCCGAGCTGCGACCTGCCGATGGACACGTTCCGCCCGCGATACAGCTTCGAGGAGGGTTCTCACGGCGTCGCGTGCGCCGAGACCATCCACGACCTCGCGCCCGAGGCGGAGCTGCACCTCGTGCGGGTCAACGGGCTGACCACCTTCGAGAGCGCGGTCGACTGGGCGGTGCGCAACGAGATCGACGTGGTCAGCATGTCGATGTCGTTCTTCAACAACAGCTTCCACGACGGCAACGGCTCGATGAACACCGCGGCGGAGCGCCTTCGCGACGGCGGCGTGCTGCTCGTCAACAGCGCGGGCAACTACGCCACCGAACACTGGGACGGGCCCTACGCCGACACCGACGGCGACGGCGCGATGGACTTCCCGTGGGGGACGAGGTTCTTCCCCGTCCGTTGGGGCCCCGGCACGAAGTCGCTCATGGTGTCGTGGGATCAGTTCGGCTTCTGTGGGCGCACCGACCTCGACGTGACGGTGTACGACGCGGCGGGCGCCATCGTGGGGCGCGCCGAGCGCCGTCAGGTGGCCGGAGACGACGACTGCTCCCCGGTGGAGCGCGCGTCGGTCAGCTCCGCGGAAGAGGGTTGGTACTACATGGAGATTCGGCTGGTCCGCGGGGATCCCGGCACCCACCTCGCGATCTTCGCGCGCGACGGCGACGCGTGGCAGACGACGCCCGGGAGCCTCGCGGACCCCGCGTCGTCGGCCGCCTCGTTCACCGTCGGCGCGGTGCGCGCGGTCGAGTACCTCGGGAACCGGGCGGAGTCGTTCTCGTCGATCGGCCCGTCGCACGCCGGGATCCCGAAGCCGGACATCGCGGGCCCCGACGGCCTGAGCACAGCGACCTACGGCACCTACGGGTTCTACGGCACGTCGGCGTCGACCCCCGCCGTGGCCGGCGCGGTCGCCCTCCTCCTCGGCGCGGAGCCAGAGCTGAGCCCGCTCGAGGCCGCGGAGCGCCTGCGCGACACCGCGTCCCGCGGCACCGGCGCGTGGCGCGCGGAGGCGACGGCGTGGGCCGAACCGGACGGCAGCCTGGGCGCGGGCTATGCCCGTCTGCCGTCCCCCTCCGGGGCGTGCGGGGGCTCCGGCATCGCCGCCGCGGCGCCGTTCCTGCTACTCTTTCGTCGTCGGAGCCTCCGTTGACCCTCCTCGTCCTCGCCGCCTGCCATGTCTTCGAGGTCGTCGACATCCCGTGCACGGCCGGGATGGCGTGCGCCGAGGCCGACGCGGACACTGACGCCGATTCCGACACCGACACCGACACCGACTCGGACACCGACGTCGACACCGACGACACCGCGCCCATCGTGGTCTCCTCGGTGGGGTTCGTCGTTTCGCTGACGTCCTCCAGCTCGTCCCTGGTCCGCGTGTACAGCCCGGACGGCCCCCTGGTCACACAATGGGACGGCTTCGGCTCCGTCACCGGCGCGGTCGGCTACGACCACGCTTCCGGCAACGCGTACGTCGTCGATTCGACGGGCGGCGCCTGGCTGGCGGCCGACGGCGCGACCTCGGCGGCGCCGAACGTGGGCGACGTCGCGCCCATCGCCGCGGAGGTGACGGGCGAAGGCGTGTGGGTGGTGTCCGCCACCGACATCGCGTTCGGGGCCTGGGGCGACAGCACGCTCGCGCCGATCATCCAGTACGACGAGCCCGTCATCCTCGGCGCGGTCCGCGCGCCGGACGGCGGCGTCTGGTACACCCGTCAAGACGGCGCGATCGACCTTCTCCGCATCGGGTCGGACGGCGTCGTGGACGTGGTTGCCGACGACTTCGACACCAGCCGTGGCCGCGCCCGCATCGTGTTCGCCGGCCCGGAGGGTAGCCCGTTCGTCTGCACGAACGTCGGCGCCGCCTACGCGGTGGCCGAGCTCGTCGCCGGGCGCGCCGCCCCGACGGTGTACTACGCGGGCGGGCTCACCGACGTGAGCGCCTGCGGCTACGATCCGGGCGACGACACCTTCCTCTTCTTCTCTCCGTCCGCCGGCATCGTGCGGACCGACCGCTTCGGCCGCGGGCAGGTCGTCGTGCCGGTACCGGCCGGGTCCACGTTCGTCCGCGCCAACTTCTTCTGAATCAGGGGGTCGGGATGCGCCTCGTCCGATCGACCGCGGGCGCCGCGGTGCTCGTCACGCTGACCGGATGCAAGGGGTGCACCCCGGTAGACGACGTCGTCTCTTCGTTCGAGCCGCTCGCCGTCGCGGCGGTGGGCGTGTCGGCGAGCGACGTGGTCGGGGCGCCGGGCGAGGTCGTCACCATGACCGCCTTCGCGACGAACGTCGTGGGCGCCGCGGTCCCCGGTGCCACCCTGTCCTTCGACAGCGCCCTCGTGGTGGGCGCGCCGACGGTGGACGTGGCGGGCTGGGGCGAGGCGGCGGTCACCCTCACGACCACCGGTGCTTCGACGGTGAACATCAGCGTGCCCGGTGGCGCGATCGACGTCACGGCCTGGGCGACCGACGCGTCGGTGCCGGGCTGGGAGTGGCCGTCCATCGCCACGGAAGGCGCGGCGACCTTCGTGGGCGCCGCCGGCAACGGCGTCGTGTGGAGCGTCGGCGCGCGCGTGTGGTGGTCCACCCTCGACGGCGCGCCGCCGGTCCAGGTGGCGGCGCTGACGGGCGACGTCGTCGGCTTCGAGCCCACCCAGGGGGACGCCGACGGCGTGACCGACCTCCTGCTCTGGTCCGCCAACGAGGTCGTGCTCCTGCGCGGGCGCGACGAAGGTGGGCTCGTATACGGCGCGGGGTGGCGCGTCATCGACGGCGGGCGCGTCGTCGGCGCCACCGTGCGCGACCACACCTCCGACGGTCTCGTCGACGTGGCCGCCGCGGTGTGGGACCTCGCCGACGGCGGCACCGTGACCCGGTGGACCGGTGACGGCCTGTGGGGCTTCACACAGGAGGAGGTCCCGCTCGTCGTGGAGTCTCCCGTCTACGCGATGTCGCAGGAGGACCTCATCGACGCCGACGGGGTCCCCGAGGTCAGCGTCCTCACCGGAAACGGGCAGATCGAGCGCTACCTCCGCACGGACGGGGTCTGGGTCGCGGCCACCGGCGCCACGGCGTACACCCTCCACATCGCGGTGGGCGGCTACGCGCACCCCTCCGTCGACCTGACGGCGGACGGTCTGGAGGAGCTGATCGTGAGCGGGCCGCGGACGGACGTGGCCGGCGTGGCGGCATGGGCAGTCGACGGTGGCAGCCGGGACCGCACGCAGTACGCGCTCGTCCGTGCCGATGGCAACGGCGACTTCCCCGACGCGGTGCGCGTCGGCACGGGCGACGTCGACGGCGACGGTGTGCACGAGTTCCTGGCGTCGGCCGACGGCGTCGTGTCCTTCATCCACTGGGACGTCGAAACCGACGGGTTCTCCTCGTTCGACTACGGGCCCTTCGCGTACGGGCCCGTGGCGGTCGGCGAGCTCGACGGGGATCTCACGGCGCTCGAGCTGCTCGCCGCGTCGGCCGCGTTCGTCGCGGTCGGCCCCGGCGAGCTGCGCGACCCCGACGGCGACGGCGTGTCGCGGTGGGGGCCTGCGGCGGCGGTGTCCACGCCGACCAGCCTCGACCTCGCCGGCGAGCCGGTGGTGCGCGACCTTACCGGAGAAGGCAGGGCGGACCTCGTCTCTCTCGTGCTCGACGACGCTGGGCTGCGCGTCGGCGGCTGGACGGGCCAGGGCGGTACGAACGGCGCGGCCGGGTCGTGGCGCGCGGCGGGCCTGGTCACGCTCTCGGCCACGGGCAGCGCGGTCGACCTCGCGGTGTGCGGCGATCGCGCGGCCGCGTTGGTCGAGGAGCTCGACGGCGCGGTGTGGGTGCACGACATCGGGCTGTCGGGGACGCTCCTCCCGTCGGTGCGCACCCCGGCGGTGCAGGTCGACGCCGTGTCGGTGGCCTGCGGCGACTTCGCCGAAGGAGAAGTCGCGGCGGTGTCCGCGTCGGGCACCGTCACGTGGCTGACCGGCGGCGCGATCGTCGCGACCGGCGCGGCGACCGGCGGCGTCGACGCCGCCCCCGCCGACACCGACGGCGACGGGGTCCCGGAGCTTCAGACGTGCGCGGGGGACGGCTGCGTGCTCGCGGTCGGCGACTTCGACGGCGACGGCCTCGACGACGTCGCCGAGGGCGGTGCTTCGGTCGTGACGGTGCGCTTCGGCGGAGGGGACGTTCGCACGCTTCCGGGCGGTGTTCCGGCTTCGGGCGACGCGACCGGGGACGGACGCGACGACCTCGTGGTGGGTTGGTCCGGCGGCTTCGCCGTGTACCGCGGGGTCCCGGGGGCCGAGGCGACGCGGGGCGGGCTCGCGCCCGCGGTGTCGCGCTTCCTCTGGCGGCCCGCGGGCAGCCTGTTCCAGCCCGCCGAGCTCGACGGCGACGGGGCGCCGGACCTCTTCGTGGTCGGCGCCGATCCGGATCTGACCGACGACCTCGACCTGTGGACGGGCACGCTCGTGCAGCTGCGAGGCCCCGCGGCGCCATGAACGTGTTCGTGACCGGCGCAAGCGGTCAGCTCGGCCGCCCGCTCGTGCGCGCCCTGGTCGCGCGAGGCGACCGCGTGTCCGCCCTGGTCGGCACCGACGCCGCGGCGGAGCTCGCCCGCGGCGACGGGGCGCGCGCGGTGCGGGGACGTCTGGAGGACGGGTCGGCCCTCGCCGACGGGCTGCGCGGCTGCGACCTCGTGGTCCACCTCGCGGGCGGGGTTCGGGGGCGCGGCTCGGTGGACGCCGACGCGCTGAACCGGATCGGCACCGAACGGGTGATCGACGCGGCGCGAACGGCAGGTTCGCCCACGATCGTGTTCGCGTCGACCTGCGCCGTGTACGGCGATCGGTCGGGCCTGTGGGTGCCGGAGGACTACCCCACGAGCCCGAACACGGCGTACGGCGCCAGCAAGGTCGCGGCCGAGAACGCGCTGCTGTCGAGCGGGCTCCGGGTGCGCGTCGCGCGCATCGCGGCGGTGTTCGGTCCGGGGTTCCGCTTCCTCCAGCGCGAGGGCATGAAGTCCGGCACGGCCTGGCTGCCGGGCGAAGGGCGCAACCACGTCCCGCTCGTGCACGTCGACGACGCCGTGGGGGTGCTGCTCGCGGTCGCCGACCGCGGCGAAGACGGCCGGACGTACCACGTGTCCGGGCGTTCGACGCCGACCCTCGCGGAGTTCTACACGGCGGTGCACGCCCGCGCCGGCGGCACGCCCGTGCGCTTCTGGAGCACGTGGGTGCCGAGCGCGCTGCAATTCGGGGCCGCGGCCCTCAACGAGCGACTCGCGTCGCGGCTCGGCCTCAAGCCCAGGTTCACCGCAGATAACCTCCGCCTCTTCACGGCGAGCGTCCGTCTGCGGGTCGAGCGGCTCGAGAAGGAGCTCGGCTACACCTGGGTGCACGCGGATCACCTCGGGGCGCTCGACGCGACGTTCTCGTGACTTGACAGCGACCGCGGAGATCGCCTAAATGCCTTGGTCCGGAGTCTCCTCATGATCCTGCTGCCCATGTTCGCGCTCTCGATCGGCTGCGCCCCCGCGGACGCCGAGATTACCGGGAACTACGCGGCCTTTTTGGCCTACGGCAGCTCTCCCACGCTGAAGCGTGTCGAGAGCGATGGCGCGACCGTGGCGGAACAAGCGGGCGACATCGGCGCCGTGCCGATCGACTGCCGCGATCTCAGCGCCCTCGAAGACGACGTCGAGGCCGCGACGCGCCTCCCGGGCGTCGACTACGAGGCGGAGTGCGCCAACGACCCGCAGTGGTTCACCTGGCTCTCCTCGTACCCGTACTACAAGCTCGAGGACACGATCGAGGGCAACGTGTGGCGCACGGAGGCCGTCCTCGTCGACGGCGATCTCCAGCTCACCGCCCACGTCAACATCCCCGGCCTCGACGCGCACCCCGCCTTCGCCAACTACGACTTCCGCTTCGGCTGGGTGATCGACCCCGACTTCCAGCCCGTCATCTGCGCGGACGACGGCGCGGGCGGCTCGGCGTACGCCGACGTCGACGGCAACTGGCTCGAGAACTGGTCCGAGGGCGAGGACGGCACGCTCTGGCACCTCAACACCGGCGCCATCCAGTACAACCCGAACAGCACCGACACGGTGTGGAGCTTCACCGAGGAGTGGAGCGCCGGGCTGTCCTACGCGCGCCTCGCGGACGAAGTGTTCCTGCACTACCCGACCGACTACGCCGACCCCGATGGCGCGCCGCTCTACCACTCGATGTACAACGGCGCCTACCTGCCGAACCCCCCGCGCGCCTACGCGGATTGGGTCACCGAGGTGCGCGATGCCATCGGTGGCTCCGCCATCGAGGACCTGTCGGCCATCGGCAAGAGCTCGTTCCCCCTCGACATGAAGATCGAGAACAACGCGTGGCGCCCCGTCGACGACGACTCGGCGGGCCTCGACGGTTGGGTGGGCGTCGGCGGCTCGTGGGTCCGCATCGACAACCCGCAGGACATCGCGGTCGGCCGCGGTCTGAACATCACCGGGTCCTTCCAGATCTACCTGCAGAGCGACTCGGGCGCGACGCGCCTGCTCGTCGGTGGCGATTTCGTCATCGACCGCATCCGCGACGACGTGTGGGGCTACCACCCGACGCTCGAGCAGCGGAAGTACGAAGAGAACGAGACGAAGGGCTGCGAGGGCGAGGCGCTCGCCTCCGACGAGTAAGGTCGTCGACGTTCGTTCCCGTCTACCGGATACGCGCGGAGAACGCCTTGAACTCCGCGGTGCCGGCCCGGCCCAGCACCGCGAAGCCCAGGGTCTCGTGGGGCAGCACGCCAACGCCCGCCGCGCGAAGCTGCGCGTAGGCCGCCGCCTTGTCGTCGGGGTTGCGCGACACGCACCCATCGGACACCACGCTCACGGAGGACCCCTGGGCGCGGAGGCCGAGCGCGGTGAGCGCGACGCAGATGTGCGCCTCCATGCCCACCACGACGACGTGGCGGCCCGCGAGGCCGTCGCGCACCTCCGGCAGATCCGCGGCGGAGAAGGTCATCTTCTCGACCGGGTGGTCCGACGCGAGCTCCGGGACCGTGGGGCCGAGCCCGCGGGTGTACTGCTGCGTGGTGACCACCGGCAGCCCGAGGTCCACGAACAGCCCGCGAAGGTTGGCCGCGGCGCGGAGCGCGGACGCGCGCTCTGCGGGAGGCATGACGGCGTACAGGCGCTCCTGGACGTCGACGACGAGCAGGGCGGCGTTCGAGGCGTTCGGCAACGTGAGCATCGGTCCAGGTTAAGCGCGGGATGATGCTTGCGCTGCTCGTTCTGCTCGCCTGCGAGCCTGCTCCGATCACCCGCGGCGTCTACCGTTCAGGGCCGAACGCCGTGGTCCAGGGCGTGCGCGACGGCGAGCTCCGTGTGTGGGGCAAGTCCGGCACCGTCGTCCGCGTGCCGACGGCCAGCGCACGGAACACCCTGCTCGGACAGTCGGGCCCGCTCTGGGTGGTCGACCGCGACGTGCCGGCGCCCCCCAAGAGCTTCCCCGTCGACGCCGCCCTGGTCGAGCGCATCGGCTTTCACGTCGCGCCGCTGCTCGGGAGCGCCTCCACCGGGGCGACCGACCCGGCGCGCGCGGGCGGCGCCTTCGTCCGGACGGCGATGAAGATCCGACGCTCGTTGGCGCCCCCGGTGTACCTGGCCACCGCCACGCGCGACGACGTCGGCGCGGGCCGCATGGGCGGGCCGGCCGACGTCCGCGAGGGCACGGCGTGCGAGTCGATCGTGGCGCTCTTCGACGCGAAGGCGGCAAAGATCCTCTCTTCCGTGCGCCTCGACGCGGCCACGCGCACGTGCGCCGTCCCCGTCGCCACCGGCCCGGTCGACATCGACGGAGACGGCGACACGGAAGTGCTCGTGTACGGTCAACACAAGAACAAGGGCTTTCGCGCGTGGTTCTCCATCGAGGGCGACGCCCTCGTGGCGGGGCCGTCCGAGAGCTGGGAGTCCATCCCGTGAGCCAGGCCCCGTCCGAGCCCTTGCCCCTCGACGGGCTGTCGCTCACGCTCGAGTCGCTCGTCGCCGTCGCGCGTGGCGCGGCGCCTCCCGCGTTGTCCGCGGACGCCACCGCGGCGATGACGCGGTCGCGCGAGTGGGTGCGCGGCGCGCAAGGCCGGAGCGCCCCGATCTACGGCATCAACACCGGGTTCGGCAGCCTCGCCCGCGTGCGCATCGCCGCCGCCGACACCGAGCGACTCTCCCGCAACCTCATCCGCAGCCATGCGGCCGGCGTGGGCCCGGACGTGCCCGCCGAGCTGACGCGCGCCACGATGTTGCTCCGCGCGAACGCGTTGGCGCGCGGCGCGAGCGGGTGTCGCGTGGAGCTGGTGGGCACGCTCCTCGCCATGCTCGCGCGCGGGGTCACCCCGGTCGTGCCGTCGTTCGGGTCCTGCGGCTCCTCGGGCGACCTCGCGCCGCTGTCGCACCTCGGCCTCGTCGTGTTCGGCGAGGGCGGTCGCGCCTGGATCGACGGCGAGGAGCTCCCGGGCCCCGAAGCCATGGCGCGCGCGGAGATCCCCACGTTGCGGCCGGTCGCCAAGGAGGGGCTCGCGATGACGAACGGCGCGCAGCTCACGACGGCAATCGCGGCGTTGGCCCTTCATGATGCGTGGGTTCTGGTCCGCGCGGCCGAGCTCGCCGCCGCGATGAGCTTCGAGGCGCTGCTCGGCGTCACCCGCGCCCTGCACCCCGCGGTCCACGCCCTGCGGCCGCACCCTGGGGCCGTCGCGTGCGCGGCGCGCCTGCGCGCCCTGCTCGAAGGGTCGACCCTGGTGGACAGCCTCCCCGACAAGGTGCAGGACGCCTATTCCCTCCGTTGTACGCCGGTCGTCGTCGGTGCCGCGCGGGACGCCCTGACCTACGCCACGCGCGCGGTCGAGGTCGAGCTCAACAGCGTCACGGACAACCCCGTCATCCTCGTGGACGCCGGTCTGCCGGCCGAGGCGGATCTCGCCTTCTCCGCGGGCTTGTTCCACGGCGAGCCCGTGGGGATCGTCGCGGACGCCGCGCGCGTGGCCGTCACGGAGATCGCGTCGATCTGCGAGCGGCGCTTGTTCCGCCTCACCACGGGCACGCTGTCTTCCCGCCTTCCGCCTGCCTTGTGCGGCGACGACCGTCCCAACCTCGGGATGCTCGTGCCGCAGACCACCGCCGCCGCGCTCGTGAGCGAGCTCAAGGCGTACGCGTGGCCGGCCACGGTCGACTCGATCCCCACCTGCGAGGACCAGGAGGACCACGTGGCGATGAGCACCACCGCCGCCTGGCGGCTCCGCACCGCGGTCGAAGCCGCGCGTCGGGTCGTGGCGATCGAGCTCCTCTGCGGCGCCCGGGCCCTCGACGTGCGCGCGGCGGAGTCGGCCGACGCGCGCTTCGGGGTCGGCGCGCGGCACGGCCGCCCGGTCGTGGCGCGGGCCACCGCGGGCCTGCGGACCCCCGGCGAGGCGATCGAGGCGGTGGCCGCGGCGATCGCGGACGGCGCGTTCGAGGGGGTCGTTTGATGGGCACGGTGGTGGTCATCAACGGACAGGCGCTCACCCCCGAACAGGTGGTCGAGGTCGCGCACGGCGCCCGGGTGGTGCTGGGCGGCGATGCCCGCAAGCGGATGTCGGCCTCGGCGGCGGCGTTCGCGGCGCAGCCGTCGATCGTGCGCGCGAAGCGACGCGCCCTGGTCGGCGCGGACCCGCGCGCCGGAGAGACGGACGGGGAGGGCGAGCTCGAACGGTTCATCCTCGATCATTGTGCGGGTGTGGGGGATCCGCTGCCGGACGACGTCACGCGCGCGCTGATGGTGTGCCGCGCGAACGTGCTCGCGGTGGGGCCGAGCGGCGCCCGGCCCGAGGCGGCCGAGGCCCTGATCGCACTGTTGAACGCGGGGATCACTCCGGTCGTGCCCTCGCAGGGGAGCGTCGGCGCGGCCGGCGATCTCGCGCCGCTCGCCCACGTGGCGCGCGTGCTGTGCGGCTGGGGCGGCCTCGCGCGGCGCGCGGACGGCACCGTCGGCGAGGGCCTCCCCGACGGCCACCCGGCGTTCGTCCCCACGCCCAAAGAAGCGTTGTCCCTCATCAACGGCGCCACGCTGACCTCCGCGCTCGCCGCGGTCGCGGTCGAGCGGGCCCAGCGGGTGCTCGAGGCGCTCGAGGTCGCGTGCGCGATGACGATGGAGGCGCTCCGCGCGGACCGGCGTTGCCTCTCGATCGCCGCGATCGACGCACGTAATCACGTGGGCGCCGTCCGCGTGGCGGCTCGCCTCGGGCGCCTGCTCGAGGGAAGCACGGCGGTGGTGGCCGGCAACCCGCCCGACGCGTTCAGCGTGCGCGCGGCGCCGGCGGTCATCGGCGCCCTGCACGACACCCTGGCGCACGTCCGCGGGGTCGTCCTCGACGAGCTGAACGGCGCCTGTGACAACCCGCTCTGGTTCGAGGGAGAAGGCTTCGTCGAAGCAGGAAACTTCCACGGCGCCCCGGTGGCGGTGGCGCTCGACGCGCTCCGTATCGCCGTCACCCAGGCCATCACCCAGTCCGAACGCCGTACCTCGCGGCTCTCCACGGGCGATCTCACCCACGACCTGCCGAGCTTCCTCGTGGAGGGAACGGGGCTGAACTCGGGGTTCATGCTCGCGCAGTACACCGCGGCCTCGCTGGTGAGCGCGTGCAAGGGCCTCGCGCACCCGGCCAGCGTCGATACCATCCCCACCGTGCAACACCACGAGGACCACGTGAGCATGGGGCCGATCGCCGGCCGAATGACCCTCCTCACCCTCGAACACGCCGCCGACGTCGTGGCGATCGAGGCCCTCCTCGCCGCGCAGGCCCTGGACTTTCGGCGTGAGGGGGTCTCGTGGCGGGGGCGGGAGCGTCAGTCGGTGCCGCCGCAGGTGCTGCCCCTTGGCGTCGCGCGCGCGCACGGCGTCGTGCGCGGCGTGACCGCGCGTTGGCTGGACGACCAGGTGCTCCATCCCGACCTCGTGGCGGTCGGTCGGCTCGTGCGGGCCGGCGCCCTGTCGGGCGGGCCTCGGGCCGGCTGGGACGGATGGAACGCCCGGTAGCGTTCGGATGGGTCAGTCGGACAGCTCTTCGCAGCCGTCGTCGCACCAGTCCTCGCAGCCGTCTTCGCACCATTCCTCGCAGTCGTCCATGCCGTTGTCGTCGTCACAGAGGCGGTCGCAGAACGGATCGCAGTGCACTTCACACAGGTCGACGCACTCGCCCTCGGAGAGGTCTTCCCAGGCTTCCTCACACTCCTCGAAGTCGTCCCAGTCGTGGTGGTCGCCGTCGTCGTCCCAATCGTCGTCGTCGTCCCAGTCGTGGTGGTCGTCGTCGTCATCGTCGTCATGGTCGTCATCGTGGCGCCGCTCGTGGACCGAGAGGGGGAGCGCCGCGTACGCCCCGCGCGGGGCGACATCGTCGAAGTCGCATGCGGCGATCGTGAGGAACAGGCTCGAGAGCAGGATCATGTTTCACCTCCACCTCCGCCAAGCTCGCGACGTCGGGGCGCGTGGGCTACCGCGCGTTGGTCATCGGTGGTCGCGGGTACTCGGCGCCCACGCGGCGCGCCGCGTGGCGCTCCCGGCGAAGGGTCGCCGCCGCGGAGTGGATAGTGGGGGGTGGAGGTGTCGATGGGTTGGTTCAGCTCCGCGAAGACCCGGTTGGTCTCGGCGTCCGAGGCGCTTCCCGGACGTGACGTCCCCCTCGCCGTGACCGCGGCGCACCATGTCCACGGGCGGCCGATCGTGGCGCCGTTCCCCGAGGGCTGCCGCGTCGTCGACGTCGGCATGGGGTGCTTTTGGGGGGCGGAGCGAAAGTTCTGGGCGCTGCCCGGGGTGTGGACCACGGCGGTCGGGTACGCCGGCGGGTTCACCCGGAACCCTACGTACGAAGAGGTGTGCAGCGGCCGCACCGGCCACACCGAGGTCGTGCGGGTGGTGTACGACCCCGCGGTCGTGGCGCTCACGGAGCTCCTGGCCGTGTTCTGGGAGAGCCACGACCCAACGCAGGGCATGCGACAGGGCAACGACGTGGGCACCCAATACCGCTCGGCGGTGTACACACACGACGCGCAACAGCTCGCGGAGGCGCTCGCGTCGAAAGCGACGTACGAGCGGGCGTTGGCGCAGCGTGGCCTCGGCGCGGTGACCTCCGAGGTGCGCGAGGCCGGCCCCTTCTACTACGCCGAGACCTACCACCAGCAGTACCTCAGCAAGAACCCGAACGGTTACTGTGGGTTGGGCGGCACCGGCGTCGCCTGCCCGCGCTGACGTTCAGTCCACGCGCACGGCGACCTCGGCCCACACCGGCGGGTGCAAAGGCGAGCCGTCGCTTCGCGCGAGCTCCACACGGAGCACGCGAAGCCCGCCGGGAAGGTCGGCGAGGGTCACGAGCCCGTCGGTGCCCACGCCCACGACCTCCCCATCGAGGCGTACGACCACGTGGCCCTCGTCGGGCGCGTTGGGGTGCCCGGGCGGGCGCATGGTGAAGTTCTCGACCTCGAACGTCATCATGAGGTTGCGTCCCACGGTGCGACCGTCGACGGGGTGGGTGACCCGTACGTCGGGGCGATCGGGGGTGACGTTCAGGGCGATCACGTCGCGGGCGCCGGTGTCGCCACCGGCCCCTTCGAGCAGGCGCACCTCCACGACGTGGGGGCCCGGCGGCATGTTCCAAAGCACGAGCTCCGCGGTGCTCTCCGTCGAGACGTAACGGCCGTCGACGTACACATGGTACGCGAGAGGGTCGCGCGCGTCGTCCGCCATGATCGACAGGGGCACCGTCGCGGAGTCCCAGGCGCTCCCGGGTGGGTACCGTTCTCGATCGACGCGAATCCCGGGGGCACCGTCCGCCACGACGAGGCGCACCTCGTCGTGCACCGGCGGATCCAGCGGGAGGCCATCTCCGTGAACGAGCTCGACGCCGAGCGTGTGTGGCCCCGGAGCGAGCCCGGAGGCCCACACGGTGCTCGGGTCGTGCCCGGTGGCGGCGAGGGCGCCGTCGACGTGCAACGTCCAGTGCCCCTCACCGAAAGCCACGTCGTTCGAGGCGACCAGCTCGAACCCCGAGACGCGCACGGCGATCGGGGTGTTCTGGACCGTCAACACCGCGCCGTCCGCGGGCGCGTCGATCGTCAACGAGGGCAAGGCGACGGCGACGACGCGCTCATCCTCGACACCGAACTCGTCGTGGTCGTTCTCCGCGAGCGCCACACGCACGGTGTGGAAGCCCACCTCGAGCCCCGCGAGCAACCAACGGTCGGCCGCGACGTCGGTGACGAACGCCTCGTCGAGGTACACGTGCGCGTGGCCGCGCCCCTCCACGGCGGCGCCGCCGATCGCCGCCTCGTCGAACTCCCAGTCCGTCGCCGTCCAACGAACGAGCCCGTCCGTGGCGTAGAAGCCTGATCCATCGAGCGGTTCCTCGATGCTCAGCAGGGGGACGACCGGCACGGCGGTGTCCACCTCCGGCGAGCGCTCCGGTGCCGGCGGCACCCCCGGTGCGTCCTGGCACCCGGCCACGAGCATCCATACGAGTGCGTCCATCGTCCCCTCCACCCGAAAGAGTGTGTGGCTGGTGGGCGCGTGCGGAAAGCGCGCGCGCGAGCGTGGCGGCGCCGGCGCGCCGGCGACGCACCGCTGCGTAAGGCGGGATGAACGTTCGCTCAGGGGGATCGTGACACGGGCGCCGGTCGCTCCGCCGGAGCATGGGGGATACAGGGCGCCCGGGGTCGCTGCGCGCATGTCCGAACGTCGCATCTTCTGTGTGCTCCCGCCGGAGCGGGCGCACCTCGCAGCACGGGTCGCAGCCGCGGGGGCCGTCCCGGTGGTCGACGTCACGCGGGCGCACGGGGTCGAGATCCCGCCGGCCGCGTGGGTGCGCGTTCGGGACACCTCCGGCGCGGTGCCCGGGACCGGCGGCGTCATCGCCGCGGCCGGTCCGGCGATCGAAGGTCGAGAGTGTTGGTTCGAGGTTTCGGATTCCGAGACGCGACGCCCGCCTGGCGGCTTCGTCGGCCTCTACCTCCGCGGCCTCGGCAGCGCCGGCCGGTCCGCCGACGTGGACGTGGCGTCCCTGCTCGACGGCGTCGTGGAAGGCACCCCGGTGGTGCTCGACTGGCCGGCGCGGCCCGACGACGCGGCGCCCGACGTCGACGGCCTCGCGATCTCCGACGTTCTCTACGGCCTCCTCGGGCTCCCTCCGGCGCTCGCCGCGCGCCTCGATCGCCTGGTGGCCGCCGACCTGCGTCGCGTCGCGGGCGTCAACGTCGTCGCGACGCCGGCCGCCGAGGCCGCGCGACGCCTGGCCCGCGGCGAAGCGCTGGAAGATGTCTCCGCCGCGTTCATCGCCGAAGACGACGCGTTCACCCACGCGTGGCCGGGTGGCTCCGGGCTGCTGCACGCGCCCGGGCTCGCGCGCCAGTACGAAACCTTGGAAGCGCTCATTCGAGCGTACTCCCGCGCCGGGGTCACGGTGGCCACGGCGGACCCGGTCGCTCCCTCTCCGCGCCTCCCGGCCGATGACGCCGACGTCCACGTCGACGTGCGTGAGCCCATCGCGATCATCGGGCTCGGATGTCGTCTTCCCGGCGGCGCCAACTCCCCGCTCGCGCTCTGGGAGCGTCTCCTCGGCGGCTTCGACGCGATCGTGGACGTCCCGAAAGAGCGCTGGGATCCCGCGCTCTTCTGGGACCCGGACCGCTCCGTGCCCGACAAGACCTACGCCCGCATCGGCGGGTTCGTCACCGACTACGTGTTCAACCCGCGTCGCTTCCGCATCCCGCCGTCCGCGGCGCGGCTCATCGACCCCATCCAGCAGATGACGCTGGACGCCGCGGCCGACGCCCTCGACGATGCCCGCCACGGCGCGGATCGCGCGTTCGACCGCGAACGAACCGCGGTCATCCTCGGCAACGCGATGGGCGGCGAGATCGGCGACGACTACACCCTTCGGGTGATGTTCCCGGCGCTCCGCAAGGCGCTCGAGGAGGTCCCGAACTTCGCGGCGCTTCCCGACGTGGCGCGCGCGCGCATCCTGGCGGCCTACGAAGCGGCGGTGAAGGAGCGGCTCCCTCCGATCACCGAGGACTCGATGCCGGGCGAGCTGAGCAACGTCGTGGCGGGGCGCGTCACCAACGCGCTGAACCTCGGCGGGCCCAACTTCACGACGGACGCCGCGTGCGCCGGTGCGATGGCGGCCATCCAGGCGTCCGTGAAGGGCCTCCAGGACCACGAGTTCGACCTCGCCCTCACCGGCGGCGCGGATCGCAGCATGGGCGTCGCCACCTACGCCAAGTTCTGCAAGATCGGAGCATTGTCCCCGGACGGGTCGCGCCCGTTCGACGCCGACGCCAACGGCTTCGTGATGGGCGAGGGCGTCGGCATCCTCGTGCTCAAGCGCCTCTCCGAGGCGGAGCGCGACGGCGACCGGGTATACGCCGTCATCCGCGCCATCGGCGCGTCGAGCGACGGGAAGGGGAAGGGCATCACCGCCCCGAACCCCGAGGGGCAGCGCCGGGCGTTGCGCCGCGCGTACGAGGGCGCCGGGATCGACCCGGCGGAGGTCGATCTGTTCGAGTGCCACGGCACGAGCACCGTGGTGGGCGACAAGGTCGAGGTCGAGGCGCTCACGGAGCTCATCGGCGGTGGGCGGCGCGGCGCGTGGGGCCCCGCGCGCATCGGCTCGATCAAGAGCAACATCGGGCACCTCAAGAGCGCCGCGGGCGCCGCCAGCGCCATGAAGGTCGCGCTGTCGCTGCACCACAAGGTGTACGCGCCGCAGATCAACTACCGAAATGCGAGGAAGGACCTCGCGCTCGACGTGGTGCCGCTGCGGGTGCTCGCGGCACCCGAAGCGTGGGACACCTCGCGCGTCCGGCGGGCCGGCGTGAGCTCGTTCGGCTTCGGCGGCACCAACTTCCACCTCGTGCTCGAAGAGCACCGCCCCGGCGCGCTCGCGCGCCCCGCCGCCCGCGTGGCGCCCCCCGCGGCGCCGGCCGAGC
>CAMAXZ010000025.1 GCA_945862325.1 Klebsiella pneumoniae
CCTCCGCTTCCTCGCGCTCGCGGTCCCCGCCCAGATCGCGGCGATCACCCTCGCGAACCGTGACCTTCACCACCTCGGCCCCGTGGCCGTTCCCCTCGCCCTGCTGGCGGCGCTCGCCGCCGACCGTGTGGCCGGCGAGCTCGCGCCCCCGCGCAGCGTCGCTCGGGCAGCCCTCGTCGCGGCCCTCGTCTCCCCGCAGATCGTCGCCGGGGTGTGGCAGCTTCGCGGCACCGACGCCGTCGTCGCGTCGATCCACGCGCCCGCCTTCACCGAGCGCGGACAGGCGGCCCTGATCGAGGCGCTCCGGGCGCACCACGTGCGCCGCGTCGTGACGAGCGACTACGAGCTCTACGGCATGCTCGAGGTGCGCGCCCCGGAGATCGAGGCGCGCCACGCGTGGGGCGCGGTCGCCCGGCGGGCACCGAAGAAGGTCGGCCCGGCGATCCTCCGGGCGGCGCGTGGCGGGCACTACCTCACGGTTCGCCCCACCGCGCGGCTCGCGTACAACTGGTCCCCCGACGCGGGCGGGGTGACGCGCGCCGCGACGGAGGCCGGCGTCGTGGTCACTCCGGTCCAGACGCTCACCGAGGGCGACACCGTCGTCGCCACCCTGTGGCGCGTGGACTGAGCCGGCGCGCGGTCAGCGCCGCGCGAGGCGACCGTCGAGCTGCGCGGCGAGCTCCGCGACCGCGGCGTCGAAGCCGGGCATCGCGTCGGCGGGCAGCTTGCGGCGCAGGGTGCCGTGGTAGCTGATCGGGTCGACCGTCGCCGTGCCGCGCTCGAGCTGGTAGTGCAGGTGAGGCCCGGTCGAGTGTCCGGTGTTCCCGGTCTTTCCGAGCTCGGTCCCGGCGGACACGGTCTGTCCCTCCTTGACCGCGTTCTCGTTGAGGTGCAGGAACTTGGCGAGGACGCCATCGCCGAACTGCACCTCGACACAGTTGCCGTTGCTCGCGTGGTTCCAGTTGGTCCGGGTCACCTTGCCGGCGCGGGGCGTCGTCACCGGCGTGCCGATCGGCGTCTTGAAGTCCATGCCGCGGTGGGTCGGGCGGTCCTTCAGGAGGCTCGTGATCTGCTCGTAGTCCGCGAGCGGCCCGTCGATGAGCCGCCGCGGGACCTCCTCGCCGGAGGTCGACCAATACGAGGGGAACCGATCCCCCGGCGCGTGGTACCGGTACGCCGCGATGGTCCGCTCCGCCTCGGTGCCCGGTTGGCTCTTGAACCGGGCCGCGAGGATGAGCGGCTCCTGACCGTCCGGCTCTTCGTAGAGCACCTCGACGAGGTCGCCCTTGTGCAGGTCGCGGCGAAGATCGAGGTCCCAAGCGAACAGACGCGAGTACACCGCCGAGAGCGCCGCCGGGTTCGTGGCCTCGGCGTCCTGGAACGTGGCCGAGAGCGAGCTGCGGACCGCGCCGCTGAAGACGTGCGTGCCGGCTTGACGAGCGACCCCCTTGGGCTCCGGGAGCGGCGCGACCAGCTCCGGAGGCACCGCGGCGTTCGGATCGTGCTCGGCGCTCGGCGCCGCCGGGGTCGGCACGGTCGGCGCGACCAGCGGCGGCGCGGCGACCTCGTCCTGCGCGGAGTACCGAAGGGCGAGGGACACGTTCATCACGAGGGAGGCGCCGAACAGGGCGTACAGAAGCCAGGGCTTGCCACCCGGCGGGTAGCGGAGGGAGTCGGGGATCATGGGGGGAGCTCGCTGCGGAGAGGGGGGAGAAGGGACGCCCAGCGTCCCACGGCGCTCTGGACGTGTCAAGACCAACCGAAGAATCGTCACGCTCGCGCGCGCCCGCGCGTGCCCGGCTGGTGGCGACGCGCCGGCCGCGCTAGGGCACCCGGATGAAGTGGTTTCTTCCGGCCGTCGCGGCGCTCGTGGTGGGCATCGTCCTCGGCGCGTTGCAGCCGCGGGGGGAGCTGCGCGCGCTGCGGGCCGAGCTCGACGGGCTGCGCGGCACGGCGGGCTGCACCTCCGACGCGGCGGCGGGCGTGCGTGAGCTGCTCGGGGCCAACGGCGCGTCGCGCCCCAAGCTCAACCTCCAACGCGGCGGCGCGCCGAAGCGCGTGACGCGCGTGGCCGCCCCCGACGCCCCGGCGGGGCCGGACGAGGAGCCCGAGGCCCCGGACGCCGGGGCGGTCGCGGAGGCGGTCACGGAGGGGCTGGCGAACGAAGCCGAAGCGGTCGGCGAGGCCCTCGACGCGCGGCGCGCGCAGGCGCGCGCCGCGCTGCGCGAGCAAGCGGCCCTCGACGACGCGGACATGGGCTCGATCGACGAGGCCACGGCCGCGATGAACACGAAGCTCGCGAAGCTCGTCGACGAGCTCGTGACCGAGACGAACGAGGTCGGCGAGGTGGACCGCCGAATGATGCTCGGCTTCGCCGCGGAGGCGCTCGACGTGGTCATCGAGGCCGACGACCGCCTGCAGGCCGCGCTGCCCGAAGACGTCGACGTCGACGACGCCCTGCTCGATCCCCTCTCCTACCTGTCCAGCGACGCGCTCCAGGCGCTCGAGCGCCTCGAACGGCTCCCGGGGGTCGAGTGAGCGTCCGATGAGCGGCGAGCACGTTCGGTGGCTCTCCGATGTCGGGTGGGTCGCGGTGTACGAGGTCGGCGAGGCCGTGCGCACCCGCCTCCTGCAGCTCATCCTGCTCGCCTACGCGGGCGCGATCGGCGGCGCGTGTTGGCTGTTCACGTTCATCCTGCGCGAGCTCGAGACGCCGATCGCGCTGGCAATGGGCCTGCCGGCCACACGGCGCCCCGGGGCCATGGTGACCCAGCTCCTCGAGGGAGACGAGCTGCGTTCGATGTTCCGCCCCCTCGTCGCGAGCGGCGCGGAGCTCGACCAGCTGCTCGATCGGCCGCTCCTCGGCCTGTGGGCCGGCGCCGCGGCCATGGCCCTGTTGCCGCTCGTGGTGCTGTTCGCCGCGTCCGGATCCATCGCAACCGAGGTTCGAAGCCGATCGATCCGGTACCTCGCGTGCCGCGCGAGCCGGGTGTCCATCGGCCTCGGCAAGCTCGCCGGGCAGCTCCTGCTCGCGGGGGTGGCGGCGGCGCTCGGCGTGCTCGTCGCGTGGGTCGCCGGCATGACGCTGATGACCGGCAACGACCCTCTGGCGCTCCTCGGCGAGCTCACCTTGCGCACCCTGCTCGCGTGCGCGTACGCGCTCCCGTTCGCCGGCCTCGGCCTCGCCGCCTCCGCGTGGGTGCCGAACGCCAACGGCGCGCGCGTGCTCGCCACCGGCGCGTTCCTCGCGTTGCCGATCACGGGGTACTACCTCGATGTGTTCGCGAAGGGCGAGGTCGCCGAGCGCGCCGCGGACCTCCTCCGGCTCTTCGTCGCCACGACCCTGTGGGCGCCGCTGTGGAGCCTCGACCCGGGCACGGCTCTCGTGGCGGTCGCGCACTGCGGGGTGCTCGCCGTCGTGTACTACGCCGTCGGGCACGCGCGCCTCGCCGTGAGAGACCTTTGACCCGGCGCCGCCGATGAGCCGCCCCGCCCTCGCCGTGGTGGGCCTGCACAAGCGTTGGGGGCGCGCGGTGGCCCTCGACGGGCTCGACTTCACCGTGCCCGCGGGCAGCGTGTGCGGGCTCGTCGGACCGAACGGCGCTGGAAAGACGACGGCGATGAGCGTCATCGCCGGGTACCTGCGCGCGGATCGCGGCTCGGTGGACCTCCTCGGCCTCGGGCCGTTCGACCCCGATCGTCATCGCGGCCGCGTCGGCATCCTCCCGCAGGACGCCGAGCTCCCGCTCGCGAGCACCCCCCGGCAGCTCCTGGGCGTCTGGGCACGGCTCCAGGGACTCGGCGCGGCCGCGGCGCGCGAAGCCGTGCGGGCGGCCCTCGAAGACGTGCTGCTGACCGACCGCGCGGACACCGCCATCGGCACCCTCTCGCACGGCATGCGCCGACGCGTCACGGTCGCGTCGGCCCTGCTCGGCGATCCGGCGTTCGTCCTTCTCGACGAGCCGACGAGCGGGCTCGACCCTGCCCAGGCCCGGCACTTGCGCGAGCGCATCGCGACCCGCCGCGGCCGCGCGACGGTGCTCGTGAGCTCCCACAACCTCGCCGAGCTCGAGACCCTCTGCGACCACGTCGTGTTCGTGGAGCGCGGCCGGTGCACGCGCGCCGGCCCGATGATCGAGATCACCGGCCAGGATCGGCAGGTGACGGTCCAGCTCGCGCCGCCCTACCCGGCCGGGCGCGAAGCGACGGTGCGCCTCGTGGTCGAGCCCGGGGTCGACATCGCGGCCGCGACGAGCGACCTGCTGCGGGCGCTGCTTGACGAAGGCGCGCGGATCACCGAGGTTCGACGCGGTGACTCCCTCGAGGCTCGGTTCCTGCGCGCCGCGGAGTAGCCCGGGCCCGGATAACCCACCCGCCATGTGGCTCGTGCTGCTCCTCGCCTCCGCACCCGCGGACCTCGCGCCCGGCGCGCCGCAATTGATCGAGGCGGAAGCCCGCCTGCGCGAGCTCCTCGACACGGCCGGCGCGGTGCGCGCGGCGACGAGCGCGATGCAGGTGGAGTGGACGCGGAGGTCCCCTCAGCCGGCGGAGCTCCCGGCGGTGAAGAAGCCCGCGCGGGGGCCGCCGGACCCCTGCGCCGACGTCGAGCGCATCGAGGTCGGCTGGCGGATCGAGCGGTTCGGCGCCGCGTGGCGGGAGGTGGCCCAGGCCGCACGGGCGCAAGCGGCCCGGCTCGACACGATCCGCCACGCGCCGACGGTGGCGCCGCTCGTGGACGACTGGTGGAGCGACACCCTCGACGGGCTCGTCGCCGCGGCGCGCGCCGAAGCCGCCGGCGTCCTCGAGGCGGGGGCGTGGCAGTCCATGTTCGTGCGGCCGGTGCTCGCCGCATGCACGATCCCCCCCCTGCGCGCGGCGCCGGGCGCGGGCCAGGCCGGGAACGAGCGCGTCGCGGTGCTGGGGATGGGCGACGGCTGGGTTTGCCCCGACCGGCTTCGAGGCGAAGACGCGGTCGTGCTCGTCGACGGCGCCGCGTGCTGGACCGCGGGGGCCACGTGCGCCTGCGCGCCCGAGCGCGTGTTGCCCGGCGCGGTGCTCGGGCCGCCGCCACCGCCGGGCGAGCCTTCCGTGGACGAGGGTACGTCCGCCGCGGAGTAAGCTCCGCGCATCCCGGCGCTCCCGATGCTCCTGCTCCCTCTCGTCGCCCTGTCGCCCGCGCTCGCCGCGCCGCTCAACCCGTGGGGCGCGCACGTCGGCGACGCCACGGTCACGCTCACGCCGTTCGTCTTCGTCGACGGGGCGCCCGGCGTCTACCCGTACGTGTACGGGCAGGTGGGGCTGACCCCGCGGTTCGAGCTGCTCGCCGGCGTCGGGGGCACCCTCGCGGCGGAGTCGGGCTTCGACCACGCGGAGCTGATGCCGCGGTGGTTCCTCGCGGAGTCCACCGCCGTCGCGCTCGGCGCCACCTGGAACCCGGGGGTCGTCGCCCTGAACCCGCAACTGCAAGGGGTCTACGAGCTCGGCTGGTTGACCCTCACCGCGAACCTCGGCGCGGACGTGGTGCTCCCCCTCGGCGGCGGGGCCGCCGGCCTCGAGGCGTGGGTCATGGTCGCTCCGGAGTGGTACTTCACCGAAGCCAGCTCGATTTTCCTGGAGCTCGACGGGCGAAGGAGCTTCGACACCTTCGACGTGTCGGCGGAGCTCATCCCGGGCGTCTCGACGGCGTTCGCCGACACGCACTTCGTCGCCGTCGGGGTCGGCGTCCCGCTCTGGCCGGCCGCGCTCGACGCCACCTACGTGGGCGCCTGGTACTCCGTCAACCTGTAGGAGCCGCGGCCCGACTGCGGCTGACGAGGTCTCGCAGGCTCCAGCCCTCGACGAGCAGGCACGACACGCCGGAGACGACCGTGAACGCGAACTGCCCGAGGTGCAGCACGACCGCGAAGGCCCGGGCTGGGGACGCCTCGGCCCCGAGCAGCTCGAGGGCGAGCGCGCACGCGGCCTCGAAGCCGCCGAAGAAGCCCGGGGTCGGGACGACGGACATGCCCGCGAGCGTGATCGACCACGTGGTGAGCGCAGCCCCGAGATCGTCCGGCAACCCGGCGAACGCCGCGAGCGAGCGCTGCACCGCGACGATGGTGATCGCCCACACCCCGACGCTCAGGGCCAGCGCCAGGGCGAGCGGGCCCGGGCGTCCGGACCCCACGACGAGGCCGTCACGGAACCGGCGGGCGGCGTCGGTCAAGGGGGACCGGGGCACGCGGGACAGCAGCGCGTCGCCCCCGTAGACGGCCACCACGACGCCGACCATCCCGCCCGCGAGCACGACGCCGGCGCCACGCTGAGCCGCGCGCAGCACATCCACGCCGCCGAGCACGACCGGCGGAAGATCGAACGCGAAGGCGACGATCAGCAACATGATCGCGAGCATCGCCACGTCGCACAGGCGCTCGAGGAACACCGCGGCGAGCCCCGCCGCGAACGGAACGCCCGCCCTCTCCTGGAGCAGGTAGGGCCGCACCAGCTCGCCCATGCGGAAGGGCACGACGTGGATGGCGAGGTACCCGGCGCTGACGATCGAGAACAGGCGGAGGAACCCCACCTTGCCGCCGAGGATGACCTGGAGCCGCCAGACCCGCAGCAGGTGGGACGCGAGGTAGAGCAGCTGCACCGGCAGCAGCCACGCGACGCCGGCCGCGGCGAGCTGCCGCGCGGCCTCGTCGACGTCGATGCCGGAGATGACCCAGATCAGGCTCGCCGCGGTGATGGCGAGCACCACGAGCACGTAGGCGCGGCGGGGCATCAACCCGTGCGTTCGGAGCGGAGCGCTTGCATGCCTAGCACGCTTGCGTCCAGACGATCTTCACCGAGCCCATAGAGGGCGGGCGGCTCCGGCCGGGTGACGTCGGTGCCGAACAGGCGATCCCAGATCGGGAAGGCGGCGGCGTAGTTGCCGTCGATGAGGTGGCCCTCGCGCGTGTGGTGCCACGAGTGGAACAAGGGGGTGTTGAACGTGTAGAACCACACGCGCTTCCACCAGGTATCGACCTTGAACGGCACGTTCGCGTGCTCGATGGTGTCCGCCACGATGCCGACGATCAGCACGCCCGGGACCACCCACGGCGGAGACCCGCGCGTGTCGAACAGCACGCCGAACAGCAGGATCGGCAGCGCGCTGAGCTGCAGGAAGTCGACGAGGTGCATGCGCAGCCCGGCCGTGGCGTCCATGCGCTCGACCGAGTGGTGCACGCGGTGGAAGCGCCAGAGGAAGGGCACGCGGTGATCGGCGAAGTGCAGCCAGTACTTGCAGAAGTCGAGCAGCACCACGGCGAGCACGAGCTGGACGAGCCCCGGGCCGACGCTGCTCAGGGGCACCACGCCGTGGAGGGTGTCGACGCCGAGCAGCACCAGGCCGAGGCGCACCGGGTACAGCAGGGCGCCAGTACCGACGTTGATCCAGGTGTCCCGAGAGAGCCACGCCTGACCGGCGGCCCGGGGCGAGAGCCACCCGGCCACCAGGCCGACGCCGATGCAGGACACCTGGGCGATGAAGGTCGCCATGCCCGCAACATAGCCGATCGGTTAGTCGGCCGCCCTCAGGGGTGCCGCCATGATCGTGGTCGACAACGTCTCGAAAGGCTTTGGTGGCCGGCTCCTGTTCGAGGAGGTCCACACCGCGTTCCCACCCGGGAAACGCTTCGGCCTCACCGGCCCGAACGGCGCGGGCAAGTCCACCTTCATGAAGATCCTCATCGGCGACATCGACGCCGACTCCGGCTTCGTGCGCCGCCCGAAGCGCGTCGGCGTCCTGCGCCAGGATCACTCCATCTACAACGACATGCGGGTCATCGACTCGGTCATCGTCGGGAACCAGCGCCTCTGGGAGGCGATGACCGAGAAGGACGCCCTCCTCGCGAAGCCCGAGCTCAGCGACGAAGACGGCGAGCGCCTCGGCGAGCTCGAGTGTGTGGTCGCCGAAGAGGACGGGTACACGGCCGAGCCCGACGCGGCGGTGCTGCTCGACGGCCTGGGCATCCCGCAAGAGATGCACGAGCGCAAGATGAAGGAGCTCCAAGGTGGCTTCAAGCTGCGCGTGCTCCTCGCGCAGGCGCTCTTCGGCCGCCCGCAGGCCCTCCTGCTCGACGAGCCCACCAACCACCTCGATCTCGAGTCGGTGGCCTGGCTGGAGGAGTTCCTCAACGCCTACGACGGCACGCTCGTCGTCATCTCGCACGATCGTCACTTCCTGAACTCGGTGTGCACCCACATCGCGGACATCGACTACCAGACCATCATCCAGTACACCGGCAACTACGACGACATGGTGCGGATGAAGGCCCAGATCCGCGGCCAGGTCGAGCAGTCGAACGCGAAGAAGATGGAGAAGGTCAAGCAGCTCCAGGACTTCATCCAGCGCTTCGGCGCCGGTACGCGCTCGAGCCAGGCCGCCAGCCGAAAGAAGGAGCTCGATCGCCTCAAGCCCGAGGACATCAAGCGCAGCAACATCCAGCGCCCCTACATCCGGTTCGACTTCGAGCGGAGCAGCGGCCGCGAGGTCCTCGAGCTGCGCAAGCTGTCCGGCGGCTACGGCGAGGCTCGGGTGTGGAGCGGTCTGAACCTCGACGTCGAGCGCGGCGACAAGGTGGCGATCGTCGGCAAGAACGGCGCCGGAAAGACGACGTTGATCCGCACGCTCCTGCGAGAGATCCCGTCGTTGCAGGGCAGCGTGAAGTGGGGGCACGAGACGAACCCGGGCTACCTCCCCGAAGAGAGCGAGCACGCGATCCCGCCCGGCTTCACGGTGTTCACCTGGATGTTCGAGCAGAAGCCGACGGCGGGCAAGGAAGGCGTGCGCAGCGTGCTCGGGCGCATGTTGTTCTCGGGCGAGGACGCGGAGCGCCCCACCGCGACCCTGTCCGGCGGCGAGCGCGTTCGCACCCTGCTCGCGCGGCTGATGCTCATGCAGCACAACGTCCTCGTGATGGACGAGCCCACGAACCACATGGATCTCGAAGGGGTTTCGGCCATCCGCGACGCCATCGAGTCCTACAAGGGCACCTGCATCTACGTGACCCACCACCGCGACCTCATCGAGGGGGTGGCCACGAAGGTCGTGCTCGTCGACAACGGGCGTTGTGAGGTCTACCCGGGCGGCTACGCCGAGTACGCCAAGGCGCGAGTCAAGGGTTGATCGCCGCGCTGCGCGCGCTCGGTCGCCACGCGCTCGCGGCGTTCGTCGCCGCGCACGTGGCCGTCGTGGTCATCTCGGCGATCCCCTCCCCCGAAGGTGGGCTCTCGCGAAAGAACTGGGCCGATCCGGGCGTGCGCGTCGAGATGGACGCCTGGGCCGACCGGCTCGGGATGGACCACGACACCTTCGTCGACCGCCTCTGGGTGTTCGCCAACGCGTACCAGAGCGCCCTCGACGTGCTCCTGCGCCCCGTCGAGCGCTACGAGCGTTGGACCGCCACCGGCCAGTCGTGGAAGATGTTCGTGGCGCCTCACCGCCAACCCGCGCGCTTCAGCGTCGAGGCCCGCGACGCCTCCGGCTGGCGGGTCCTGTTCCGTGAAGGCGATGCCGACGCCACCTGGATGGCGTGGCCGCTTCGAATGGAGCGTCTTCGGGCCTCGATCTTCCGCTGGGCCTGGCCGTCGCACGCGAAGCCCGCGAAGGCCGCCTGCGGGGCCCTCGCCGCGCGCGCGTTCGCGGAGGACCCAGCGATCGAGGAGGTTCGATGCCGATTCTGGCGCGCGCGGACTCCGAGCGCGCGCCAGGTGCTCGACGGGCGCATCCCGGACGGCACGTGGGACCCGACGTTCACGGTGCCACGGTGAGGAACCCCTGGCTGGCCTGGGTCGCGCTCGTGCACCACCGCGAGGACGCGACGCCCCTCGCCGTCGTGCGGGCCGCCCTGGCGCTGGTCGTCGTCGCGCACCTCGCGGGGATGATGGCGTCCGGGGCCGATCTCCTGGTGTGGGTGGACGCCGACCACGGCGGCCTCCGCGACCTGCGTGTTCCCAGGCTCGACGCCTGGGGCGGCGCCACCGTGCAGAACATCCGCACGGTCGAGCTGTTCTGCATGTTCTCGGCCACGATGCTCGCCCTCGGCGCGCTGACCCCCCTCGCGGCCGTGGCCACCTGGGCGTCCTTCGCCTTCCTGGGGGACCTGAACAGCCACGCGGGCGGCAGCTACGACGAGGTGATCCTCAACGGGCTCTTCCTGTTGATGCTGTCGGGGTGCGGGCGCGCGCTGTCCGTCGACGCCCGGGTGTTCGGCGGCGACGGCACCGCGGCGGCCTGGCCGCGCTACCTGCTGATCGGCCAGATCGCCGTCGTCTATTGGAGCACCGGGCTCCAGAAGGTCAGCGCCGGGTGGGTGCCGGGCGGGCAGGCCGACGCGCTCTGGTACATCCTGCAGCAGCCCACGTGGCACCGCACCGAGATGACCTGGTTGGCGCCGTACTTCCCGCTGACGCAGCTCGCGACGACCCTGACCTGGCTCTGGGAGCAGTCGTCGCCCCTGTTCCTCCTCGCGTACGTGTTCCGCGCCACCCGTACGCGCCCCGGGTCGCTGCGCGCGCAGCTCAACCGAATCGACTTCCGCAGCCTGTTCTTGCTCGGCGGCGCCGCGATGCACCTCGGCATCGAGCTGTCGATGGAGGTCGGCCCCTTCGGGTGGTCGATGGTCGCGCTCTACGCCGCGGCGTTCCACGGCGACGAGCTTCGGGCGGCCGCGCGGCGCCTCGCGCGCGGTATGCCTCTTGCATCCCCAGTCGTCGCCCACAAGGAGGCTTCATGACCACCGCCACGATGCGCGCCCGTTTCCTCGCCGTCCTCGGTGTCCCGCTCGCCGCGTGCGGGCCCACGTACACCGCCACCGCCTGCATCCCGATGGACGAAGGCGTCGAGACGTGCCCGTCGCCCGCGGAGGCGGCCCAGACGCTCGTCGGCCCCGGCTGCGGCGAGGCGATCGTGTCGGTGGACGGCCCTGGCACGTTCGTGGCCGGAGACGACGACACCGGCTGGGCCGGTGACCGCTGCTGCTACCCCACCACCGAGCGCGAGCTCGCCAATGGCTGCGTCGTCGGCCGCCCGTACACCACCCCGTCCGGCGCCCTGCGGATCTCGCCCACGGTGGCGCGCGGCGGTTGGGCGCGGGGCCCGCGCCCGGACGTCTCCGCACTGAACGAGGAACAACGCCGTGTCCTCGCCACGGCCTGGGCCGAGGACGCCGCGATCGAGCACGCGTCGGTCGCGGCGTTCTCGAAGTTCGCGCTCGAGCTGATGGCGGCGGGCGCGCCGGCGGACCTCGTCGACGCCGCGCACGCCGCCGCGCGCGACGAGGTGCGACACGCGCGCCTCGCCTACGCGCTCGCGGAGGCCTACGCCGGCGGGCCGGTCGCGCCGGGCGCGTTCCCCTTCGATGGCGCGGTGCCGATCGTGGGGGATCTCCCCGCGCTCGCCGCGGCCACCGCGCTCGAGGGCGCCATCGGCGAGACCGTCGTCGCGCTCCTCGCGGTGGAGGCGCTCGAGACCTGCGTCGATCCGGCCGTCCGCGCGCTGCTGGAGGTCATCGCCCACGACGAGGCCCGCCACGCCGAGCTCGCGTGGCGCGCGCTCCGTTGGATGGTGGACGCGGGCGGCCCCGCGGTGCGCGACGCCATCGTCGGAGTGCTCGAGGGGGTGCGGCGGGACGGCGTGCGCCCCCCGGCGGTGACGTTCGGCGCGCCGGAGGTCGTCCTCGCGGCGCACGGGCGGCTGCGCCCCGACGCGATGGCCGCGATGGTGGAGCGCGCCATGGCGGAGGTCGTCCTCCCGTGCATGGCGCGCCTCGCGGCGTGACGAGGCGCCTTCGCGCTACTCGTCGAGGACTTCGACGAGGGTGAGCCCGTCGACGAGCTCCGCGGTGATGTCGACCGCCCACACGTTCACGCAGTACACCTCCCCGTCGGCGCAGGGCAGGCAGGGGATGCCCGCGGCTTCGGCGAAGTCGCACACGGCGTTGGGGTTGTCCGGCTGGCCGAGGGCGGGGCCCATGTAGCGGGTGTCGCAGAAGCCGCCGGCCGTGGCCTCCTCGATCGCGCTGCCGTCGGCGCGGAAGGTGCCGGAGAACGCGAAGTCGTGCACGGGGATCGCCACGTCGCCGTACATGATCGTGATGACGTCCGTGGAGGCCTGGAAGTACGGCTGCCCCGCGAAGTCGGCGACCGGGAAGTCCCAGGTCGGCAGGTTGAGCTGCCGGTACTCGCCGCGGTCGTTCAAGGTGCCGAGGCCACCGAGGATGTCGATGTTGGTCGCGTCGACCGAGGTGACCCCGAGGAGGATCGGCGCCGTGAGGAAACGCCCCTTGAGCAGGTCGAGGAACGGCGGATCGACGATGGTCGACTGCGCGAAGCTGAACACGAAGGTGTCGCCGACGAGCTCGGCGGGGTCGATCGTGAGCGGGCTGCCCGTGCCCGACGTGGTGAAGCCGACCACGGTCATGACGTCGCAGAGCGACACGGAGAGCGTGTGCGCGGAGGCGGGCGTGCCGACCATGTCGAGCGTGGCCATCACGTTGCCCTCGGCCCAGGTGGTCTGGAAGGGCACCGCCGCGCCCGTCGCGTCCACGAGGGTGAACGTCGCGCCGTCGGAGGCCGCGTCGCCGTCGAAGCTGACCGTGATCGAACCTCGGTAGTACACGTCGACGGCGCCGTCTTCCACGGACACCGAGGACACGGTCGTCTCGCAGGCGACGTTGGTGTCGTCGGTGTCGCCGGAGTCGGTGTCGCCGGAGTCGGTGTCGAGGTCGGTGTCGGTCGTGTCGCCCTCGTCCTTGTCGGTGTCAGGGTTGCAGCCGAGCGCCAGGAGCGCGAGCGGAAGCAGGATGGTTCGGGTCAAGGGGTCTCCTCCTCGGGGTCAAACGCGATGTCCAGCGTGTACCAATGGAACGGCGAGCCGATGTCGTCCACGGTGCGGACCTGCAGGTAGTAGCGGTTCGCTTCGCCGATGCGGCGCTGGTAGTACGGGTCCGGGTCGTACCCGATCTCGCCGGACGTGTCCGTGGCGATGAGCGTCGTCCCGTCGTCGCGGAACACCCGAAGCGTGGTGTCCGCGGGGCTGCCCACGGTGTAGGCGTCGATCGTGACGGTGAACGTGCCAGCGCCTGGAAAGCTCACGTCGTACCAGTCGAAGTCGGGAGTCTCGCCGAGGGTGGCGAACACCTTGTCGCCGGGCTGCACGACCTGTGCGGTGGGGTAGCTGTCGTTCGGCTCGACCTCTTCGTGCGACCAGCGCACCGGCGCCTTCGTCTGCGAGGTGAGCAGGAACCAGCCGAAGTCTTCGCCGAACTCGAAGTTCGTGTCGGACACGACCACGGTCCAGTCCGTGGCGGCGGCGACCGGGAACACCATGCGCGGGTCGGTGCCGAGGTAGCGCCCGGTCACCATGGCGGTGGTGCCGTTGCCGATGAGCTGGAACTGCGGGTCGGTGTCGTAGCCGCGCGCGTACGCCTCGACGTTGATCTCGACCCAGCCGGGCTCCGTGTTCGAGAAGGCGAAGACGTCGAGATCGTTGCGCCGCTCGATGAAGCCGCACGCCCAGACCTCCATCGGAAGCGGAGTGCCCTCGAGGATGTTGTCGTTCGGCTCTACCTCTTCGAGGTCGCACAAGGCCGGGGGAGAGGTGTCGGGCGCCGAGTCGTCGGGAGGGCTCGAGTCTTCCGGCGGCGCGGTGTCGATCGGCGGCGAGTCATCCGGCCGCGGGAGCTCCGGCTGGCAGCCGTTGCACGCCATCCACATCAGAAACAGCATCGCCGCCACGCTCCGAACACCAGGATAGCCCAACCGCGGGCTGCTATGGTGGATTCGAGGAGACAGCCAATGATCGTAGGGTTCCTGTTCGCCGTGGCCTGCGCGCCGCCCGAGTCGAATGTACAGAAGGCCGTCCCCAACCTCCTCGTCGTGCCGGAGGCGCTCGACTTCGGCGACGTCGTGGTCGACTACGGGGCGACGCTCCCCGTCACGTTGTTCAACGGCGGGCTCGGAGGGCTCGAGGTGACCAGCGCGACGATCGACGGCGACGCGGCCGTCTGGACAGTCGGCGCTCTGCCGACCGAGGCGCTGCCGAAGGACGCCGAGTACGCCCTGAACATCGACTTCGTCCCAGCCGACTACGTCGACTACGCGGCCACGCTCACCCTCGTCACCAACGACGAGTCCTCCCCCCACACCGTGACCCTCGCCGGCACGGGCGTCGAGGCGCCCACCCCGGACATCGCGTTCGACCCCCTGTCCATCGACTTCGGCAACGTGACGCCGCTCACGACCACCGCGCTCTGGACCACGGTCTCGAACCTCGGCGACGGCCCGCTGACGATCGCGTCCGTCACGCAGGCGGGCTCCGGCAGCTTCACCCTGGTGACGGACATGCGGGGCGTGGTGCTGAGCCCGGGCGAGTCGCAGCAGGTCGTGGTCACGTACACTCCCCCGAACGCCGACGGCGACAGCGGCGGGCTCACGTTCGCGTCGGACGACCCGGACGAGCCCGAGGTGCGGGTGCCGCTCGTCGGCAACGGCGGAGCCGACTTCGACTACCCGATCGCGGTGATCGACGGGCCCAGCTCCATCGCTCCGCGCGAGACGATCTCCCTCGACGGCGCCTCGAGCTCCGACCCGAGCGGCTACCTCCCGCTGTCGTACGAGTGGACGATCACCACCGTGCCGGATGGCTCGCTCGCGGGCGAGTCTCTCGTGACCCTCACCGAAGAGGCGGTGTTCACGACCGACCTCGCCGGCGTCTACGAGGTCGAGCTCGTGGTCACCAACACCGTCGGCCTGCGCTCCGTGCCGGCGGTGTGGGAGGGCGACGCCATCCCCGAGGAGCAGCTCCACGTCGAGCTGACCTGGAACACCACCGCGGCGGACCTCGATCTCCACCTGCTCGACACCGACGGCGAGCTCTTCCTCGACCCGGGCGACTGCAACTGGTGCAACCAGTCGCCGAGCTGGGGCGCCACCGGCCGCGACGACGACCCCCGCCTCGACATCGACGACCAGTTCGGGCTCGGGCCGGAGAACATCAACATCGACGTGCCCGCCGACGGCGAATACCGAATCCGCGTCCACTACTTCACGCAGAACGGCGACGGCGACGTGGCCGCGCACGTCGCGGTCTACACCTACGGGCTGCTGGCCGCCGAGTACGACGCGGTGCTCACCCGCGACAAGGTGTGGGACGTGGCCTACGTGCGGTGGCCCGAGGGCCTCGTGGTCGAGGAGTACACCGAGCTCTACTCGCCCACGCGCCGGACCTGCGTCAGCGAGTGAGCCGGATGCGCCCGTGTTCCTGGGTGCTCGCGGCCGGCCTCTCCGCCGGGTGCACGCCGCCGGACGCGCCGCGGCCCGCCGTGACGTCGGCGGAGGACGCGGCGTCGGACACCGACACCGCCGACGAGCGCGCCGCGTGCGGCGACGAAGGCGCCGTCCGCCGGTACTGCGCGTCGTGCGCCGAGCTGCTCGCCGTGGCGCCGACGACGCCCGACGGCCCGGTGACCCTCGAGGTGTCCGCGCCCTTCGAGACCTGGTGCGACATGACCACCGCCGGCGGCGGATGGACGCTGGTCGGCACGAACGGATGGGGCGGGGCGTGGACCGTGCGGTCCATCCTCGACCAGAGCACCTTCGGCACCGCCGCGCTGGACGCCGACTGGAAGAGCGCCGCGTTCTCCGAGGTGGTCGCGAACGACCTCCTGTTCGAGACCGACGCCGAATACGCCGTGTACCTCGATGTCGCAGGGGGTCAGCCGTACCAGGCCTTCCAGGAGGGCGTCCCGATGCACAATTGCGGCGTCGGCACGCCGCACGAGTGGGCGCTGACGGAAGGCACGTTCTCCGACCCGGATCTGTGCAGCACCAACTTGTACGTCCACCCGATCGACTGGGAGGGCGGCGCGTACCCGTGCGGCGACGCCGAAGTGGCCACCGGTCCGGCGTGGAGCACCCGGAACAAGCGCCTCGGCTGCCCCCTGAACGACCCGGCGGGCTCGGCGTTCATCGCCGACCCGTGGGACCTCAACCCCTGGGGCGCGCGCGGCGGCCCCGGGGGGAACCTGCCGCTCCGGATGTGGGTGCGCGGCTGAACCGACGGGCCGTGGCCTGCCGTGGTGTCAGTCGCACGACCCGTTGGCGACGCCGGGCGTCCCGTAGTCGGGGTAGCCGGTGTAGCTGGACGCGGAGTTGATCGTGCTGCTCGACGCGAGGCACCATGCGCCGGCGTCGTCGTTGAGGTCCGCGTCGAGCGAATCGTCGTCGAGGCGCATCGAGTAGCGCGCGGTGCGCGGCCACGAATCGCCGTCGGCGTCGGCGCCGAGCGACCACACGACCTCGTCGATCAAGCTTCCACCCACGTAGACGGCCACGAGGTCGTCGTCACGGTCGAAGTAGTAGGTGGAGTCGTAGTAGGGCGCGCCGACGGCGGAGGAGCCCCACTCGTAGTCGCAGGTATAGGTCGCGGAGAACCAGGTGTCGGCGTAGCAGAAGGTGGCGTGGCCGCCGGCCGGCACGACGAGGCCGGCGTCGGGCGACACGTAGAAGCTGTCGCCCAGCTCCTCCTCGATGTACCAGCCGCTCATGTCGATGTCGAACGCCGACGTGTTGTGGACCTCGAACCACTGCCCGTTGGCGTTCGTCGCGGACCCCGAGCCGCCCGTGTAGGGCTGGCGGGCGATCTCCGAGACCACGAGGTCGCCGTACGCCACGAAGTCTTCGTCGACGAGGTCGTCGCAGTCCTGGTCGACCAGATCGCGCACCTCCGCGGCGCCGGGGAGGACGGAGTCGTCGCCGTCGTCGCAGTCCTCCGAGTTGGCGACGAAGCCGGTCGGCAAGTCGCACGCGATGGAGGTCACGTCGAGGTCGCCGTAGCCGTCCGCGTCGGTGTCGGCGTACCAGGTCGAGGCGTCGTACGCGGACGACTCGTCGATCTCGCCGTCGCAGTCGTTGTCGAAGGTGTCGCACGCTTCGCGCGCGCCGGGGTTGGCGGACGCGCGCGAGTCGTCGCAGTCTTCCGCGTCGTCGGCGTAGCCCGCGGGCTCCGTGCAGGCGTTGGCCGTGACCGAGTCGCTGCCGTAGCCGTCGCTGTCGGCGTCGACGTACCAGGTGGACGAGTCGGCGGCGTCCGTCTCGTTGGACAGTCCGTCGCAGTCCTCGTCGCCGCCGGCGCACACCTCGGTGGCGAGCGGGCTGATGGCGTCATCGTCGTCGTCGCAGTCGCCGCCCTGGGTGATCCACCCGGAGAGCGGCTCGCACGACGCCACGCCGGCCGTCGCGTCGCCGTAGCCGTCGCCGTCGTCGTCCGGGTAGTACGGCGTGGCGTCGGGCGCGTCGGAGTCGATGACCGCGTCGCAGTCGTCGTCGACGCCGTTGCAGGCCTCGATCGCCCCCGGGCTGATGGCCGGGTCGGCGTCGTTGCAGTCGGTCGACACCTCGGAGTAGCCGGACGGCGTGCCGCACGCGAGCGTGCTGTAGAGCGCGTCGCCGTAGCCGTCCGAGTCGGAGTCCTGGTAGTAGGTGCGGTAGTCGGTGGCGCCCTCGTCCGTGTCGCCGTCGCAGTCGTTGTCGCCGAGGTCGCACACCTCGACCGCGCCGGGGAAGCTGGCGACGTCCGTGTCGTCGCAGTCGGTCGCGTCGGCCACGTAGCCCTCGGGCTGCGCGCAGCTCCGGGCCTGGGTGCCGAGGTCGCCGTAGGTGTCGGCGTCGAAGTCGGCGTACCAGACCGTCGCGTCGGCCGCGTCGTCGTCGACCCACCCGGTGCAGTCGTCGTCGACCCCGTTGCAGACCTCGTCGGCGCCGGGGTTGACCGCGACGTCCGTCTCGTCGCAATCGCCGCCCTCCGCGGAGGTGCCGGTCGGCACGTCGCAGTAGACGCCCTGCGCGTCCCCCGAGCCGAACCCGTCGCCGTCGACGTCCGCGTACACGGCGACCGCGTCGACCGCGTCCTCGTCGCGCTCGCCGTCGCAGTCGTCGTCCCGGTCGTTGCAGAGTTCGTCGGCGCCCGGGTACACGGCGGCGTTCTCGTCGTCGCAGTCGCCGCCCTCGCCGGCCCCGCGGACGCCGTCGCCGTCCTGGTCGAAGTCATCGGCGCCGTCGCAGTCGCTGTCGATGCCGTCGTACCAGGTCTCTTCCGCGCCGGGGTTCACGGACGCCGCGGCGTCGTTGCAATCCTCCGACTCGGGGTAGCCGTCGCCGTCGGCGTCGACCGCCGCGGAGTCCGAGGAGTCGGTGGGGTCGTCGTCGCCCTTGTCGGTGCAGGCGACGAGGACGAAGAGTAGGCTGATCCAGGCCGTCCGCATGTCCGTTTCCTCCGCGGGGGGCTAACCGCCGCACTCGACGTTTGCCGCTCCCGGCGTGCCGCGTTCCGACACTTCGCCGTTGGTCCACCACGCCGCGCCCTCCACCGGCGCCGCGCACCACGCCTCGCGCGCGTCGTTGGCCGCGGCGGTGTGGGACGCCGCGTCGAGCTGCATGGTGCGCTGCGCCTCGCGGGGCCACTCGGAGCCGGCGTCGTAGCTCCACGACACGGTGTCGACGACGACGAGGCCGCTCGTGGCGTCGAGCACGGCGGACACGGTGAGCGTGTCGGCGTCGCGCTGGAGGTTGAAGGTGTTGTCCTGGTAGGTGGTCGACCAGCCGTCGCGCTGCGTCGGGTCGCCGATGAGGTAGTCGCACGGCAGCGTGCTGCCGTCGTCCACCCCTGCGGCGTAGCGCTCCGTCTTGCAGAACACCGCGCGTCCGCCGGGCGCGACCACCGGAGAGAGCGCCGGGTCGACGAGGAAGCCGTCGGTGCCGACGATGTCGTTGGTGCGCTCGATCGACCACAACGCGAGGTCGATCGCGACGTCGCTGGCGTTGTACACCTCGAACCACGCGCCGTCCGCGTCCGAGCTGGTGCCCTCGAACCAGGTCTGCCGCGCGATCTCCGTGATGACGAGGTCGCCCACGGCGAACCCGCGCTCGTCGATCGCCCCGTCGCAGTCGTCGTCGCGGCCGTTGGTCTGGTCCTCCGGGGCGCCGGCGTAGACCGCCGCGTCGCTGTCGTCGCAGTCGCCGAGCGACTCGGTGTGGCCGTCCGGGGCGGCGCACGCCTCGACGCCGGTGGCGTCGGAGGGGGCGAAGCCGTCGCCGTCGGCGTCCGGGTACCAGGTGCCGAGATCCGCCCCGTCTTCGTCGATCGCGCCGTCGCAGTCCTCGTCCACGCCGTCGCAGGTTTCGCTCGCCTCGGGGTTCACGCCGGCGTCGCCGTCGTCGCAGTCGCCGCCCTGGGTCAGGCCGGCGTCGCAGGACGTCGTGGCGGCCGCGTCGTCGCCGTAGCCGTCGCCGTCGACGTCCGGGTACACCGTGCTGCCGTTGATCGGGTCGTCGTCGATGACGCCGTCGCAGTCCTGGTCGACGCCGTCGCAGACCTCGCTCGCGTCGGGCCGGATCTGCGCGTTCGTGTCGTCGCAGTCGTCCGCGACGGAGAAGCCGTCGCCGTCCTCGTCCACGGCCGGGTCGTCCTGCTTGGCGTCGGGGTCGCAGCCGAACAGCACGAAGAGCAACAGGAACCGCATGCTCAAGCCTCCTCAGGGGGGTGTCGCCCGTCACCGAGCGCGTCCTTCGACCAGGATAGCCGGGCGCGCGGCGCGACCGCGGTGAAAGTGGCGCCACGGCGTACCCGCCGCAGGTGCACCCGCGCGTAGTCCAACCCGGACACGACCGACAGCGCGCCCGTCACGACGGTGAGCACGGTGGCGTCGGCCCCGAGCAGCACGACGATCACGGTGAGCGCGAGCGCGCCCGCCGTGAGGCGTCCGAGCACGGAGGTGGCGGGGGGCGCGCCCACACCGACCCGGAACCGGTGCATCAACGGGAGGAAGATCGCGATCTGAATCAGCTCGCGCGCGAACCACGCCAGCATCCAGGCGTCGGGGATTCGGTCCGCGATCGCCAGCGACCAGGCGAGGTTGACGTGCAGGACCTTGTCCATCCACGCGTCGAACACCGCGCCCGCCGGGCTCTCCGTCCGGGTGCGCCGCGCCACGACCCCGTCGAGCACGTCGGTGGTCAGGGCGAACAGGTACACGGGGAGCACCCAATCGCTGTGGACCAGCCAGGGGCACGCAACCGCAATCGGAAGCCGCAACGCCGAGATCGCGCTAGCGGCGGTGCAGAGGTCGCGGAGTCTCATCACCGGCATGGCGCGCTGTAGTAGCCGGTCGAGGGCCCCGGATGGTGGCGCCGCTCACGTGACCGGACGGGGCCGGCGCGCTATCCGACGGCCCGGAGGGACGATGGGACGTTTCCGCGACATGGCGAAGTCCGTGGTGAATCGCCTCCTCGGGGGCCCGGAGGCGTCGGCCTCGACCGCGCCGCGCGCGCCCGCCGCGCGAGCCCCGGCGCCGGAGCCCGTGGTGGAGGACGCGAACACCCTCGCGCGCATCGAGGCCGGCGCGCAGGAGGTCAAGGAGCGCATCGACGCCGGCGAGCCGGTCGTGCTCCTCGACGTCCGCGAGCCCTTCGAGACGGCGGGCGGCATCGTCCCCGGAGCCCGGACGATCCCCCTCGGCGAGCTCCGCGAGCGGTGGAAGGAGCTGGAGAACTGCAACGAGGTGGTGTGCTATTGCGCCGCCGGCGCGCGCTCGTTGGAAGCGGCGCGGTTCCTCCGCGAGAAGGGCCTGTTCAACGCCACGAGCCTCGAGGGCGGCGTGACGGCGTGGGTGTCGCTCGGAGGCGCGCTCGCCCGGCCCGGAGCGCCGGCGTGAGCGACGCGCTCGTGCTCGTCGGCGCGGGACGGGTCGGGTCGGTGTTCGCGCGCGGCGCGGCGGCGCTCGGCGCCACGGTCGCGGTCGCGGAGCGCGGCGCGCCCATCCGCCCGGCGCCCGGCGTGCCCGTCTTCGTGTGCACGCGCGCCGACGACCTCGACGGCGTGCTCGGCGTGCTCGCGCCGCGCGCGCGCGCGGACCTCTGCCTCGTCCAGAACGGGTACCTCGACGGGTGGCGGCGCTCGCGCGGCCTGCCCGACGCGATCACGCAGGGCACGATCTGGTTCGCGGCCACGGCGCGCGACGGTCGCGCCGACCCCGGGGGCACCTCACTCTTCCACGGGCCGCACGCGGCGTTCGCCGTGTCGCTGCTGCGCGCCGCGGGCGTCCCCGCGGCCGAGGCGCCCGACGCGCGGAGCCTGTCGCGCGATCAGGCGTTGAAGCTCGCCTGGAACGCGTTCTACGGCGCTTCGTGCGCCGCCGCCGCGCGGGCTGGTGCGCCGGCGTCGGTGGGCTCGGTGCCGCGCGACCAGGTGCGCGCGCTGGTCGAGGAGCTCCTCCCCGCCCTCGAGCTGGGCTACGGCGTGGCGCTCGCGGGGCCGGACGACACGACGGACGCCCTCGTCGCCTACACTGCCCGGATACCAACCTTCGTGGCTGGACTTCGCGAAGTCCCATGGCGGAATGGCGCCCTCCTCGAGCTCGGGCGGCGCGCCGGCGTGGCGGCGCCGCGCCACGAGGCCCTCCTGCGCGCGGGGGGCGCCGACCCCGACGAAGCGCGGCGCGCCGCCGCGTCGTTGGTATACTCGGCCCCGTGAAGCCCACCCGCGAACGGACCCTGAGAAAGGGCGATTACATCCTCGGGTCCTTCCTGAAGCCCGAGCGGGTGGACGGGTACATCAACGCCGTGAACCCCGGCGACCGCGCCGACGTGCTCGGCCGCTACCCGTTCTCGGCGGCCAGCGTCGACGACGCCGTGGCCGCGGCGCGCGAAGGGCTCGGTCGCTGGCGCCGCGCGTCGATCGGCGACCGCGTGACCGGCGTGCGCCGCTTCGTGGACCAGCTCGGCGAGCACGCCGTGCCGCTCGCGGCCCTCGTCGTGCGGGAGAGCGGCAAGCCGCTCTGGGAGGCCCGTCAGGAGGTGCAGGCCGCCCACCGCGCGATCGAGCTCTCCCTCGACGAAGTGCCAGGGTCGCTCGCCCCTCGGGCGTTGCCGGACGTCGACGGGCGCGCCGACTGGCTCGGGCGCGGGGTCGTCGCGCTCGTCACCGCCGCGCCGATGTCGGTGTTCCACGCCGCGTCCGCCAGCGCCGCCGCCCTGCTGTCCGGCAACGCCGTCGTCCACAAGCCCTCCAAGTTCGCCCCGGCGGTCGGCCAGGCGCTCGCGGAGCTCTGGGACCGCTGCAAGCTGCCGCGCGGCGTGTTCAACCTCGTGCAGGGCTCCGGCGCGGTCGTCGGGCAGAAGCTCGCCGGGCACCCGGACATCGACGCGGTCTGCTTCTACGGGTCGTGGGAGCGCGCGCGCGACATCCGTCGGCTCACGTCGGAGCGCCCGGAGCTGCCCCTCCTCCTTAGCTGCGGCGGAAAGGGCGCCGCGATCGTGCTGCCGGAGTGCGAGCTGGACCGGACGGTCTACGAGCTGCTCGTCGGCGCGTTCCTCACCACGGGCCAACGCCCGAACAGCACCGCGCGCGTGTTCATCCACACCGCGGTCTACGACGCCCTCGTGCCCGAGCTCGTCCGTCGCGCCCGCCGCCTCGTCGTCGGCTACGGCGCCGAGCCCGACGCGTTCATGGGCCCGCTCGTGTCGGAGGCCGCGCGCACGCGGTACCGCAAGTACGGCGCGGGGCTCACCCAGCGTGGGCACACCGCGCTCCTCCCCGCCGAGCTCGTCGAGATCCAGGGGCGACGCGGCAACTACGCGTCCCCCGCCGTCTACGCCGTCGACCCCGAAGCGGATCCGGCCGGCCTCACCGAAGAGCCGCCGGGCCCCATGCTGCTGCTGTACCGCTGCCGCGACCTCGCGGAGGCGATCGAGCTCCACGAGCGTTGCGCATACCGAGTCGCGACGTCGGTGTTCGCCCGCCCGGACGACCCCGCGATCGGCGAGCTCCGCGTTCGCCTCCGGACCGGCGCCTTGAACGTGAACCGCAGCACCCTCGGCGCGAGCCTCCGCCTCCCGTCGTCGGGGTCCGGCCGCGCGTCCAACGGGGTCCCTTCGGGCCCGGAGCTGCTCCGGGTCCTCGCCACGCCCAGGTCCGGCCTGATCGACCTCGCGCCGTTCGACACCGACAACCTCGTCCCCGGTGTACGGTGGACCACGACCCCCTCCCCGCAACCGGGCGCCACGCTCGAGACCACGATCGAATAGCGCGGGCACGTTAGGAGCGTTGCATGCTCAAAGTATGCATCGGCAACATGCACCTCGACCTCGGCGCCGGGCGGCGCGGCGTCGACATGGGCCCATCGGCCATCCACCTGGCGGGCCTGAAGGGGGGCATCGAGTCGCTCGGCCACCACGTGGTCGAGACCTTCGCGCTGGGCGTGCCGACGCAAGAGATGTCCCAGCCGGGCGACCCACACGCCCGGTACCTCAGCGAGATCACACACGCGTGCAGCCAGCTCGCGGACCGGGTGGAGCTCGCGCTCGGCCACGGGTGGTTCCCGGTCGTGCTCGGCGGCGATCACTCGGTGGCGATCGGCACGGTCAGCGGCATCGCGCGTCATTGGCGCAAGCGCGGCGAGCGCGTCGGCGTGCTGTGGGTCGACGCCCACACCGACATGAACACCCCGCAGACGAGCCCCACCGGCAACATCCACGGCATGCCGCTCGCGGTGCTCCTCGGCCGCGGCTCCGACTCCCTCGTCGGCATCGCGGGGGATCGCCCTGCGTTGTTGCCGGAGGACGTCGTCGTGTTCGGCGCCCGCGACGTAGACTCCACCGAGCGCGACGTGGTGCGGGACCTCGGCGTCCGTGTCTACACCATGAGCGAGATCGACGAGCGCGGAAACGCGGTGTGCGTGCGGGAGGCGCTCGAGCGCGTCACGGCGAACACCGCGGGCGTACACCTCAGCTTCGACCTCGATGGTGTCGACCCGCAGCACGCCCCGGGCGTGGGCACCGCGGTGCCGGGCGGGCTCGACCTGCGCGAGTCCCACCTCATCTGCGAGAAGGTCGCGCAGACGGGCAAGGTGCTCGGCGTGGAGATGGTCGAGCTCAACCCGGTCATCGACGTGGAGAACCGCACCGGCCGCCTCGCCGTGTGGCTGATCCTCTCGGCTCTGGGGAAGACGATCATGTGAGGTCGAAGCGCCCTCGCTCGAAGGCGCGCCCCGTACGTCAGGCCTCAGTCGTCTGCGCCGTCGTCGTCGTCGTCGTCGTCGTCCGCGTCGTCGTCGTCGTCGTCCGCGTCGTCGTCGTCGTCGTCGTCGCCGTCCTCACAGTCGTCACGGTCCTCGCCGTCCTCGCCGTCCTCGTCCTCGCCGTCCTCGTCCTCTCCGCGCTCGTCTTCGTCGTCGCGATCGCAGTCGTCGCCGTCTTCGTCGGAGTCCTCGTCCGACTCGGCTTCGTCGCCGGAGCGGGACGCGTTCGCGTCGCCGTCCTGACGGAACCCGAACACGTCGTCGCAGCCCGTGAGGACCATCCCGAGCGAAGCCGTGAGGCACAGGGTCTTGATGTTCATCGTTTCTCCTGCCGGCGAAGGGCCGGCCCGCTCGTTGTACCCGTACCCGATTCGCGCGGGGGTGTATCCGCTGCGTTCACACCGCAGTTTGCGTACTCGGGTCGAGTACGGCGGCCGGGTCGATGTGCATGTCCCGAACGCGTTACGGACACGCGACGGTCCGGAGGAGGGCATGTTCTTCGTCATCGGGGTCGCGCTCGCCGGGCCCGTCTTCACGTCGGTCGGGGAGTCCACCCAGCTCGACGCCGGCGGAAACTGGCCGCGCGTCTTCGCCCGGGACGGCGGTTGGCACCTGCTCACCGCGTCGGCGGGCGGGTACCAGTACATGACCGTCGACGACACCCTCGCGCCGGACCGTTCGAGCCGACGAACGCTCACGACCGTGGACGGCCTGCTCGACCACGGCATCACGCAGTGCGAGGACGGCTCCTACTTCCATGCGGCGTCGGCGTCCCGTGCGAACCACGACGACAGCGTGTACATCTTCAGCTATGACGCCGACTTCAACCTCCTGAACGCCGCGCCGCTGGTGGAGTCGGACGTCGACTGGCGCCACGCGGACCCCGCGGTGCTCTGCCACCGCGAATTCCGAGGGGCCACGAGCATCATGCTCCAGCCCGAGCGGCACCCGATGCGCATGGTGATGAGCGACACCGCGGGCGCATACCTCGGGGAGCGAGTCCTCGACGCGGGACCGGACAGCGCAGGCGCGAGCTTCTACGCCGACGACGACGAGATCTACGCGGTGGGGACGCGTCACGAGGAGCCGACGAAGCTCTGGGTCACGCCGATGTCGGAGCGCCTCGTCCCGACCACGCCGTTCACGGTGCCGGTCGCGCCCGAAGGCTATGTCGTCTATTGGTTCCAACGAATCATCAAGGTCAACGACACCTGGATCGTGGCGCACATCATGAACCGCGCCGACGAGGAATGGTACACCCAGATGGGCAACATCTGGCTCACCGCGATGGACTCCACCTGGACCGTGATCGACCAGGCCGCCATCACCGCGATTCCAGCCCCGGTTGGGGCGTTCAATCCGTGGGTGCAGGAGAAGGACGGGAGGCTCCTGGTGGTCTACACCCGGGACCTGCAGAACTACGGCGCCTTCGTGGAGATCGACGTCTCCGCCACGATCGAGCCCGACGACACCGGCGAGCCCGACGACACCGGCGACACCGACGACACCGACGACACCGACGACACCGACGACACCGACGACACCGGCGACACGACGACGGTCCCCGATGCCGATCCCCCCGACGCAGACGAGGACCCCGCGGGCGATACGTGCGGGTGCGGGCACGCGCCTTCGTCGGCCGCCATCGGAGGGCTCGGCCTGGTCGCCGCGCTCCGCCGACGCCGACGCTGATGTCGACCCTGCACGAATGGCTCGGCGCGGGGGCCGCGCCGGAGGCCGACTGGCCCGCCCACGTGCGTCGCCTCGCCGCGCGCGGCGCGCTCGGGTGGGGCGCCGCGGGCCTGTTGCTCGACCTACCGGCGTTGGGTCAGCCACACGCGTGTCGCCCGAGCGGCTGCGCGCCCGGCTTTCGGGGCGCCGGCGCACGCTCCTGCTGCGCCGACCTCGACGTGGAGCCGTCCGCCAGCGAAGCCGCGGCGATCGACGCGGCCCTCCCCGAGGTGGCGGCGTTCCTCGCCACACGAGACCCCCGCTGGTCGGGAGGCCCGCCGCCCTGGCTCGAGCGCGGCGTGTTCACGCGGCCCGGCGGCCGCTGTGTGTTCGCCACCCCCGCCGCCGCCGGCCTTTCGTGCGGCCTGCACGCCCTCGAGGCCGCCACGGACCGCGCCCGCGGCACGCTCAAGCCCATGCCGTGCCGTTTGTTCCCGTTGGTGGTCGTCGATCTCGGCGACGACACCCTGCTCCTCACCGCCGTGCACGGATCCACGGCGCGGTACACCGGCCTCCCGGCGCGACGCTTTCCGTGCCTCGTGGGCGGCGAGCCGACGACCCTCGCGCGCGCCGCGGAGGACACCCTCGCGGAGCTCTGGGGAGCGCCGACGGCCCGCCGAATCCTGCGGGCCGTGGGGAGTCGGCCGCGCCCCCCAGCGGCGACGTACCCCTGAAGCACGGACGAGCATCAGTCAGAATGCAGGGTGCAGGTCGATCGACACACACACGTCGACGGGTCGGGCCAACGGTGCTCGAGCGCGGCGGAGCACCCGAGCTGCGCGACGGCGATCGGCGCGTCTTCGTGCGCGCAGTACACCGTGTCGAGGCACGGGTTCCCGGTGTAGACGCACTCCGCGTCGTCCGTACACGCGACACACGCGGACGCGTCATCCGCGCAAGCGTCGACCGGCGCGGCGAGCCGGCACGCGAGGATCCAGAGGAGCATCCGAGACCATAGCGTGCGGGCCCGCGAGCGACAGGCTCGCCGTTCGGAGGCTCAGAGCAGCTCGGTCTTCCCGTGGGCCTGGCCGGCGGTCGACCGCGTCCCGAACCCGAACCCGGCCGTCGCCTCGAAGACCGTCGCGTCGACGATCTCGCCGTCCGCGCCGCGCACGTCGACGCCGACGCCGTAGGTCGCCGCGTTCGGATCGCCCTTGAACGGGAGCACCCAGCGCTCGAAGCTGCCGTCGTCCACGGCGTCGTACGACACCGCGCCGCACGACGCGTCGGTCGGGTCGCAGCCCGCCGAGAAGAGGACGTACACCTGCACGTCGTCCGCCCCGTAGCTCCCGCCGAGGCTGAACGAGACCTCGGTGGTGCCGTCGCCGTTGTCGTAGGTGGCGAGCTTGTGAAGGTTGATCAGCAGCTCGGAGCTCGAATCCGCGGTCACGACGGCCCCGACGGCCGGAAGGGTGACCGTGCCCGCGACGATGTCTTCGTCGCCGGCGAGGACGTGGACCTCGGCGACCGTGGCGGTGGTCGGATCCAACTCGAGCGCGGGCACCGTGAAGATGCGCGTCGTCTCGACGGCCTGCGCGAGCTCGCCGGTCGCCACCTCGGTGCCGCTGTCGGCGTCCTCGACGGTGATGTCGAGCGTGTCGGGGGCCTCACCGGCCGCGCCCACCGTGTAGACGGTGAGGCGCTGCACGCCCCTCGCGTTGATGCGCCCGATCGAGGCCTCGACCACCCCCGTTCCCTCGGCGGCGCCAAGGAAGATGAGCGAGTCGTCTTCGTCGTCCAGGACACGGTCGCCGTAGTCGCGCCACCGGGCGTCGACCAGGGCGCGCCCGCCGAAGCCTTCGCCGTCGACCTTCGCGGACACCCAGCGGCCGGTCCACGTCTCGCCGCTCCCGTCGAAGAGCTTGCCGCCGACGAGCACGACCGAGCCCGACTCGTCCGTCGCCACGGACGTGGCGAACGTGGCACCCTTGTGGACGGCCGAGACACCGCCGGACTTCGTGCCCACCAGCTCTCCCGTGAGCGTGTAGCCGCCCTCGCCGGCGTCCACGCGCAGGCGGAGCACGGTGCCGTCCTTCAGGTCGACCTCCGACCACGCGCCCACCGCCAGGTCGGTCGCGTAGGTGTCGGTGCCGTTCGTGAGGCTGACGTAGGCGGGCGTCCCCTTCGTGGTGGCCGACCAGGCGATGGTGTCCTCCCGGCGCAGCGCCTGGAGCGTGCACGCCCCGTCGACGACCGCGCCGGTGTCTTCATCCTCCGCCGTGAATGACACGCTCGTGTCGACCGGCGAGGTGTCCCCCTCGGTGGCGATCACGGCCCGGAACGACGTATCGGTCTGGTTCTCCCGGATGCGGATGCGGCGGACTCGCCCGGTGAAGTCCGCGGCGGTGGCGTCGGGGAGCAGGGAGAGGGCGAACAGGGACGTCAGGAACATCGGGACCTCGTTTGGGCCTCCACCGTACAGCCGACCGCGCGAGGGCACACCCCACGCGGATCTTACTGACGGGGCCCTCCCCCAATCGCCCCCGAACAGCTCGATCCCGCGCCCGCCGTACACCCGAAGCAGTGCGCCGCCGTGACGACGGGCCGCCGCGCGAGGTCCTCGAGCCGATCGATGTCCCAGATGGTGCGCGGGCCCTGCACGCCGAGCTCGAGCATCTGGTTGAAGTCGCAGTCGTAGAGCCCGCCGTCCCAGCTCACGCTGACCTGGCTCCGGCACATCAAGCCCGGGACGGTCGCGGGGTTGAAGCTCTGCACCAGCAGCGCCATGTACGCCTCGGCCTTGCCGGCGCGCCGGAGGGCGTCGGCGAAGCGCCGGATCGGCATGTTGGTGAGCGTGAGGAGGTGGTCGAAGCGCACGCCGAGCGCGGCGAGCTCCTGCTTGTAGCGGGCTTCGAGCGCGGGCTGGGCGGGCGGGAGGAAGGCCCCGCCGGGGTTGTACACGAGGTCGAGCACGAGGCCGGAGGCGCCGTCGCCGTAGCCGAGGGAGGCGAGGTCGCGCAGCGCGGCGATGCTGCGGTCGAACACGCCACGGCCGCGCTGGCGCTCGACGTTCTCGGCGCCGTAGCACGGGAGGCTCGCCACGACGTGCACGCGCTGTTCGGCGAGGAACGCGGCGAGGTCCTCCATGCCGGGCTCGTGGAGCACGGTGAGGTTGCAGCGGTCGATCACCCGGCGCCCCAGGCGTCGGCCCTCGGTGACCAGGAACCGGAAGTTCGGGTTGAGCTCGGGGGCGCCGCCGGTGAGGTCGAGGGTGCCGACGTCCGGCGCGCTGGCCAGGAGCTCCACCACGCGGGCGGCCGTCGCCTCGGTCATGCGCTCGGTGCGCTTCGGGCCGGCGTCGACGTGGCAGTGGGCGCACGCGAGGTTGCAGCGCTTTCCGAGGTTGACCTGGAGGGTGGAGAGGCCCGCGGCGCGGAGCGCACCCTGGCCGTGACGGGCGAGCGTGGCGGCGAAGGACGGCCGCTCGGGGAGGGCGGTCATGCGGCTACCCCGCCCGAACCTCGACGCCCTTCCAGAACGCCACGTAGCCCGCGATCTCCGCCGCAGCGGGCTTCGGCTGCGGGTAGTACCAGGCCGCGCCCGCCGCCGTCTGGTCCCCCACCACCACGTCGTAGTAGCTGGCGGTCCCCTTCCAGGGACACACGGTGTGCGTGGCGTTCGGTCGGACGAACTCCGAACGCACCGACGAAGGGGGAAAGTACGCGTTCCCCTCGACGTACCGGACGGCGTCCGACTCCGCGATCACCTGCCCGTTGAACATCGCTCGCGTCATGGGTCCCTCACGCTCCGGCGGTGATGCGGCGCGCGCGACGCCCTTGCCCAAACAGTAGGGCGAACACGCCGAACAGCAAGAGCCCACGGCGCGCGGCGCAGCCCCCGCCCTCGCCGCCGGGAGCGGGCGTGGTGCCCGCCGCGCCGGGCTTGCACATCACCTCGGTCCACACCGACGCGCCGCGCGTGCGGCAGGCGGAGCTCCAGCCGGACGCCTCGAGCGCCTCACACTCCGCGCGGCCCTGGAAGGAGCCCTCGCAGGAACGCGCCTCCGCGCCTCGCGGGCAGGCCTTCTCGACGGCGCACGCCTCGACGTAGTCAGGGGGGGGCGCGACGTCGGCAAAGGCGAGCGTGGCGAGGACGACGAGCATGGGACTCCCGGTGCGGCCGAAGGATACACCTCCGCGTGCGTCTGCCCCACTGGTTCACGCCGTTCGCCCTGAGCGCGGCCGTCGTGGCGACGATCGCCCCCGTGGCGGCGTACACGGTGTCGCTCGCCCTGGCGGGCGCGTGGCACGTGCACGTCGAGCTCGGATGGGTGCGCGAGCGCATGGGCGCGCGGCTCGTGTGGGCGCTCGCGCCGCTCGGAGCGATCGCCGCCTTGCGCCTCGCGGCGTACGCCGGTCGCGCGCCGCCCTGGGCGATCGCCGCGGAGCTCACGCTCGGCGCAGGGCTCGTGATCGCGACGATCCCGGCGCTCCCGCACACGCGCGCCCGGCTCGTCGCCGCGGGGGTCGGCGCGTCGTTCGCGGCGGGGATCGTCGCGTCCCCCCTCGCGACCCTCGTGCTCTTCGCGCTCCTCCACAACCTCACGCCCCTCGGCTTCTTCGCCGATCGTGGCGTGCGCATGGCGCTGCCGACCGCGCTCTTCGTCGGGCTGCCGGCGCTCGCGGCCCTCGTCCCGATCGAACAAGCGTTCGACCCCGCCGGTCCCGCGCGCGCCCACCTCGGCGCCTTCGTCCCACCGGGCGCGCCGCCGGCGCTCGAAGCGCCGCTGTTCCGCGCCGCCGTGACCGCGCAGCTCCTCCATTACGGCGCGGTCATCGGGGTGCTCGGCGCCTGGCGTGGCGCGCGGCCGCGGGCCGCCGAGGCGATGGCGGCGGTCGGATCAACCGCGCTGTTCGCATATTTCGCCGTCGAGTTCAACGACGCCCGACGCCTCTACGGAGCGGTCGCGGCCGTCCACGCGTGGATCGAGCTCCCGGGGCTGCTCCTCGCCCTCGGCGGTGGGCTGGACCCCTACCAGGTCAGCCAGGCGCCCACGCTCGCCGAGAAGCCGTTCGCCGCCGCGGAGATCGCGAGCGCACGCCGCGGGGGAACGCCCGCGAACCGGGCGTAGATCCACGCCTCCGCGAGGATCGCCGCGGACTCGACCACGACGAGGGTCAGCGGGACACCCACGCGCGGGTACAGCGCGAGGGCGCCGTGCCACACGAAAGGGTGGGTCAACGCCGTTCCCGCGCCCGCGGCCAGCGCGGCGGCCACCCAGGCGGGCGGGCGGGCGCCCTGAACGGCGACGAGGCCGGCCGCCACCGGGGCCTCCAGCAAAATGCTGAGCGCCATCGCCGCGAGGCGGGTCAGCCCGCCCACTTCAGCTCGTCGACGCGGTCGGCGATGGTCCGGACGAGCGCCGCGAACCCCGCGGCGTCGGGGTGCCCGTCATCGAAGAACAGCGCTTCGCGAACGGTCGGATCCGACTCGAACAAGGCGTAGACGGAGGCGTGGAGGCCCCGAGGCGCGGTGGGCGCCTCGAGCAGGACCGCGCCGGAGGCGGAGAGCACACGGGTGGTCGACCCCGCGATCTCCAGCTTCGCTCCTTGGTCGCCCTGGGCGGCGCGCATCGCGGGGGTGAGGTCGAGCACGGGCACACCCACCCGTGACGCGAGCTGCGAAGCCTCGCTCTCCCACACCGAACAGCCGAAGGGATCGAAGCGGCTCACCGGCGGCAGCAACACGTGCACGCGCGCGCGCGGCAGCGCGCGGCGGGCCCGACCGATGGCGTCGGCGTACTCGTCGGCCCCGCGCCCGGGCGGCGGGCGCCGCGCGAAGAGCACGACGGCCGGCGCGAGCGCCGGGGCGACCCGCTCGAGCCACGCCGCCATCGTCGGCAGTTGCTGGGCTGGAACGCCGGCGTTGAGCACCTCGACGGAGCGCCCGCGGCGGCCGAGCTCGGCGGCGAGCTGCGCCGGCCAGGACTCGTGGTCCGCCACGCCCCACCCGAACGTGACCGAATCGCCGATGGCGACGATGCGGGTGACCCCGGCGGAGGGGAGCTCCGGCGCGGTGTCGCCGCGAAGCCGCCGGGCCGAGCTCGTCACCGTGAAGTGCCGCACGCGCCGCACCGCCGCGCGCCGCGCGGGGTCGCGCGCCTCCTGCACGTCGTGAGGGCGGTCCGGCACGACCATCCGCGCTCCCGAGAGGTTCGGCAGGATCCATTGCGCATGTTCGCCGAGCTCGGGCCACGGGCCGCTGATCCGGTCGGAGGCGCGCCCCTCCGTGGCGCGGTAGCGCTGGACGGCCACGCCGCCGCCGACCGCGGCGAGGGCGACGGCCGCGGCGCCCGCCCGCACGAAGTCGCGCCGGTTCAAAGGACCCCGAACCCGTAGGTGTTGGGGATCACCTCGGGCTCCGGCTGGTCGAACCACAGCCAGAACAGCACGCCGAGGACCACGAGGCCCGCCCCGCCGATCCACGCCCATGTCTCCATGCTGAGCCGCGTCATGCGCAAAAGGTACCACCTCGGGTGCGGGGCCGGGACGCACCCCGGTGTTCCGTCGCTCGCGGGCGAGGGCGTCCGCGCGAGCCGCGGGCTCACGGCGTCGGCGCCGCCGCCCCGAGCGAAACGTAGCCTTGCACGCGGATCCCCATCGGGACCATCGGCGCGCGGTCGAGCGCGACGACGGTCTCCACGAAGCGCGCGTCCTGACGATCCGTGGGATCGTCCGTCCGAACGTTCTTTCGGCCGACCCGCCGCGCGATCTCGACGACCCGCCCTTCGATGTCCTCGCTGGCCCCCTCGATGCGCACACGCGCGCGCTGCCCCACGACCACGCGGAGCGCGTCGCGCTCGTTGACGTCCAGGCGGGCGCGCAGGTGGAGTGTGTCGCCGGTCACGACGGCAGGCGCGGTGGGTGTGGCTGCTTCGCCCGGGCGAACGAGCACCTGGAGCACCTCCCCGTCGGCGGTGGCCCGAAGCTCGAGCTGGGCGAGTCGGGCCCGCGCCAGGGCCTCGCGCGCCTCGGCGGCGCGGAGTCGCCCCGAGGCCTGCTCCACCCGCGCGGCGGCGGCAGCGGCGGCGGCGGCGTCCGCGTCGCGCGTACGCTCCGAGCGGTCCCGCTCGTCGACCGTGGCCGCCTCGCGCGCGAACAGGGCCGCGGTGCGCTCCGCGGTCATCCGCGCCGACTCGGCACGGGCGGCCGCCGCGTCGGCGTCGCCACGCGCGGCCGAGAGATCCCCCGCGGCCGCGCGACGATCCGCCTCCGCCGCGGCGAGCTCGGCGCGCTGCGTCTCGTCGCGGAGGCGCACGAGCGGCTGGCCGGCCACGACGCGCCCCCCCTCCACGACGAGCACCTCCGCCACGATGCCGCTCACCTCGGGCGCGAGCGAGACCGGACGGTCGGCGGGCTCGATGGCGCCCGCGCCCCCCACCTCGCCGCGACCGGGCACCGGGGCCACGGTGTCGAGCCCCGTGCCGGGGCTGTAGGGCGCGTTCGCCGCGTCGATGTCGCCAGGGGTCGCCTCCGTGAGCTTCCCGTTGGCGGTGGACGCCGCGAGCCCCGCCGCGAGGAGGAACAGGGAGACCCCCACGACGCCGGGGAGGGTGAGCGCGCGCCGGATGCGCGAGAAAGTATGGTTCATACAGCCTCCTTGACGAGCAGACCGTCCTCGATGGCGACGACGCGGTCTGCATAGGGGAAAATGCGGTTGTCGTGCGTGACGACGAGCACGGTGGTGCCGCGCTCGCGGGCGAGTCGGGTCAGCAGCTCCATGACCTCGCGCCCGCTCTTGGCGTCGAGGCTCGCGGTGGGCTCGTCGGCGAGCACGAGCGCCGGCCGGCCCGCCGTCGCACGGGCGATCGCCACGCGCTGGCGCTGGCCCCCCGAGAGGTCCCGGGGCAGGCGATCGACCTTGTCGCCGAGCCCGACGGCCTCGAGCTCGGCCGTCGCGCGCCGCGTGGCGTCGCCGGAGCCCACCCCGTTGAGCATCAGCGGGAGCCGGACGTTGCCGACCGCGTCCTGGCTGGCGATCAGGTTGTGCCCCTGGAAGATGAAGCCGATCGACGTGCGCCGGAAGGCCGCGAGGCGCCCTTCGCGCTGCTTGCCGACGTCGAGGCCGAGCACCTCGGCGGTGCCCCCGGTGGGCGACAGTACGCACCCCAGGATCGACAGCAAGGTCGTCTTGCCGCTGCCCGAAGGCCCCGTGACGAACAGCACCTCGCCGGTCGGCACGGTGAGGTCGACCCCGCGGAGGGCGAGGAACGCGTTCTCGCCCTCGCCGTACCGCTTCGTGAGGTTCTTCGCGACGATTGCGCTCATGGGGCCTCTCAACGGAACACCATCGCGGGCTCCAGACCCCGGATGCGGAGGAGGGCGAGGAAGCTCGCCGAGATGCACACGACGAGCATCAGGACGGGGGCCCCGAAGATCAGCCAGGGCGGCAAGATCACGACGAGCGCGGGCGACCGGATCCCCGCGGCGAGCCCGGCCACGAGCAGCAGGCCGATGCCCGAACCGGCGATCGCGTACCCGGCGGCCTGGAGCATCAGCACGAGCGCGAGATCCAGGGTGGTGGCGCCGATCGCCTTGAGCATGCCGAACTCGCGCAGGTTGTCGACCACCCCCGAGAACATCGTGAGGCCGACGATCACGAAGCCCACGATGAGGCCGAACACCGTGCTCGTCCCGAAGCTCACCCCGATCTGCGTCTCGGTCAGCAGGTAGTTCACGATCCGGTCGTGGTACTCCTGCCCCGTCATGACGTCCGCGTCGGGCAGCGCCGCCTGGAGCTCCGCGACGACGGACTGCACGTCCGCGCCGGGCTCGACGCCGACGAGGACGAAGTGCGGGTCGCGGTCGGACCGCGAGAAGAGCCGAAGCGCCTGCTCGAAGTCGGTGAAGGCGAAGGTCGGCCCGAACGGCTGGAGTCCCGAGGTGAACCCCACCACCTGCATCTGCTGGCCCATGATCTCGCGGATGGAGCCCACGTTCGTCCCGCCGTGGCGTCCACGGTCGATGGTGTCGACGAACACCGTGCCTGGGTTGCGGAGGAGCGCGGGATCCCCGGCGGTGACGTTCCACGGGCCGCCGCGTCCGGTACCGGCGTCGAACCCGACGATCCGCACCGGCTCGGCGGTGCCGCCGTCGGTGACGAGCGTGCCGGTCTGGAACAGCAGCGGGTCGGCCCAGGCGACCCCGTCGGTGGTCCGCGCGAGGAACACGGACCGCTCGGGCAGCGTCGTCGACGCCTCCGCCTGCTTCGTGTTCTTCGGGGCGATCCAGATGTCGGCCTGAACGCCATCGGCAAGCAGGGTGTTCTTCTGGACGAGGCCCAGGAAGATCCCGAGCTGTTGGCCGCCGAGGAAGGTCGCGAACACGACGCCGAGCAGCGCGCCGGCGAGCTTCATCCGGTCGTGCAGCGCCATGCGGACCGCCGTCTCGAAGAGCACGGCGATCCTCGGAAAGAGACGCATCATCGGGCACCTCCGTCGAGCAGGAGCGACTGGCCGGCGGCTACCCGGAGGGCCTCCACCGCGACGGCGTGCCGGGCTTCGGCGCGCGCGAGGTCTACGGTGGCGTCCAGCGCGTCGCGGAGCGCGACGGACACGTCGGCGGCGCCGCCCGTCCCCGACTCGAAGCGCGACCGGGCGTCGGCGGCGGCCGCGTCGGCGGCGTCGCGGCGCACGCGGGCCGCCGCAAGGGACAGCGCGGCGGCGTCGAGCCGCGCCCGGCCGTCCGCCAGCCCGTCGCGCGCCTCCTGCTCGCGCAGGCGGAGGTTCGCCTCGGCGAGCCGACGCGAGGCCGCCGCCTCGGCGACCTCGGCGGCGCGTCGGCCCCCTTCGAGCGCGCTCCACGAGATGGTGGCCCCAGCCGACCACTGGGTCGCCTGCCCGGCGAAGCCGGTGGCGTTGCTCGCCCGCTCCTGGGCGAAGCCCGCGATCGTGGGCGCGACGCCGAGCTGGTTGCCCGTCACGGTGCGGGTGCGACATGCGAGCTGCGCCCGCGCCGCCTCGACCTCCGGGCGTGCGCGCGCCCCCGCCTCGAGATCGCCGTCCGGGCGGGCACGCGGGGTCAGATCGCTGGGCAGGACGTCGACGCCGGTGCGCGCGGACAACGCCCGTCGCGCCGCGGCGAGGTCGGCGTCGGCTTCGGCGAGCGCGCCGCGGCTCTGCGCGAGGTCCGCGGTGGCGCGGAGGAGATCGACCGCCGCGCCCGTTCCGACCGAGCGACGCGCGTCGACCCGCGCGAGGACCCGCTCGTTCGCGGCGACCGCGGCCGCCGCCGCGTCGCGGGCGAGCGTGGCGGTGCGGAGGTCCCACGCCGCCTGCGCGACCGCCAGCAAGGCGGACTGGCGCTTGGCGGTCGCCTCCGCGGTGGCGGCGTCGCGGCAGTCCGCCGCGGCGGCGAGGCTCGACCAGGCGGCGAGGTCGAGGAGCGGCACGTCGAGGCGCAGCGTGGCGTCGAGCTGATCGAGCGGGGTGATCACCACCGTGTCCTCCCCGGGGATCTCGACCTCGCTCGCCACCTCGTTGCGGGTGTACCCCGCCGACGCCGTGAGCCGGGGCAGCAGGGCCGCGCGCGCCTGTCCGACCTTCGCCGCCGAAACGTCGGCCTCGGCCGCCGCGCCCGCCAGGGTGGGATCGACCTCCGCGGCGCGCGCGAGCAGGGCGTCGAGGCCGCCCGCCCGCGCCGGGCTCGAGAATGTAAGTGAGCACACACTCACGAACAGGGCACGAAAAAACCACCTGGAGCGATGCATGGAGCGTCCGCGAGAGAGGGGTGAACGCGAGGGCGTCGCGCGGCGGGCGGGGCTCACGACGCGCCGCCGGGGGGCCGCGCGCCGGCCCACAGCACGTCGACGAGCCCGCGCACGAAGGTGGTCGTGGCGATCGGCATCTGCTCGGCGAGGCCCGTCATGTGGCTCATGGAGTACGCCACGATGGCGCCTGAGAACACGCGAGCGAACACCTCGGGATCCGAGCGCCGCATCCGCCCGGCGAGCATCTGGGTCTCGAACCACGCGGAGAGGATCTTCATCCCCTGGACCGGAGCCGAGTTACCGCCTTCAAACTTAGGCTTGCCCGGATTTCGACTCCAGCGGAGCATCGAACGCGGCATCTCGGCGCGCATCGTCTCGACGAGGCCCAACGCGAGGCGCTCGAGCTGCTCCGGCAGGGGCCCGTCGGTGGACTCCAGCTCGCGGACCCACGCGGGAACCGCGCCGGCCATCGCACGCTCGAAGAGAGCCTCCTTCGTATGGAATCGTTTGAACACGAGCGCCTCGGACACCCCGGCCCGCGCGGCCACCGCGGCCGTTGTGGCGTCCGTGCCCGACTCGAGGAAGACCGCGCGCGCGGCCTCGAGGATCTGGGCGTCGGTGATGCGGGTGCGCGGCGGCATGGTGAGTCACTACTCACGATCCGCGCGGCGCGCAACCGTGCGACCGGGCGAGGTGTGACCGGCGCTACCTCAGCCGAGCGCGGCGCGGAGCGCGCCGGCCACCACGCCGTCGACGAGCGCCGCCTGTCCGTAGGAGCCCATCTTGCCTTCGAGCGTGCCGTCCGCGGTCAACAACGCGAATCCGTGGATGGTCGACCAGCTCGACAGCACGCGGACCACCAGCGCGGGGTCATCCGGGGCGCACCCGCGGATCCGCGCGACCTCCGCGAGGAACCGCCCGAAGGTGCCGAAGCTGATCGCGTGCAGCTCGGCGAAGCGCTCCGCGTCCTTCAGCTCGGCCAGGAACATCACCCGGTAGTGCTCGGGGTGTTCGAGCGCGAACGCGAGATACTCCCGGGTCATCCGCGGGAGCCGCGCGTCGGGGTCGCCCTCGGGCACTCCGTCGAGCCGTCGGTGCACCGCCCTCCAGCCGTCGAGCGCGACCGCCGCGAACAACGACGCGCGATCCTCGAAGTGATGGAACGGCGCGCCCGACGACACCCCGAGCCGCCGGGCGAGGTCGCGGATGGAGATCTCCGTGGGCGGGTGGTCCCGGAGCAAGGCGACGGTCTCGCGCACCAGGGCGTCGCGTAGCGCTTCGAAGGGCGGGCTCACGCGGGGGCCTAACCGCGGACGTTGACGACGTCGCGCCGCGCGACTAAGCACCGCTCAACTGAGCACCGCTCAGCCGCCGCGCCGCGCGGCGCACCCGCCTCCCCCCCGCAGGACCACATGCGCGCCTTCATCACTGGTTCGACTGGACTTCTCGGCAACAATCTCGTTCGCGCGCTCGTCGCGGGCGGCCACACGGTCCGCGCGCTCGCCCGCAGCAGTGCGAAGGCGGAGGCGCAGCTCGAAGGGCTGCGCGGGGTCGAGGTCGTCACGGGCGATCTCGACGACGTGGGCGCGTTCGCGCCGGCGTTGGACGGTGTGGACGTGGTCTTCCACACCGCGGCGTACTTCCGTGAGTACTTCGGTCGGGGCGAACACGAGGCGCGCCTGCAGGCCCTCAACGTCGACGCGACCGTGGCGCTCGCCCGCGCGGCGCACGCACGCGGCGTCGGGCGCTTCGTGCACACCTCCTCGTCGGGCACGATCCGCGACCGCGACGACGGCGGGCTCGCGACCGAGGCGGACGCGCACCCCACCGACGCGCTGCCGAATCGGTACTTCGCGAGCAAGGTCCGCGCCGATCTCGCCCTCACGCTCGTGGCGGAGGAGATCGGGATCGATGTGGTCACGATCCTGCCGGGCTGGATGTTCGGCCCGGGCGACGCCGCCCCGACGAGCGCCGGGAAGCTCGTACAGGACGCGCTCGCGGGTCGGCTCCCGCCCGTGGCCTTGCCGGGAGGCACGTCGATCGTCGACGCGCGCGACGTCGCGGTCGTCATGGCACGCGCCGCGGAGGCGGCGTCGCCCCACGACCGGTTCATCGTCGCCGGACGGCACGCCTCGCTCGCCGAGGTGATCGGCCGACTCGCCGAGCTCACCGGGCGCGCGCCGCCGCGCGCCACGCTCCCCTACGCCGCCGCCTGGGGCTTCGCGGCCGCGCAGGAGGCGTTCGCGTGGCTCACCAGCCGAGAGCCGCTCGTCACGCGGATGGCCCTCGCGACGCTGAACACCGGACACCACCTGTCGTCCGCTCACGCGGAGAACACGCTCGGCGCGACGTTCCGGCCGCTCGGCGAGACGCTCGAGGACACCGTCGCGTGGTACCGCGCACGCGCCGAAGCGCCGCTCGCCGCGCCGGGCGCGCGGGGCTACAGCGGCGCGTGACGCCGTCCGCCCCGCTCCGCGTGGTCCGAAGCCTGCTCCTCGGCATCGCGACGGCGCTCGCGCTGCTCGCGGCGCTCGAAGGCGCGTCGCGCGCGATCGGCTGGCCGGATCCGGGCATCTACACAGGGGACCCGGCGGGCCTGTGGGCGTTGCGCCCCAACCTCCGCGCGCGCCCGGTGCGCTTCGAAGAGCGCGGGACGACGTTCGCGGTGCGCACGAACCGGCTCGGCTGGCGAGACGCCGAGCCGGAGCCGGAGGGTCTCCTCTGCCTCGGCGACTCGACGACGTTCGGTTGGGGCGTCGAGGAGGACGAAGCCTGGCCGGCGCGGCTCGAGGCGCGCCTGGGGATGCCCGTGCACAACGCGGGGGTGCCGGGCTTCAGCACCCACCAGGGGCGCCAGGCGCTCCAGGCGGCCCTCGCGGTGCGGCCGCGGGCGGTGCTGCTCGCGTACCTCGTGCGCGACGCGCAGGCCGCGGCGATCCCCGACGCCGCGCGCCCAGCGTCCACCGCCCCGCCGGATCTCCAGCTCCTCCACCTGCTCCGCTCCATCCGCCCGCGTCCCGCGGCGGCCGCGGGCGGCCCGACCACCCGCGTGCCGCCCGAGGCCTACGAGGCGAACCTCCTCGCGATGATCGCCGCGGTGCGGGCGGCCGGCGCCCTCCCTCTGCTGCTCGCCTTCCCCATGCGGACCCCGGCCACCGCGCACCTCGCGGTGCTCCGCGGGCTCGACGGGCGCGCGGACGGCGCGCCGCTCCTGGAGCCGGCCATGCCACCAGGCTCCTGGTTCGAGGAGGACCCAATCCACCTCACGCCGAATGGAAACGCTCACCTCGCGGAACAGCTCGTCGTGGAGCTGCCGTCCCGCGTCGCGCCGCGGTCGCAGCAGTTGCTGCCCCGTTGACGAGCCCTGACAACTCCCCGACATCCGAACGTGGTCGTCCGGGGCATTGTGAGGGCGAGGACAGTCCGTGCTCATCCTGCTGTCTTGTGTACCGCTCGACACGAAGAGCGACCTCGACGTTGTTCCCGCGGGTGACACGGCGGCGTTTGTCGCACGTTGGACGTCGCTGGTGAGCGGTCCGTCACAGCTCGAGGTCCGCTTCGACGACGAGACGCTGACCTTCTCCGATCCGACGCCGACCGACACCCACGAGCTCCTGATCGTCGGCGTGCCCCCACGCACGGTGGCCGAGGTCGCGGTCATCGAGGACGGCGCCGCCGGCGGGAGCGCCGTCCTCGAGACCCCCGCGTTGCCGTCCTGGGCGCCGGATCTCGACGTGGCCGTCGACGACCCGGCGCTCCAGGCGTCGGGCCTCACGCTCGTACCGCTCGTCCTCGACGCGCCCGCCGGCGTCCTCCTCATCGACGGGCGCGGCCGGCCGGTCTGGGCGTGGCCCCCCGTCGACGGGACGGAGCTCGCCACACGCGCGCGGCTGTCCCTCGACGGTCGCCACATCCTGTTCAATGCGGCCGCGCCCAACGCCGACGATCCGGGCCTCATCCAGCGTGTGTCGCTCGCCGACGGCACGGCAGAGACCGTGATGATCAACGGCCTGCACCTCGACTTCGCCGAGTACACCGACGGCGGGTACCTCGGGCTCTCCTGGGAGATCCGTGAGTTGGAGGGGCGGCGGATCCTCGCCGACACCGTCGTGGAGCGGGACCCCTCCGGCGCGGAGCGCGTGGTCTGGTCCGCGTGGGACTGGTTCGAGCCGGACCTGACGCGCGCCTGGCCGCGGAGCTATCCGGCGGACCTCGATGTCGAAGATTGGACCCACATCAACGGGCTCTCGTACGATCCGGTCGAAGACGCCGTGTACCTCACGATGACGTTCAACAATGGCGTGGCGAAGCTCGATCGCGCCAGCGGCGAGCTGCTGTGGGTGGTCGCCGACCAATACGGGAACGTTCGTCCCACGACGCCCGGCCTCGTCGAGCTCCCGCACTCGGCGGAGCGAACCGACACCGGGGACGTCCTCGTCTTCAATCGTGGCGATCTCTCCGACGTCTCGACCGGCTCGGCCTGGGTGGTCGAGATCGACGTCGACACCAGCGCGGGCACCGCGTCGGAGATCTGGTCGTACGAGCCGCCGGATCCCCTCGTGGTCGGCTTCCTCGGCTCCGCGGCGCGCCTCGACAACGGCAACACGCTGATCTCCTGGAGCAGCGCCGGACGCCTCGAGGAGGTGACCGCCGACGGCGAGGTCGCCCTCCAGCTCGGCACGGCGCTCGGTTCGGCCTTCGGGTTCGCCAGCCGAATCCCCGCCTTCGGACAGTAGGAACACCCATGACGTGGTCGCTGACGCTCCTCCTCGCGTGCGCTCCCGAAGCGCCCCCCTCCGCGTGCGTCGACTGCGCGCTCCGTGACGCCAACAATTACTCGTACACCTCGGAGCTCGACATCGGGGCGCTCCCGGTCAACGAGCGCGCGGACACCGTCGTCCGTTGGGACCACCTCACCCGTGACGTGCGCGGCGACGTGTTCGACCCGATGGCGGTCGAGCAGGCGCGGATCATCGGCTTCGCGTCGTTGTCCGCCGCGGAGGTCACCGAGGCGCTCACCCACGACGCGGTCGATCAGGCGGACGTCGGCGGGTACGCCACCTGCACGCCGACCGGGACGTCCTGCGCGCTCTCCGACTTCGGGCTCCTCGGCAACAGCGTCGACATCCAGCAGTACATGCAGGACGACGGTTCGACCTGGCTCATCACCCTCGGCTCCGCGGGCTCCCTCGCGGTGGACGCCATGGCGTTCCTCACGCCGCGCCCCGGCATCGACGCCACGGAGGTGTCGATCACCAACGAGACGAGCCGCCTCGACGTGCGCGTCGAGCTCGACGCGCTCGAGCCCGTCGTCGTCCGTGGCGGGACGTCCGCGTTGCACATGGACTGGTCCGCGCTCGACCACGACGGGCTCGGCGACCCGCTCGACCACGGCACCGTGGACGAGGTGTGGGTGGGCCGGTTCACCCAGACGCTCCCCGAGCTCGAAGCGCAGATCTTCCACCTCGAGACCCTCGCGGCCGAGACGTGGTCCATGGACGTCGCGGGCGCCGACGACGCGGACCTCGCCGAGCTCAAGGGCCAGCGCGCGTTCCCCGGCGTCGACGCAGATTGGACCTGGATCCTCGCCCTCCGCTGCCGCGCCTGCACGAATCCAGCGCCCCGCCTGATCACCGTGCTCGAAGCGGGCTGAGCGCCGGGCTCAGGAGCTCGCGCTGGTGTAGTGTCCGATCGCGCGCCGCCAGGCGAGCCGGCTCACCACCAGCAGCGCAGCCGCGACCGCCACCGCCTGCGCGCCGAGCGCGAGGTCGAGCCGCCCGAGCAGCGCCATGGGGGGCCAGCTCGTGACGAGCGCGACCGGCACGATCACCGTCAGCGCGAACCGCGCCGCGCCGGTGTACACGCTCACGGGCCATCGCCCGGCGTCCATGACCGCGCTGAGCAGGAAGCGGAGGTTGTCGACCCGCACGAACCAGAAGCTCGTGCAGACCACGAGGATCCAGAGGCCGTACACCGCGCCGAGGCCGGCGGCCCACATCAGCACGCACGCCGCGACCTCTCCGAGCCCCGGCGTCGGCAGGCCCGAGAGGGCCCAGGCCCCGACCGCGACGCCGGCCACGGAGTCCCACGCGCGCGCCGGCGCAAAGCGCTGGAACGTGGCCGCGATCTGGGCGTCGGTCGGCTTCAGGAGCAGGTAGTCGAGCTGGCCCGTCCGGATGCCGTCGACGAGCGCGCCGAGGTTCGGCTCCACCAACGCCCCGACGAGGCCCTGAAGGATGAGGAAGAACGCCGTGACCAGCAGCGCCTCCCGGCCGCTCCACCCGGCCACGTCCGCGGTGTGCTGGTAGACCCCCCACACCGGCAGCACGACCCCCAGCGCGCCGAAGGCGCTCGCGCCGAAGTCTACCAGGAACGACTCCCGATAGGCCGCGGCCGACATCAGCGCCACGCGGAGGAGCGCCGGGATGACGCGCAGGCTCCGCATCACGCCCCCACCGCGCCATAGCGGCGGATGCCGGCCCGCCAGCCGACCGCGCAGAGGGCGATCGCGATCGACGCCCAAACGACCTGCAACGCGAGGATCGGGCCGGGCGGCTCGAGCCCCATCAACAGCTCCACCGGGGCCCCGAGCGCCGCATGGAACGGCAACCACCACGCCACCCGGACCCAAGCCGGGGGCATCAGCGCGAGGGGGATCAGGTAGCCCCCGAGGAGCGACCAGAGGAAGAACCACACCTGGAACAGCCCGAGCGACTGATCCCACCAGAACGCGAGGATCCCGAAGGCCGCGCTGACCGCGTAGCTGAGGAGGAACGCCAGGAACACCGACACGCCGAACGCGAGGCAGCGGCCGAGCCCCGGCCAGAACAGGGTGTCCGGCCGCCACACCAGCACCCCGAGGACCAACGGAAACAAGACGAGCATCCGCCACGGCATCGCCGCCAGCGTCTCGGCGAACTGCCACGCGAGGGGGTTCATGGGGCGGAGGAGCTGAGGGCTCAAGGAGCCGGTCCGGATCTGGTGATTGAGCTCCCAGGCGACCCAGGCACCCGTGAGCTGGCGTACGACGAGGGTGATCGCGAAGTACCGCGTGAAGTCGGTCTGATCGAAGCCCCCGATGGGGCCGGCCGACTCGGCCGCGGCCCCCCAAAGCGCCAGCATGACCAGCGGCATGGTCGCGCTGAGGATCCAGATGATCATCTCGGCGCGGTAGGCGGTCATCTCGGCGAGCGCGACCCGGAGGAGCGTGGGGAAGGCGCGTAGGTAGGCGGTCACGACGCGGCCTCCGCGAAGTAACGGCTCATCACTTCTTCCAAGGGCACCTCCTCGACCGACACCTCCGCGAGCGGGTACGCGGCCAGGACGTCCTGGAGGAGGCGGTTCACGGCGTCGGACGCGACGTTCGCGACGAGCGAGCCGTCGTCGGGCCGGAACCCCCGTGCGAGGAGGTCCGGCGGCTCGCCCGCGACGCGCACCCGAAGGCGACGCTCCGGCGCGATGCGACGCGCGAGGTCGGCCAGCGGGCCGTCCCACCGCAGACGGCCCTTGTCGATGACGAGCAGGCGCGGCGTGAGGGCCGCGATGTCCTGCATGTAGTGGCTCGTGAGGAGCACCGTCGCGCCGAAGCGCTCGTTGATCCCCTTGATGAAGGCGCGCACCTGCACCTGCATCTCGACGTCGAGGCCGATCGTCGGCTCGTCCAGGAACAACACGCGCGGCCGGTGCAGCAGCGCCGCGGTCAGCTCGCACTTCATGCGCTCGCCGAGCGACAGGTTGCGCACGGGCTTGTCGAGGAGCGGCTCGATGCGGAGCAGCGTGACGAGCTCGTCGAGCGTGCGCCGCCACTCCGTGGGATCGAGGTCGTACATCGCGCGGTTGAGCTCGAAGGTCTCGCGCGGCGGGAGGTCCCAGAGGAGCTGCTGCTTCTGGCCCATCACCAACGTGATCTGCGAGAGGAAGCCGGCGTCGCGGTCCTTCGGTCGCGCGCCGAGGACGCGGACCTCGCCGCGCGTCGGGTGCAGGAGCCCCGCCAGCATCTTCAACGTCGTCGTCTTTCCGGCGCCGTTCGGCCCCAGGAATCCGACGCGCTCGCCCTGCTCGATCCGGAACGACAGGCCGTCCACCGCGACCACGTCGCGCGTCTTGCGGTCGAACAGCGCGCGAAGCGTGCCGGCGAGGCCGGGCTCCTTCACGGGCACCCGGTACACCTTCGTCAGATCGGAAACTTCGATCATCCTCGCTCCGGCGACCGGGACCCCGCGCCGCCGGCCGGCTCCCGTATCGCGTCGGCGGGCGCCGCATGGGTGGGCGGTGTTACCCCGGCTCGCTTGTCGACCGCGCCGCTCTCCATCACCGTGCTCGGCCCCGAGCGCCCCGCGCCCGCGCTGCCCGCCGTGCTCGCCGGACTCGGCGTCTCGGGTCCCGTCGCCCTCGTCACGGCCGGCTGGCGCTTCGACGAGGCGCGCGACGAGCCGCTGCGCGAGGCGCTCGCCCGACCGGTCGAAAACCTCGCCCTCTACCAGCGCTTTCGCCTCCTCGAGCGTGACATGCAGGCGCTCGCGGCGGCCTACAGCGCCAAGCAGCGCGCGCTCCAGGTCGTGAAGGAGCGGTACCGAATCGCCATCACCCACGCCCATCGGGCGTGCCGCGCCTTGCTGCCCGCCGACCCCACGGCCGCGTCGGACCCCTGGCTCGACGGCGCGCTTCGACATCTTCGTGAGGTGGACGCCGAATTCTTGCGCGAGGCCGACGTCCTGCACGCCCGCTTCGGCGACGTGTGCCGCCCCGCCGAGGAGGCGCGCGTTCGCCGCCAGCTCGCGCAGATCGACGACCAGCTCTCCCGCTGCGCCGTGGTCCTGATCGCGGGCGGCCACGTCGGCGTTCTCCGCAACCGCCTCGCGTTCTACGACCTGCGGCCGCGGCTCGCCGGCAAACACGTCATCGCCTGGTCCGGCGGGGCGATGTGCCTCACCGAGCGGGTGCTCCTGTTCCACGATCACACGTCGTTCGGCGACGGCACGGCCGAGCTCCTCGACCGTGGCCTCGGGCTCCTGTCCGACGTCGTCTACCTGCCGCACGCGCGCCAGCGGCTCGACCTCGAGAACGTCGCGAACGTCGCGGTCCTCGCGCGCCGACTCGCGCCGGCGGCGGCGATCGGCCTCGACAACGGCGCGGTGCTGCGCGGTGGGCGCTCGTGCGCCTCGCGCGCCGGCTCCGCGTACCGACTGGGCGCCGACGGCGCGGTCTCCCCCCTGCCCGAGGCGGCCGAATGCTCGCCCTGATCGCGAGGATCGAGCGCGAACCGTGGCGCGCCGCCGAGCTCCTCGCGGAGTACGCCGGCACCCACACGTTCCCGGTCATGCAGGACGCGGACACCGCCACGTTCTTCTTCTGGGACGACGCCCCCGCCGACGCCGTCTACCTCCAACATTGGGTGTTCGGCCTGCCGTCGCGCGTGGAGTTCCAGCGCATCCCCCACACCAACGCGTTCTACCTGTTCCTCGACGTGCCCAAGCGCGCGCGCGTCGAGTACAAGCTCGTCGTCAAGCGCGCCGGGCAGGAGAAGTGGACGAGGGACCCTCGAAATCCACGGCGCGCGTACGATCCGTTCGGCAGCAACTCGGTGTGTCACGCGCCGAGCTACCACGAGCCCGACTGGGTCCACCCCGACCCGACCGCCCGGCGCGGCACGCTCGTCGGCGGGGTGATCCCCAAGACCCGCTTCGGCGACGACCGCCCGGTGCAGATCTACGTCCCGGCGGAGGCGCGGCCCGGCAAGCGATACCCCCTGCTGATCGTGCACGACGGCGCGGACTTCCTGCACTACGGCACGATGAAGACCGTGCTCGACAACCTGATCCACCGCCACGAGGTGGCGCCCCTGCTCGTGTGCTTCACGAGCGGCGGCTCGCGCAACGTCGAGTACGCGGCGAACCCGACCCACGCCGACTTTCTCAGGTTCGACCTGCTTCCGTGGCTGGAGGCGCACTACCCGGTGTTGCCGGGCGTCGAGCACCGCGGCTTGATGGGGGCGAGCTTCGGCGGCGTGGCTTCGCTGTTCGCGGCGGTGCGCCACCCGGACGTTTGGGGGCGCCTGTTGCTCCAGAGCGGCAGCTTCGCCTTCACCGACATCGGCGACCACGACCGCGGCGTCCTGTGGGACCCGATCGTGAAGTTCGTGAACGGGTTCCGCGAAGAGAGCGCGCCGCTCCACGCGCGCGTGTACCAGAGCTGCGGCACCTTCGAGAGCCTCATCTACTACAATCGGTCCCTCGTCCCCCTCTTCCAGAAGTGCGCGGAGGCCCACATGTTCAACGAGGCTCCCGACGGCCACAACTGGATCAACTGGCGCGACCGCCTGCGGGAGGGCCTGACCTTCCTGTTCCCGGGCCCGCTCTGGATGTACTACGAATGAAAGTTGGCATGGTCGCGCTCGCGTTCGTCATCGGCAGCCTGGGCGTCCTGCAAGGCACGCTCAACCGGCTCGTCGCGGTGCGCACCGGCCTCGCCGGCGCCCTCGCGATGAACACCCTGGTGTTCACCCTGCTCACCGTGGCCTTCGTCGTCGTGGTGCGCCTCCGCCCGGACTGGTTCCCGGAGTACTTCCGGTGGACCGAGCACGGGCCCCAGGCGTGGCACGTGCTGCCCGGGCTGTGCGGCGCGCTGCTCGTCGTCGGGCTCCCGTGGGTGATCGCAGAAATCGGCGCGGTGCCGGTGTTCGTCGCGATCATCGCCGCGCAGGTCGTCGGGAGCGCGGCGTGGGACACCGTGGTCGAGGGCAGCCCCCCGGGGCCGGTGCGGATCCTCGGCTTGATCCTCGCCACGATCGGTGTGTTGCTGGCCGCGCGGTAGCGAACGCGCGCGCGGGCGTGCCAGCCGGCGCGGCTCGCGCTACAACCGTCGGGCCCCGGAGCCCCGTTCATGCCCGTGACTCGTCGCATCGGCCTCTCCCTCGGCGCCGACATCTGCTGGCCCGCCTGCTACGAGGCGATCGTCAGCCGGTTGAAGCTGGATCTTCCGCTCGGCACCGACACCGTCGACTTCGCGGTCGAGCGCGTGCGGGTCGCGCCGTTCGACCTCCAGTACAAGCCCAAGTACGACGTCGTGCTCGACCGCATCACGCACTGGTTCATGACCACGCGCGAGTGGGTCAAGAAGGTCGCGATCATGGACGGCGTGTACGTCCTCAACAACCCCTGGATGATCCAGAGCGCCGAGAAGCACACGACCTACTGCGCCATGATGCGGCTCGGGTTTCCGGTGCCTCCCACCTGGATGATCCCGCCCAAGGAGTACTTCCCGGCGCCCAACATCGTGTCCGACGCGGACATGCTCGCGACGGTTCGCCGCTCCAACGACCTCTTCTCCCTCGAAGAGGTGGGCGAGGCCGTCGGCCTCCCCGCCTTCCTCAAGCCCTACGACGGCGGGGCCTGGCGGGGGGTGTCGCGCGTGAAGGACACCGCGAGCCTGCACGCGTCGTACGACGCCTCCGGCACCCAGGTCATGCACCTCCAGCAGAGCGTCGAGGGCTTCGACCTCTTCGTGCGCGGCATCGGCATCGGGCCCCAGGTCAACTGTGTCCGCTATGACGCCGACAAGCCCCTGCACGACCGCTACGTCGTCGACCGCGCGTTCCTGGGCGACGCCGAGCGCCTGACCCTCCAGCGCTACAGCCGGGTCATCAACGCGTTCTTCTCGTGGGACTACAACTCCTGCGAGTCGCTCCGCCGCGACGGCGTGTTCCACCCCATCGACTTCGCCAACGCCTGCCCGGACAGCCAGGTCACCAGCCTGCACTACCACTTCCCGTGGATCGTCCTGTCCCTGGTTCGGTGGAGCCTCTTCGTGGCGTACACCCAGCGCAAGATGCGGCTGAACCCCGATTGGGCGCCGTACTTCGCCATCGCGGACGAAGAGGGCGACTTCTTCACGGACAAGCTGCCGAAGTACGACGCGCTCGCCCGGGCGCACTTCGAGGCGGACAAGTTCGAGGAGTTCTGCGGCACGCACCTGCGTCACCTCGACGAGGTGGCGAACGACTTCTTCGGGTCGGATCAGGCCCGGGGGATCTTCCGCCAGAAGGTCGCGGCGCTCTACCCCGTCCACGAGATCGACCCGTTCACCGACCTGTTCTTCGCGCGCGTGCAGGAGTGGCGCCGGGATCACGCCGCCGCGGTGGGGGTCTGACATGGAGTGCCGCATCAACGGGTGGCACAGCCCCGAGCTCAACCGCCGCATGGAGGTCGCCACGTGGGGCCACGCAGGGCGCCCGCTGCTCCTGTACCCGACGGCGGGCGGGGACTTCCTGGAGTGTGAGCGCTTCCTCATGCTCAAGGTGCTCACCCCGCTGATCGAAGCCGGGCGCCTGCGGGTGTACGCGTGCGGGTCGATCTCGGGCGAGGCGTGGATGGACGCGAACGCCCACCCCTCGCACAAGTCGTGGTTGCAGGCCCGCTTCGACACGTACGTCGCCCGCGAGCTCGTCCCGTTCGTGCGGCACGACTGCGGCGACAAGGACGCGCGGCTCATCGGCGCCGGTGCCTCCCTCGGCGGGTTCAACGCGGTGAACGCCTCGTTGAAGCACCCGGACCTGTTCTGGTTGACCATCGGGATGTCCGGCACGTACGACTTCGACCGGTGGATGGACGGCGTGGTCGACGAAAACTACTACTTCAACCAGCCTTTCCGCTACATCCCAGGCCTCGCCGAGGGCGCCCACCTCGAGGCGCTCCGCCAGAGCTTCTTCCTGGTCGCGAGCGGCCAGGGGCGCTGGGAGGCCCCGTGGGAGAGCTCACGGTTGGGGCAGCTCCTGGGCGCCAAGCGCATCCCCAACTACGTCGACCTCTGGGGCAAGGACGTCGACCACGATTGGCCCACCTGGCGGACCATGCTCCCGATGTTCCTGGAGCGCTTCGTTTGACGTTCGGCGAGCTCCGGTCGCTCGCGCTCGCCCTGCCGCAGGTCGAGGAGCAGCCGCACTTCGACTACGTGTCGTTCCGCTACAAAGGGCGCATCCTCGCGACGGTCCTGCCGGAGCTCACGCACGCCCACGTCTTCCTCGAGGAGGACGCCATCGACGCGGCGGCGGGCCGCCCCGGGGCTGAGGTCCGTGAGTGGGGCCGCACCCGGTACTTGCGTGTAGCGCTCGCCGAGGCCGACACCTTCGACATGTTCGGGTGGCTCCAAGCCGCCTGGCGGCGCCGGGCTCCGAAGCGCGTGTGGACCGTGGTCAACCGGTAGCGATCCGTCGCGACAGGCGCTCGATGAGCGGGGCGTCGCGGGGCGTCACGAGGTCGACCACCTCCCCCACGCGCCCGGCGCGGGCCGTGCGCCCGGCACGGTGCAGGTAGGTGTCGATCTCCCGAGGGAGGTGCACGTTGATCACCCGCCCAACGGTCGGAAGGTCGAGCCCGCGGGCGCCGACGTCGGTGGCGACGAGCAGCGGCACTTCCCCCGCGCGGAAAGCCGCGAGGTTGCGCTTCCGCTCCAGCGGGTCCATCTCGCTGCGGAGCACGCGCACGCTCCAGCCGGTCGTCGTGGCCCACAGGGCGATGGCGTCGACCTGGTCGCGGGTGTTCGCGAAGAGGATCGTGCCGCCCTCGACCGGCTCGGCGAGCACGCGCGCGAGCACGGGGGGCCGGCGGCCGTCCGGCACCGGCACGCGGCGCGTCCGCAGGCTCGGGACGAGGCGGTGCGCGCCGCCGGTCTCGATCTCGTCGGCGCCCGGAGCGAGCCGGGCCGCCACCGTGCGCAGGGAGGGCGGGAAGGTCGCGGAGAACAACGCGACTTGCCGCCACGACGGACACGCCTCGACGACCTCGCCGACGAGCGGCAGGAACCCCATGTCGAGGAGCTGATCCGCCTCGTCGAGCACCACGAGCCGCACGGCGGCGAGGCTGAGCTGCTCGACACCGACGAGCTTCTGCAAGCGGTTCGGCGTGGCGACGAGCACGTCGAACACCTCCGACACGGTCTCGCGGCTCTTGCGCAGCGCCGTCCCACCCGCGACCGCGCGCACGCGGAGCCGCGTGCCATGGGTGAAGCGCTTGAACACCGCGCACACCTGAGCGCCCAATTCGCGGGTCGGCACCACGACGATCGCCCGCGGTTCGCGCTCGGTCTCCACCCGGTTTCCGTCGTCCTCCATGCGCTTGAGGCGATCGAGGATCGGCAGGACGTAGCTCAGGGTCTTCCCGCTGCCCGTCTCCGCGACCGCCACCACCGAGCGCCGCGCGATCAGCGCGGGGATGGCGCGGGCCTGAACCTCCGTGAGCGCCGTGAGGCCCGCCTCGGCGAGGGAGGACTGGAGCGACGGGAGGAGCGGGAGGTCGGAGAAGTGCACGCGTGGGCCTATCCGGTGTGCCCGGCGCCGGTGAGGTCGCTCACGCGCGCGCGGGCCGGCCCTGCCGCCGCGCCAGCCGGTGCCTATCTACGCGCGATGGTCCCGCCCGAGAGAGTCCGTCTCGTCAACCCCTCGCCCGAACGGCCCGACGCCGCCTGGGTGCTGTATTGGATGACCGCCTTCCGCCGAACGCGGCACAACCACGCGTTGGAGCACGCCGTGGCGCGCGCGCGCGCCCTCGGCCTGCCGCTGCTCGTCCTCGAGGCCATCGGGGTCGACCACCCGTGGGCGTGTCGGCGGTTCCACCGCTTCGTGCTCGACGGGATGCGAGACAACGCGGCGCGCCTCGGCGAGGCCTACTACCCCTACGTCGAGCGCGCCCCGGGGGAGGGCCGTGGCCTTCTCGCCGCGCTCGCGGGGCGCGCGGCGGTCGTCGTGGCCGACGACTGGCCGAGCCTTCACCTTCCGCAGCTCGTCGCCGCCGCGGGGCGCCTCGACGTGCGGGTCGAGGCGGTGGACGCGAACGGGCTGCTCCCCCTCGTTTCGGGCCCCCTCACGCCGGCGCCGAGCGCCCACACGTTTCGGCGCCTGCTCCAGAAGGAGCTGCCGCGACACCTGCGCGAGCTCCCCCTGGCCGACCCGCTCGTCGACCTCCCGTCGCGCGCCCCGCAGGTGCCCGGCGCCATCACCGATCGATGGAAGCCCGGCTTCGACATCGATCCGTCGCACCTCCCCATCGACGCGGAGGTCGGGCCGGTCGCCGCCTTCCCCGGCGGCGAGACCGCGGCCCACGCGCGGCTCGCCGGATTCCTCGCGCGGATCGACGCCTACGCGACCGATCGCAACGATCCGGACGCCGACGCGTCGAGCGGACTGTCCTCGTACCTGCACTGGGGCCACATCGGCACACACGGGGTGGTCGAGGCGCTGTTTCGTCAGGAAGGTTGGACGCCGGACCGCGTCAGCGCCGGCGGCAACGGCTCGCGCGAGGGCTGGTGGCACGTGTCCCCGGCCGCGGAGGGGTTCCTCGACGAGCTGGTGACGTGGCGCGAGCTCGGGTTCAACTGGGCGCTCCGCCGACCCGGCGCCAACGGATGGTCCTCCGTCCCGGGCTGGGCGCGGGCCACGCTCGAGGCGCACGCGGTCGACCCACGTCCGCATGCGTACACGTTCGAGCAGCTCGAAGCCGCCGACACGCACGACCCGCTCTGGAACGCCGCGCAGACCCAGCTACGCGAGGAGGGGCGCATCCACAACTACATGCGGATGTTGTGGGGCAAGAAGGTGCTGGAGTGGTCGCCCACCCCTGAGGAGGCCGCGCGTCGCCTCGTGGCCCTCAACGACCGCTGGGCGCTCGACGGGCGAGATCCCAACAGCTACAACGGCATCTATTGGGTGTTCGGGCGCTGCGACCGCCCGTGGGGCCCCGAGCGCCCGGTCTACGGCACCATCCGCTACATGACGAGCGAGAACACCCGTCGCAAGCTGAACCTGGAGAGGTGGCTCACCCGGTGGTCACCCGGACGACAAGCGCCCTTGATGTTCCGTTGACATCCTCGTATCCTGGTCCCGCTCGGAGTCCTCGCATGCGTTTCGCCGCCCTCGTCCTGCTCGCCGCGTTCCCCTCCCTTGCGCACGCCGCGACTTGGACGGTCGACCGCTACGGCTCCGGCGACTTCACGTCCATCCAGGACGCAGTGGACTCCGCCTCCGACGGCGACACGATCGAGGTCGAACCCGCGGTCTACGCCGAGTCGGTGGACTTCTCGGGCCGCAACCTCACCATCGTCAGCACCGCCGGCGCCGACCGCACGGTCATCGCGGGCGATGGCTCGGACTGGGCGGTGGCGGTGCAGTCCGGCGAGACGGCGGCCGTGCTCGAGGGGTTCAACGTCAGCAACTCGTCGGGCACCGCGATCTACGTCGCCGGGTCCTCCGCGACGTTCACCGACATCGACGTCGAGGGCGGATCCACCGACGCGGGCTCCGGCTACTACTTCGACGGCGGCGACGCCACGGTCAGCGGGGGCACGGTCACCGGCAGCGCGACCTACGGCGGCGGGGCCTACGTGGTCAACGGCGCCGACGCGATCTTCGACGGCACGGTGTTCGTGTCCAACTACGCGGCGTACGGGGCGGCGGTGTACGCGTCCAACGCCGACGTGACGATGTTGGACGCGACCCTCTGGTACAATCTGGCCTACTACAGCGGCGCCGTCATGCTCGACGGCGGCGCGTACCTGAGCTCGCGCGACTCCGTGTACTCGTACAACCATTCGTACTACGGTCACGGCGCCGCGATCCACGCCTACGACGGCTCGACGGTGGTGCTCGACGGGGACTCGGTCGCGTCGAATTACTCCTACTACTACACCTACGGCTATTGGGGCGCGGTGTGGGTGCAGTCAGGAAGCGGCCTCTCGGCCTCGGGTGTCACCTTCACCTCCAACATCGGCTACGCCGGAGGCGCGGTCGCCGCGTACGACCGGTCGGAGGCGCAGCTCGACGGGTGTGTGTTCACGGGGAACTACGCCTACTACGGAGCTGGCGTCGAGGCGACGTACGACTCTCGCCTCACCGTCACGGACACGAGCTTCACGTCCAACACCGCGTACTACGGGGGCGGCGCCATCGTGACGTACTCCAACGTGGACGTGGTCATCGACGCGTCGCGCTTCGACGCCAACTCGAGCACCGCCGGCCACGGCGGCGCGATCCTGTTGAGCACCTACGGCACCGCGACCATCACCGACTCCACCTTCGACGGCAACACCGCGACGTATGGTGGCGCCATCTACGCGGGCACGTTCACGGGCGGCCTCACCGTGACGGATGGGACGTTCACCGACAACTACGCGTACTACGGCGGTGGCGGCGTGTACACGTATTACTACTCGCCGCTCTTCCTCGACGGCGGTTCGTTCTCGAACAACTCCACGGCCGACGGCGGCGGCGCCGTCTACGCGTACTACCTCACGGAGGTCGACATCAGCGGCACGGTGTTCGCGTCGAACACCGCGGCCGCCTCGGGCGGCGCCGTCCTGTTCTACCCGACCTACACCGGGTACTCCACCCTCGACATCGTCGACGCCCGGTTCACCGGCAACACGGCCGGCCAATGGGGCGGCGCGCTGGCGGCCTGGAACTCCTTGGGCGTGAACGTCGACGGCGCCTCGTTCCAGTCCAACTCTGCCGTGTACGGAGGCGCGGTCGGGCTCTCGACACAGTCGACCGCGGGCTTCGGGAACAACTACTTCTGCGGCAACGCAGGCACCTACGGCGGTGCGGTGTATTCGGGGTACACCTACGGCGCCGAAGACTCCTGGACCAACAACATCTTCCAGGAAAACAGCGCGACCTACGGCGGCGGGTTCTTCGGCACCACATCGTACGGCACGGTGCTCCAGAACAACACCCTGGTCGGCAATTCTGCCACGACGGGCGGCGGCGGCGTCTGGGTCGCCGCCGACGCCGGCGCGACCCTGTCCAACAACCTCGTGGCGTGGACCTCCGCAGGGAACGGGATCGACGGCACCGCCACCTACGTCACCACCGCCTACAACGACTGGTACGCGAACAGCGCCGCGGACGCCGGCGCCGCCTTCTCGGTCACATCCGGCACCAACCTCGCCGTCGACCCGCTGCTCACCGCCTACACGCTCGACGGCGACTGCACGAACGACGACCTCACCCTCGCCGCCGGCAGCCCCATCCGGAACGCGGGGGACCCGACGATCTCGGATCCGGACGGTTCGCGCTCGGACATCGGCGCCTACGGCGGCCCGGACTCGTCGGTGTACGACCTCGACGGCGACGGCTACGCCAACACCGTCGACTGCGACGACGACGCGGCCTCGGTGTACCCCGGCGCGGCGGAGCTGCCGTACGACGGAATCGACCAGGACTGCGACGGGTCGGACATCACCGACGTCGACGAAGACGGCTTCGACGCGGCGGCGGCGGGCGGCCCCGACTGCGACGACACCGACCCCGCCGTCAACCCCACCGGAACCGAGACGGCGTACGACGGCATCGACCAGGATTGCGACGGCTCCGACTGGCGCGACGTCGACGGCGACGGCTTCGACGCCGCCGTCGTCGGTGGCCCCGACTGCGCCGATGACGACGCCGCGGTCAACCCCGACGCCTCGGAGGTCTGGTACGACGGTGCAGACGCCGATTGTTCCGGCGGGTCCGACTACGACCAGGACGGCGACGGGTTCGATTCGTCCAGCTACGGGGGGGATGACTGCGACGACGCCCTCGCCGACGTGTACCCCGGCGCACCGGACGATCCGTTCGACGACCGCCTCACCGACTGCAACGACGCGATCCCCGGCGACCGCGACGGCGACGGCTACGGGGGCACCGAGTCCGGCGGGGACGACTGCGACGACGCGAACAGCCGTGTGAACCCGGGCGCCACCGAGATCTGGTACGACGGCCTGGACGCGGACTGCGACGGCGCGTCGGACTTCGACCAGGACCGCGACACCCACGACGCCGTGGAGTACGGCGGCGACGATTGCCTCGACACGGACGCGGCCGCGTACCCGGGCGCCCCCGAGACTTGGTACGACGGCGTCGATCAGGACTGCGACGGCAACGACCAGGACCAGGACGGCGACGGCTTCCCGGTCGAGGTCGACTGCGACGACACCGACGACGCGGCGTACCCGGGGTCCGCCACGTACACCGAAGACTGCACGCCGATCGACGACAGCCCCGACGACACCGGCGACCCGATCGGGGAGATCCCCAAGGACGACGGCGACATCGGCGGCGGTGGCGGATGCGGCTGCGCCAGCACCGCGCCGTCCGGCGGTGCCGGATTCGCCGCGGCGGTCCTCGCCGCCGTGGCGCTCGGCCGCCGAGGGCGCCGAAACGGTCGCTGACGTCGCTCGACCGACTGGGGTACGCGCGCCCCAACGAGGCGCGCGCGCCCTGGGGCACGAGAGCCCCGTACCACCGAAAACCGGCCTACGAGGCGGTTCGAGGCGCGGCACGGTACGTGCACCTCCCTTCGGCATGCCGCTCTTCGTCCTCCTCGCCGCCTGCACGTCGTCCCCCTTCGAGCCGAGCCTCGCCGACGCCTTCGCCCAGGCCGCAGAGGAGCACGACGTTCCCCGCGACCTCCTCGTGGCGATCGCGTGGAGCGCCACCCGCGTGGAGGAGCCCCGCGCCGGCGCCCACGAGCACGGCGGGGTGCGGGGCTACGGGCTCATGGACCTCGGGGCGGGCTCGCCGGAGAGCGGCCCGGACCTCGCGCGCGGCGCAGCCCGCCTCGGCGTCGACGTCGAGGACACCCTGCGCGATCCGGCCGCGAACATCGCGGTGGCGGCCGCGGAGCTCCGATGGAAGGCGGACCAGCTCACCGAACAGGGGGCGCCGGCGATCGTGCGCATCGAGGACTGGGTGGAGGTCGTCGGATGGTACTCCGGCAACACCGACGGCGGCGCCCAACGCTCGTACGCCCGCCAGGTGTACGGTTGGATCGAGCGTGGCATCCACACACGGGACTGGCTGGGGGACGGTTGGATCGTGGTCGAGCCGCGCGAGGTCGACGTGCCGATGTTGGACCTCGCGCCCATCGCGCTCGGCGCCGCCGACAGCCGACTGGTCGAGAACACCGTGCCGGCGGCGTCGTGCAACTACTCGTCCGGGAGCCGCGGGAGCGCCACGATCGACACGATCGTCGTGCACACGGCGCAAGGCAGCTACTCCGGCACCTACAACTGGTTTCAGGACTGCGACGCCTCGGCGAGCGCGCACTACGTGATCCGTTCGTCCGACGGCGAGATCACACAGATGGTGGCCGAGCGCGACACGGCGTGGCACGCGGGCGACTCCGGCACCAACAGCCGCTCGGTGTCGATCGAGCTCGAAGGGTACATCGAGTCTCCGACGCGGTGGTACACCGACGCCCTCTACGGGTCACTCGCAAGCTTGATCGCCGACATCGCGACGCGGCAGGGCGTCACCCTGGACCGTGACCACGTGATTGGTCACATGGAGGTGCCGGGGTGCGCGTACGAGGGCGGAGGCGGGCGCAACTGTCACACCGACCCGGGGACAGGCTTCGACTGGAACCGCCTGTCGACCGTGCTCGGCGGGGGGACGGCGCCGGAGACCGACACGAGCGAGGAGAGCGAAGCGTCGCGCAGCGCCGGGGACGTCGTCGGGTTCGTGCGTGTCGGCAGCATCTACGCCGACGACGCGCCGATCGTCGGCGCGACGGTCCGCGCGGCCTCCGGGGCCACGACGACGACGGACAGCCGGGGCTACTTCGACCTGAGCGACGTGCCGGCCGGCGCGGCGACCCTCACGGTGTCCGCTTCCGGCTACACGACCGTGACCGACACCGTCGACGTGATCGCCGGCGCCAGCACGTGGAACAGCGTGGCGCTCGAGCGCTCCGGCGGCGGGTCGAGCACGACCACGGGCCCCGTCCCCCCTTCCAACCTCGATCCCACCGCGGGCGAGCTGGTGCGCGGCGAGAGCGTGACCCTGTCCTGGACCAGCACGGGAGCGACCTCCTACGAGGTCCGCATCTACTGGTGGGACGGCTCGGACTGGAACACGTACACGAGCTACACCACCACGGCCGCCGCGAAGACGTTCTGGCCGGTGCGCGACGCGCAGTACGCGTTCATGGTGCGCGCGGTGTCGGGCCGCACCTCGAGCGAGTGGTCGGCCATCAGCTACTTCCGGTTCGACGGCTGAGTTAGTCCCCGCCGGGTGAACCTCACCACCTGGAACGTGAACTCCATCCGCGCCCGCAAAGATCGCGTGCTCGCGTGGTTCGACGCGCATCACCCCGACATCGTCTGCATGCAGGAGACGAAGTGTACGGACGCGGACTTCCCGTTCGCGGCGTTCCACGAGCGCGGGTACGAGGTCGTCCACCACGGCCAGAAGGCGTACAACGGCGTCGCGATCGTCTCGCGCCTGCCGCTCTCCGACGTGGTCGTGGGCGTGCCCGACCCGACGGACCCACAAGCCCGCGGCGTGGCCGCGCGGGTCGGCGGGCTCCGCGTGTGCGGGGTGTACGTGGTCAACGGCGGCGCCCTCGACTCCGACAAATACACCTACAAGCTCGACTGGATGGAGAAGCTCCTCGCCGCGGCGCGCCCCTGGGCCGCCGAAGGCGGCTTCGTGCTCTGCGGCGACTTCAACGTCGCGCCGGAGGACGCCGACTGCTTCGACCCCGACGCCTGGCGGGGCGACGTGCTCGTCAGCGAGCCCGAGCGGGCGCGGTACCGGGCGCTGCTCGGCCTCGGGCTGATCGACACCTTCCGACGACTCGACCGCCGCCCGAAGCAGTACACGTGGTGGGACTACCGCGGCGACATGTTCAACCAGAACAAGGGGTTGCGCATCGACCACCACCTCGTCACCCCCGACGTGACGGAGCGGCTGCTCGACGTCGCGATCGACACCGACGAGCGCGCGGGGGTCGGCGCGAGCGACCACGCCCCGGTCACGCTGTTTCTGCGGGATTAGGCGTCCCGCGGGCTCAACGACGCGAGACGTCCGCGACGAACGCTTTTGCGCGTCCCACCACGATGATCTCGATCGACCGCGAAAGCGCGCGCTGCCAGTCTTCGACCGCGCCCGTGAGCCCGTCCCACAGGTTCGGCGCTTCGGGCAGGGCCAACAAGCGCGCGCGCAGCAGGTCCGCCGCCTCCGCGCTCGCCGCGGCCAGCGCCGGGCCGCCCTGGGCGAACCGGGCCGACGCCCCGTGCGGATCGCCGCCGCGCGCGAACAGCGGCTCGAGGTACGCCCGGGTCTTCTCCCAGCCCGCCTCGATCTGCCCGCCGACGGGCTGGACGAGCTGGCCCAGCGGCGCGGTGGCGGCGTCGAGGCGTCCGGTGGTGGTGCCCGCCTTCAGGCCGCGCGCCATGGCCGCGGGCACGGCGCGGTGCAGCTCGGTCAGCGGGCCCTGGGTCGGCACGAGCGCGTCGCTGTAGCGCTCGACGAGGCGGCGGTCGTCCGGGTCGCCGACGAGCACGCGGCCGAGCTCCGCCGCGCCGACCTCCCAGGACCCGACCAACGCGCTCCCACACTTCTTCACTTCGGCGTCCACCTGCTCGACGAGCTCGTTCCAGTCGGCCGCCATGGCCGGACCGAACGCCTCGCCGATGCCGCGCCGCGCCTCCGGGCGGGCGCCCGCGAGGCGCGCCCGCAGTCGGGTGATCAACCCACGAAACTGCATGCCTGCCCGTACCGCGCCGAGCGGCGGCTGAACAGCCGCGCCGACGCACGCGTGAGCCGCGGTACCGGCGGCGTTACGCTGACGGCATGGCCGCCGACCCGCCGGACGAACGTCCCCTCCCCTTCCTCAAGCCTCGGCCCGACGGCTCGTCTCTGTTGCCTCCCGTGGCCGACCGTCCCGGTCTGCCCCCGCGCCCGCCCCCGTTGCAGCCGCCGCCCGCCCGCGCGCCCGCCCCGCCCGCCGGCGCGCCCGTCG
>CAMAXZ010000026.1 GCA_945862325.1 Klebsiella pneumoniae
GCCGGGATGTCCATGCGTACGAAGGTCAACGGCCGAGGAAGCGCGCCCGTGGCGCGGTCGGTGAGCTGTACGTAGCGAAGGGACAGCGGCGTGCCCAAGGCGCGCAGCAGAAGCAGGTGGCGCTCGCGCAGCTCGTCCGGCGGGACGTACACGACGAGGCGCGTCGTGCCGTCGGGAGAGATCTGCGCGCGCAGGGACCGGGGATTGACGAACCCATCGGGGCTGCCGTCGGTGCGTACGGAGGAGGCTTTGGGCATGGCGCCACGACCGTTATCACGCCTGCCGTTCGCCAACGCTGCGCGACGGGCGGCGCCCCGCGCCGGGAGGTTATTCGCCGCGGCGTGACCCCTCCCCTCGCCTACCACGTGCGCCACATCCGCATCGAGCCGAACCTCGTGCTCGCGCCGATGGAAGGCGTGACCGACCTCACCTTCCGGAGGCTCGTCCGGCGCATCGGCGGCACCGGCCTCACCGTGACGGAGTTCGTCGCGAGCGAGGGGCTACGCCGCGGGGTGGCCCGGATGGAGGAGATGGCGCGGATCGACCCGGACGAGCGGCCCGTGGCCGTGCAGATCTACGGGCGGAGCCCGGACGCCATGGCGGAGGCCGCGCGCATCGTGGAGGACGGGGGCGCGGACATCTGCGACATCAACATGGGCTGCCCGAGCAAGAACGTGTGCGCGCACAGCGGCGGCAGCGCGCTGATGAAGGACCCGACGCTCGCGCGCGACATCGTGCGCGCCGTCCGCGCCGCGATCACCATCCCCCTCACCGTCAAGATGCGGAGCGGGTTCGACGCGCACCACCGCAACGCGCCCGATCTCGCCTACATGTGCCAGGAAGAAGGCGCCGAGGCGGTCACCATCCACTGGCGTACGCGCGCCGACATGTACGGCGGGGCGCGCGCCGTCGACAAGATCGCGGAGACGAAGGCACGGCTCCGCGTGCCGGTGGTCGGCAACGGCGACATCGTCGACTACGCGAGCGCGATGGCCATGTTCCGCGACACCGGCGTCGACGGCGTGATGATCGGCCGCGGCGCCATCAAGAATCCGTGGGTGTTCCGGCAGGTGCGCCAGCAGATGACGGGCGAGGCGCCGACCGAGGTCGACGCGGTCGAGAAGCGCCGCATCCTGCTCGACTACTTCGCAGCGCTCAAGCCCCACTTCCGCAATGATCGGGGGGTGCTCGGGCGCATGAAGAAGATCGCGAACCACTTCACGCACGGGCTGCCCTACGGGTCCGAGCTCCGCACGGCGTTCCTCCACGCGGAGACCATCGAGGACGCCGTGGCGCACACCGAGCGTTACTTCGAGCGCCTCGCGGCGTTCGAGCAGGGCGTGCCTTGGTACCCCGAGCGCCCCGACGCGGAAGCGACGCCCGCCGCCTGAGCGGCGCGATTCCGCCGCGTGGCGGGCTTGACGTACCCCGTGAGAGGTGTAGTCTGCCGCCCCCTCCGGAGCGACATGGCCATCGAGGTCCGTCCGATCCAGCTCCCGCGCGACGCGCGCGCGTTCATCGACGTCTGGTGGACCGTGTACGGCAAGGATCCGCACTGGGTACCGCCCCTCCTGTTCGAGCGGCTCGCCTTCCTCGACCCCAAGAAGAACCCGTACTTCGAGGTGAGCACCCTCCAGTGCTTCATCGCGTACGAGGACGGTCGGGCCGTCGGGACGATCGCGGCGACGAAGGACCACGCGTTCCAGGCGATCGAGCCCGGCGTCGGGTTCTTCGGCTTCTTCGAGTTCGTCGACCGTTTCGAGGTGGCGAAGGCGCTGTTCGACGCCGCCGTGGAGTGGCACCGCGCGCAGGGCATGAAGACCGTGCGCGGCCCCTTCAACTTCAACACCAACCACGAGTGCGGGCTGCTCGTCGAGCCCTTCGACAGCGACCCGCTGGTGCTCATGGTTTGGAATCCGGCGTACTACGTCGATGTCTACGCGCGCCTCGGGCTGGTGAAGGCTCAGGACATGTACGCCTACTGGATGGACAACAACGGCCGCACCGAACAGTACGACCGCATCGCGCGCCTGACGGAGCGCGTCGAGTCACGCGCGAAGGGCCTCACGATCCGGTCGGTCGACGTGCGGAAGTTCGAGGCCGAGCTCCGCCACGTGCACGAGGTCTACCTCGACGCGTGGGAGGACAACTGGGGCTTCGTCAAGATGACGGATCGCGAGTTCCACAAGATGGCCGAGGGGATCAAGGACATGATCGACCCTCACTACTGCTACATGGCGTTCATCAACGGCGAGATCGCGGCGTTCTCGATCACCCTCCCCGACTACAACCAGGTGGTGAAGCCGATGAACGGGCGCATCTTCCCGTTCGGGTGGTGGCACTACCTGACGCGCCGGTCGAAGGTCGATCAGATGCGCGTGTTCACGCTCGGCGTGAAGAAGAAGTTCCGCCACATGAACCTCGGCCTGCCGCTCTACAAGCGCACCTGGGAGGCGGGGCTGGCGCGCAAGGTGAAGGGCGCCGAGGCCAGCTGGATCCTCGAGAGCAACCGCCAGATGCGCGACCCGCTCGAGAAGATGGGGTTCCGGATCTACAAGACGTACCGGATCTTCGAGCGACCCGTGGACGCCGCTACTCGACCGTGACGCTCTTCGCGAGGTTCCGCGGGCGGTCGATGTCTCGGCCGAGCGCGAGGCCCGCGCGGTAGGCGAAGAGCTGCAGCGGCAGCACCGTCAGCAGCGGCTGCACGAGCGGGCTCCGCGTGCGGGGCACGGCGATCGCCACGTCGGCCAGCGCCGCGGCCTCGTCGTCGCCCTCGGAGTGCACGAGGATGACCCGCGCGCCGCGCGCGCGCACTTCTTGCACGTTCGACAAGGTCTTGTCGCGCATCAGGTCGTCCGGCACGATGGCCACGACCGGCGTGTGCGTGTCGATGAGCGCGATCGGACCGTGCTTCATCTCGGCGGCCGGGTAGCTCATGCAGGGGACGTACGCGACCTCCTTGAGCTTGAGCGCGCCCTCCATCGCGACCGCGGCGGACGTGCCACGACCGAGGAAGAAGACGTACTTTCCGGTGATCAACATGTCGACGGCGCGGTTGATCGGGCCCGGGTCGTCGAGGTAGCGCGACACGAGGTCGGGGGCGGCGAGCAGCTCCTGGCCGAACCCCCTGCCCTCGGGATGCGCGAGGTGACGCGTGCGGCCGAACATCAGCGAAGCCACGAGCAACGCCGCGACTTGAGACGTGAACGCCTTCGTGCTCGCCACGGCGATCTCGGGGCCGGAGTGCACGTAGACGCCGCGCCCGCAGGTGCGCGCGATCGACGAGCCGACCACGTTGACCACGCCCATGACCCGGCCACCCTTGAGCTGGACCTCGCGCACCGCGCCGAGGGTGTCGGCCGTCTCGCCCGACTGGCTGACGGCGAAGAACAGCGCGTTCTGGTCGATCACCGGGTTCCGGTACCGAAACTCGCTGGCGATCTCCGCCCAGGACGGGATGCGCGCGAGCGCCTCCATGGCCGCCGCGCCGACGAGGCTGGCGTGGAAGCTGGTGCCGCAGCCGAGCAGGCCCACGTGCGTGAGGCTCGCGATGTCACGTGCGTTGAGGTCGAGACCTCCGAGGCGGGCGGTGCCGCCCTCGAGCACGACGCGACCGCTCAGGCAGCGCCGCAGGCTCTCCGGCTGCTCGTGGATCTCCTTCAGCATGTGGTGCGTGAAGTCGCCCTTGTCCGTGTCGAGCAGCTCCTCGGCGAGGACCTCGATCGAGTGGGTCGTGCGCCCGCCGTCGAGCCGCTCGATGTCCCACCCGTCCGCGGTGATGGACACGATCTCGCCGTCCGCGAGGTACACGACCTCGCGGGTGTGGGCGGCCAGGGCGTGCGGGTCCGAGGCGAGGAAGGTCTCGCCGTTGCCCTTGCCGATCACCAGCGGCGACCCGTTGCGCGCCGCGACCACGAGCCCGGGGAAGTCGGCGAACACGACGGCGACGCCGTAGGTGCCCTGCACCGCCTTGAGCGCGAGGCGCACCGCGGCGACCGGGCCTTGATCGAGGAACTTCCGGATCAGATGCGGCAGCACCTCGGTGTCCGTGTCGCTCCGGAACTGAACCCCCTCCTCGACCAGCCGGGCGCGGATGGACGCGTGGTTCTCGATGATGCCGTTGTGCACCACGGCGATGCGGCCCGCCGCGTCCGCGTGGGGGTGCGCGTTGGCCTCGGTCACGCCGCCGTGGGTCGCCCAGCGCGTGTGCCCGATGCCGGTCGCGCCGGCGAGCTCGTCGCCGCCGACGGCGTCGCCCAGGGCGGCCACGAACCCGACGCGCCGCACCACCTGCAACGTGTCGTGCAACACGGCCACGCCGGCGCTGTCATAGCCGCGGTACTCCAGACGTCGCAGGCCGTCGAGGAGGATGGGGGCAGCCCGACGCGGGCCAACGTATCCGACGATTCCACACATCGAGCGCCTCCACGAACGGCACAAGCAAGCGTCATGCCATCGCCCGCCTCGGTCCTAACCGGTCGGGCGGGCCGTCGACAGGGGCGAAGAGCTCCGCCGGACGCGGAGTTTCGGGATAGCCTCGGCCGCTCGGAGGGATGTCATGGCGCGGTTCCACATCCAGAGCGACGAGCGCGAGGTGGTCGAGGTCGAAGCGGACAATTGGATGGGCGCGCTGGGCGACGCGCTCCAGCGCCTCGAGGTCCGGAACCTCGGCGGGGTCGACTGCGACGTGCTGGCCTCCGGCGACATCCGCGTCTCCAGCCCCGCCGGTGTCTTCGTCATCCACGAGCTCCGCGACGACGCGACGCCGGCCGGCTCGCTCCCAGCCGATCTTCGCCTCGAGCTGCCGCCCGAGCTCGTCGACGCGCCCGAGCCGCACGAGGCCCCGGCCTGGCGCGCGTACGAGGACAACGCCGATCAGCTCGTCGCGGTGATCGCCGATCGCGCGCGCGCGGTGCTCGACGCGGAGACCGCCGAGGACGCCGCCGGCGCCGCGCTCGACGTGCTCATGGAGTACGTGCCCGCCGAGTCCGCCGCGGTGCTGCTCGCGGATCGGCGCACGCGCGACCTCCGCTTCGTCGCCGCGCGCGGCCCCCGCTCGCGCGGCCTCGCCGGTCTGCCCGTGCCGTCGGGCCGCGGCATCGCCGGGCTCACCGTGCGCGCGGGGATCGCGCTCACCGTGCGTGAGGTGCCGGCCGACCCGCGCCACTATGCGGAGGTCGATCGGCGCACGGGCTACCGCACCGCCGCGATCGTCAGCGTGCCGATCCGCGGCCCGCGCGGGGCGGTCGGCTGCTTGCAGCTGCTCAACCCGTTCGCCGACACCGCGTTCCAGACCTGGCACCAGGCCGCGGCGATCGTCGTGGCAGAGCGCCTCGCCGAGCGATTGGGCTGACCCCCGGGGTCAGCGCGCGCCCTGATGCGCCACCAGGGCCTCCCACGAAGGCCCCGGGAGGTAGCGACGCACATCGCCGCCGTTGATCGAGATCTCCTTGATCAACGAGCTCGAGATGAAGATGTTTCGCGGGTCGGTCAGGAGGAAGACGGTCTCGACGTCGGGCGCCATGTCGGCGTTCGCCAGGCCGATCTGGAACTCGAACTCGAAGTCGGTGACGGCGCGCAGGCCGCGCAGGATGGCGCAGGCGCCTTCGCGCCGTGCGAAGTCGATCAGGAGGCCCTCGAAGGTGGTGACGCGCGTGCGCGGCAGCGGCCCGCACACCTCTCTCAGCACGCGCTCGCGCACGTCGAGCGGGAGGGTGCGCTGCTTGCGCACGTTGTGCCCGATCGCGACGATCACCTCATCGAAGATCGACGTGCCACGCCGAATCACATCGACGTGTCCGTGGGTCACCGGGTCGAAGCTGCCCGCGTAGACCGCCACTCTGCTCAAGGGTCGCTCCGCGCCTTGCCGGGGTTCCACCAGCCACCAGGCCGATCGCCGTAGTAACTCGAGAGCAGCTGCCGGAAGCGCGGCTGCTCGCGCAGGGTGGCGAACGCGGGATCGAGGCGGATGTCCTGCCGAAACTCGATGTTATGCAGGGTGTCGAGCGTGCGCATCGTCCGGAGCGACTTGCGCAAGAAGTGGTAGGCGCGCGCCTCGTTTCCACGCGCCGCCCAGATCTTCGCGCGGTGGAGGTCGGCGTACGGGTCGTCCGGGATCAGGGTCTCGAGGCGCTCCATCAGCGCGAGCGCTTCGTCGTAGCGGCCCTGGTGCGCGAGGCACACCGCGAGGTTGTTGAGCACGTAGTCGTTGTCCGGCTCGAGCTGGAGCGCGACGCGGTAGAGCGCTTCCTCTTCGGCGTACCGCGCCTGGCGCTTGTACGTGAGCCCGAGGTTGTTCCAAGCGGCGCCCTCCTCCGGGTAGAGCTCGGTCAGCCGCTGGTAGGTCGCGCGCGCCGCCTCGTAGTCCATCGCGAGGAATTCGTAGTAGCCACGCAGGTTCAGGCCGTCGGGGTCATCCGGGTCGAGGCGCAGGAGCTCCCGTGCCCGGGTCAGCTGGCCGCGGATCTCCTCGGCGTCCGCCCGAGCGTCCTGGGTGTCGTACCAGTCGCTCAGGCCCCACCCTTCGTTCACCTCGACCGCGGGCAGAGGGTCCAGCGCGGGGCGCTGCCCCCGCGCGCGCGGGACCTCGGCGGGCAGCGGCTCGAGCGCGCGCGCGCTCTCCGCTGGCGTCTCGGGCGGCGCGGGCGCGGCCTCGGCGTCCGGCGCGCGCTCTTCGGCCGGGCGGGCCTGCTCCGGCGGCGGGGCGTCCCGCCGCTCCGCCGCGACATCCTGGCCTCCTCCGAGCCGGCGGATGGGGCCGTGCTGCCCGGCAGGCAGGTAGAAACTCTCGATCTTCTCGCCGGCGATCGGCCGCTCGGCGAGCCGCGCCACGGCCCCTTCCTCGGCCCCGTCGAACTGCTCCTCGAGGAGGCGCGCGAGGTACTCCGGCGTGGGCTCGAGGCCGCCGGCCGGCGCGCCACCGCCGCCGAAGGTGTGCATCAGCAGGGCGAGCTGGGCGCCGAGCAGGCTGGCGGCGAGCATCACCGTGATGAAGACGAGGTCGATCGCGCGTCGGAGCGCGCGCGGCAGGGGCGCGCGCGGGGCGAAGGACACCTCGGCGACGACGTCCCCGTGGGTGAAGACCGCGGCCGGATCGAGCATCTCGGGGCCGCCCGGCGTGTCGACCTGCAGGCCGCGAGCCCCCCGGCGCACCGTGACCGGCACCGGAGACTCTGCCGCCGCGGCGTCGACCGAGAGCGTCCGCGACGACACCGGCCGTCCGCGCACCCGCAAGGTCAGGTGGATGATGCCCGTGGGCCGCCGCCGGTTCACGCTTCGAAGATAGCCGCTCGCGAGCCCGGCGACGCGAAGCTAAAGGCTCGCATGCCCTCCGTCGCGGTCGTCATCATCGGCAACGAGATCCTCTCCGGGAAGTTCGCTGACGAGAATGGTCCTTTCGCGATCCACCTGCTCCGAGAGCGTGGGGTCGACCTCGGGCGCCTCGTCGTCATCCCGGACGTCGTGGACGGCATCGCCGCCGAAGTGGCGGCGTGCAGCGCCGCGTTCGATCACGTGGTCACCTCCGGCGGCGTGGGCCCGACGCACGACGACCTGACGATGGTCGGGGTCGGCGCCGCTTTCGGGCTGCCCGTCCGGCGCGAGCCCGAGCTCGCCGCGCGGCTGGAGCGGCGCTTCGGGGCCGGCATCACGCCGGAGACGTACCGCATGGCGGAGATCCCCCACCCCGCCGAGCTCTGGTGGGACGACACCTTCCCCTGGCCGGTTGTGGTCGTCCGCAACGTGGCGATCCTCCCCGGGGTGCCAGGGTTGTTCCGGCGCAAGCTCGAGGCGGTCGTCGCGCGCTTCGGCGGGAGCCCGGTGACGTCGCGGCGCCTCGTCACCGAGTCCACCGAGCCGGTCATCGCCGCGGTGCTCGACGCGGCCGCCGCGGCCTGGCCGGAGGTCGCCATCGGGAGCTATCCGCGCTTCGAGACCGACCCCCACACCGTGATCATCACGATGGAAGGTCGGAATCTCGACGCGATCGCCGCGTGCGAGGAGTTCCTCGCGGCGCGGATCCCGCCGGTGCCGACGCGCTGACCGCCGCGAGCAGCTTGCGGGCGAGGGTCGACAGGGCCATGCCGTCGATCGACTCCACCGGCGCCCAGGCCCACTCGGCGTAACCGTCGAGGTGCACGTCTCCGGACACCTCTCCTTCGAACACCGTGGTCGTCTGGTGCAGATGTGAAAACACATGCCGCACCTCGCCGCACGCGCGAGGGTCGTGCAGCCGCAAGCCGGTGCGCGCTGCGAGCGCGGCCGCCGGGTCGAGCCCCTCGCCCATCGGAGGCTCCCAGAGCCCGCCGAGCAGCCCGTGCTCCGGCCGACGAACGAGGAAGATCATCCCTTCTCGTCGCGCGATGACCGCCGCGAAGCGAGCGCGCGGGGTCGCCTTCTTCGGGATGGTCGCGGGGTAGCGCTCCGGAGCATCGGCGCCGAGACAGGACCCGCGCACGGGGCACGCGGCGCACCGGGGTGCGCGAGGCGTGCACACGCGCGCGCCGAGCTCCATGATCGCCTGGTTGAAGTCCCCCGCGCGCCCGGGCGGGACCAGGCTCGTCGCGCGCGACCACAGCCGCGCCGTCACGCGCTTCGGCGGCTCCTCGATGCGATCATGGCGGCAGAGCACCCGCTCGACGTTGCCGTCGACGACCGGCAGGTCGAGCCCGAGCGCGATGCTCCCGATCGCGCCGGCGGTGTAGCGGCCGACGCCGGGGAGCTCCCGGAGCCCGGCCTCGTCGGTCGGGAAGCCGCCTCGCGCGACGACGAAGCGCGCGGCGGCGTGAAGGTTCCGCGCCCGCGAGTAGTAGCCGAGTCCGCTCCACCGCTCGAGCACGCGCTCGAGCGGGGCCGCGGCGAGGGCCTCGAACGACGGGAACGCTTCCATGAAGCGCTCGAAGTACGGCACCACCGTCTCTACCCGCGTCTGCTGGCACATGATCTCGGACACCAACGTGCGGTAGGGGCTGACCTGCTCCCGCCACGGCAGCCTGCGGCGATGTTCCGCGTACCAGCTCAGGAGCGCTTCGACGTTCATGCGGCGTGATCCTCCGCCTGGCCCGGCCTGGCGCGCGCGCCGAGCAGCCGCGTGGTGACGAGCGCGGCGACGGTCGACGCGACCGCCATCGCCAGGAAAATCGAGCTCGAACCGAACTCACGACGGAGAAGCCCCGCGAGGAGCGCGCCGAACAGGTTGCCGAGCGCGTAGCCGGCCGCGGTGAAGACCGCCTGGCCGGACGCCGACACCGCGCGCGGCGCGCGACCCGCCATCCACTGCACGCCGCCGATCCAGAAGAACCCGAAGGAGATCCCGTGGGACGCCTGAATGGCGACGAGGCCGATCGGGTCGGTCACCCACGCCGTCGCCAACCACCTCGGGATCGCGGCGAGCGCCGCGATCGCCAGCATGCGCGCCGGCCCGAGGCGCGTGAGCAGCGCGCCGCCGAAGGCCATCACGAGCACTTCGACCGCGACCCCGGACGCCACGGCGCCCCCGACCACGGTGCGTCCCAGCCCGAGAGCCTCGGTGTGAAGCGAGAAGAACGAGTCGTAGACCGACAGCGTCATGCCCTGCAGGGTGGCATAGACGAGGAAGGGCGGAAGCAGCGGGTCCGCCGCGAGCGCGCGCAGGGCGGGGCCGAGCGGCGCGGGGCCGCCCTCGCCGCGGAGCGGGAACGCGAAGGACATTCCGAGGCCGACGATCGCGAAGCCGACGCCGATGGCGAGCGGGTCGATCCCGAGGCGCTCGTCGGCGAGCCCGGCGGCGAACGCGACCACGAGGAATCCGAGAGAGCCGAACAGGCGCACGGTGCCGTACGCGCCGGTGCCTCCGGGGTGTGCGCGCAGCGACTCAAGGATCATCCCGTCCACGAGGGGCCCGAACGGGGCGCGCCCGCCCGCGAGGAGGAGCGCGCCCGCCACGAGCGCCTCGAAGGACTCCGCCTTCCACAAGAGCACGTGCCCCGCGAGCGCCACCGCGCAGGACGCGCGCAACAGGAGCCCCGCCATTCGGCTTCGATCGGCGAGAAAACTCCACAGTGGCGCCACGAGGAGACGGGCGATCGGCGAGCCCGCCATGACGACGCCCAGCGCCACTCCGTCCATGTGCGCGGCCTCGAGGCGCGCGCCGAGGAACGGGACCACGCCCGCCAGCGCGCCCAACATCACGAAGTAGTAGAGGCGCAGGTAAGTGAACGACACAGGGGGCGGCGCCTAGCGCGCGCCGCCTCCCGCCGCACGCTACGATGTGGGGCATGTACGGGCCCCCTCCGCACGCGGATCAGGCGTTCGCGCCTACCGGTTTGTGGAGCGCGTGGCCGGCGTGGTGGGCGTGCGCGTCGATCGGCGTCGCCCTGATGCTCATCGCGCGCCCGAAAAAGCCGCTCCTGTTCGCCCTGGGCGGGACGATCCTGTTGACCGCCCCGGCCGCGATCTTCGCGCCGACCTACGTCTGGGGCGCGTTCCCGACGATCGACAAGGCGGGGTCGCTCCTGTTCTACCGCGACGGCGTGCACTGGCGGGTGCTCGATCCGACCGACCCCGCCGTGAAGCTCATCGGCGTGCACCTCGGGCACCTCTGGGTCACCGCGGGTCTCGACCTCGTCCTGCGCGACTTCGCGGCGTTCAACGTTCAGCACCTCCTGCACCTCGTCCTCGCGTGGGCGATCGCCGCCCGCTTGATCGAGGCGCTGTGCGGCCGTCGGGACGTGGCGGTGCTGTTCGCGGCGCCCTTCGCGTTGAACCTCCACCAGCTTCGAGACATCAACTGGTACACGGTTGAAAAGACGGCCGTGTTCTGGATCCCCGCGTACGGATGGGCCCTGTGGGCGGCGGCGCGACACGGCGGCCGCTGGGTGTGGGCCGCGGCGGCGGTGTTGGCCGGCGCGTGCGCGTACAACCTCTACATCGCCCTGTTGTGCTGCGGGATCGGCGCGCTCGCGCTCCTCGTGCCGAGCCCGGCCTTGCGCCGCGCCGTGCTGGCGAGCGCGGTCGCGGCGTTGCCGTTCGCCGCGTACCAGGCTGGTCTTCAGCGTGGCCCGGGCGCCCTTGCCTCGCCGGACGCCTTCCAGGCGCGCGCCGCGCTGGACGTGGTCGAGCTCTGGCCCCCCAAGTGGAACCGCCTGGAGGCGTGGCGGGCCCTCGATCTCGTGGCCCTCGTCGCCGCCGCGCGCGGGGCGACCGACCTCCTCCGCGGGCGCGCGGTGGGCGTCGGCGGGCGCGCGCTCGAGGCGTGGCTGTTCCTGGTGGCCCTCGGGTTCGGCGTCCTGTCGCTCGGCCCCGCCAACAACCCCGTGTACGCGGCGCTCAACGTGCTCGTGCCCGGCTTCTGGCGAATGGCCAAGCCGGAGGCGTTCTTTCACGTCACCTGGCTCGCCCTCCTGATCATCGCGGCGCGCGCCGTGACGCGCCGCGGCGCCTCGCCTCGAGCCTTGCGGCGCATGGGCGCCGCGATGGCGCTGCTGTTCCTGCTCGCCGCGCGCACCCACCCGGTGTGGCCCCGGTTCACCCTGCCGGTAGACGTGACCCTCGCGAAGGGCTGGCAGGACGACGTGCTCCGCGGGAAGCGCTGACGCGGGCGCGCCCGACCGGGTAACTTCGGGGAATGGTCTACTACCGCGCGCAAGCGAACGAGATCACCCTGTTCGAGACCGCCGCCGCGCGGCGCCTCCCGGTGCTGCTCAAGGGCCCGACCGGATGCGGAAAGACGAGGTTCGTCCGGTACATGGCGGAGCGCCTCGGTCGCTCGCTGGTGACGGTCGCCTGTCAGGAAGACCTCGCGGCCGCCGACCTCACGGGGCGCTACCTGCTCGAGGGGGGCAGCACCGTGTGGCGCGACGGGCCCCTCACCCGCGCCGTGCGCGAGGGGGCGATCTGCTACCTGGACGAGGTGGTCGAGGCGCGCGCCGACGTGATGACCTTGCTGCACCCGCTCACCGACGACCGTCGCGCGCTGCCGCTCGATCGCCTCGGGGTGGAGCTCCAGGCCCCGCCGGAGTTCCTGGTCGTGATCAGCTACAACCCCGGGTATCAGTCGGTCGCGAAGCAGCTGAAGGAGAGCACGCGGCAGCGCTTCGTGTCGCTCTCGTTCGACTACCCTCCGGCGTCGGTCGAAGCGGAGATCGTCGCGAAGGAGAGCGGCTGCGCGCCGGACGTCGCGGCGGTGCTCGTCAAGATCGGGATCGGAAGCCGAAATCTGCGGTCCGCCGGCCTCGGCGAGGGCGCCTCGACCCGCCTGCTCGTGTACGCCGGCGAGCTCGTCGTCGCCGGGCTGCCGATCCGCGAGGCGGCGGAGGCCACCCTCGTGGGGTCGCTCACCGACGACGCGGAGCTCACAAAGGCCCTGCGCGAGCTCGTGCGCAGCGTCCTCGGCTGAATGGGCGCGCCGACCACCAACGCGGACGAGTCCCTCGCCGCGACCCTGGAGGAGTACGGCCTGACCGCGGCCGACCTCGGCCTGGCGCCGGCGGAGGACGAGGACGCCGAGCGGGCCCTGCTCGCGCGCTTCCTGTTCGAGCCGCCCCGTCGCCAGGCGGTGTCGGGCGAGCGCAACGGGCTCACCCTCGACAAGGTGTCCCGGCAGCTCTCGGCCTGGCTGCGGATGGTGTCGGGTCGCAGCTTCACCCTCGCGTATTCGGACCCGCCGTCCACGGACAACATCAACGTCTACCTGCCCCGGGCCGTGCCCGCGCCCGAGCAGCCCGAGTCGGACCTGGCGTTGTACCGCGCGATGGGCCTGGTGCAGGTCGGGTTCGTCACCCACGGCCTGCTCCGCGAGCGCGCGCTGCTCGCGGAGCTGCACCGTGACTGGGTGTTGCGGAGCTGCTGGCACCTGCTCGCGGCGCGGTGGGTGCTCCGCAAGTGGGGTGAGCAGTTTCCGGGGATCGCCCGCGATCTCGCCGTGCTCCCGCACCATGAGAAGGGCGGGCGCCTGCGGGTGAACGTCACCGAGGTGCCGCGCGAGGGGCTGCCGGGCGCGTTCCTGCCGCTCTACGAAGGGCTGGCGCACTCGTTCGCGTGGCGGCCGCCGGGGGCCGAGGGCGATCCGGCGCGCGAGGCGGTCCGCGCCGTCGATCGCCACGACGGCGCCGGCGTGGCCGGGGTGCTGCTCGGCCACGCACAGCGCTTGCGGGAGCACTACCGGCGCGCCCGGCTCGGGCCGCCTCCCCTCCCCTGGTTCGTCGGGATCGTCCGTCCCGAGTGGATCCTCGCGGATCTCTCCCGCGACCTCGCGGCGGAGCAGGAGTGGCGCAAGGGCAACAAGCCGCTTCGGCAGCTCTTGGAGGCGATGGCGCGCAACGGGGTCGCGGCGCCCGCCCCGCAGCCGCCCGCGGCCGAGCCGCCCCGGGTCGGATTGCGCGCGCGGCTCGGCGCGCTGCTCCGGGGCCCGGAGACGGCGAACGCCCCCGCGTACGGCGCCCTGCGGGACGCGCACCACGCCGAGGCGCGGGAGGTCCGCTACGGCGCGGCGACCTGGGGAGACGGGCGGCGCCCCGACGAGCTCCTGCCCGAAGGGGCGGCCGAGAAGCCCGGGGACGACGGCGCGCGCGAGTACGACGAGTGGGACGACGCCGCCGGCGCGTACCGCATCGCCGCCGTGAAGGTGAAGGAGGTCGAGGCGCCGACCGGCGCGATCGAGCCCCACACGCGCATCGTCGAGGCGAACCGTAGGCAGATCGCCGAGATTCGCCGGCGCTTCGAGTCCTTGCGCATCGAGGAGCGCTGGCGCCACGGGCAGCGCGACGGCACGGAGATCGACCTCGAACGGGTGATCACGGCCGTGGCCGACATGCGCGCCGGCCAGCAGCCGGACGACCGCCTGTGGGCGCGCTGGGTCCGCCAGAAGGAGCCCGTCGCGATCCTCACCCTCGTCGATCTCTCGGGCTCGACCCAAGGGAACATCCTGGCGGCGGAGCGCGAGGCCCTCGTGTTGCTGTCCGAGGGGCTCCGCGCGCTCGACTACCCCCACGCGTTCTACGGGTTCGGGAACACCCACCCGGCGGAGTGTGCGTTTCACCGGATCAAGGGCTTCGACGAGCCCTATGGCGAGGCGATCCACAAGCGGATCGGCAACCTCCGCGCGAACGGCGCGACGCGGATGGGCGCGTACGTGCGCCACGCCACGTGGATGCTCGCCGCGCGTCCACAAGCGCGCCGCGTGCTCTTGCTCGTGAGCGACGGTCGACCAGAGGACCGTGGCGAGTACCGCGGGCGTCACGGCGTGCGCGACACCGCGATGGCGGTCGCGGAGGCGCGCCGGGCGGGCGTACACGTGCACTGCGTGAGCGTCGACCCGAGCGAGGACGCGGAGCGATACCTCGCGGAGATCTTCGGTCGGGGCCGTTGGCTGCGCATCCGCGACATCGACGCGCTCCCCGTGCGCCTGCCGGAGGTGTTCCGAGGGCTCGCGGGGCTCTGACGCCGGACGACCGAGCGGGGCTACTCGTCCTCGTCGGCCTCTTCCTCGTCCTCGTCGTCTTCCCAGTCGTCGTCTTCCCAGAGGTCGTCGCCCTCTTCGCCGGCTTCGCCTTCTTCGCCGGGCACCTCGGCCTCGTCGTCCGCTTCCTCGTCGTCCTCGTCCCAGTCCTCGTCCTCCCACGTGTCGTCGTCGTCGAAGTCGTCGGACTCCGGCTCGGCGTCTTCGGGGAGGGTCAGGACGGGCGGCAGAACGGTGTCAGGGAGCAGCATGGCGACCTCCGGACGCGCCCTAACCTGCGGCCGCGGAGAGGTGGTCGAGGAAGGCGACCGAGCGGCTCCACGCCGTGCGGGCCGCGGCGGGGTTCCACGCCGGGGTCGCGTCGTTCATGAACGCGTGGCCGCAGCCCGGGTACAGGTGGACGAGGCTGCACGGCACGAGCGGCTCCAGCCGGCGCCGCAGCTCCTCGACCTGGTCGCGCGGCGCGATCGGATCGGCGTCGCCGAAGTGCGCGAGCAGCGGGCAGGCGAGGCCGGGCAGCAGGTCGAGCGGCTGGGCGGGCTTGTTCGCGCTGAGCGCGCCGTAGCGGATGCGGCCGTAGAACTCGACCGCGCCCGTCAGTCCGGGCGTGACGCAGGCCGCGAGCCGCGCGTAGAGGCCGCCGATGCAGAAGCCGAGCACGAACTTCGGTCGCTCGTGGGAGAGGCGGTCGCGCGCCGCGGCGATGTCCGCGAGGGCCTCGAAGTCGGACAGGCGTGCGACGGCGTCGCGTACGGCGTCGACGCCCTCGCGCGGCGGCGGCCCGCCGCTTCGCCACCAGAGATCGGGGATGGCCACGTCGTAGCGGGCGTGCACGAGCGCGTCGGCCCAGGAGCGGAGCGCGTCGTCGGGGCCGAAGGCCTCTCCGACGAGGACCACGCCCCCGCGGGGAGCCGCGGCGCGCAGGACGTGAACGGGCGTGCTCGGGACCATCGTGGACACCGTACGGTCGTCGGAGGCGTTCGCCAAGGTGGCGCGCTTACACGAGGTCGAAGTTCCGTTCAGGTCGTCAGCCTCCGCACCACCTGGACCAGGCGCGCCGGCAGCTTGTCCAGCCGGTCGATCACGGTGTACGCGACGTCGCCGTACATCCGCGGGAGGTAGCGACCACCGTGGGGGTCGACCGTGATGCAGAACGCGTGGATGCCGAGCTTGCGGGCCTCCCGCAGCGCGGCCCGCGTGTCGTCCTGCGCGTAGCGGTCGTAGTAGTGGTCGCACCCACAATCGAGCGGCTTTCCGTCGGACAACAGCACCAGCAGCCGTGACCGTGCGGGCTGCCGCATCAGTCGGGTCGTCGCGTGGCGGATCGCGGCGCCGTCGCGGTTCTCCATCTTGAAGCCGATGCGGCCGACGCGGCGCCGGGCGCGGTCGTCCCACGGGTCCGCGAACTCCTTCGCGACGTAGAACGCCACGTGATCACGGCCGTAGCCGGAGAAGCCCCACACGGCGAAGGGGTCCCCCAAGGCGTCGAGCGCCTCGGCCACGACGAGCAGGGCCGCACGTTCGACGTCGATGATCCGCTTGCCGGAGCCGTCGGCGCTCTCGCTCGTCGAGCTGCTCATGTCGAGCAGGAAGGCGACCGCGAGATCGCGCCGCGCGGGCGACTGTCGCGAGTACACGCGGTCGGGGCGCGACTGTCCGGCGCGCGCGGCGGCGATGCCGTCGATGACCCGATCCATGTCGAGCTCGTCCCCGTCGGGGAGGTTTCGCTCGCGCATCAGCCCTTGCGGGCGCAGGGCTTCGAAGCGACGCCGGAGCGCCTCGATGTGGTGGCGCTCGTCGCGGAGAATGGCGTCCACGACCTCGCGCGAACCCTCCCGCAAGCGTTGCTCCCTCACGACGACCCAGCGAGGCTTGTAGTCCTCGATCGTGGCGTCCCACTCGCGGTAGGTGTACACGCGCCCGCCGGGCTCGACGTCGGGGTCCACGGTCGGGCCCTGGGCCGGCCGTGTCTCGCGCTCCGCCGACGCGGCCTCGTCGACCATGGCGCCGCCCGGCGCGGGGTTCCGCTCGAGGAACGCCTCCATCTCCGCGTAGGAACGTTCGTCGTCGGCCTTGGAGCGCTCCCGTACCGCGCGACGGGCCTCCTGGGGCGACGCGCCGGCGGACTGGGCCTCCATCTCGCGCAACAGGCGCTGCGCCTCGCGCTCCACCTGACGCTCTTCGAGCCCGGCTTCCTCGGGCCGGATCCGCGGCCGCATGGCGGGGCCGCGCGGCTCGGCTTCGGGGGCCGCGTCGCCGACCCCGGGCAGACGGGTGCGTGTCCCGCCTTCCGACCGCGGCGGACGCCCGTCCTCGGCGCGGCGCATCAGCCCCTCGACCGCCGAATAGTGCTCCGCGACCAAACGCGCGATGTCATCCACCGTCGCCGTGTCCAGCCCGTCGAGCGCCGCGAAGAACGGCGCCGCGGCGGCGTCCTCCTCGGGCCGCAGGCCGAGCCGCTCCATTCCCCAGGACGCCCGCGCGAGGGCCTCGACGACCCGCAGGGTCGGCGCGGCGGGATCGGAGCGGGTCCCGCGCAGCGCGGCGCCGACGACGTCGAGGTCCCGCGCGATGCCCGGGTACGCGGCCCGGATGTGACGCTCGACGCGGGCGTCTTCGAGCACCTGGAACAGGTCCCGGGCGAGCGATCGATTCGAGAAGGTGCGAAAGAAGCGCTCGACGTCGCCCTCGCCGTCGCGCGGGTCCGCCCAGGCGCCGGGGATCCGGTCGAGACGAAGGTCGAACGTCCCGAACTCGAGATATCCGGCGGCGAGCGCGGTGAGCACGCGGTACACGAGGAAGTCCCGCTCGTCCCCGAAGGTGTCGACCAGCTCGGGGAGGTAGACGTGGTGCCCGTCGGAGAACGTGGCGCCTTTGCCTGGGCGGACCTGGACGTCGTCGCCGCAGTGCGCGCGCGCGTAGAGGGTCAGGGTGCGGGACACGTCGGCGAGCGAGAGGCCCACGCGGAGCGCCCGCGCCGAGGTCTGCCCCGCGCCGGACTCGCGGCGCAGGAAGCTCTCGGCCTTTTGTGGAGACTCGGCGTGGAGCGCCAGCCCTTCGGCCAGAAAGGCGCGGAGCGCCCGGTCGTCCATGCCGACGACCAACTCCGGGAGGGCGCGGGCGACCAGCGGCGCCGCGCGCGGGGCAACCGCGAGGGCCTCCTGCAGGCTCCGGGCGTATCGGCCGCGAAGCTCCGCGGGCACGCGCGCCAACGGGTCGGGCAGCCCCGCGGCGAGCGAACGGGCGATCTCCGGTTCGATCTCCGCGGCGCGGAGCACCAGCGCGGTGTACACCGACGCCGCGTCCTCGCCGAGCGCCTCGGCGACCGCCGGGCGTGCGCGGGTCCACGCCCGGAACGTCGCGCCGTCGACGCGGGCGAGGGCCAACCCCGGGGCCGCGCGGCGGGCGCGCGCCTCCACCCGACCAGCCCACGCGGCGAGGCGATCGCGCCAGGCCGCCACGTCAGAAGAAGTCGGCCACGATCTCGTCGATCGTGCGCTGGAGGTCACGATCGTCGGTGAGCGTGCGCGTGAAGGCGGCGCGGCAGGCGGAACGAGGGTCGACGCCCGCCGCGACGAGCTTGCCGGCGTAGACGAGGAGCCGCGTGCTCACGCCTTCTTCGAGGCCGCGGTCCGTGAGGTTGCGGATCTTCTCGCCGACCTTCACCAGCGCGCCGGCTCGCGACACGTCGAGCCCGGCCTCGGACGCCACGACCTCCCGCTCGACGTCCGGCGCGGGGTAGCGGAAGTCGATGCTGACGAACCGCTGCCGCGTGCTCGGCTTCAGCTCCTTGAGCACCGACTGATACCCAGGGTTGTAGCTGACAACCATCATGAACGCGTCTGGCGCGCGCAGCACCGTCGCGAGGCGATCGATCGGGAGGATGCGGCGGTCGTCGGTGAGCGGGTGGATCACGACGAGCGTGTCCTTCCGCGCTTCGACTACCTCGTCCAGGTACAGGATGGCGCCGTGGCGAACGGCCGCGGTGAGCGGTCCGTCCGCCCACACGGTCTCGTCGCCCTGGAGCAGGTACCGGCCGAGCAGGTCGGACGCGCTCAGATCCTCGTGGCACGCGACGGTCACCAGCGGGCGGCCGAGTCGGTGTGCCATGTGCGCGACGAAGCGGGTCTTGCCGCAGCCGGTCGGCCCCTTGAGGAGCACCGGGAGGCGTTGGCGCCACGCGTGCTCGAACAAGGAGACCTCGTCGGCCGCCGGCAGGTAGAAAGGGGGGGCCGTGACGAGATAGTCTTGGACGGGCGGGGTGAGCTGCTTCACTCCGCGAAGCTATGCGGCGCCCGGAGCCGCCGCCATCGGAGCTCTGTTGTCCCGCTCGCGAGCCGAACACCTGAACGACGTCCTCGGCGCCCACCACCCGGGCGCGCTCGCGATGTCCTCGCCGCTCGCCCGGCGCACGTACATGCCGCTCGGCATCCCCCAGCAGAGCGAGCAGGCCCGGGGCGCCCGCCTGCAGGCCACGATCGGGCAGATCACCCGCGGCGACGGCTCGCCGCTCGCGCTGCCAAGCCTCGCGCGCAATTTCCCGACCTTCGACACCCGGCAGTCCCTGCTCTACGCGCCGCAGTACGGGCTGCCCGAGCTCCGGCAGCGGTGGCGCGGGGCGATCCTCGAGGGCGACGCGCCCACGAGCGTGCCGGTGGTGACCGCGGGCATCACCCACGCCCTGTCGATCGCGGCCGAGCTGTTCACCCACCCGGGCGCGCCCCTCGTGGTGGGCGTCCCGTACTGGGACAACTACGAGCTCATCTTCGCGCTGAAGACGGGCTGCGCCATCGTGACCTACCCCCTGTTCGACGCGGAAGGACGCTTCAACCTGCGCGGCCTGCTCGCCGCCGTCCGCTCGGTCGGCGGGCCGTGCACGGTGCTCCTGAACTTCCCGAGCAACCCCACCGGCTACTCCCCGTACCCGGACGAGGCCGAGGCCATCGTCGCCGGCCTCGCCGCCGTCGAGACCCCGCTCGCGGTCATCTGCGACGACGCCTACAACGGCCTGTACTTCGACGCGCGCCTGTACGGTCGAAGCCTCTTCGGGGCGCTCGCCGCCGCGCTCGATCCGGCGCGCGCGATCGCCGTCAAGGTCGACGGGGCGACGAAGGAGCTCGTCTTCTTCGGGGGCCGCATCGGCTTCGTGACGTTCTCGGCCACCGGTCCCGCGGCCGACGCCCTCGAGGAGCGCGCGGCGCTCCTCGTGCGCGCCTCGATCAGCATGGTGTCGGCGCCCGCGCAGCTCGCGGTGCTCGACGCGCTGCGTTCGCCGACCCTCTCCGCCGAGCGCCGCGACGTGTTCGACGTCCTCCAGTCGCGGTACGCGGCGCTGCGCGAGGCGACCGTACGCGAGCAGCTCACGACGTACCCCTACAACTCGGGCTGCTTCGCGCTCATCCCCGTGCGCGACGACCAGGACTGTGATGTCGTGCGCCGCCGGCTCATCGAGGAGCAGTCCGTCGGCGTCATCGCGATTCCGCAGGTCAACGCCATCCGCGTCGCGTTCTGCTCGATGGAAGCCGAGGACATCCCCGAGCTCGTGCGGCGCGTGGCTGCCGTGGTCCGCGGCTGATCCTCACCCTCGCCGCCTGCGTCGGCCCGTTGCTCGACGGTCCGTACGTGCTCGCCACCGGCCTCGACGGGGCGCGGAGCGTGATGCCGGCGCCCGACCCCAACCCCGACGGCTCACGCGACCTCGTCGTGGTGGGCCTGCACGCGACGTGGAGGGTCGACGGCGACGGGAAGGTGTCCGCCCTTGGCGCGGGCGGCGTCGCCGGGACGTCGACCCCGGGGCGCCTCGTGACCGACGCGGAGGGGATCGACGTGCTCGGCGTGGAAGACGGGGGCCTGCTCCGGATCGACGCGCGCGGCACGATCGTCTGGTCCGACGGCGCTTCGCGCGCCACGGCGCCGGCGCCGTGCACCCAGCCCCGTTCGCTCGCGCTCGGCGACGGGCACGCCTGGCTCGTGTGCGCCGACGGGCTCCACGCGGTCGCGCACACGAACGGCGAGGTGCGTGTCGCCCACCGCGTCGCGCTGATCGACGGGCGCGCGGCGGCGACCGACCATCGGGGACGCACCTTCGTCGTGGCCGGCTCGCCGACCGCGCTGTACCGGTGCGACGAGGGCGGCGCGTTGACGCTCGCGGCGCGCTGGGTGGGTGACGTGACCGACGCACACTTCGGGGTCGGTGGGCGGTTTCCCAAAGAAAACGTATACCTGGTGTCGTCGGAAGGCGCGCTCGTGTACGTGCGCGTCCCGGGATAGGTCGGCGCATGGCCAACGACACCGCCCCGCACGACCTCCTCGGCGCCATCGACGCGCTCCGCGCCGAGCGCAACGCGGTCATCCTCGCCCACTACTACCAGGAGCCCGACATCCAGGACGTCGCCGACTTCATCGGCGACAGCCTGCAGCTCGCGCGGGCCGCCCAGTCCACGAAGGCGGACGTCATCCTGTTCTGCGGCGTCCACTTCATGGCGGAGACGGCGAAGATCCTCAACCCCGATCGCGTGGTGGTCGTGCCGGACCTCAAGGCCGGGTGCTCCCTCGCGAGCGGCTGCACCGCGCCGGCGCTCCGCGCGCTCAAGGCGCGGCACCCGGGGGCCAAGGTCGTCAGCTACATCAACTGCACGGCCGCCGTGAAGGCAGAGAGCGACGTGATCTGCACATCGTCGAACGCCGAGCGGGTGGTCCGGAGCTTTCCCCTCGAACAGGAGCTGATCTTCGCGCCCGATCGCAACCTCGGCGCGTGGCTCGAGAAACGAACCGGGCGCAAGATGATCCTCTGGCCCAGCACGTGCATCGTGCACGAGACGTTCAACGAGCGGAGGCTCATCGAGCTGATGTCGCGTCGGCCGGACGCGCACGTCGTCGCACATCCGGAGTGCGAGCCTTCCCTGCTCGCCCGGGCGCGGTTCGTGGGCAGCACGTCGATGCTGCTCGACTACGTGCGCACGACCGACGCGCCGGCGTTCATCGTCGCGACGGAGTCCGGCATCCTGCACCAGATGAAGAAGGCGGCGCCGGACAAGGAGCTCATCCCGCTCCCCGGCATGCAAGAGAACTGCGCGTGCAACGAGTGCCCGTTCATGCGGCTCAACACGCTCGAGAAGATGTGGTTGGCGCTCCGGGACTTGCAGCCGCGCATCGAGATGGACGAGCCGCTTCGCCTCGCCGCGAAGGCGCCGCTCGACCGGATGCTCGCGCTCGGTTGACGGGCGGCGCCGAGGCGCCGCCGACGCTCACTGCCCGAGGCCGATCTTCAAGATGGGAGTGTTGATCGTGCCGGCCGACGTGACGCGCTGGGCGAAGCCGACCTCGCCCTGGAACCACTTGAGCTTCAGGCCGGCGCCCACGCCCCACTCGAGCTCGTCGCCGAAGGGCAGGGTGGAGGCACGCCGCGCCTCCGTGAACAACCAGCTCGGCTGCACCGAGGCGTAGCCGTAGTACTTCTTCGGCCCGACGGTGACCTTGACGGGAACGCCCACCCCGCCGGAGGCGGGCAGGATGTCCGTGCCGTTCTCGTACATCTGCGCGTTGTAGAACACCTCGGCGCCGCCTTCGAGGCCCCACAGCTTGCCGCGGTACCCCGTCGTGTCGCCGAGGTGCACGTCGTAGCCGCTGACGCCGGACCCGGTGAGATACGAGCCGCCAAGGTAGACGTTGCCGCTGATTGTCTTCTTCGCGTAGAGGATGCCGACGTCGGCGCCCGCCACGACCGACGTACCGGACGCGTCGATCTGGACGCCGCCGCCGGGCGCCACGTACGGCTGCCACGACCAGCCCATGAACTTCTTGCGCTTGCCTTTCGCGCCTTGACCGAGGCCGGTGTCGTCGGCCTTGTCGTCGGACTTGCCGCCGCCCGTCGACGATCCGCCGCCGGTGCTCCCGCCCCCGGACCCACTCGAACCACCCCCGCGGCCGCCCCCGCCGCGCGAGCCGCCGGCCTCCTGGCGTTCAGGGGTGAGTACGTCCGGTGTGAAGGTCGTTTCAGCGAAGGCAAACGGCGCGAGAAGCAGGGTGGTGGCCAGCATGTTTCCTCCAGGGGCGGCGTAACGCGCGCCGCTGCGCCTATACTCCCGACCGTGGCGGCGTATTCACCCCCTGGGTACAAGTTGTCGCGCATCCTCGGTCAGGGGGGCGCGGGTCAGGTGTGGCTCGCCGACGGCCCGCACGGCCCCTGCGCCGTCAAGATCGCGGGAGAAGGCGGATCTCTCGCGGGCGAAGCCGCGGCGCTCGCGCGCGCCGCCGGCCCCGGGGTCGCGCGTCTGCTCGACTTCGACGTCTCCGGCCGATGGATCGCCCTGGAGCACCTGCCGGGCGGCCGCGCGGACGACTGGGCGCGCGGGCAGCCGCTCGAGGCGGTCGTCGAGTTCTGCGCCGGGGTGGCGCGCGCGCTGGCGCAGCTCCACGCCTCCGGCATCATCCACGGCGACGTCAAGCCGAGCAACGTGCTCGTGGCCGCGGACGGCACCCCACGCCTGACCGACCTCGGCAGCGCGGGCGAGAGCCGGGACGTTCGCGGCGGCACACCAGGGTTCGTCGCTCCCGAACGCCTCGCAGGTCACGCCGCCACCATCGCGACCGACCTCTACGGGCTCGGCGGGCTCATCTACCAGCTCGTCACCCGCGTCCCGCCCTTCCGCGACGCGGACACGGCGGCGCTCGCGGTGCTCCCCCTCGCCAGCCTTCCGGAGCCGCCGAGCTCGCTCCGGCCACGCCTCGCCGGCGGTCTCGACGACCTGATCCTGTCCCTCCTGGCGCGGCGACCGGCGTCGCGGCCCCACAGCGCGCAAGCCGTCGCGGACCTCCTCCCGACCGCGGCCCAGACCGCCAGTCGGCCGCCGGTGGTCGGGATGGCGCGCGAGCGCGAGCGACTCCGTCGGGCGGTCATCGAGCTCTTGGACGGGCGGCCCGCCGCGATCGTCCTGTACGGTCCCACGGGGAGCGGCCGGCGCACGTTGATCCGCGAGGCGGTCCGCACGGCCGCGCGCGAGGGGATCCGCGCGGCCGCGCCGATGCCGGATGGCAAGGCTCTCCTCCGCAACCTCGCGGTCGACGGGCCCCACGTGCTCCCGCTCGACGGCAATTCGCCCGGTTCGGAGACGCTCGCCCTGGAGATCCGCGCGCGCGGGCTCCCGTGCCTCGTCCTCGTGCGCGCCGACCGCCCGACGCTGCGCCTCGTGCGGGCGCGTGTCCCGCACCTGTCCCCTCCCCCGCTCGGCGTCGAGGACGTCGCCCGCTTCCTCGACGGCCACGGCGAGGATCGACGCCGCGCCGAGGAGCTCTTCCGGCGGTCCCACGGGCGCCCGGCGGCGCTGCTGACGCTCGTCGGCGGTCCGGTCCCCATGCGCGAGATCGACAAGCTTGGACGCCGACTTTTGCAGGTAGTCCCCCGCGAGCCGGTGAAGGTGCCGGCGCTCGCGCAGCGCCTGGGGCTCTCCGAACACCGCTTGCTCGACCTCGCCGAGCCCCTCATGGACCTCGGGCTCATCGCCGCCTCTGCCGACGGCTCCGAGCTCTCGCGCACGATCGACCTCGGCTTCCAACCGCTCGGCGCGCGCTGACCGACCCGGACGCCGACCGGCAGCCGGTCAGCGCTTCGCGTCGAGGTACCGCTCGAGGCTCGCGTTCACCTGTTCGAGGTTCGGCTTCACGAGGGCGACGACGAACTTCTCGACCTGCGGGGTGATCGTGCTCGCGAGGAATCGAGGGACGCCGGGAATGTCGCGCAGATCCATCGACAGCTCTCCGTCGAGCGTGATGCGCGTGCGGCCCCCGCCGTCGTCCGCGAGGACCGTGCGCCCGGCGCAGGTGACCTTGTCCGTGAACACGCGAAGCTTGATCTGCCAGGTGCAGGACGTCGTGGCGGAGTCCCAGTCCGCGTAGTCGTCCCAACGCAACATCTCCGGCTTGATGATGCCCTGCGCCACCTTCGGGATGTCGCCGCGGCCGACCCACTCGTTGTGGAGCTTCACGCCGCCCGGACGTTCGTCCCGGGCCCGCACGAGGATCTCCTTGATGTTGTTCATGTACGGCGCGACGAGCGGCAGCTCGTCGCGGTAGGCGTGCAGGACGCGGTCGCGCGGGTGGGCGATGACGGACGACGCTTGGATCTTCATCGGGGGCCTCCGGGGCCCCGGGTCGTAATCCGAAACGTTACGGGCCGACCATGCCGTCGAGCGCCAACCTTCCGTCCTCCGTCGCCGAGGCCGTCGACGCCCTCGAGGCGGGCACGGACGCCGAGGTCGTCGTCGTCATCGTCGGGCGCTCCGGGTCCTACGACGACGTCGCCGCGGCCGCCGGTGTCGCCGTGACCGCCGCCACGCTCGCGTTCCTCTGTTGGAGCCCCTGGCTCTTCGATGCCCGACACTTCCCGATCGACCTCGCGCTCGTGTACGCCGTCGTGTTCCTCGTGGTGCGCGGCCTCCCGGCGGTGACCCGCGCGTTCGCGGGTCGTCGTCGCCTCGTCGAGCAGGTGCGCGCCGCGGCCCGCGCCGCGTTCGTGGACGAGAACGTGCACGGGACGGTCGATCGCCTCGGGCTCCTCGTCTACTGGAGCCGGACGGAGCGCCGCGTCGAGCTCGTGCCGGATCAGGGGCTGCTGGGCCGCGTGCCGCCGGATGCCTGGCCCGCCCTCGACGTCGGGACCGACGACCCCGAGGCGTTCCTCGCCGCGCTTCCACGGTTGGGGGCGGTGCTCGCCACCTACGCGCCCGCCACCGGACAGAACCCGAACCTGCTCCCGAACGCGCCGCGGGTTCGCCCATGAACGTGCTTTGGACGTGGTTGATCCTCGCCGCGGCGGCGTGGGCGCGCGCGGGCGGCGGGCAAGGGTTCTCCGGCGGCAACCGTGGCGGGGGCTCCTCGGGCGGGGGCTTCTCGGGCGGGGGCTTCTCCGGACGCAGCTCTAGCGGCGGCGGCGACGACGACGACGCCCTGTTCGGGCTGGTGCTGTGGCTCCTCCTCGAACACCCGGTCATCGGCGTCCCGCTGCTGATCGCCGTCGCCGCGGTCGTCATCGCCGCGCAGCGCGCCGGGGGCGCGGCGAGGCGCTCGCACACGGTCGTGCACGGGCACGCCCTCGCCAGTCGCCCGCGCTTCGACGCCCTGGTCGCGCGCGACCCGACCTTCAGCGAGGTGCTGTTCCTCGATCTCGCGCGGCTCGTCGTCGTGCGCGCCCACGAGGACCGCGGGCGCGGCGCGCTCGACTCCCTCGAGGCCTACCTCTCCCCCGCGGTGCGCGCCGCGATGGCGCAACGCCCGCAGCCGACGAAGGACGTCATCCTCGGCAGCGCGCGCGTCTCGGGCTTCGAGATTCAGGGTGACGTCGCGCGGCTCGTGGTCGACTGCGAGCTCAACGTGACCGAAGGCGCGAACAAGCGGCTGTTTCTCGAGCGCTGGCGCTTCGTGCGCCGCGCCGACGCCCGCACGCCCGGCCCCGACGCGATGCGCGCGCTGCGTTGCCCGAGCTGCGGGAGCGCGGAGGAACAGCTGAAGGACGGCCGCTGCCGCAGCTGCGACGCCGTGCGGGTCGACGGTCGCATCCAGTGGTTCGTCGATCGGGTCGGCCTCGTGAGCGCGAAGGACGTGCCGCGGGTCGAGCTCGCCCTCGGCGGGGGCGTCGAGGTCGGCACGGATCTGCCGACCTTGCGGCAGCCGGATCTGCGCGACCGGTTCAAGGCCCTCCGCGCGCGTGATCCGAGCTTCGATCTCGACGCTTTTCAGCGGCGCGCGGCGGATGTCTTCCTTCGGGTGCAGCAGGCGTGGACCGACCGAAAGCCGGAAGACGCGCGGCCGTACGAGACGGACTTCCTGTTCCAGCAGCACCGCTATTGGATCGACCGGTACAACGCCGAAGGCATCCGGAACCGTCTCACGGACGTCCAGATCACCCGGGTCGAGGTCGCGCGGGTGTTGAGCGACGCGTGGCTCGACAGCGTGACGGTGCGGATCTACGCGTCGATGCGCGACTGGACGGAGGACAAGGGCGGCCGCGTCGTGGGCGGCAGCCCGGACGATCCGAAGGTGTTCAGCGAGTATTGGACCTTCGTGCGCGCGGCCCGCGCCGCGTCGAAGGCGTCCGATCTCGATCACTGCCCGAGCTGCGGCGCGCCGCTCGATCGGGTCGGCGCCGCCGGAGTTTGCGGCTATTGCGACACCAAGATCACGACCGGGGACTTCGACTGGGTCCTCTCCACCATCGACCAGGACGAGAGTTGGCGTGGGTGAACGAAAGACCAAACGAAAGAGCCGCATCGCCGACATGGAGGCCGCCCTCCTCGGCGACCTCGCGACCCCGACGGATCCTCGACGCGCGCCGCTGAGCCAGCGGGCCGGCGAGTCCACCCGCGCGGGCGACCCGGTCCTCGCGCGCGCGCTCGAATCGGCGTTGCGGCACCGCGAGCGCGCGTCGCGCGCGACGCACGGGTTCCACACCTACCCGGCGGGCTTGCACCCCGACGCCGCGCGCGAGCTGCTGGCCCTCGGCGAGGGGCCGGTGCTCGACCCGTTCTGCGGCGGTGGCACCGTGCTCGTCGAGGCGCTGCTCGCCGGGCGCGACGCCCTCGGCCTCGACATCTCGCCGATCGCCGCTCTCGTCGCGCGCGGCCGCACCGCCCGCACCGACGACGCTGCCCGCACGGCCCTGCGCTCCGGCGCACGCCGAGCAGCGGAAGCGGCGCTGCGCCCGCCGCCCGCGCACGACGTCCCCGACGGCGTCAACGACTGGTACGAGCCGCATGTCCTCGCGGAGCTGTGCGCCCTGCGCGACCACCTCGGCGACAACCCGCTCCTCGAGCTCGTCTTCAGCGCGATCCTCGTGAAGGTCAGCCGCCGCCAGAGCGACACCTCCAACATTCGCGTCGACGCCGCGCGCCCGCCCGGCACCGTGGCGACCCTGTTCCACAAAAAGGCGCGCGAGCTCGCGCGCATGCTCGAAGAGCTGGAGACGTCGGCCCCGGCGGGGGTGCGCGCGCGGGTCCACCGCGAGGACGCCCGAGAGTTCCGTGGAAAGGGCGCCTACGGGCAGATCGTCACCTCGCCGCCGTACCCCGGCGTCTACGACTACGTGCCCTTGCAGCAGCTCCGCCTGGCCTGGCTCGGCCTCGACGCCTCCGGGGCGTTCCGCGAAGAGATCGGCGCCCGACGCTCCTTCCGCGTGGATCGCCGCGCGGCCGCCGAGGTCTGGCGCGAGGACCAGCGCAAGTGGGTGAAGGCCGCGTCGCGCGCGCTCCGCATCGGCGGCCGCCTGATCGTCGTGATCGGCGACGGAATGGTCGGCGGACGGCGGATCGACACCATCGGCCCCCTCATCGAGTCCGCCCGAGAGTTCGGCTTCTACCGAGACGCGGCCGTCACGGTCGAGCGTTGGGACGAGGGCGTGGACGCCAACCGGCCCGAGCACGTGGTGTGCTTCACGCGCGTGGCCGAAGGGTAGCCCTCGCGGCCGTTCAGGCCCGGCGCCGCCGGGTCATCGCCACGGCGAGCGTGACGCCCCACGCGGCGACGCCCGCCCCGCCCGCGCCGTTGCACCCTTCGCACCCGCCGAAGCCGCCGCCGTCGCGACCGTCGAGGTCGAGGGGGTCAGTGTCGGAGGGGTCCGTGTCCGGCGCGTCGGTGTCGGTGTCGTCCGTGTCGTCCGTGTCGCCGCCGGTGTCGGTGTCGCCACCCGTGTCGCCGCCCGTGTCGGCGTCGGCGAGCACCCCCTCGATCCAGCCGAGAGTGTCGGCCTCGGTGTAGCGCTCTCCCACCGGCTCCAGCCAGCCGTCCTCTTCGGGGTTCGCCAGCGCCGCCTCGATCATCAGCGCGCCCGTCACCGGGCTCGCGTACAGGAGATCGACGTGGGACAGGTTGACGGTCTTGACCTCGCGGACCACGGCGCCGCGGGCGCCGACCCGCTCGACCGCCGTCGCGCTGTCGAGGAACACCAGCCCGTCGCTCTCGCCGCTGACCTCGCCGAGGGTGAGCTTGCCGGCCACCAGCCCTTGAAGCTCCCCTTCCGTCACGCCCTGCGCGACGAGGCCGTCGCCGACGAGGGACGCGAGGAAGTCGGCCCAGGTGTCGAGGTCCTCCGTGGCCATGTCGATGAGCGCCTCGCCGAACAGGGTCGCGAGCCAGTCGAAGGTGCCGTTCGGCATCAACGGGTTGGTGCCGGCGAGCACGAAGAGCTCGACGCCCGGATCGATCCCGTTGAGGGCGAGCGTGTCCATCAGGCTTCCACCCGCGGCGATCGCCACGTCGATGCCGTCGGACGTGCTGTAGAAGCCGGTGCCGCCCTCGTAGGTCGTGTACCAGTCCTGCTGGAGCGCGTAGATGCCCAGGGTGGGGTCGGACCCCGGCAACGCGTGATCCTGGCGGCGGAGCACCTGACGTTGCCCGGGGAACAGGTCGCCGTCCTCCGGGAGGAAGTCCTGCTCGGCGAGCGAGGTGGTGACCGCCCAATTGGCGGTCGTGTACGGGTAGTACGTGTTCCACGACACCGGCGAGAGGGCGTCGTCCGCGGACAGCGAGTAGTAGTTCGAGCTCGACCAGCGGAAGCCGGTGTCGACCCCGCCGAGGGGGGTGGCGATGAACACCGCCCGACGGACATCCCCGCGGTACTCCGTGCCCACGGCGGCGTACGCCAGCGCGGTGTCGGTGTCGCCCCATTCGGCGCCCGCGTGGTTGGACAGGTAGGTGGCGAGCTCGACCCCGCCCTTGCTGTGCGCGACGACGTCGATCTTCGCGGCCCCGGTGAGCTCTTTGACGCGTGCGATGGCGTCGGCCACCGCCTCCGCGTGACGGAAGACGTCGCCGTGCGGGTGCGCGAAGGTCATGGCGAACACGGGCCGACCGTCGAGGTCGTAGCGGGTCGCCATCGTCACGAAGCCGCGCGACCCGTTGTCGCCCGCGCCGGGCACCATCAGGATCGGCGTGCCCCGCGCGCTCGACAAGCCCGGTCCCGCGTGGAGCAGGAACGCCGAGCTGTGCGGCGTCGTCGTGCCGAAGGCGTCGTCGATCCACGGGGCGTAGTCGCTCTGGGCGGGCCACGCCGTGTTGTTGTTGAACGCCTCCGCGGCGAAGAGGATGCGATCGGGGTCCTCGTGACGCTCGATGCGCGCCCAGAGCCGGATGTCACCGTCTTGGGTGTAGCACTCGCGGTCCTCGAAGATCGCCGCGGGCGTGGCCGGGTCGTAGAACGGCGTGGCGAAGGCGAGCGTAGCGACGAGCATCATCGGAGGAACTCCTCGACCGCGTCGTTGAACGCCGTCGGTTCGTCGTGGTGGACGGTGTGGCCTGCGCCGGGGAGCATCACGAGCCGCGCGCCGGGGATGGCGTTGGTGGCGGCCTCGGCGACCGCCTTCGTCGATCCGCCCGTGAAGACCGGGTTGGGGATCATGCGGTCGTCGGTTCCATACACGATCAGCGTCGGCGCCGCGACGTCGCGCGCGCGGTCGATCACGGGAAAATCGAGCATCCCCGCGATGGACCGCGACACGGCGACGCTCGTGCCGGAGAACTGTGGCGACTTGCCGAGGCGCACGCGCTCCTCGATGAGCCGCTCGACGCCCTGATCCGGACGGTTGAACACGCTCGCGACGAAGTTGGCGCGGACCTGCTCCTCCGTCGCCTCCATCGCGCGGCGCTCCGTCCAGAAGTCGCGCATGAAGCGAGCCGCCCCCGCGGAGAACCGTTCGAAGCCCGCCGGCGCCGACAGCACGAGGCGATCCACCCGCTCGGGGTGAGAGAGCGCGAGTTGGACGGCGATGTTGCCGCCCATCGAGTGACCGACGATGACCGCGCGCTCGACGCCGATCTCCGTCATCCACGAGCTCACGACGTCGGCGAACCACGGCGGCGTGTACGGCGCGTCGGGCCGCGCGGATGCGCCGTAGCCCGGCAGATCCAGCGCGATCACCCGGTGCGTCTTCGCGAAGTACGGGAGCTGGTACTCCCAGAAGCTGAGGTACGAGCTCAGTCCGTGGATGAACACCATCGGGGGCTTCGTGCCGCCGGAGTCTACGTAGGCGACGTCGACGCCGTTCACGGTGACGTGCTCGATCGGCAGCGGGGCCCAGAGGTCCTGCGGTTCCAGGGCGCTCAACGTGCCGTACCGGGGCGCGCAGCCCGTCGCGAGCGCAAGAGACGAAGCGAGGATCGAACGCCACATCACAGCACCAGCCAGTCGAGGGAGAGGAACGCGGTCCATGGCGCGACCGGCAGGTCGGTGCCCAGCACGGTCGCCCCGGTGAGCGCGACGTTGCCGAGCAGCCATGGCTCAGCCGACACACGCGCGTTGAGCTCGGTGCCCAACGGCGAAAAATCGCCCGTGCGGGCGTGCGCGGCGCCCACCGCCACGTTGACGCGGGACGGCACGACGTCCCACGCCAGCCCGGCGCTGACGGCCGCGACGCCACGACCGCCGTTGGACACGTCGTAGACCACCGACACCTGCCGGTTGATGGCGCCCGGATCCGGGAACAACAAGTACGTGCCGTGGCTCGCGTACACCGCGCCGACCGCGCCGTAGGCGTTGCCCGTCAGCATGCCCGTGTAGTAGTCGGCGCCCGTGCCGTCGCTGCTGGCCCACACGCCTTCGACGTGCACGATCGACCCGTCGCCGGGGCCGATCCGCGCGCGGAGCTCGGCGTCCGCGAGGTACCCCTGGGTGCCGACGGAGGGCTGCCCTTCGATCGACAGCTCGCCGAAGTTGGCGACGAGCAGGCCGGTGGCCCCCACCCGCCCGGCGTCGAGCCGCGTGTTCCAGCCGACGTCGACGGCGAGCCAGAGGAGATCGGCGTCCACGCGCGGCGCCGCATCGCCTTCGAACAGGCGGTAGTCGAGCCGAGGCCCGCCTTGGAGCTCGGAGAGGGCGCTCGTCGGGCCGGTGCCGAGGAACCCGCCGGCGCCGCCGGCGCGATCGCGCAGATACCAGCCGTGCGCGCCGACGCGTAGGGCGTAGGCGGGCGCGATCTGTGTGTCGCCCATCCAGAGCGTGATGTCGTCCGGGTCGCCGACGCCCATCTCGTAGAGGGTGTAGGCGCCAGCCTTCCAGCGGAGGGCGTCCCACATGGGCGTCGGGACCGCCCCGTAGACCGTCGCGCCGGCGGCCTCGCTGCCGAAGAAGATCAGGCGGCCTCCGGACCGCACGAGGTCGTCGAGCTTGGAAGTGGCGGGGTCGTTGACCCCGTCGGCGACGAACTGGAGGCCGACGACCGCGGTCGTCGCGTCGCCGATGCGGTAGCGGCCGGAGAGGCGGCGCGTCTGAAGGTTGACCTGGTCGGCGCCGTACGCGCCGCCGGCGTTGCCGCCGACCGAGTAGCTGGCGTCGCCGAAGCCGAAGTCGATCTCGAACGCCGCGTCGAGCGCCGCGCGACCATCGAGCACGGGCGGGGCGTACCGGAAGAAGGCCCCGACGCGGTGCTCGGTGCCGAACGCGGCCGGAGACCCCGTGGTGGTGTCGTTGGTTCCGCCGAGCTGCCCCACGATCTGCCCGTTCAGCAGCGCGTTGTTCGTGCGCACGCTCGTGGCCACGGCACGCGTGCTCATCAGACCGAGGAACGTGAAGCCGTCGTCTCCCGGGTTCGGCGCCGGACGCGCTTCCGCGGCGCGCGCCTCGGGCGGGAGCTCGGCGGCGAAGACGGGGGAAAGCGCGAAGAAGAGCACGTTCATTGCCGGTAGATCTGTACGTTGGCGCCTTCGGGGATCGTCTGGCTGCACCGCGTGGTCCCGAAGCCCGAGGCGCGGGTCGGCGGCGCGCACCCGATCGACGGGGAGGTCTGCACGGTCTCGAAGGTCAAGACGCGGCCGTCGACCTGAAAGATGCCCTCGGAGACCACCGCGGACGGAGAGGTCTGGTTGAGCACGATGCTCTGCGGCGCCGCACCCCCGGACACCGTGTAGGTGCCCGAGAACACGTAGCTGGTCCCCCCGTCGTCACGCGCGGTGACCGAGTACGAGGTCGTCTCGAAACGGCTTCGAACCTCCACGATCTCGCCGTAGACGAGCAGCGGGCTGAGGTCGTCGCCCGCGGACACCCAGGTGCCGTCGGTGAGGGCCAGATCGGTGTCGGTGTCGGTGTCGGTGTCGGTGTCGGTGTCCGTGTCCGTGTCCGTGTCCGTGTCCGTGTCCGTGTCCGTGTCGGTGTCCGTGTCCGCCGCGGTGTCGATGGGGCGCGGTACCCAGGGGTCGCCCGAGTCGTCGACGCACGCGAGCAGCACGAGGAGGGCGATCATGGGTGCACCGCGAGGGACTTCAACGCCGGGCGGTCGATCTTGCCGCTCGCCGTCTTCGGGAGCTCGGCGAGCACGGCGACGTGCTTCGGCGCCTTGAAGCGCGCGAGGCGCCCATCGAGCCACGCGCGTACCGCCTCGACCGTGACCGACGCGCCGGGTGACGCCTCGACGAACGCCGCGCCGACCTCGCCCCACCGTGCGTCGGGGACGCCCACGACCGCGACCGCCGCGACGCCGGGGCAGTCGGCGAGGACGGCCTCGACCTCGGGCGGGTACACATTTTCTCCACCGGAGATGAACATGTCCTTGATGCGCCCGCGCACCGAGAAGAACCCCTCCGCGTCGCGGGAGAGGACATCGCCGGTGTGAAACCAGCCGTCGACGATGGACTTCGCGGTGGCCGCCCGATCCTGGAAGTATCCTCCGCACACGACGGGCCCCGCGAGCAGGAGCTCGCCCGGCTCGTCGGCGTCGCACTCGGTGCCGTCCGGCCGCACGATCTTCGCCGCGACGTGGTGGATCGGCAGCCCCACCGTGCCGGCCTTGCGGTCGATGTCGTGGGGGGGGAGCGAGAAACAATTGGGGCCTACCTCGGTCATGCCGAAGCCCTGCCGCAGCGGGATGGCGCGGGCGCGGTAGCGATGCAGCAGCGGCAGGGGCAGCGCCGCGCCGCCCACCAGCGCGTCGCGGACGCTGCTGAGGTCCGTCGCGGCGAAGTCGTCGTGGTCCGCCATCATCTGGAAGATTGTCGGGACGCCCATGAGCAGCGACACACGCTCTTGCGCGATGAGCCGGAGGCTCTCGGCGGGCTCGAAGCCGCGGGTGAGCACGACCCGCCCGCCGCGGTGCAGCAAGGGGCTCGTCAGGCTGTTCAGGCCGCCGGTGTGGAAGAGCGGCGTGAAGGTCAGCGTCGCGTCGGCCGGCGTGAGGTCGCACGCGAGCGTCGTGTTGACCGCGTTCCAGAACATCTGCCCGTGGGTGAGCACCGCGGCCTTCGGGCGCCCCGTCGAGCCGGAGGTGTACATCAGCACCCAGCCGGATTCGAGCGCGCTGCCCGGCCCGTCCACCTCGGCTTCGCCCGGTCCGTCCTCCATCGACAACCCGCCGAGCACGGGCAGGAACGCGGCGTCCGCGAGGATGACCTTCGGCGTCGAGTGGCTGACCTGCCACTGGAGCTCCGGAGTGGACAGACGCCAGTTCAGCGGGCACATCATGGCGCCCAGGTCGGCGCACGCGAACAGGATCGCGAGCGTCTCGCCCCGGTTGTACGCCAGCACCGCCACGCGATCGCCCGGGCCGACGCCCTCGGCCCGCAGCCGTGCTGCCCAACGACGCGCGTCACGGTGCAGCAACGCGTACGACCACCGACGACCGGTGGACACGTCGAACAGCGCCTCCGCGTTTGGGCGGAAGCGCGCGTGCATCTCGAGCCAGTTGCTCGTGGGCCTCACGGACGAACCTCACGGAAGGTGGCGTCGAGCAACGGGTAGAAGGTGCGAGGGCCTTCGGCGCCCACCACGACCCCGATGTGGCCTGTGTCCAGCACCGTCGCCTTCGCCGGGCCGCCGGATAGCTCGGCGAGCGGCGTCGCGCACGCGGGTGGAGTGATGAAGTCGCGCGCGCACGCCACGACGTGGACAGGCGCGGTGACGTTTCGTAGATCGACGCGTTCGCCGCGGATCTCCCACGTGCCGGCGACGAGGCGATCTTCCTGGTAGGCGTTGCGGATGAACTCGCGCGCGAACGCGCCCGGCATCGGGACGTTCTCTTCGAGCCACCGCTCGCGGGCGAGCACGCGGGCCAGCTTGTGCGGGTCCGCGGAGGCGGCTTCGATCGCGAAGTGCTTGCTCCAGTTGCCCATGGGATCGAGGAGCATGAACGCGGGCTTCATGACCGACACCGGCACGAGGCCGTCGGCGTCGAACGCCGAGTCCACGTCGAGCGGCCGCACGAACTCGGCGAACCGTCCGCCCGCCGCGAAGTGGATGGGCGCGGCGAGGGTGACCAGACCGGCGACACGGCGGGGACGAAGCGCGGCGTACATCGCCGTGAGCGTGCCGCCCAGGCAGTATCCCAAGAGGAACGCGTCTTTCGACCCGGCGTGGCGGCAGACGCGATCGATGCTGCGATGCAGCAGCTCCAGGAGCACGTACCCTACGTCTTCGCCGGCGTCTTCCGGCCCGGGGATGCCCCAGTCGACGAGGTAGGTCGGGTGCCCGAGCTCCGCGAGACCCTGGACGAGGCTGCGGCCCGGCTCGAGGTCGACGATGTAGGCGCGGTTGATGAGGGACGGCACGATGACGACGGGGGTGCGCGCGGGCGCCCCGACCGGCGGCGCGTAGTACCGCACGATGAGCTTGTCCTGCACGTGCACGATGTCGTGCGGGGTGAGCCCCACCGGAGGTCGCGGCGTGTCGCGCAGGATCTCCATCCCGCGGCGCACGCGTGCGGCCTGCTCGACGAAGGGGATGCCCTCGAGAAGCGCCACGGTGGGGTCGGGCATGCTCACGACCGGACCCACTCCAGCAGGCGCTTCGGGAGCGACGCGCCGATGCACACGCCGACGTGGCCGCCGCGAACCGTGTCGGTCTGCACCGGGCCGCCCCAGACCCTGGCCAGACCAAAGGCCGCGGGGGGCGGGACGATGTGGTCTTCCGAGGCGGCGAGCGTCAGGGCCGGGATGGTGGCCCGGCCGAGATCGCACGGGCTGCCGTCGAGCGCGAAGCCGCCGTTCATCATGGCGTTGTCGAAGTAGCAGGACCGCACGTACGCCCGGTAGGTCTCGCCGGGGAAGTCGACGCCGTCGTTGTTCCAGAGCTCCATGTGTGCCCAGAGATCGCGGAAGCCGTCGTCCTCGATGCGCTCCCACAGGCCGACGTACTTGCCAGTCTGGCCCATCGGACGCAGCCAGGCGAAGCTCGTGCGCATGAGCTCGCGGGGGAAGTTGCCGACGCCGTCGACGATGGCGTCGAGCGGGAAGGTGTCGGGGCGGGCCCACCGCGCCAGGCGGCCCGACGCGTGGAAGTCGATTGGCGTGGCGAGGAAGGCGACCCGCCGCACGCGGCCGGCGTGACGGGCGAGGTGCATGGCCAGGAAGGTGCCGCCGACGCAGTAGCCGAGGGCATCCATCTGGGGGACACCGGCGTGACGGCAGGCGCGGTCGATCGCGCGACCGAGCACGCCGTCGACGTAGGTGCCGAGGGTGTTCTCGCGATCTTCCGGGCCGGCGCCGCCCCAATCGAGCAGGTAGATCGGGACACCGGCCTCGACGAGCGCGCCGACGACCGAACGACCGCGAACGAGGTCGAAGATGGTCCACTTGTTGATGAGCGGCATGCTCACGAACACGGGCGCGTAGCGGGGCTCTGCCGGGGCGAAGTAGCGCACGCAGGCCTTGTTCTGGCGGTGCACCACGGTGTGCGGGGTGACCCCGCCCTGTGCCTTGGACACCGGGTCGGTGGCGAGGAAGGACACCGTGCGCGCGGTGCGCTCCGCGACGGCGATCACGAGCGCCCCACGCGGCGCACGGGACGCGCGGCTTCGGCGCCTTCGGCCTCGTCGGACGCGGTGCCGGCCGCCGCGGGGGCGGTCGGACGGGCGAGGCGGAGCTCGGCGAGCTCGTGACGCAGCGCGGCAAGGGTGTCGCGGAGCTCGACGCGCGCCTCGGCGGCGTCGATGCGGGCCTGAAGCGCGGCGCGCTCGGCGTCGGCGAGCTGGTCCTTGAGCTGGAGGAGCAGATCTTCCTGCGCGAGCAGGCGCTCTTCCAGCAGCGTGGCGATGCGCGCCACCCGGACGACGTCCTTGCGCGTCGGCAGGTGGAGGCGCTCCATCTGCTCGTCCACCGACTTCTCGTAGGTGGCGCGGGCCTGGGCCGTCGCCGCGAGGTTGTTGCTCATCGAGCCGAGGAAGCTCGGCGACTCGAGCACCTGATCCCACCAGCCGGCCATGGCCTTCTCCCAGTGGCGGTAGAGGTCGGAGCTCAGCTTGTTGAAGTCGGTCGCGTCAGGGGTGGCCATGCGAAGTCCTCAGGCTCGAGGGGAAGCGTGGACGGGAGCGCGGGGCGCGCGGCGCCCCGCGCGGCTCCGGGAGTTCAGGCCTTGGCGGGCGCCATGGCGTGGAGCATGGTCTTGGCCATGCCGTGCCAGGCCTGCTGCGACGCGTCGACCGAGGCGCGGGAGAGCGCCATCCAGTCGGTCATCTGCTTCTCCGCGAGCTTCAGCTGGTCGAGCTGCCAGTCGGCGACCGTCTTCTGGGCGCTGAGGGTGCGCTCGCCCATGGCGACGAGCTGGGTGCGGTATTCGGTGAAGGTGGCGTCCATTTGTCGTCTCCGTCCGGGCGAGGTTGGTTGTGCGCCGCGGTGCCTCTTATGTACCCGCCATGCTGCGACGCGTCAAGTCCGGTGCGCCGCAGCGCGGCAGAAATTCTGTCGGCGCGGCGACGGCGATGCGGATACGCGACGACGCATGCCGCTCATCCGCAAGTACGAGAACCGCCGCCTCTACGACACCTCCGCCTCGAGGTACGTCAATCTCGACGATCTCGTGCGCATGGTGCGCGCCGGTGACGACGTGCGCGTCGAAGACGCCAAGACCGGGCGGGACCTCACCCGCGAGATCCTGCTTCAGATCCTGCTCGAGCACCCGGCCGCCGGGGAGCTCCTCCCCGTCCCACTGCTGCGTCGCATCATCCGGTCCAGCGGCGACGAACCGATGCAGCGCGCGCTGCGCGCGCAGATCACGACCGGGCTCGACATGGTGCACGCCCAGCTCGACCGTATCGAGGGCCAGCTCTTCCGCTTGTACGAGGGTTCGGGGCCGGACGCCTGGCGCGCGGCGTTCGCGGTGTGGGATCCGTTCATGGCGCGCGCGCGCGGCGGAGGGACGACCACAGGGCCCGGCCACACCGTGTCGGAGCCCGAGCCTCCGCCCTACGCCGCGGCCGAGCCCGCGCCGCCCCCGGAGCCTCCGGTCGGGGCCCCTGAGCCCGCGCCGGAAGAACCTCCGCCCGCCACGCGGCGCCGCAGCAAGGAGCCCGCGGCGGCCGCCGCGCCTCCCGAGTCGCCAGCGGACGACCTCGACGCGCTGCGGCGCAAGCTCGATGCGCTCGAACGCCGCCTTCGGAGTCCGTGAGCGCCGAAGCCACAGTTCCGCCGGCGCGCGCGGCCTTCGCCGTCTATACTGCGCGGATGGACGCCTGCTTCGCACGGGACGCCTCCGGGCGGCCGGTCCTCGATCTGCGTGAGCTCGCCGCCGCGGGTGCGCCCGATCTCGGCGCGCTCCCGGCGCTGACGGACGCCGAGCGCGCGGTCGCCATCCGCACGTGGCGCGGCCGCATGGTGAACGAGCACGCCTCGGCCCAGGTGTGGGCGTCCCTCCTGCCACAGCTCATGCGGGCGGCAGTCCCCCCCGTGCTGCTCGCGAGCGCCGCGTCCGCCGCCAGCGACGAGCTGCGCCACGGTGTCCGTTGCGCGGCGGTGGTGCACGCGCTCGGCGGGGAGGCGACGGCCCCGCTGCCGGACCTCCCTCCCCTCCCCGCCCACGAAGACGTGGGCGCGCTCGAGGCGGCGCTTCGAAACGTGCTGAGCGTCGGGTGCATGTCGGAGACGGTCGCGGTCGCCGTCATCCGCGCCGAGCAGGCGGAGCTCGAAGGCGGCCCCCTCGGTGAGGTCCTCGCCGAGATCCTCGCGGACGAGGTCGCGCACGCACGCTTCGGCTGGGCCGTGCTGGGCGCGCTCGCCCCGCGCCTCGACGACGCGGCACGGGCACGCACCGACGCGTACCTGGTCGACGCGTTCGCTCACCAGATCCGTTGGGAGCTGCCGAAGTTGCCGGTCGTCGCAGGGCGGCGCCCGGAGCTCGCCGCGGCGGGCGTGTGCGACGGAGGCTTCGCGCGCGAGGTGTTCTTCGACACCCTGCGCGACGTGATCGTGCCGGGGCTCGAGGCCGCCGGCCTCCGCGCCGGCGCCGCGCTGCAGCGCGCCCTCGACGAGACCCTTCCCCACCTGGAGTCCTGAGATGGATCGTTCTGTGCTGCGCCGCAAGGCGCTCCTCGCCGCGAGCAGCGTCGTGCTCGCCTCCGGGCTCCTCGCGTGCCCGCCCGTGATCAAGGACGACGCCGCCGACACGGCCGACACCGACGCGGCCGACACCGACACGGCGGCCGACACGGACACGGCGGCCGACACCGACACGTCCGACGTGCCCCCCGACTGCACCGCGGTGCCCTCGGACGACGTGGCCGGCTGCTGCGAGGCGCTGACCGCGTGGTGCGAGGCGCACCACGCGGACGGTGAAGCCCAGCAGGAGTGCATCTTCGGGCCCGGCTACGACGGGTCGACGGGCTGCATCCCCTGGGGGCCGCCCGTGCCCCCGGCCGCGCGCCTGGCCTGAGCCTCAGGCGCGGCGTCGCGCCAGGCCGACCATCGCGAGGAGGCCGACCAGCCACCCCGCGGCGCTCGCACCCGCGGCGCCGCTCGGCGCGGTGCCACACGCGCACCCCCCGCCGCCGGTGTAGGAGAAGTCGAGCCCGGTGAGGCCCTCGGTGTTCTCCGAGAGGACGGGGCCGTCCTCGGGGTCGACGTAGTCGGCCACACCGTCTTCGTCCGCGTCGTCGGTTCCCTCCTCGAGGTCGGTGAGACCGTCGCCGTCGGAGTCCTCGTCGCGGGAGTTGGGCGTGCCGTCGCCATCGACGTCGGGGTCCGCCACGCCGTCGGCGTCGACGTCCTCGTTGTCCTCGACGACGGTCGGGATGTCGTCGCCGTCGTCGTCGGCGTCCTCGGCGTCGCCGAGCCCGTCACCGTCGGTGTCCGACATGCCCTCGTCGGCGTCGGGCCAGCCGTCGGCGTCGGAGTCGTCGTCGAGGTGGTCGGGCGTGCCGTCGATGTCGACGTCGTCCGGCTCGGAGGTCGGATCTTCCGGGTCGTAGGCCGCGCCGATCTCGTCGGCCGTGTCCAGGCCGTCGCCGTCGTCGTCCGTGTCGGCCCAGTCCTCCACGCCGTCCCCGTCGCTGTCGCGCGGCGACGTGACGTCGTCGCCGACCTCGTAGCCGTCGTAGAGCCCATCGCCGTCGGAGTCGGCGTTGTCGATGTCGGAGCCGATGACGGCTTCCTCCGCGTCGGTCAGCCCGTCGCCGTCGCTGTCGTCGTCCTCAACGACCCCGTTGCAGTCGTTGTCGAGGCCGTCGGGGATCTCCGGCGCGCCCGGGTAGATCTCGATGGACGTGTCGTCGCAGTCGTCGCCGTCGTACGCCGCGGCGTCGTAGCCGTCGCCGTCCTGGTCGAAGTCGGAGCCGCCGTCGCAGTCGCCGTCGATGCCGTCGTACCAGGTCTCCTCGCCGGAGGTGTTGACGGTCGCGTCGGTGTCGTCGCAGTCCACGCCGCCGTAGTCCGAGGCGTCCTCGCCGTCGCCGTCTTGGTCGTAGTCGGAGGCGCCGTCGCAGTCGCCGTCGATGCCGTCGTACCAGGTCTCCTCGGCGTCGGGGTTCACCGCGGAGTTGGCGTCGTCGCAGTCGTCGCCGCCCCAGGCGGCGTCCACGAAGCCGTCGCTGTCGGCGTCGTGGTTGGCGTCGCCCGAGCAGTCCTGGTCGATCTCGTCGGAGGGATCGTCGGCCGCGCCGGGGTTGACCGACGCGTCGCCGTCGTCGCAGTCGGCGCCGCCGTAGCTGGCGGAGTCGTAGCCGTCGCCGTCGGCGTCGTAGTCGGACGCGCCGTCGCAGTCGCCGTCGATGCCGTCGTACCAGGCTTCCGTGGCGTCGGGGTTGATGGTCGCGTCGGTGTCGTCGCAGTCTTCGTCGAGCCCGAAGCCGTCGAGGTCCTGGTCGTCGTCGTTGCCGTCGCAGTCCTGATCGATCCCGTCGTACCAGGTCTCCGAGGCGCTCGGATTCACCGACGCGTCGGCGTCGTCGCAGTCCACCGTGCTCGCGAACCCGTCGGCGTCTGCGTCGACCACGGCGTCTTCGCCGTCGCAGTCCTGATCGATGCCGTCGTACGGGGTGTCCGTCGCGTCCGGGTTGACGGACGCGTCGGTGTCGTCGCAGTCGGAGCTCTGGTCGAAGCCGTCGCTGTCGGCGTCGATCGTCTCGTCCGCGCCGTCACAGTCGGAGTCGATCCCGTCGTAGGCCGCGTCGGGCGCGCCCGGGTACACCGACGCGTCCGCGTCGTCGCAGTCCTCCGTGCTGTCGTAGCCGTCCTCGTCCAGATCGATGACGGCGTCGGCGCCGTCGCAGTCCTGGTCCTCCCCGTCGTACGGGGCGTCGGCCGCGCCGGGGTTGACCGTGGCGTCGCTGTCGTCGCAGTCCGTCCCGCCGTAGGCGTCGGAGATGTAGCCGTCGCCGTCGGCGTCGTAGTCGGACGCGCCGTCGCAGTCGGAGTCCACCCCGTCGTACCAGGTGTCCGGAGCGCCCGGGTAGGCGGCGGGGTCGGTGTCGTCGCAGTCGGTCGAGACGCCGAAGCCGTCCTCGTCGCGGTCGTCGTCGCGACCGTCGCAGTCCTGATCGATGCCGTCGTACCAGATCTCTGCTTCGCCCGGATTGATCGAGGCGTCGGAGTCGTCGCAGTCCTCGGTGCTGTCCCAGCCGTCGCCGTCCGCGTCGATCACGCCGTCCACGCCGTCGCAGTCCTGGTCGACGCCGTCGTAGGGGGTGTCGGCGACGTCGGGGTTGAAGCTCGCGTCGGTGTCGTCGCAGTCGTTGCCGCCGTAGGCATCGGAGTCGTGCCCGTCGCGGTCCTGGTCGTAGTCGGACCACCCGTCGCAGTCGGTGTCCTCGCCGTCGTACCAGGTGTCGGACGCGCCGGGGTTGATGCGGGCGTCGCCGTCGTCGCAGTCGGTCGTGTAGTCGTACCCGTCGCCGTCCCGGTCGGTGTCGTTGCCGTCGCAGTCCTGGTCGACGCCGTCGTACCAGACCTCCGCGGCGCCCGGGTTCACCGCGGCGTCGGAGTCGTCGCAGTCGGTGGTGCTCAGGTACCCGTCGCCGTCGGCGTCGACGACCGAGTCGGAGCCGTTGCAGTTCTGGTCGACCCCGTCGTACGGCGTGTCGTACACGCCCGGGTTGATCGAGGCGTTCGTGTCGTTGCAGTCGTCGCCGCCGTACGCGTCGGAGTCGTAGCCGTCGCCGTCACGGTCGTAGTCGGAGGCGCCGTCGCAGTCGCTGTCGACGCCGTCGTACCAGATGTCGGCTTCGCCGGGGTTGATCGACGCGTCGTCGTCGTCGCAGTCGGTCGCGTACCCGTAGCCGTCGCCGTCGCGGTCGTCGTCCTGGCCGTCACAGTCCTGATCGACGCCGTCGTACCAGACCTCGACCGCGCCCGGGTTGACCGAGGCGTCCGCGTCGTCACAGTCGAGGGTGGAGATCCAGCCGTCGCCGTCCGCGTCGACGGTGTCGTCGGCGCCGTCGCAGTCCTGGTCGATGCCGTCGTAGGCCGTGTCGGCGGCGCCCGGGTAGATCGAGGCGTTGGCGTCGTTGCAGTCGGTGCCGCCGTAGGCGGAGCTGTCGAAGCCGTCGCCGTCGCGGTCGTAGTCGGAGTCGCCGGCGCAGTCGGCGTCCACGCCGTCGTACGCCGTGTCCGGGGCGCCGGGGTAGATCGTCGCGTCGGCCGGGTCGCAGTCGCCGGTGGCGGTGGTCCATCCGTCGCCGTCGTAGTCGGCCACCGCCGAGTAGCTCGAGCCGGCGTCGCCGTCGCTGGCGTTGCCCGGGCCGGAGCCGCCGTTCACGTTCGCGGCGCACACGCTCGTGGTCGTGTCGTAGAACTGCTTCACACGCCCGCCGCCGCCGCCGCCGCCGTTGTCGTCGGTGTCGCCGCCGGCCCCACCGTAGGCGTAGATCGTCCCGGTGCACGCCAGCTCGGACGCGTAGAGGAGGACGCCGCCGCCGGCGCCGCCACCCGCGGCGTCGTTGTTGGTGACCGGGCCGGCGGCCCCGTAGGCGTAGATCGACCCCGCGATGGTGATCGTGTCGGCCTCGAGCCACACCGAACCGCCGCCGTCGCCGCCGTACCCGCCGCCGTCGCCGTCGGCGGCGCCCGCCGCGCCACCCGCGGAGCCCATCTCGATCGCCACGTTGGAGCTGGATCCGTAGGCGCTGCCGCCGGTGCCGTCGCGGGCGCTGTTGTCGTCCCGGACGCCGTAGCCGCCGTTGCCGCCGTATGCGCCGCCACCGCCGGAGTCACGGTAGCTGCTGCCGCCGCGTCCGCCGGACGTACCTTCGCCGTTGCCGTTGAGCACACCCCGATACCCGGCCGCCGACGCGTCGATCCAGCTCGTCGAGTCGACGTAGATGGAGTCGGCGAGGAGCACCAGGGTGCCGCTGCCGGACGAGCCGTCGTAGTCGGCGACCTCGATGCGCCCGCCGTTGATGACGCGCACCGCGTCGTAGGTGACCGTCCCGGAGAGGGTGACGGACGTGCCGTTGACGGTGAGGTCGGCGGCGGCGGACTCGCGAGCGAGGAGGACGAGGGCGAGCAGGGTCATTCCGGACTCCGAGGCAGGCTCAGGGTACCGCGACCACCCTTCAGATGTCGCGTCCGTCGACCTGCTTGATTGTGAACTCGACGCGTCGGTTCTTGGTCCTGCCTTCGGCGGTGGCGTTCGTGTCGACCGGCTTCGTCTCGCCGTACCCGACGGCGTAGACGCGCGCCGCGTCGACCCGTCCGGTCGTGGTCAACCACGCGACCACCGCTTCGGCCCGCCCCTGAGAGAGCTTTAGGTTCTTTGCGTCGTTGCCGTCCGAGTCGGTGTGCCCGGCCACCTCGACACGGCTGATATCGGCGTTGTCCCTCAGGGTCTTCGCGATCTCCTCGAGCAGCGGGAAGCTCTCGGCCTTGATGCTCGTCTTGGCCGTGTCGAACCGGATGGTCTCGAGGATCTCGATCTTCGAGAGGGAGACGATCACCCGCTTCGGGCAGCCGTCGGAGCGCGCGGGATCTTCACGTGGATCCCGCGGTTGATCCGGACAGGCGTCCCGCGCGTCGGGGACGAGGTCCGCGTCGCGGTCCGGGCAGCCCTTCAGCGCCGCGGGGCCCGGCTCGTCCGGGCAGGCGTCGGTGATGTCCGACAGGCCGTCCTTGTCCCGATCCGGGCAACCGCCGGTGGCGGCCGTGCCGGCCTGGTCGGGGCAGGCGTCTTCCGGATCGCGGAGCCCGTCGCCGTCGTTGTCCGGATCCGGACACCCGTCCTCGTCCTGGAACAGGTCGCGATCTTCCGCGTTCGTCGGGCACTTGTCGGCGATGTCGTCCACCCGGTCCTTGTCGTTGTCCGGGTCCGGGCAGCCGTCGTGATCGTCGAAGCCGTCGCGGTCCTCCGGGTCGGTCACGCAGCCGTCGACGTCGTCGAACACGGTGTCACCGTCGGTGTCACGAACAGGCTCCTTCCCCGGCGAACGCCAGCTCACCGCGGCGAGCACGCGCAGGTCGGGCGCGCCGACGCCGGCCACCACGCCGGTCCCCACTCCGAGGGAGGCGAGCACGTCGCCGAAGGTCCCCTGCCCCCACCCGTGGAGCTCGAACGGGTTCTTGTTGAAGGGGCCGATGCCGTCGGCCAGGGTGATCTGACCGTCCAGCTCGGCGCCGAACGCCCAACGTTCGCCGATGCGGTGCCCGACGCCGAGGCCGAGGGACAGCGCGCTGCCGAAGGAGAAGTCGCCGAGCGTCGTCGCCCGGACGGCGGAGACGCCCACGTTCGCGTCGACGAACCCGGCCTCCCACGGCGCCACGCCCGCGGTGGCCGTCAGGGCACCGCCCACGCCACCCGCGCCGGTGTAGGTGTCGGGGTTTCCGGTCGGGAGCAGCAGGCGCGGCGCGACCGACACCGCCACGGGGGACGAGTCCCGGCGTACGAGCGGGATGACGGCGTCGATCCGCGCGTCGCCGACGGAGAAGCCCGAGGCGTCGAGGTCCGGCCCGCCGACGAACGGGTACACGGGCAACGCCGCGTCGATGCGGAGCACCTCGCCGACGACGTAGCCGCCGAGGAGCTGGGCGCCGAACGAGCTGGAGACGAGCGCCTCGGACGTGCCGTCCTCGAATCGACGTACGACCGGGTTGTTCGCGTACACGAGCGCGAGGCCCGCGTTCCATGCACCCGGCCAACCGATGTCCGGAGACAGCACCTGCGGGCCGCCTCGCGCGTCCGTCCAGCCACCGACGGGATCGAAGGTGTCTGCGTCGAGGGCGGCGGCAGGGAGGACGAGAGCGAGCGCGAGCAGCATGGCGACCCCCGAGCGGAGAGCGGACGCTACGACGCGTGCGACGCCCGGTCAAGCGCCGCGGCGTACAGCGCTTCGACGTCGCCGACGACCTGATCCCAGCCGTATCGGCGCGCGGTCGTGCGTGCCGCGGCCGACACCGCGGCGTAGCGCTCGCCGAGGTCGCGGGCGCCCGCGATCGTGGCCGCGGCTTCCGAGGGCTTCGAGAAGTCGGCGATCCAGCCGTTCTGACCGTGATCCACGAAGTAGCGGAAGGCGCGGATGTCGTTGAGCACGCTCGGGACGCCGGTGGCCATCGCCTCGACCACGCTGAGGCCGAAGCTCTCGTACTCACTCGGGAACAGCCCCAGCTCCGCCGTGCGGACGGCCTCCTTCAGTCGCGCGAACGGCACCTTGCCCTCGAAGCGCACGCGGTCGGCCAGGCCGAGGGCGTCGCGCTCGCGCGTGAGCGAGGCCACGAGGCCCTCGACGACCTCGGGCCCCACGATCGAGGCCTCGAACGGGCGCGGGTCGCGATCGCGCAGGGCGGCGAGGGACCGGAGGAGGTGGGACAGGCCCTTGTGGGTGTCGACCCGGCCCGTCGTGACGAACGCCCCGGGGCGCGGCGCGTGCTCGAGCGGGAGCCATGGATCGAGGTCCACCGCGGATCGCAGGAGGGTGCCGCGTCGGGTGACGGCGCGGAAGAGCTCCTCGTCCTGGTCGCTCGTGAACACCAGGGCGTCGACCGCGTGGGCCAGCGCGCGTGTGCCGGTGTGGAACCAGGCCGTCTTGAGGGCCTTGGCGAACGGGGTGTGGAAGAACCCGCCGTGGGTGGAGAGCACCACCGGGCGGCGGTGCCAGGGCTTCGTGAGGGTGATCCAGTCGGCGAGGAAGTCGATCGCGTGGACGTGGACGAGGTCGTAGCGCCGGATGAAGCGCGCGACCCGGGGCGCGATGGGGTAGCGCGTGCTGCCCGCGAACGGCACGCGCCACACGTGGATCCCGTCGAGGTTCTCGTAGGGGGCGTAGCGCGATCCGTCCGCGAAGCTGCGGTCGAGGGTGACGACGTCGACCGTGTGTCCGCGGGCGCGCAGCGCGCGGGACAGCCACTCGACGTGCTTCTCGATGCCCCCGATGTTGGGGTGGAAGACGCGGCTGACCTGCAAGACGCGGAGAGGGCGCACGCGACCGCCTATCGCGCTATCCTGGAGGCGGATGTCCCCTCCGATCGACGTCGCGTGCATCCTCGCCGGGGGCCTGGGCACCCGCCTCCGCCCGCTGACGGACGCCGTGCCCAAGCCGATGGTCGAGGTCGAAGGCCGACCATTCTTGTGGCACCAGCTACGACGGATCGCCGAAGGCGGGGTGCGGCGGTTCGTGCTCGCGGTCGGCTACAAGGCGACGATCATCGAGGAATACTTCGGCGATGGAGCCGCCTGGGGTTGGGAGATCCGCTACTCGGCCGAGCGCGCTCCCCTGGGGACCGGCGGCGCCCTGCTCCACGCCCTGCCTCTGCTGCCGGAGCGGTTCCTCGTGCTCAACGGCGACACCTGGCTCGGGCTCACGTGGGCCCCGCTCCTCTCGGATTCGTGGGAAGACGAGGGCTTCGACGGGCTGATCGGCGTGCGACCAATGCTCGACTGCGCGGCCTTCGGGCGCGTCGATCACGACGGGCGTCGGCTCCTCGCGTTCCGCGAGAAGGACGCGAGCGCGGGCGTGGGGGACATCAACGCCGGCGTCTACGTCCTGCACCGCCGGGCGCTCGCCGCGCGCACCACCGAGAGCCCGAGCTTCTCCCTCGAGCGCGAGGTGCTGCCGCGGGCGCCGCTCGCGGTGCGCCCGATCGACGGCGACTTCGTCGACATCGGCACCTTCGAGACCCTCACCTCGTTTCGAGATCGAATGGCGGAGGCACGCGCCACATGAGCCGAATCGTCCACTCCCGATCCCCCTGTCGACTGTCGCTCGGCGGCGGTGGCACCGACGTGTCGCCCTACACCGAGGAGTACGGCGGCGCGGTGACGAACTTCGCGATCGACGTGTACATGGAGGCGTCCCTGCGCGTTCGCGACGACGCCACCGTCACGATCCACTCGATCTCCGGCGGAAAGCGCCAGACATGGGCGTCGCTCGAGGAGGCCCTGGAGTCCGCGTCCGGCGACCACGCCCTCGCACGGGCGGTGGCGCGCCGCATGTACACCCAGAAGACTGGCTTTGACCTCTGTTATTATGCGCCGATCCCCGAGCGATCGGGCCTCGGCGGCTCCGCGGCGCTCGCGGCCGCGATGGCCGCGACGTTCAATCACCTCGCGCACGACCGGGTCGACGCCTACGAGCTCGCGGAGCTGGTGTACAAGGTAGAACGCCAGGACCTTCGGAACCTCGGCGGCCGGCAGGACCAATACGCGGCGATCTTCGGCGGCCTCAACTACATCGAGTTCCGCGGCGACGCGTTCGTGCGCGTCAACCCGCTGCGACCGCCGGAGTCGGTGATGGAGCTGCTGCAACGCCAGCTGCTGCTGTTCTGGGTCGGCGCGCGCGAGGCGAGCGGCGGCATCATCGAGGAGCAGGTGAAGAACGTGAGCGCGGGCAACGACGCGCTCAACGCCACCCACGAGGCGAAGGTGATGGCGGGCGACATCAAGCGGGCGCTCCTCGCGGGCGACCTGGAGCGCCTCGGCGACCTGCTCCATGACGGGTGGATGCAAAAGAAGCGCTTTGGAAGTCGAATCTCGAACGCGCACATCGACGCCTTGTACGACGCGCTCCGCGACGCGGGCATGCGCGGCGGAAAGATCACGGGCGCGGGCGGCGGCGGGCACATGTTGTGCTGGGCCCCGTTCGATCGGCGGGCCGACGTGCTGCGCGTGGTGCGCGACGCGGGCGGGCGCCACGTCCCCTACCGGATCGACCGGGTCGGGCTGACCACGTGGGAGGAGTGAGGATGGACGCACGCGCCCTGGCCGCCGAGGCCCTCGCAGAGTCGCTCGCCGTGCACCGCGCCATCGTCGAGGGCCCCCTCGCCGACGACGTGGCGCGCGCGGCGGAGCGCATGGTCGCGGCCTTGCGGGCCGGCGGCACGGTGTATTGGGTCGGCAACGGAGGCAGCGCGGGGGACGCACAGCACCTCGCCGCGGAGCTCGTCGGTCGCTTTTATTGGGATCGCCCGCCGCTCCGCAGCCACGCCCTCACCGTGAACACGAGCGCCCTGACGGCGCTCGTGAACGACTACCCGCCCGAGCAGGTGTTCGAGCGCCAGGCCCGCGCGTTCTGCGGCCCCCACGACGTGCTCGTCGGCCTCTCCACCTCCGGCAACAGCGCCAACGTCGTGCTCGCCGTGGCCGCCGCCCGCGCCGCCGGGTGCTTCACGATCGCGCTCTGTGGCGCCAACGGCGGGAAGCTCGCGGAGGCGGCCGACCTCGCCCTCTGCGTGCCGAGCCGGAGCACGCCGCGCATCCAGGAAGGGCACATCCTGCTCGGGCACACGGTCTGCCAGCTCGTGGAAGCCGAGCTCCACCCTCGATCCGCGTGAAGCGACCGGCCGCGTTCCTCGACCGCGACGGGACGCTCATCGAAGAGGTGAACTACCTCGCGCGGCCCGAGCAGGTCGCGGTCCTCCCGGGCGTGCGCGACGCCCTGGGCGCGCTCCGCGACGCGGGGTGGGCGCTGGTCCTCGTGACGAACCAGGCGGGAGTCGCGCGGGGCTACTTCGAGGAGTCTGCGGTGATCGCCGCGAACGCGCGCCTCGAGGCCCTCCTCGGCCTTCGCTTCGACGGGGTGTACTGGTGCCCCCACCACCCCGACGGCGTGGTGCCGTCGCTCGCGCGGGCGTGCGCGTGCCGAAAGCCGGCACCGGGGATGATCCGACGCGCGATCGACGAGCTGGATCTGCGCGTCGACGGGTCCTTCGTGGTGGGTGACAAGCGGAGCGACCTCGAGGCAGGCCGCGCGCTCGGGCTGCCGGGGTGGCTCGTGCGCACCGGGCACGGGGCGAACGAGCCGGCGGGAGACTGGCCCGCCGCCGCCGACCTGTCCGCCGTCGTCGCCGAGGTGCTGGGCCGATGAGCGCCAACAACCCCTTCGCGGACCTCGGGAGCGACCCCGCCCGGCAGCTCATCGCCCCGGCGATCGTGGCGGTGCCCCTCGCCCTTGCGCTCGCGTACGGCGGCGTGCACTACATGGCCGCGATGGCCATCGTGGGGGTCGGCGCCGGTGTGTTCCTCGCGAACCCACGCGCGTTCATCCTCGGTTTTCTCGTCCTGATCGCGCTGCGGAACTTCCTCGCCGGCGGCGAGCGAATCGGAAACGACGCGTTCAACTTCGATCTCGGCGGCCTCGCCAACGTGCTGGCGACGGGCATCGGGCTCGTCTATTTCCTCGTGCTGTGGAAGAACCCATTCAAAGGGCGCTCCCTCACCGTTCCGTACGGGGTGTTCCTCGGCATCTTCGTCATCAGCATGTGGTGGGCGCCGGACTTCCGCTGGGCCGTGCGGTTCGTCACGCGGCTCGGCGCGCCGTTCTTCACGTACCTGATCATCAGCGACATGATGGACCGCCGGATGGTCGGGCAGGTCATCAACGCCATCTACGCGTCGAGCGCGATCCCGATCGTGTACGGCTTCTTCCAGCTCCTCACCGGGCAGGGGAACGACATCACGGAAGGGTACATGCGGGTGAACTCGAGCTTCTTCCACCCCGCGCACTTCAGCATGTACCTGACGTTCCTGTTCTGCCTCGCGTACGCGGAGTTCCTCGACCCCGCCGCGAAGAACAAGTCGGGGCGGCTCCTCTACATCGTCCTGCTCGTCATCCTCGAGATCGCCACGTACACGCGTATCTCCTGGCTCGCGATGGGCTTGTGTTTCGTCTACCTGTCTCTCGCGTACGGCAAGCGCTCGTACCTGCTCGTCGGGGCCGTGCTCGGAGGCTTCGGCGTTCTCGCCTTCGGCGGCGGCATCGTCGAGCGCATGTCGGACGCCGGGAGCGTGTTCGAGAGCGGCGAGCTCTACGACCTCAACAGCAGCGTCGGGTGGCGGCTGTACTTCTGGGACGAGATCCTCAAGCGGTACTCGGAGCGCTTCTGGTTCGGCTTCGGCGCCGGGAGCTCCGTCATGCTCGGCATCGAGCTGTTCGGCCTCGAGGCGGCCCCGCACAACGGCTACCTCCGCGTCCTGTACGAGACGGGCGTCACGGGGGCGCTGAGCTTCCTCTGGGTGCTCGTCGTGATGATGTGGCAAGGCTTTCGCCTGATCCGCAGCTCGGGCGACCTCCGCCTCACGTACATCTCGCACGTGTACGTGACGATGACCCTCACGTACGTGCTGCTCAACCTGACCGACAACATCCTCGAGTACTACGAGGTCGCCATCTACCAATGGGCGATCCTCTCGCTCGTCGAGTACAACAACCTCCACGCCGCGCGCGCGGGAATCATCAAAGAAGCGATGTTCGAAGCGGATCTCGAGGCGGAGGCAGAGGCGGTCGAGGAGGTGCGCGAGCTCGCGACGCCGGTGCCGGAACCGGAGCCGCCGCGCCTCGGCGCGCACCTCGCTCGACGATCGCCGTAGCGGCTTCGAGGGGCCCCGGTGTCTACAGGCGCAGGAGACGCCCATGCCCCTTTCCGCCTTGACCTTCCTCGCGCTTTCCGCGTGTTTCTTCGCCCCGTCCGTCGAGGGCGACGGCGACGTCCGCACCGAGCTGCGTGAGGTCCCGCCCGCCGAGGGCGTCGTGCTCGAAGGCGCGATTGACGTGACGGTGACCGCCAGCGACCGAACCACGGTCGAGGTCACGTGCGACGCCAATCTGCTGCCCTACATCGCGACCGAGGTGGTCGACGGTGCCCTGTGGGTACGGACGACGCACGACGGGCTCCCCGTGAACCTCGACCCGACGGGCCCGTGTGCGGTGGCCGTGGGCCTGCCGCAGCTCCAGGTCGTGCGCCTCGTGGGCTCGGGCCTGATCGAGGTTCTCGGCCAGGGGTCGGTGCTGCTCGGCGAGCTGGAGCTGACGGGGAGCGGCGAAGTGGTCGTTGCCCCCACGATCGCCGGGGCGCGCCTCGACGTGGCGCTGAGCGGCAGCGGCGACCTGACCCTCGCCGCGGTCGAGGTGGCGAGCGTGGACGTCGCGCTGAGCGGGAGCGGCGACGTCACCGTCGGGCAAGGCGCCGCGGACACGCTCGATCTCGCGCTCACGGGGAGCGGGGACGCGGGGCTCGGCCAGCTCGTCACCCGAGACGTGCGGGTGGTGCTCAGCGGGAGCGGCGACGCGGCGGTGCACGCCACCGAGTCCATCGAAGCCGTGCTCACCGGCTCGGGCGACCTCGCGATCGCCGGGGACCCCGGGCGCCGCGACGTCGACGTGACCGGCAGCGGCGACGTCGACGGCTGAGGTCAGCGGACGTCGATCCAGGGGGAGTCCAGCCCCTCGAGGTCGATCGACCACCACCCGCGCCCGGCCGGCCGTACCGTCACCGGTCGCGCCGGCGCGGCGTCCTCGTCGAGCAGGCGCGAACGAGGCCGCGTGGGCCAACGGAAGGCGACGGTCCCGCGCAGCCGCTCGTTGCGCGCCGGCCCCTCGCCCCAGGTCGCCACGTTCGGGCTGTCGAGGTACCAGCGCGTCCCCGCTCGTTCGGTGCGGCCGACGACGGTGAGGAGCGCTCCCCCGGCGTCGCGCGCCACGAGCGAGGCGGCGACGAACGAGCCCGCGTCGACCCGCAGCCCCGACGTCTCGCCGGCACGGCCGATCACGGCGAAGAAGCGAGGACGATCGATGGTGAACTCGGACTCGCCCCACGCCGTGCCGCCGCCGTCGTCGCGCGCGGCGAGGGGGATGGGCGGCGGCAGGCGTCCGTAGTCGGTTCGCAGGCGGGCGCCCGCCGCGGTGCGCGCGGACGCGAAGAGATCGGGGAGCAACCCCGGAGACTCGGCGAGGTCACGCGCGACCCCGTCGGGGCTCCACCAGCGCGCGAGCTCGACCGGCGCCGAGGGGATTGCCCCGGACCGCCACAGGGCCGACGCGGCGGGCATCTGCGCGAGGACGTTCGACCTCCCCTGGAGATCGAGGCCGCCGACCGGCGCCGCCGCCGGATCGAACCCGAGGTGGCTCCAGGCGAACCAGGCGATGGCGTCCCACCCCTGCCGCGCGCCGACGGCTGCCCAGAACAGGGGCGCCTCCTGCGTGTGCCGGTTGGGCCAAACGTGGCCGAGCTCGCTGACCGTACACGGGCGCCCCCGCTGGCACCAGGACAGCTCGTCGCCGAGGCGCTGCTGCTCGGGGCGCAGCACCACCGACTGCCCGTGGCTCGCCACCTGCCGTTCGGGGGCCGGATCCCAGTAGATGTGGAGGTCGACCACGTCACACGCCGCGAGCAGGGCGTCCGCGGCGGGCTGGCCGAAGCTCGTGTTGCACACGATCGGCGCGGTGAACCCGAGCTCTTCCTTGAAGAACCGCGCCATCTCGCCCTGGTGCCGGGCCTCGAGCGAGGCGTAGAACTCGAGCAGGTCGGCGGCGCGCGTCGTCGGCCACTGCTCCGTGCGTGACCGCTGGCTCGGCTCCCGCGCGACGGAGCCGAGCGCGAGGGTCTCGCCCATCTGCAGGCCGCCGCGCATCCGCCCGGCCCACGCCGCCGAGAGGCGGGCGTCGCCTCCGTACCGCGCCCGAAGCCACGTGTTCCACGCCTCGTCGAGCGCGGCGCGGTGCGCCCCGGGGGCCCGGTCGAGCCCGCCGCCCCACCACCCGACGAGCAGGCTGTCCTCGTTGGAGAGCTCGACCACGGCGATCGCCGGGTCGTCGGCGTAGCGGAGCCCGGTGTGGGGGTTGACGCGGCCCCACAGGGCGCGGACGTGCGCCTTCTTCGCCTCTTCCCACTCGGGGAACACGAAGCTGGCGTACTTGTTGCCGACGGGCACGCCGCCGGGCGCCGGGACCCCCTCCCCCTCGCGGAAGCTGCGCAGGGTCCAGGTCTCGAGCCACGTGTACACGCCGCGCGCCTTGAGCGCGGCGAAGACCGCGTCGAGCCGCGCCAGCCCGTCGGGGAGAATCGAAGGTTCACCAGGTTTTCCACGCGCCGGGTTGACGAGGGAGCCCGGGCTGTCGCTGTCGAGGTGATGCAGCCGGACGAGGTCGAACCCCGCCTCGGAGAGGTGCGCCGCGAGGGTCGGCGCGCGCGCCGGCTCGACCAGGGCGCCGGCGCCGACGAGGTTAACCCCCCAGAAGCGCGCCGGAGCGCCGTCGTCGAACGCGAGGCGACCGTCGCGGACGACCACGCGGCGGGTCGCGACCGGGCGGGCCGGCGCGAGCGTGGGGTACCGCCGCGGGGTGAAGGCGTAGCCGTCGTCGAGGTGCGCCGGATCCGGCGAAGGTCGCGGCCACGGGACGGCGCCCGGAGCCGTGAGGGTCACCGCGAGCACCGCGAACGGGATGTTCCCGCGGGACGAGACGCGCAAGGCCCGGATCGGAGCTGCTGGGTCGATCGTGGTGACGGCAAGGAGCGACGCGGTCACGACGTCGCCGCTCGGGTTGATCCCGAGGGCGACGGGGAAGGCGTCGCGCCCCGTGGCGCCGGCCCACGCCGGCCACGCCTGCTCGCCCACCATCCACTTCAGCGGTTGCGTACGCCCGTCTTCGTAGAGGAGTGTGCCCTCCGCCGCGATGTCGCGCGCGTCGACGCCGCCGGCGGCGGCGGTGAGGACCCACACGTCCCCGGCGCGCTGGCCTCCCACGGGGATCTCGACGGCGGCGGGCGCGTCCGGAGCGCCGGCGCCGCGAAGCAGGACCGCGTCCGGCGCGGCGCCGGGGTCGAAGTGCAGCGCGACCGGCGCCTCGAGCGGGACGGGTTCCTGGAGGCGGAACAGCGGGGGCTCCGCCCCGTCGAAGAGGTCGTGGTTGCGAAGGGCCGTCAGATCGAGGGTGACGCCCGGCTTCTCGCCGTCACCCGCGGCGGCGGCCGCCGTCGCGAGCGCGAAGAGGCCGAGCCCGACGAGGACGCGCGGCTTCACGCCCACCCCAGGCGACGCCGCACGGCCTCGAGGACCCGACGGTCATCCTCGGTGATCCCCATCGCCAACACCGACGCCACGAACGCGACACCCCCGAGCGTGCCCGCGCCGACGAGCACGACCCAGCCCGGCGCGTCCGTCGCGCGGAGCGCGGCGGTGATGACGGCGACGGGCACCCCCGCGAGGACGACCTTGCCGAGGCCGAGGTCGAACGGGTGGATCCGCAGGTGCGCCCACACCTGGGCCATCGCCACGCCGTTGGCGACGCACATCGCGACGGCGTTGGCGAGGGCGGCGCCGGTGACCCCCAACGGCGGGACGAGCAGCAACGACGCCACGGTCGCGCTCGCGAGGGCGATCAGGCCGTTCCAAAGTGCCGCGCGCGGCTGGCCCGCCATGATGAGGAGGTAGTTCACGCTGCCGACCGCGGTGCAGAAGAGCTGGGTGAGGCAGGTGATCCACAGCGCGGGGACGGCGTCGGGCGATCCGTTCGGCCATACCCCGAGCACCGCCATGGGAGCCGCCACGCAGACGGCGACCGGCGGCACGGCGAGCGCGACCGCCCAACGCGTGACCGTGCGGTAGAGGCGCTCGAGCCCGTCGCGATCGCCCTGCGCGTGCTTCTCGGCGATCAGCGGCGCGAACGGCCCGTTGAGCGCGCCGAGGCCCAGGCCGAGCAGCGGCGTGATCGCGTTCACCGGTCCGTAGACGCCCGCTTCGGTCACCGACCGGAGGCCCGCGAGCAACAGCTGATCGAGCCAGGTGTAGGCGCCCATCACCACGCCCTGCACCCACATCGGCCACGAGTACGCCAAGAGCGCGCGCACGTCCGGCGCGAGCTCCACGGCGCCCGTCGACGGCGCCGGGACGTCGGAGCGCCCCACCCGTCGCCACGCGATCGCGCCGAGCCCGGCGCCGAACGCCATCGCGGACACCCACGCGATCACGGCGCCCACGGGGCCGGCGTCGAGCCGCACGACGAACACGTAGACGCCGGCGAGCTGCACGATCGGCCAGGCGACGAAGAGGATCCACGCGCGGGGCGCCACGGCTCCACGCCCCTGGGCCGCGCTGACCGTCACGAGGCGAACGGCGCCGATGGGCAGTGCGAACGCGGCGATTTGCAGCGCGATCACCGTCGCGGGCGCCGGGTCGACCCAGGCCGCGTACCGCCCCGCCAGGGCGGCGAGCGCGCCCGCGCCCGCGAGCCCCGCCAGCACCGTCGCGGCGAGGGCGCGCGCGGTCACGGCGCGGGCGACCTCGGCCGAGCGCGCCGTGGCGACGTAGCGGATCACGGCGTTCTCCATGCCGAGGCCCACGACGAACGCGCCGAGCTGCAGCACGCGCTTCACGTTGTTGAACAGGCCGTAGCCCGCGTTCCCGAGGAGCCCGTTCGTCCACACGTCGAGCGCGAGGAGCAGCGCGGAGCCGAGCACCTGCGCGACCAGCATGACCCCGCCGCCGCGCGCGAGCTTGCGGAGATCCGACTGCATCGGGCGCGTGTATCGCGCCGGGTGGACCGCTCGCGCGCTGCGGGTCACGTTGCGGCGGTGCAGCCCCCCCTCCGCGTCCTGATCGTGTGCTCCTCGGGCGGCCATCTGGCCCAGCTTCACTGCCTCGACGCGTGGTGGTCGCAGCACGAGCGCGCCTGGGTCACCTTCGACAAGGCCGACGCACGGTCCCTGCTCGAGGGGGAGCGCGTGTGGTGGGGACACCACCCGACGAATCGAAATCTCAAGAACCTCCTGAAGAACGCGCGCCTCGCGCTGCGTGTCCTCGCGAAGGAGCGCCCCCACCTGATCGTGAGCAACGGCGCGGGCATCGCCGTGCCGTTCTTCTGGCTCGGAAAGCTCCTCTTCGGCTGCACGACGGTGTACGTCGAGGTGTACGACCGAATCGACTCGGCCACGCTGACGGCCCGCCTCGTGACGCCGGTGCTGGACCAGATGGTGATCCAGTGGGAGGACCAGCGCACATTCTACCCGGACGCCGAGTTCCTGGGGGGTGTGCTCTGATCTTCGCGACGGTGGGCACACACGAGCAGCCGATGGATCGCCTGCTCCGCGCGCTCGATGCCCTGCCCGGCGACGAGCCGGTCATCGCGCAGACGGGGTGGTGCACGTACGCGCCGTCTCGGGTCACGGCCGAGAAGCTGATGCCCTTCGAGGCGATCCAGGCGTACATGCGCGACGCGCGCATCGTCGTCACGCACGGCGGTCCCGCGTCGATCATGCAGGCGCTCTCCCATGGCAAGACGCCGATCGTCGTCCCGCGCCAGTCCGCGCACGGCGAGCACGTCGACGACCACCAGGTGCGGTTCGCCCGTCGCATCGCCGCGCGCGTCATCGTGGTCGAGGACCCGTCGGAGCTCGCCGAGGTGATCGCCACCTACGACGCCCGCGTTCGCGCCATCCCCCCCGACGCCGGCGGACCTGCCCGCGCGCGGGCGTTCGCGCAACGCTTCGACACGCTCTGTCGTGCCCTCGTCGCGCGCCGGGGGCGCGTGCTAACGTGGCGCCGATGACGCCGACGCCCGCAGAGTCGCTCGCCGAAGGGCGCTTCAAGCTGCTCTCCGTGCTCGGCGAGGGCGGCATGGCCATCGTCTACCGCGCGTTCGACGTGCGGCTGCAGCGCCCGCGCGCGATCAAGGTCCTCTCCCCGGCGCTCGCCCAACGCCCGTCGATCCGTCGTCGCTTCCTCGCGGAGGCTCAGACGATGGCCACCCTCGAAGAGTCGCGCGTCGTGCGGGTGTTCGACATGGGGGAAGACGGCGATCGCGTGTACATCGTGATGGAGCTGGTCGAGGGCGGCTCGCTGGTCGACCGTGTCCGCGATTGGGGGCCCCTCCCGGCGAGAATGGCCGCGGAGGTCATGATCCAGGTGGCCGAGAGCCTGCAGGTCGCGCACGACCACGGCGTGATCCACCGCGACATCAAGCCGCACAACATCCTGCTGACCCGCACGGGCGAGGTCCGCGTGACGGACTTCGGCATCGCACAGGTGCGGGACGACGGCGGCGACCTCACGCGCACCGGCGCGGTGATGGGCACCTGGGGCTTCATGGCGCCCGAGCAGAAGAGCAACGCGAAGTCCGTCGACGGGCGCGCGGATGTGTACTCGGCCGGCGCGACGCTCTGGTCCCTCGTCCGCGCGGACACGCCGCCCGAGCTGTTCATGGCGGACAACGAGCCGGACATGCTCGCCGGCATCGAACCGGCCCTCGCCGACGTGATCAAGCGCTCCACGCGCTACCGCCGGGAGGACCGCCCACCCACCGCCGCGGCCTTCGCCGCCGAGCTCCGCGACGTGCTCGGGCGGCTCCCGCCCGATCCGGAGCTGACCGTCCCGCTCGTGCCCCCGAAGGACGACGCCCGGCCGTTGGACACGCTCGCGCAGCTCACCGACGCCACCCGGCAGGGCCCCCTCACGCCGGCCCACCTGACGGGCCCGGAGCGCCGTGCGCAGGCGGCGGACGTCACGGCCTACCACCCGTCCGGTACGGCGGTGCCCGACGATCTGTCGATCACCCCGGCGACGGTGCCGCCGGCGACCGACGCGCAAACGCAGCTCCACCCGCGGCGCGACGCCCCGGCGAGGCCCGAGGCCCCGGCGAGCGCTCCGTCCCGCCCGGTCTTGCTCGCCGCCGCCGCGCTCGGCGCCGCCGTGGTCACCCTCGGGCTGCTCGCCGCCCTCTGGTTCGCCAGCGGCCCACTGTCGGACGCCGGCGAGGCGGCGACCCGAGTGGCCCCGGTCACCCCGGCGCCCGCCCCTCCGACCGCCGCGGCCCCCGCGGCCCCC
>CAMAXZ010000027.1 GCA_945862325.1 Klebsiella pneumoniae
GCACGCCGCACGCCGCCACGGCCACGCCGAGCAACAGGGGCGCCAGGGCGGGCGACGCGTGCACCGGCGCCGCATGGGCCCACGTGAGCTGCCACCCGAGCGACGGCGCGCCCAGCACGAGCCCGAGCCCCACCGCGTCGGCGCGCAGCCCGCCGCGCGCCCACGCGCCGGCGATCACCGCCGCGACGAGCGCCGGCGACGGCACGCCCGACCACAGCACCGCGGCGATCGCGACGGTGATCGCGACGAAGCCGCCCGATCGCACCGCCCCCATCACGCCGATCGCCGCCGCGCCCCCCACGAGGGCCGCCGTGTCGCCGCGCGCTACCGCCGCCCATGCCCACGGCGTCGCCGCGGCGGCCGCGGCGGCGATCCAGCGCCGCTCCGCGCCGTCCCCGCCGAGCCCCCGCCCGCCGACGGTCGCCCAAACGCCCACCGCGAGGACGCTCACGAGCACGGGCGCCCACGCGCCGGCGACCGGCGCCGCGACGCCGAGGAGCACGAGGTCGAGGGCGCCGCCGTCGAGCGTCGGGTCGGCGCCCCACGGCGCGTCGGGCGTCACGACGAACACGGCGTCGGGCCAGAGGAGCGCGTGGCGCGCCGCCTCGAGGCGCGCGCTCATGCCCGGTGCACCACGCCCGTCACGCAGCCGGGGCCCCCCGCCGCGTCGAGGTAGGCCGACACGTCGACCTCGACGACCGACACCGCGCGCGCCTCCAGCGCCGCGCGGGTCTTTGGCGCGCCGGTCGGCATCACCACCCGGCGCGGCCCCAGCGCGACGATGTTCATCGCGCGCGCCTCGTCCCGCTCGACCGCGTCGGTGGCCTCGAGCGCCTCCACGCCCAGCGCAGCGAGGGTGGCGCGAAGGTCGGGGCCCGCCGCGGGGTGGACCAACGCGAGGTCCGCGTCGACGAACGCGACGGCCCCGAGGAGGTGCTGCACGGCCGCGGGTACGGTCACGCGCGCGACCGACACGCCGAGGCCCTCCAACTGGCGGGCCGCCCCCTCGCTCGTGCGGCGCCCGAGCCCGACCAGGAGCCGACCCGGCCCGACCCACAGCGCGTCCGCGCCCTCGAAGGTGTCGGCGCCTCCGACGGTGAGGCGGATCGGCACGTCGGCCTGCGCGAGCGCGCGCGTCGCGAGGCGCTCCTCACCGGCGCGTTGGGCCGCGGCGAGCCGCCCGACGACCGCGCCTTCGGGGGTCGCGAGGAACAGGTCGCGCGCGAAGACGACGTTCGGCGGAGCGTCCGGCGCCGTCGGCACCCGCACGACGCGCACCCCTTCGGCCTCGTAGGTGGCGGCCAACGCCTCGAACTGGCTCCGCATGCGCGGCAGCGACGGGCGCCGCAGGAACAAGGCGTCGTCCGGGTGCTCCACCGCGCCGACGGACGCCGGAGGCTCGAACAGCATCACCACGCGCAGGGGGCCCCACTCGTCCCGGGCGCCGACGGCGGCCCAGGCCTCGTCGGTGGCGAGCGTGCCGGAGCGTGGGCGCCAGCCGGGGCCGCGCAGCGTGGCCGGGATCATGTCCACTCCTCGACGTCCGAGTAACCGAGCGCGGCCGCCACCTCCTGGACGTCCCGGCGCGCGAGCACCGGCGCGAGGTCCGCGTGGCGTGCGTGCCACCGGCGCTGGCGGGGGCGCGCCGTCGCCATGCGTGGGCTGAGGCCCCGCCGCACGTGGTCGCGCAAGGCCGGGGTCGCGTCCACGCCGATCCACGAGCACACGCGGTCGACGGTCGCTTCGGCGTCGCGTACGAAGTCCTCGAAGCGGACGTGTAACGTCGGTACATCCGGGTTCTGCGCGCGCCATCCGAGCGCGTGCGCGTGCGCCGAGCGCCACTGAAACGCCGCCACCTCCGCGAGGGGTGCGCCGGTCCATTCGCGCCACCCCGGCGGAAGATCGAACTTCCACCAGCGTTCTCCCCCGGCGACACGGTCGCTGTAGCCACCGATCTCCAGGCCGCCGACGGCGTGGGCGTGGAACCCTGGGTGCAGCCAGCCGTCGATGAGGCCGTTCACCGCCGCCGCGGGGTTGCGCGTGAGGTGGACGATCCGAAGGTCGGGGAAGGCCCGACGAAGGAACGGCAGGCGGTACGCGTTCGACGGGCTCTTGAGGATCAGCGGCGCCCCTGGCCTGGGCGCCCAGCCGGAGAACAGGATGAAGGGCGGCTCTTCGACGACCGTCGTGGGGTTCGGCGGCGCGCGGGGCGGCACGCCGAGGTCGTACCAACCGGGGTCGAGGGCAGGAAAGGAGGCGTGCAGGCGCGCGACGAGGGCCGCGGTCAGCGCCTCGGGCGACGCGCCTTCCAGCCCCTCGATCGCGCGACTCACGGCGTCGAGCGGGATGTCCAGCGCCGGCCACTGCATCTCGAGGCGCGCGTGGCACAGCCGCGCCAGGCTCGCGGCGTCGACCGCCGCAAACCCGCCCGCGGCCGCCCACACCGCCGCGCGCGCGGCTTCGGGGGCGTGACGCTCGTCCAGGGCGTCCGAGCCTGTGCCACTGTCGGGCCACGCGAGCCCGATCGGCCGGAAGAGCGGGTTGACCTCGCCAGGGAGGTGCGCGAGGCCTTCGTGGTGACGGAGCGCCTCGGCGACGATCGAGCTTCCACCACGGGAGCTGCTGACGATCAGGACGACCAACGCAGCCGCCGCAGGAGGATCTCACGGCGCCACCGGCGCCAGACGTTGCGGTCCTCGCGGAGGGAGCGCAGCTCGATCTGCGCGTCGGTCAGCGCCTGGGCCGCGTGGAACCGCGCGCGCTCGATGGCGGAGAAGCGCGGCGGCTCCGCGGCGGTGCTCGGCGCGTAGCCGAGCAGGCGCATGCCGTCCCCGCAGATGCCCTCGATCCAGGCGACCTCCCGGGGCGACAGCACCCCGCGCCACTTGCCGGTGTTGTCCGCGCGCACCGGCTCGGCGGTGGCCCGCCACGACGCGGCGAGCGAGCCCGACCGGCGGGCCTCGGACGTCTCGTGGTGGCGGAGGATCGCGTCGTCCCAGGGCTCGCCCAGGGCCGAGAGGATTCGCGCGAGCTCGTCGCGGGGCCGCGTCACGAGGTCTTCGTACCGCACGCGAACCACGGCCTCCGGCCACCGGCGCTCGGCCTCGGCCCCGCGGGCCTGCTGGCGCGCCCACAGCTCCGCGACGAACACGGGGTGCGTCGCCGAGAACACCGACGCGCGCGACGACACCGCGACGTCGCGAGGGTCGCGCACCAGCCACACGAAGCGCGCCTGCGGGTGGTGCGCGAGCAGGGTGTCGACTTCGTCGACGTGGAACGTGCTCTTGCACGCCCATCGGGGCTTGCCGTGCGCCTCCGCGTATTGGCCGTAGAGGGCGTATTGCACCCCGAACACGTCGCGCGGGCGCGCCTCGCGGACCAGCCGATCCCAGTCGATCGGCACCTCCCACGGGTAGACGTGGGTCTCTAGCAGCGCCCGAACATCCGACACGAGGCGACGAAATGCAGGTTCGGACTCGAGATCGCCGTACCGCCGCTGAAGCGGCTTGAAGTACCGCACGAGGTGCGGGGGGTGCGGCACGGCGATGCGCGGGTGCGCGTCGAGCTGAAGCCGGAGGAGGTTCGAGCCCGAGCGCTCGGTGCCGATGATGAACAGCGGCGGAAGCACTCAGCTCCCCGACGCGCGCACGCCGGTGGCGATCACCATCAGCATCGTGTCGAGGATGCGCCCGTCCACGAAGCGCACCTCGTGGGAGCGCAAGAACGCTTCGTTCGCGGCCCGATACGCGTCGCTGACCGCGCGGACGCGGTGATCGTCGATCGCCCGGTTGTCGGCCCACGCCTCGACGTCCTCGACGACCCTCGCGTCCTCCAGCGTGACCTCCGCCGCCCCGCCCGCCCGCAACAGGCGCTCGAGGTCTTCGCGCAGGTAGAAGTTCCGGCGCGCCGGGTTCCGAAGGCGAAGCACCTCGAAGGTGTCGGCGCGATCCGCCTCTCCGTAGGCGGCGAGGTGAACGAGCACCACGCGCCCGCCGGGGCGGACCACGCGGAGCATCTCCGCGACGGCGCGCGCGTCGTCCATGAACTGGATGCCCTGCCGGCAGACCACCCGGTCGAAGCTCGCGTCTTCGAATGGGAGGCGGGTGGCGTCGGCCTCGACGAGGTGATCGACGAAGGGGCGAGCCTGCGCGAACATCTCGGGCGTCAGATCGACGCCGGTGATGTGCGCGACCTTGCCGACGAACCGTCGCGACACGAGGCCGGTGCCGCACGCCACGTCGAGCAGGCGGTGGTGCGCCTCGGGCGCCACCGCCGCGACCACGCGCGCGGCCAGGGTGTCGTCCGTGCACCAGGTGCTGGAACGATCGTAGTGCGCGGCGCGCGCCGAGAAGTGAGCGACGACCTCGTTCATTGGGGCTCCGTGCGGGGCTTGAATGCGGAGAACACGACCCAGCGCCACGCGTCCTCGATGTGGCCGTCGGCGTCGATGCGGAAGGGGTGGACGGCGCGGACCTCCGTCGGGGCGCGGTGGTAGAGGTCGCGGATCTCGTGGCGCATCTCGTTCGGCGTCTCGTGCGTGTTGATCCAGAGGTCGATGTCTTCCCAGTGCACGTACTCGGTCGTCGTGATGTCCACGAAGCCGTTGCGCGCGAGGAGGTCGATCAGGTCGACGTCGAGGAAGTGGTTGAAGAAGAGCGGCTGCTTCTTCTTGATGATTCGGAAGAACCACGCGGCGTCCGCGGGCCCGTACGGCACGAGCTGCCCCACGACGAACTGCCCGCCGGGCTTGAGCACCCGGAACACCTCCGCCACCGGGCGATCGGGGTCGGGCAGCAGGTGAAGCACCTCGCGGTTGCACACCAGGTCGAAGCGATTGGCCTCGAACGGGATGTCGTACACGTCGCCCTGCACGACCTCGTCGAGGCGCGTGCGCGCCAGGGCGATCATCTGGGGGGTGAGATCGAGGCCGGTGATGCGACCGACGCGCCCCCGGAACGAGGCCCCGACGACGCCAGACCCGCAGCAGACGTCGAGGACCTCGGCGTCCGGGGCCACCGCGCACTGCGCCGCGTGGGCGCCGAGCAGGCCGGCGTCGGTCAGCCAGCGGCAGCTCTCGTGCCAGTTCTTCGACCGGATGCCGAACTGCTGCTTGTAGATCTCCTTGCTGACGACGCTGTCCAGGGTGCGGTACCGCGCCCGCTCGCCGGCGCGTCGGGCCGCGAGCCGCGCGCGACCGCTCTCCACGACGCGACCGACGATGCGCCGGGCGGTGTCGGGGTCGTCGGACAGGGCGCGGGCGAGGGCCTCGGCCAGGACGGACTCGACCGGGGCGGCGATCGGGGTCGTGAGCAGGATCTTGGTCTGGCCCTCGAACTCGGGGTCCGGCATGCGCACGTCGAGCACCGCGACGAGCCCCTCGCGGAGGTCGGAGCCCAGGAGATCGACGTCGTCGGCGCGGACCAGGCCGCGCAGGGTGTGCAGTACGGCCGCGGCGAGGCCGTCGACGTGCGGGCCTCCCTTCGGCGTCGGGACGCGGTTCACGAAGCTCCGAACCGCCTCGCCCCAGCCGGTCGTCCACAACAACGCAGCGCGAACCTCGATCGCACCGATGGCCCCTTCGAGGAGGATCGGCGCCGCGTGGACCGCGCCCGCGTCGGCCGCGAGCCATCGTGCCATGGCGCCGAGGCCGCCGTCGCCGTCGATCGGCAGCGGGGCGCCGTCGACCCGGAGCGAGAAGCGGAGCCCGGGGTGGAGGAAGGCCTGCTCGTGGAGGTGCCGGCGGACCGCGGCCGGGTCCACCCGACCTTCATCGCCGAAGATCGCGGCGTCGGGCACGAAGCGCACGCGGGTGCCCGTGCGCTCCGAGGGGCCCACGACGTGGGCCGGCTCGACGAGGCGCCCCTGGGCACACACGACGCGCGTGGTCACGCCGTCGCGACGGCTCTCGGCTTCGAACGTCGACGCGAGCGCGTTCACGCACGACAACCCGACGCCGTGGAGCCCGCCCGGGCGCTCGTAGGCGCCGGCGGCGAACTTGCCCCCCGCGTGAAGCTCCGTCACGACCAGCTCGAGCGCGCTCCGACCGAGCCGCGGGTGCGTGTCGGTGGGGATGCCCCGGCCGTCGTCCTCGACTTCGAGGGCGTCGCCCGCGAGGCGGACCTCGATGTGCGTGGCGTGTCCGGCGAGCGCTTCGTCGACGGCGTTCTGCACCAGCTCGACGAGCAGGTGCATGGCGCCGGCGGACGTCGTGCTGCCGATGTACATCGACGGCCGGCGCCGGATGGCCTCGAGGCCAGGAAGGACCTCGATCTCGTGGGCGGTGTAGCTCATCGTGCGCCTCCTTGGGGCAGGAGCGCCGCGAGGCGCGCGAGGTGCGCGCGTCGTGTGTGGATCAGGGTGTCGAACCACGACGCGATGTCCGGGAAGCCCTCGGCCCGCGCCGCGGCGGCCTCGACCGGCTGGTGCTCGGTCAGCTCGACCTCGAGCAGCTCGCGCAGCGCGCGGAGGTTCTCCGGGGTGCCCTCGAGCCGACGCTCGCCCAGCGGCTCGCCGACGCGCCGCAGGAAGTCGAGGTGACCAGACGCGAGCATGGCGCCGGTCTCGCCGATCTCGGCGAGCGCGGCCGCGACGGTCGGCTCGCCTTCGACCGCCGCCATCCGACCGATCTCTGCGATGAGCAGGGCGAGCTGCGCTTCGCGCGCGTAGGCCGCGCGCAGGAGGTCGTAGGTGCGCGTACCGAGGAGATCCGGCGTGGGGTGTTCCGACGGGAGCGGCATCAGGACTCCGTGTTGCGGACGTGCAGGTCGCGGAGCTGTCCCGCCTCGACCGGGCTCGGCGCGCCCGACATGAGGTCCTGCGCGCTCGTCGTCTTCGGGAAGGCGATGACGTCGCGGATGTTGTCCGCGCCCGCGAGGAGCATGATCAGGCGGTCGAGGCCGAACGCCATGCCGCCGTGCGGCGGCGCGCCGTGGCGCAGCGCATCGAGGAGGAACCCGAACTTTTGTTGGGCGTCCTCCGGGGTCATGCCGATGGCCTCGAACACGCGGGCCTGCACGTCGGGGTCGTGGATGCGGATCGAGCCGCCGCAGATCTCCGAGCCGTTGCACACGAGGTCGTACGCGTTGGCCAGCATCTCGCCCTGGCGTTCGGTGCCGAGCAGCGCGACGGACTCGGGCCGGGGCGCCGTGAACGGGTGGTGGACCGCGATCCACCGGCCCGTGTCGGGGTCTTTCTCGAAGCTCGGGAAGTCCACGACCCACAGGAAGCGGAACCCGTCGGGCACGAGCCCCAGCTCCTTCGCGACGGCCACCCGCAAGCGGCCCATGCCGGCGTTGACCGCGGCCGACGGCCCGGCGCCGAGCGTCACGAGGTCGCCCGGCTCGGCGCCGGCGGCCACGATCGCGCTGAGCTCGGACGCGTCGAGCTTGGCGAGCGGCCCGGACCACCCGTCGGGCCCGAGCTTGCCCCAGAGCACGCCGCCGAGGGCGTAGCGCTTCGCGAACGGGCCCCAGGTGTCGATCTGCTTGCGGGAGACCTTGTCCGCGCCGCCCTTGACCATGAAGCCCTTCGCGAGGGCGTCGGTGCCCGCCGCGTCGAGCGCCGACCGGATCGGCGCGAAGGGCGTGCCCGCGAGCGCCCGTGTGGCGTCGAACAGCTCCATGCCGAAGCGGAGATCGGGGGCATCCACGCCGAACCGGGCCATGGACTCGGCGTACGAGATGACCGGCACGTCGCCGACGTCCCACCCGCGCAGCTCCTTCCAGAGGCGCGTGACGAGCTGCGTCGCGAGCTCCATCACGACCTCGCGGGTGGCGAAGCTGACCTCGACGTCGATCTGGGTGAACTCGGGCTGACGGTCGGCCCGGAGGTCTTCGTCGCGGAAGCACTTCACGATCTGGAAGTACCGGTCCATGCCCGCGACCATCAGGATCTGCTTGAAGATCTGCGGCGACTGGGGGAGGGCGTACCACTGGCCGGGGTGCACGCGGCTGGGCACGAGGTAATCTCGCGCGCCCTCCGGCGTGGCCTTCGTGAGGACGGGCGTTTCGACCTCGATGAAGCCGTTGTCGTCGAAGTATTTCCGGGTGAGCAGCGTCGCCTTGTGACGCAGCATCAGGTTGTTCTGAAGCTCGGGCCGCCGGAGGTCCAGGTAGCGGTACTGGAGCCGGAGGTCTTCGTTGGCGTTGACGTGGCCCTCGACCGTGAAGGGGAGGGGGGGCGTGCGGGAGAGCACGGTGACCGTGTCGGCGACGACCTCGATGCGCCCGGTGGGCAGCTTGTCGTTGGGGGCGTGACGAAGCCGAACGGTGCCTTCGACCTCCACCACGTACTCGAGGTGGATGTGGCGCGCGACCTCGCGCGCCGCGTCGGGGGAGCGCTCGTCGCACACGACCTGGACGAGCCCGTGGCGATCGCGAAGGAGCAGGAAGCTCACGCCGCCCATGTCGCGGGCGTTCTGCGCCCAACCTTGGACAACGACCCGTTGGCCGTCGTGTTCGGGGCGGAGCTCGCCGCAGGTGTGGGTTCGGCGCACGGTGGTCAGCATTCGGTGGCTCCTGGCGGCATGGTCCCTAACGTGCGGCGGTCACCCGGGGAGGCGCGCGAAGGCGCCGGGCTCCGACAGGTCCACCGGAGAACGGACGAAGAAGCTGGTGCGGGCGCGCGCCGCCGCCCCCGCGTGTCCGAGCGCCGCCGCGTCGACCCCGATGCCTCCGGCGAGGGTGACTCGGCTCTCGGCCTCCGCCTCGGCCTCCACCGCCGCGAGGCCAGCGTCCGGACACGGCACCTTCGGCGCCACGCCGTCGATCTGCGCGCGCGCGAGCTCGCGTTCGACCTGGAGCATCGCCTCCTCCGGCAGCGGCGATCCCGACACCCGGGCCGTCTCGTCGCCGAGGGCGGCGCGGGCCGCGTCGGCGTCCACGCGGACCTCGACGTCGACCGTCGCGGTCTGGGCGCCGACCGCGATGCCGCCGGCCGGAAGGAGTGGGATGAGCGTACGAAAGGGCTCGGGCGCCGCGTCGGAGACGTCCGGCGCGCGGGTCGTGCGGGTGCGGCCGGTGACGAGCGCGACCTCGGGCAGGCCCGCCTCGCGCTTCGTGTCGCGCGAGAACATCCAGCGCATCAGGGCGGCCGCGCTGCGGAACTGCACGGCGTCCGTCGTGGTCTCTTCGCCGCCCGTCCGCTGGAGCCGCGCGTTCGTGACGGCCTCCCACGACACGTCCTCGGCGCCCATGACGCCGACCGTCCACGACACCCGGACGTCGTACCCCAGCTCGAACGCGGACAGGCCGCCCGCCGCGAGCAGCTCGGCGAACAGGGGGACGCCGGCTTCGGCCTGGGCCAACAGGCCGAGGCCGCCCGCGCCGCCGAGGCTGACGCGTCGCCGGTCGCCGCGCGTCTCCAGGGTGCCCGCGACCGAGACGCCTCCGCGGGCGCCAACGCCGGCGTGAGCCACCCCGGCGTGGGCGGCCGCGTCGGCGGCGCCGCCGGCCTGCACACGCGCCATGGCCGTCGTGGCCCGCGGGGAAGCGGCCTGCGCGTAGTCGACGCAGCGATCGAGGGCGGCGAACGCCGCGCCAGGGGCGTCGCCGCGCGCCACCGCGGCGGCGAGCGCGGCGCGCGTGCCGCGCACGACCGACCCGGTCGGGACGAACCACTCGGCAGCGGCGAGCATCGCGCCGCGCCCCTCGACCTCGGCCCCGCCGCCCGCCACGGTCTCCTGCGCCCCCTCGACGCGGAGCCCTGGACCGACGCCGTAGATCGCGGACGCCTCGGCCTCGACCTCGAGCACGACGCCGTCGGCCTCGCGGACGGCCGTGGCGCGCGCCGCTTCGCCGACGCCGAGCGCGAAGGCGAGCTCCGTGCTCACGGCGGCCTCGACGCCGGCGCCCACGGGGAGGGCGAGGTCGAGCAGGGCGGTGGTCGCGGCGTCGCTCAGCCCCGCGAGGGTGTCCACGGCGGTCATCGCCAGCCAGGCCCGCACCTCCGGATTGCGCAGGTGCCGGACGGCGAGGCGGAGCGCCAGCTCCGAGGGCAGGGCATCGAGCACGACGCCGGCCGTCGGGCCCTCGAGGACGGCGGTGTCGGGCGCCGCACGCACGCCGAGGTCCTCGAGGCGGCCGGCGTTCGATGCGGTGGGCGAGGCCGAGACCGGCGACGGCTGCGGCGCGCGGTCGGCGGCGGGCGCGGACTGATGTTGGAGCACGTGACCTCCCGGCCCGCACGCTCCTGCAGGCGTGGTGCCAGGCGCAACTGCACGAAATCACTCGCTCAGGCCGTCAGCTCCGCCGACGTTCGTCGCCGACATCCGTCAGACGTTCGTCAGTCGCCGCCGCGCAAGCGCCGCCAGCCCCGCGACGCTCAGCAGGAGGGAGGCCGTCCCTGTTGCGGTGTGGCATCCGTGCCTGCCGTCCGCCCAGCGCTCCGCGAGGCGTGAGACGGCCCGGGCGCCGTCCGCCCGAACCTCCACCGTGGGGTCGTCGGGGCGGTCGTCGGCCTTCGCGACGTAGAGGAACGCGCTTCGCGACGCGACGTCCGCCGCGCAGCCGGCGTCGCCGCCCGCGGCGGCGCCGGCCTCGAGCGCCGCCACCAGCCGCGCGTCCAGAGGAGAACCCACCGTCGCAAGGAACGCCGCCTCCGTTTCGGTCACGACCGCGATCGACGCGAGCGTCTCGCCCTGCGCGCTGTACCCGTCGCCCGCGGCCACGGTCGCGTCGCCCTCGACGTCCGCGCCCGTCCACCCGAGGCCGTCCGCTCCGAGCGCGACGACCCCGTACTGCCGGAGGTCCGGTGCGGTGTCGGACGCGTCGAGGGCGTCGCGCACCTCCGAGGGTGAACGTTCGTCTTCGAGCATGGCCGTCGCCATGTCCCGGCCGCCGGGCCAGGTCGCGCCCTGCGCCGCGACGACGCCCTTCCCCGGCGCGAGCCCCGCGATGCCCCACGCCGACGGCCCGCACGCGGCGCCCGCGATCCCGACCTCCGAGGTGGCCTCGTCGACCGCGACGATCGACCACGTGGCGGACGCCGTCGCCGCGAGCAACAGCCACATCCCCATGCCTACCGGGCCTCCGAGCCGTCACGCGCGCTCGAGCAGGCGCGGTCGTCCGCGTCCACGTCGCCGTCGAGGTCGTTGTCGACGCTGTCGTTGCACTGGGTCGTGCCGAACCCCCGCTCGCCGCTGCTGACCGGCGTCGGGCAGTCGGGATCGTCCGTGTCGGTCCAGCCGTCACCGTCCTCGTCCAGGCCGTCGTTGCAGCCGGTCGCGGGGTCGACCTCGTCGGTGTCGGAGGCGGTCGTGCAGCCGAAGTCGTCCGCATCGACGCGCCCGTCGCCGTCGTCGTCCAGCCCGTCGTTGCACGCGGTCGCGCCGAGGCCGTCGTCCTCGCGGGGGTCCGCGCCGTCGGCGCAGGCGGCGTCGTCGAGGTCGATCCAGCCGTCGAGGTCGTCGTCGACGCCGTTCGCGCACGCGGGGAGGTGCGACTCGTCGGCGTCGAAGCCGTCTGCGCACCCGACGTCGGCCGCGTCGGCGTCGCCGTCCGCGTCGCCGTCGAGGCCGTCGTTGCACGAGAACAGGTCGTCGAACGACGACTCGTCGCCCAGCCACGCGCAGTCGGGGTCGTCGCCGTCGATCCAGCCGTCGCCGTCGTTGTCGGCGTCGTCGGCGCACCCGGCCCCCGCCGCGACCGAACGCTCGACGTTGTCCCACGCGTCCGTGCAGTCGGGGTCCGCCGCGTCCGCGAGCCCGTCCGCGTCGTCGTCGCTGCCGTCGTTGCAGGACGCTACGCCGAAGCCCGCTTCCGCGGTCGCGACGATGCAGTCCGGATCCTCGGCGTCTGTCCAGCCGTCCGCGTCGTTGTCCAAGGCGTCCTCGCAGCGGGCGGACACGTCGCGCTCGTCGGGGTCGCTCGCGTCGGCGCAGCCCGGATCCGCGAGATCCACGAGCCCGTCGGCGTCGCTGTCGAGACCGTCCGCGCAGGCGCCGAGCCCGCCGGCTTCGTCGAGCGACGCCGACGCGCACTCGGGGTCGTCCGCGTCGATCGCGCCGTCGCCGTCGCCGTCTTCGCCGTCGTTGCAGCCCGCGGCGCTCGACCCGCGCTCGTCGCCGTAGGCCGCGCAGTCCGGATCGTCGGCGTCGGTCCAGCCGTCGCCGTCGTCGTCGCGCCCGTCGTCACAGGGGTCGAACGCGGTCGCCTCGTCGTCGTCCCAGCCGACGGCGCACTCGGGGTCCTCCGCGTCGGCGAGCCCGTCGCTGTCGTTGTCGACGCCGTCGTCGCAGGCCCGCACGCCGACGCCGAGCTCGGTGTCGCCGTGGTGGCAGTCGGCGTCGTCGTCGTCGGTCCAGCCGTCGCCGTCGCCGTCCACGCCGTCGGCGCAGTCGGCCGCGTCGTCGTCTTCGACCGCGTCGTCGGCGGCGGTGCAGCCGGCGTCGGTCGCGTCGATCCGGAGATCGCCGTCGTCGTCCTCGCCGTCGTTGCAGTCCGTGGCGCCGAACCCGAGCTCGTCGCTGCCGTCGGCGCAGTCGGGGTCTTCGTCGTCGACCCACCCGTCGGCGTCGTCGTCGGCGCCGTTGGCGCAGGTGCCCTCGGGCGCCGCTTCCGAGAGGGCCTCGGCGTCGGTGCACGCGAGGTCGTCGCCGTCCGCGTCGCCGTCACCGTCGTCGTCCTCGCCGTTGTTGCAGGCGCCGTCGCCGAAGCCGAGCTCGTCGCTGCCGGCGGCGCAGTCGGGGTCCGCCGCGTCGGCCCATCCGTCGCCGTCGTCGTCCTCGCCATCGGCGCAGCTCTCCGCGCCGTCGGTCTCGACGGTGTCGGCGCCTTGTCCGCAGCCGGGGTCGTCCGCGTCGGCGGCGCCGTCGCCGTCGTCGTCGGCTCCGTTGTTGCAGGTGACCGCGCCAAAGCCGAGCTCCGAGCTTCCGTCCACGCAGTCGGGGTCGGACGCGTCCGTCCAGCCGTCGCCGTCGTTGTCGAGCAGGTCGGTGCAGTCGGTGATCGCGTCGGTCTCGTCGTTGTCGCCGCCATCCTCGCAGCCGGGGTCGTCCGCGTCGGCGAGCCCGTCGTCGTCGTCGTCTTCACCGTTGTTGCAGGCGTAGGCGGAGACCGCCGGGGACTCGGAGGTGTCCGTCGCGGCGATGCACCCCGGATCCTCGAGGTCGACCCAGCCGTCGCCGTCGTCGTCCAGCTCGTTGGCGCAGTCGTAGTCGGCCTCGTAGGCGTCGGTCGCCGTCAGGCAGTCCGGATCGTCGGCGTCCACGAGCAGGTCGCCGTCGTCGTCGGCGCCGTCGTTGCACGCGTCCGTGCCGAGGCCCGACTCCGCGCCAATCGAGGAACAATCCGGGTCTTCGTCGTCGATCCAGCCGTCGCCGTCGTCGTCGGAGCCGTCCTCGCAGCTCAGCGCCTCGGCGGTGTCGCTCCCGGTCGCGCAACGGTCGTCCGACGCGTCGATGAGGAGGTCGCCGTCGTTGTCCGCGCCGTCGTTGCATGCGGTCTCGCCAAAACCAGCCTCGAACGTCCCGGAGGTGCAGTCCGGGTCGTCGGCGTCGGTCCACCCGTCGGCGTCGCCGTCGATGCCGTCGCTGCAATCCCCGATCTCCGCGTCCGCGGCCGTGGCGCAGTCGGGATCGTCCGCGTCGATGCGCCCGTCGGCGTCGTCGTCCGCGCCGTCGTTGCACGGCGTGGTGCCCGCGCCGAGCTCCGATTCGCCGGAGGCGCAGTCCGGGTCCTCGGTGTCCGACCAGCCGTCGCCGTCGTTGTCGAGGGTATCCGCGCAGTCGTGCGCTTCGTAGGCGTCGGCCGCGTCGGCGCAGTGCGGGTCGTGCCCGTCGACCCGCCCGTCGCCGTCGTCGTCCACGCCGTTCGCGCACTGCGCGGACCCGTCGAACGCGCCCTCGTCGTCGTCCGCAGCGTTCGTGCAGCCCGGATCGTCGAGGTCGGTCCAGCCGTCTCCGTCGTCGTCGGCGCCGTCTTCGCACGCGTTCGCCTCGGTGTCGTCGTCGCCGGACAGACAGCCGACGTCGGCGGCGTCGACGTCGCCGTCGCCGTCGTCGTCGAGCCCGTTGTTGCACGCGCGATCGCCGAGGCCCACCTCGTCGACGCCGTCGGCACAGTCGGGGTCCTCGTCGTCGAGCCAGCCGTCGCCGTCCTCGTCGCGACCATCCTCACAGCCGTGCTCGGCCTCGCGATCGTCGAAGGCGTCGGCGCACTGGCGGTCGTTCGCGTCGGTGCGGCCATCGCCGTCGTTGTCGACCCCGTCGTTGCACTCCGTGTCGCCGAGCCCCAGCTCGTCGTCGAGGTCCGCGCAGTCCGGGTCTCCGGCGTCGGTCCACCCGTCGTCGTCGTCGTCCCGCCCGTTGAGGCAGGGGATCGCTTCGGAGTCGTCGAGCGCGTCGACGCACTCCGGGTCATCGGCGTCGAGGGCGCCGTCGTTGTCGTTGTCGATCCCGTCGTTGCAGAAGTTCGTGCCGAAGCCCAGCTCGCGCGTGCCGACCGCGCAGTCGGGGTCGTCCGCGTCGCGCCACCCGTCGCCGTCGTCGTCGGCGCCGTTCCCGCACTCGAGCACGGGATCCTCGAGCACCGCGACAGGGATGGTGTACTGGACGACCTCGTCGGCGACGAAGGCGATCGGCCCCACGCGCGCGCTGATGGCGGTGAGGGCGCCGTCGCGCGTGCCTTGGACGACGACGGCGAGCCGCGTGTCGGTCGCGCCGGGGCGTAGCTCGACGCTTTCGAGGCCGTCGGCGCCCGCCGTCACGGACACCAGGAGCTCGAGCTCCGGGTCGTCGAGGACGTAGTCGCCGAGGACGGAGTCGTCGTCGGGCTCGCCGTCGCCGAACGGCGCGTCCAGCGGGTCGACCACGAGCGTCCAGGTGTCCGCCGCGCCGAGCGCGTCGGCCGCGTCGAACGCGAACACGAGGGCGGTGCGGCCATCGGGCTGGGCGCACGCCCCGAGCGAGGCGAGCGACGCGAGCAGCAGGAGGGGGATCGCGCGGTTCATGGCAGGGTCACCACGGTGTCGCCGTCGGGAGGCGGGGCGGGCAGGTTGGCGGTCGCGACGATCGCGACGACGGTCGTGGCGGTCGCGGCGCCGCCGCCGACGGCCGCCCAGAATGCCCACTGTTCGTAGAGCTTCTTCTTCTCGACCAGCTGGCCGCCCGCCATGCGCAGGGCGAACGAGCCCCCCGACGGGAGCGTGACGGTCTTCGAGGCGACCTTGCCGCCGGCCTCGACCCGGACCTTCGTGCGGCCCTTCGCCACGGCGGCGAGCTTCACCGTGGCGCCGGTGCCGGCGAGGGCGTCGTTCAGGTACACCCTAGCGTCTTCCGCGCCGGTCTGCACGGTGAGCGTCACGCCGCCGGTGTCGAGCGCGACGGACAGCGCCGCGCGGTCGCCGGTGCTCGTGTCGACGGAACGGTAGGACGTCGACTTTCCTTCAAGGGCCACCTCGACGCCGTGCACTCCCGCCGCGACGTCGCGGAGCTTGAGCGGGGTGTCGCCGACCACCGCCCCGTCGAGGCGCACGTGGGCGCCCGGAGGCGTCGAGGTGATCTCCAGGACGCCACGGCTGCTCTGGGCCTTCGCCTCGATGAGGTGGTTGCGGCCCGCGACCACGTCGAGCACGCCCTCCACGGGCTCGAACCCCGGGGCGACGACGCGCCACGCCAGCTTGCCCGCGCCGGGCGAGGGAAGCCGGATGGGCGTGGGGCCCTTGTCTTGACCCGCGAGGTACACGTGCGCTCCGGCGGGGCCCACGAACTCGAGGGTGCCGCCGCCCTTCACCAGCTGCGCCTGGATCTCGACGGTCTTGTCGCTCGCGACGTCGACCTTTCGGACGAACGGATCGTGGAAGTCCGCGATCACGCGCACCTGGTGCGAGCCCGGAGGCAAGTACTTGGTGAGCGGGGTCTTTCCGAGCAGGGAGCCGTCGAGCCACACTTCTGCGCCCTCGACGTTGCTCTTGACCTTCAGGACGCCCGTGGCGTCCTCGGCGCGCGCGACGCCGAGCAGGACCAGGAGCAGGAACAGCGCGCGAACCAAGGTCGGCATGCGCGGACGAGGGTACCACGCGGCCGTGGCGTTCAGGCGCGGACGCGGACGTCGCCGCGGCGCTTCGTCACGCCGGCGGCGTCCAGCCACTCCAGGAGCGGGATCGCGGTGCGACGCGTCTGCCCGGAGAGGTCCTTGAACGCGCCCGTGTCGAGCTCCGCGTGGACCTCGAGGTGGGCCCGCACGTCCGCGGCGAGGCGATCCAGCGTCGACCGCGCCACGAGGCGGTCGCCCACGGCGTCGACCTCCCCGCGCTCGCGCATCAGGAACACCAACGCGTCGAAGCGCGCGTGCGGCGTGCGCTCCCGCAGATCCCCCACGCCTTCGAGCCCCGCCGCGGCGATCCGCGCGATGGCGTCCCGCCGCCAGGCTTCGTCTTCGGCGCTGAGCCGCACCTCGAAGTCCCGAGCGCGCACGCGGGGGCCGTCCGCCACGAGGCGGCCGGCGGCGACCTCGGCGTCGACCAGGGCCAGGGCGTCGCGCTCGGCGAGCGCGAACAAGCGACCTTCGCGCAGGGACTTTCGGTTGATCCAGGGCGTGAGCGGCTGCTCGGCGTGCACGCGCGCGACCGCCGCGTGGAGCGCCTCGCGCAGCGCGCCGACGAGGGCGGGGGCGTAGCGCCGGTCGCCGAGAGGGACGCCACCGTCGGGAACGCCTCGGACGCGCGCCTGCTCGGCCGTGAGGCCCGCGGCGCCGGCCCGGTCGAGCCACGCGGACGGATCGCCGCCGTGCAGGCGCGCGAGCTGCGCGGCGTTGGAGGCCGCGTCCCGTCGCCGGGTGACCGTCGCCCAGGGGTCGAGGACGACGCCGCCCCCGACCGTGGCGGCCGGGCTCGGGCGCCGGACCACGAATCGGTCGCCCGGCACGCACGGGAGCGGTTCCCCTGCGCGGAGCTGGACGAAGCCGCTCCACCCCGGCGCGAGCCCCTCGGCGTCGAGGGGGACGACGCGCGCCTCCACCTCGCGGGTGCCGAGCAGGACGACGAGGCGCGGATCGTCGTCGAAGCTCGGCGCGCTCGGCAGGTGGGTGTAGCGGCAGTCCACCACCAGCGGGCTCGGAAGGGAACCCGGGGTGGCGATCCAGGCGCCGCGACCGACCTCGTCTCGCTCGACCCCGGCGAGGTTGAGCGCGGTGCGGGCCCCGGCTTCCACCGCGGGGACAGCGGCGCCGTGCACCTGGACGCCGCGGACGCGGGCGCGACGGCCGCCGGGGACGATCTCGACCTCCGCGCCGTCGTTCAGCCGCCCCGACCAGGCGGTGCCGGTCACGACGGTACCGAAGCCGCGCCGGGCGAACGAGCGGTCGACGGGGAGGCGGAACGCCGGATCCGTCGGGCGCGCGGGAGGGACGAGCGCGCCGAGCGCCGCGACCAGCGCGGGGAGCCCGACGCCGGTCATCGCGCTGGTGGCGACGCACGGGGCGTTCGCGAGGAAGGTCCCCGCGGCGTGCTCTCGGAGCTCGGCCTCGCAGAGCTCGAGCAGCTCGGCGTCCACGAGGTCCGCCATCGTGAGCACGAGCACGCCCGTGTGGACGCCGAGCAGGTGCAGGATGTCGAGGTGCTCCCGGGTCTGCGGCATCACGCCTTCGACCGCGCTCACGCACAACATCACCGCGTCCATGCCGCTGGCGCCGGCGACCATGGTGCGGACGAGCGCCTCGTGCCCGGGGACGTCGACGAGGCCCGCGATGCGCCCGTCCGGCAAGCGGAGGGGGGTGAACCCGAGCGCGATGGTGATTCCGCGCTCCTTCTCCTCCGGCAGCCGATCGAGGTCGACGCCGGTCAATGCCCGGACGAGCGAGGTTTTTCCGTGGTCGACGTGACCGGCGGTGCCGATGACGAGCGACCCGGATGTTGCCGACGTGTTCGCCATCCTGGGTCCATCCCGAGGTTAGCATGCCCGCATGAACGTGAACTGCCCGGAGTGCGGGGCGTCGCTCGACGGCAAGGCGGGCGAGGACATGGTGTGCCCCGCCTGCCTGACGCCTTTCGTGGTGTCCCAGGCGGCGGAGGCGCCGACCGGGCCGGTCGACGTCCAGCTCGCCGACGGGCGCGTGCTCTACGCGCTCAACCGTTGGGCGGTGCGCGAGTCGATCTACGTGGGGCGCATCGGCCGCGACGCGAAGGTGCGCCAGGAGGGCGGCGCGTGGCAGCTCCTCGGCGGATATCCTGAGTTTGCGGCCATCTTCCGTCTGCTCGGCGAAGACCTCGCGCCGCTCGGCGGTGCGCGCAAGCTCGCCCGGTCGCCCGATCACCCCAAGACTGAGCCGCCGCCGAACGCCGTCGGGCCGGGGGGCGATTCCCCTCGCACGGAGCCCCCTCGCACGGCGTCGCCGCGTACGGAGCCCCCTCGTACGGAGCCCCCTCGTACGGAGCCCCCTCGTACGGAGCCCCCTCGATCCTGGCCGGACGCGACCGCCCGCCAGCACACCGAGCCGCCCGAGCCGCGGCCGCGCGGCGAGCCGCGCCCGAACCCGCGCACCGACACCCTCCCCCTGCGCGGCGGGCGCGTCGACACCCCGCGCGCGGCGGGCAAGGCCGCGCCGAAGTCCGCTCCGAGGCCGGGGACACGGACGAGCCCGCAGGCCACGGCGCAGGCGCCCGCGGGCGTCCCGGGGTGGGTCTCCGGGCTGGTCATCGTCGGGATCCTCGGCGGCCTCGGGCTCTACGTCTGGCTCAACATCTGAGCCCCTCCAGGGGGTGACGCTCAGGCGGTGAGGCGGCGGAAGACCTGCTCCAAGGTCGTTGTTTCGCGGGCGAGCTCGACGAGCCGCAGGCCGTTGCGGGCCGCGAGGTCGAACAGGTCGGCGCGTACGTCGGTGTCCGCGAGGACCTCGAAGCTCAGCGCGTCGGCGGGCGCGTCGGGCGGCGCCGGGTGCGGGGTGACCCGGGTGACGGAGGGGACGGCCGCGAGGGCGGCCTGAAGCGCTTCGCTCGACAGGCGCACCGTGCCCGGCACGAAGGTGACCCGGGCCATCGCGCCGCCGGCGGACTCCGCGCGCACGCGCGCGGCGGGGGCGTCGGCGACGAGCTGGCCGCGCGAGAGGATCAACACGCGGTCGCACATGGCCTCGACCTCTTGGAGCACGTGCGTCGACAGCAGCACGGTCCGACTGCGGCCGATGCGGCGCACGAGGTCGCGGATGACCAGGATCTGATTCGGATCGAGCCCGCTCGTCGGCTCGTCCAGGATGAGGATCGGCGGCTGGTGCATGAGCGCCTGCGCGAGCCCCACCCGCTGCCGGTAGCCTTTCGAGAGCGTGCCGACGGCCTGATGCGCGCGGTCCGCGATGTCGCACTCGTCGAGCACGCGGTCGACCGCGCTCGCGCGCTCCGCGGCCGGCATCCCGCGGACCCGCCCGACGAAGTCCAGGTAGTCCACGACCAGCATCTCGGGGTAGATCGGCGCGGATTCGGGCAGATAGCCGACGGCTCGGCGCACCTCGAGCGACGCGGTGACGACGTCGTGTCCGGCGACGCGCGCGCGCCCGCCGGTGGGCGAGGTGAAGCCGGTGAGGATCTTCATCGTCGTGCTCTTCCCGGCGCCGTTGGGGCCGAGAAAGCCGACGATCTCTCCGGCGTCGACCCGGAACGAGACGCCGTCGAGCGCCATGTGGGCACCATACGCGCGCCGCAGAGACTCGACCTCGATCATCGGGGGCATCCGGCGAGCCTAATCCGGTCGCGCGGGGGCGAGGCGGCCGTGGTACGGTACTGCGCCTCGAGGTGCGCATGACGTTGATGCTCCTGGTGCTCGTCGCGTGTGGGACGAAGTACAACGTGGTCGAGTCGGCCGACACCGGGCTGGCCGCGCTCGACTCCGACACCGACGACACGAACGACACCGATGTCGTCGACGACAACTACTGGAACGGCGTGCGCCTCGAGATCGTGCAGCCGGTCAGCGGGGCGTTCCTGCCGCTCGACGAGGACGCCGCGTTCGAGGCGGTGCTCTACGACGCCGACGGCGAAGAGATCGACTTCGACGACGTCTCTTGGACGAGCGACGTGGACGGCGGCTGGGCGCCGGTCGGCGCGTCCTTCGACGACGACACCCTCGGGGTCGGTACGCACACCCTCACCGCGTCCGCGACCTTGCCGAACGGGGACCGCCTCAGCTTCGCGGTCGGCGGTGTCCTCGTGCAGAGCCCCTACGCCGGCGTGTACGTCGGCGATCTCTCGGTCAGCCTCGCGGGCGACTACAACGGTCAGACCTTGAGCGCCGGCTGCTCCGGCGGCGTCACGATCGTCGTCGACGCCGAGGGTGAGACCGCCACCGGCGAGTCGGGCTGCCTCCTCTCCTTGTTCGGCTACGAGCTGGACACGTCCTACGTCCTGGACCTCGAGAACTCCGAGGGCGACCTCGACGGCGTCGCCGCCGTGGACTTGACCTGGTTCGAGTACCCGTTCGTCGCGACGGGCGAGCTCACCGAGGACGGTGACCTCGAAGCCGCCTTCTCCGAGCTCGTGTACGGCTACCTCCAGGTCGACGGCACCGTCGCCGCCACGCGCATCACGCGGGATCTCTCCTCGCTCGATTGATTGTCGCGACGCGTCACGCCGGCGCTCGGCGGGTTCGCGGCGCGGATACCCCCAAGGCGTGATCTCCCTCCTCGCGTGCTCGATCGCCTGGGCCCACGCCCCCGCGGCCGCAGAGCCAGCCGTCGCGGCGGCCTCGCCAGACGGCGCCCACTTCGCGACGTTGACCACCTGGGTCGACGAAGCGCCGGGCTTCCCCAACGCGCGCCTCGAGCTCTTCGACCTTCGGACCCGCTCGCGGATGGCGGTCTGGCAGGTCCGGCTGGTAGGTCCGGCGAGCCTCGGGGGTGTCCGGGCGGCCTCGGCCGAGGTGCGCGCCCGGGCCGCGGACGCCCTGCGCGCGGTCCGCGTCGAGCTGGACGCGTCGAAGCCCGGCGCCGCGTGCGCCGAGACCCGCTGTGGCGACCTCGAGGTCGACGTCCTCTCCACGCGCACCCCCGACAAGGCCGAGCAGTGCTACGGCCGCGTCGGGCCCGACCTCCTCTCGATCACCGTGAACAGCCGCGAATGGCTCACCGAGACCTTCCCCGCCGACGGATGCCCGTCGGCGTGGCGCGCCCACTCCGCCTGGATTCACGGCGACTCGGTCGTGCTCCTGCTGGCGTACGAGCAGCCGGGGCACGAGGGGGTGGTGATGAGGTATGCGGCCGTCGCTGGCCCCCGCTGATTCGCGGCGGGCGGCTCGACGGCGCATCCCGGCTGGGGGTGTCGCCGGCTGCGGTGCGTCCTCGCGTACTCGAGTACGCTCCGGGCGCTCCTCGCCGGCTCCTACCCATCCGGGCGCGCCGCGGCCGCCCACTCGCGAATCGTCCGCGGCGGGCGGCTCGACGGCGCATCCCGGGTGTCGCCGCGCGCGGCGCGATTAGAGGGCGCACATGTGGCTCGCGTTCCTCCTCCTTGCCGCGGCCCACGCCGAGCCGATGGACGCTCGCTACACGGGCTCCGCTGTGCTGGACGTCGACGGCGTCGCGCTGCACGTGGACGGCGACACCCTGCGGCGCGGCGAGGAGGTGCTCGCGCGGCGACTGCTGGCGGCGCCCGTCACCGACGGGCGCTCCGTGTGCGCCGCCGACGAGGCGGACGATGGGCTCGGGCGGCTGCGCTGCTGGACCGGCCCCGCCGCGACGACCCTGATGATCGGAGGGCGCCCCACACGCCTCGCGATGGCTGAGGGACACGTGGCCTGGGTGGCGTCGGTGGACGGATTGCCCAAGATTTTCGTCGCGCCCGCCGACGGCGGCGAAGCGCCGCGCCCGCTCACCAACATCGGCCTCCGACACGCGCCGGGCGGGCCACCGGCCGGCTTCGTTCCGCCGCCGCTCCGGGGGCCGCCGCGGTTCGACGGCGCGTGGCTGCGGTGGGACGCGCAGGACGGCGCGCACGCCGTGCGGTGGCGTTGATGCTCGCGCTGCTCGTGTCCGGCGCGCTCGCCCAGGACTACCGATTTCCCGCGGGGGACGAGCACTACGGCTACTTCTACCCGACGGCCTACATGGACGAGGGCGGCCGGGACTGGGGCTGCGGCGACATGTACTACAGCGGCCACGGCGGGAGCGACTTCGGCGTGGGTTCGTGGACGGGCATGGACGCCGGCCGGCGCGTGGTGGCCGCGGCCGACGGTCTGGTCATCGCGACGAACGACGGCGAGTACGACCGTTGCAGCACCGCCGATTGTGGCGAAGCCAACTACGTGATCATCGAGCACGCGAACGGCCGCCGCACCTGGTATTGGCACCTGCGCCAGTGGTCCGTGGCCGTCAGCGCGGGCCAATACGTGAGCTGCGGCACCACCCTCGGCTACGTGGGCTCCTCCGGCAACAGCACCGGTCCCCACCTCCACTTCGAGGTTCGGGAGTCGAACGGCGCCTCAGGCGATCCGTTCGACGGGCCGTGCAGCGCGCCGCCGACCTATTGGATCAGCCAGGGTGACTACGGAGGGCTGCCCGGCAATACCTGCCCGTCGACGGGCCCGTGCGCCCACGCGGGTGCCCTCACGTGCGGCGCGTCGATCGCCTCGGCCAACAACGCGGGCGGGTCGACGAGCACGCACGCGGTGTATGGCTGCGGCGAGTACTCGTGGAGCAGCTCGGAGATCGCGTTCAGCTTCTCCACCCCGGTGAACGAGCCGGTGACGCTCGGGATCTCCGGCCTCGGCGCGGACCTCGACCTCTTCGTGCTCACGAGCGACGCGTGCGACGGGAGCGGCGCCGTCACCTGCTCGACCAACGCGGAGCTGTCCGACGAACAGGTGGCCTTCGACGCCGCGGCGGGGGCGACGTACACCGTGGTGGTCGACGGCTGGGAAGGGGCGGTGAGCGCGTTCACGCTGTACGCGGCCTGCACGGGCGGCGCGACGCCGACGGACACCTCGGTGACCACGGACAGCGCCGTGCCGGATGATCCGCGGGACACGTCGATCGCCGTCGAGCCGACGCCCACGGGCCCTCCCGGGGTCCGCGTGCTGCGAGAGGCCGCGACGTGCGGCTGCGGGCTCGGCGAGGGTGGACTGGGCGCGAGCGTGATCGCCCTGGCGGGCCTCGCCGCGCTGCGGGCACGTCGAAGCACGGGTTCTAGCCGGTCCTACGGAGTGCAGTCCGGCGTCGTCGGATGAACCACGCCGTCGACGCCGGCGTCGTGACACCCGACGCACGGCGCGACCCGGCCGCTCATCCAAGCCTGGCCGTCTTCGCCCCACCAGGCGCGGAAGGTGTCGCGCCAGGTGCTGTCCCAACCCTCGACCTTCCAGCTCGCCAATCGGCCCTTGTAGGCGCCGCCGGGTGTGTCGTACGCGTCGAGCACCCACACCGTGCCGTCGGCCCACTCCTCCACGCCGGCGACCGCGTCTCGCAGCGCGACGTCGTTGCCGCGCAGGGTGAACACCAGCCCGTGGGCGCCGTCGCACGACGCCCGCTCGCCTTCACGCCCCGGCGGGCTCCGCCACGCGTCCACCCCCGCGATCTCCCGTTCGAGCTGCTCCAACGTCGGCTCCGCGAGGTCCGGCGCGCACGCGAGCAGGGCGAGGAGCATCGCGCTCCGCTAACGGATCGCGGATAGACCGGCGTGTGCGTCACGGACACCCGCTCCGATTCCTGCTCGCCCCGGCGCCGCCGACGGAGCCCGACACCCAGGGCGACCGCGTCCGCTTCCTCGGCACCGCCGGCTTCGAGCTCCGCGGGGCGTCGCGCACGATCCTGCTCGATCCGTACCTCTCTCGCCCAGGCCTCCTCCGCACGGCGTTCGGGCGCCTCACCCCGGACGAGGCGCTCCTCCGCGCCGAGCTGCCGTCGTGCGACGAGGTGCTCGTCGGTCACAGCCATCACGATCACGCGCTCGACGCGCCCGCGGTGGCGAAGATCCACGGCGCGCGCCTGGTCGGCTCGGAGTCCACGCTGAACATGGGGCGCGCGTGCGGGCTCCCCGAGGCGCAGCTCGTCCGCGCCGACGGTCCGCTGCGCTTCGGCGAGGTGGTGGCCACGCCGATCCTGTCTCGCCACGGCAAGGCCTACGGGCGGGTGCCGCTCCCCGGAGACATCGCCGCGCCGCCGCCGTGGCCGCCGCGCGTGTTCCACCTCCGCCACGGCCCGGTCTACAACTGGCACGTCGACCTCGGCGACGCGCGCGTTCTCCACGTCGACAGCGCCGACTTCGTCGACGAGACCCTGGAGGGCGTCCGCTGCGACGTCCTCTGCCTGTGCGCGATCGGCCGACACTATCGGCGCGACTACACCCGACGGATCGTCGAGCTCACCCGTCCGGAGGTGGTCATCCCGTGCCACTGGGACGACTTCACCCTGCCGTGGGGCGCGCCCGCGCGTCAGTTGCCGGGCGTCGATGTCGCGGGGTTCGTGGCCGAGATCCGCGCGACGGGGGCCCGGGCGGTCGTGCTCGGGTTGGGGCAGCGCTGGGCGTGGTGAGCGTCAGGGCTGGCCGGCGACGTCCCACGTCGCGCCGAGCACGATCTCCAGGCCGCGCCGCACGTTCGCGACCGAGACGCGCTCGTCGTCGCCGTGCATCGTGGCGGCTTCTTCCTGGGTGACCTCGAACGGGGCGAGGCCGTAGGCGTGGACGCCGAGCGGCCGGAGCAGCAGGGAGTCCGTGAACCCGATGCTGAGGATCGGCCCGGACACGGCGTCGGCGCGGCCGGCGACGGCCCGGCGTGCCAGCGCCCGGTAGAAGCTGTCGTCGGTGGGGCTCTCGTTGGCGAGGGCGGTCTGTTGCACCTCGAAGCGCACGTTCGGGTCCTTCACCAACGCGCGGAGGCGGGCGAGCATCGCCTCGGGGGTGGTGCCGGGCAGGAGCCGGCAATCAAGGTTGGCCCAGGATTCTCCGGGGACGACGTTGTTCTGGAGCGCCCCGCCGAACCCGGTCACGTGCACGGTGTCGGTGATGAGCGGCGCCGTCGTCGACCCCGCCAGCAGGCGGCCGAAGAGGAGCCGCGGGTGAGCCATGACATACCGCACGACCCCGCCACGCGTGCGGGACACGTTCCGGAACAGATCGAAGAATGAATCGTGCATCCTTGGCTTCGCCCTGTACGCCCCCAGCGCCTCCACGGCGCGGTGCAGGCGGTACACCGCGCTGTCCGGGTTGGGCCGCGAGCCGTGGCCGGGCGCGCCGGTCGCGATCATCCGCGCCCACAGGATGCCCTTCTCGGCCACGCTGATGCCGTAGATCGTCTGGCCCTCGAAGAACAGGTCCCGGATGCCGAGCCCGCCCTCGTTGAGCACCTGCGAACAATCGATGTCCTTCCAGTGGTTCTCGATCAGGTCGCGCATGCCGAGGCTGCTGACCTCCTCGTCGGCGACCCCGAGCAGGATCACGTCGCGTCGCAACGGCGCCTTGGCGCGCGCGAGCCCGACGAGGGTCATCAGCTCGATGGCGCCGAGGCCCTTCATGTCGAGCGCGCCGCGGCCCCAGATCTGGCCGTCGACGATCGCGCCGGACAAGGGGCCGGCCCCCGCCTTCCAACGCTCGGGCTCGGCGGTGGCGACGTCGAGGTGGCTCATGAGGCAGAGGGGCTTCTCGGTGGCGGGGACCGTGGCCGGGAGGCGCGCGATGATCGACGCGCGGCCCGGCGCGTGCTCGATCGTGCGGTGCCCGATGCCCTCGCGATCGAGGATCGACGCGAAGAACGCCGCGCCCCGCGACTCGTTGCCGGGCGGGTTGATCGTGTCGACCTGGAGGTAGCGCGTCAGCACCTCGACGGTCTCTGCGGCGAGCGCGTCGACGTCGACGGGGGGAGGCGCGGCGGGTTCGGCCGCGAGAGCGACGGCGACGAGGAGCGTCCACATGGCGCGGTGTCTATCGCGCGTGGGGGCGCGCGGGTGTATACCTGGAAGATGGCGCTGTTCTTCTGCCTCCTCGCGTGCAAGCCGGTCGAGCCCGCTCCCGACGATCTCGAGACCTTGTTCCACTGGATGTGGGCGGGCTTCGAAGACGAGGAAGATGCACGGCTCCGCGAAGGTGGCGTGAACCTCGAGGCGCTCGTGTCCGAGGCGCTGACGGGCAGCCTGGAAGACCTCACCCCCGACGAGCAGTCCGTGGTCGAGCTCGACGCCCCGGCCGACCCCGCGGAGGCGACGGGCATCTTCCTCGCCGGCGAGCTGCTCTGCGACATGGCGACGCTCGAGTCGATCGTGATCGACCTCGATCAGCTCGCGCTCTACCCGGACGCGTACGACACGTACGAGCGCACCTACCTCGACGACGCGGACGCCTACCTCGACCGCGCCGCGCCGATGCTCGGATGGGAGACCAACTACACCACGACGCCGCCGATCGGCGCGCCCTACAGCGAGCGCCTCTACGGCGGCGTGCGGTGGGTGCCGGCCGGTGACGAGGGCGGCGCGCTGCTCCTCGCGCGGGTGTGGATGCCGGAGCCCGCGGTGTTCGAGTCCGGGTCCGCGAGGTTCGAGCAGGACTACCAGATCGAAGCGTACGTCGAGCGCTCGGACGGGGTGCTCGTGCACGCGTACGCGATCTGGCGCGAGTTCGACCTCGGCGCTGGGCTCGACATGGAGAACGAGGGCGTCCAGCGCCTCACCCTCGACAGCCTTGGCGACTGGGATCGCGCCACCGAGCAGCGCTGCGCCGAGCGCTGACCCGCGACGAACCTCAGAGGGGGGTCACCACGGCGGCCGGCCACTCGATCTCCGCGAACGGCGTGTAGTCGTGCTCGCCATCGACGACCTTCGACCCCTCCCACGCCAGCGCGCCGCCGAGGTACACGCGCACGGTGACGGTGTTGTCCCAGACGTACTCGGAACCCGGGTAGTCGTGCACGTAGACGGTGAACGTGCCGGACTCGGGGGCGGAGATGTTGATGTTCTCCGGGCCGGTCCCGGGGATGTCGTCGATGTCGAGGCGAGGGTCGTCGTCGGCGTCGCGGGGGACGCCCCAGTCGAGGCCGCCGCCGACACAGTTGCCGAAGTAGCAGTCGGTGTCGGACGAGAGGGAGCCGCCGGGCGCGACGAGGTGGAGGTCCATGTCGTCGTTCGGGTACTCCCAGTACAGCTCGACCCAGAGGTCTTGCGCCGGCACCGCCTCCAGCTGGGCGATGCACGCCTCGGAGCGCAGCCCGTCCTGGTTCTCCACCACGAGCGCGGCCTCGTAGAGCCCGGCGAGGTCCGCCGCGAATCCAGGGACCGTGGCGCCGCGCGACGACGGCAGCGACGCGCCCGAGCCCGACGGGCGCGTGACGAGCGTCCACTCGTAGGACACGATCTCTCCGCCGTCGACGTCGTAGCTCGCCGAACCGTCGAAGGTGGAGGTCTCGGCGTTTGCCGCCACCATGTCGGGCGTCGCCTCGCACACCGCGATGGGGAGCCCGGTGATGCCGGAGAGGGGCGCGCTGACGAGCCCGGCGGTAGCGCTCGACGTGACCCACAACGTGCCGGACCACTCGCCGGAGCGGGTAGGGGCGAAGGAGACGACGACGTCCTCGCTTTCGCCAGGTAGCAGCTCGAAGGGGAGGTTCCTGGTGGACAAGGCGCCGCCGAAGCCGTCGCCGACGACCGTGACGTCCTCGACCGTCAGGGGCGCCGTGCCCACGTTCATGACGCTGACGGTGTCGGCGTAGGTGGAGCCCGAGGAGACGGCGCCGAAGGAGAGCGCGCTGGGGGACAGCGCGATGGCGGGCACGACCGCCTCGCCGACGAGCCGCACGCGCGCCTCGGGGGTGCCGGGGTCGTTGGAGAAGATCGAGACCCACGCGGTGTCGGTGAGCCCGGTCGCCGTGTAGGCGACGTCGAGCGTGGTGGACTCGCCCGGGGCGAGAGCGAACGCGCCCGGGTCGGACAACAGCGTGAACGCCCCGGCGCCGACGCGGATCGCGGACACCTCGAGGTCCACCGTGCCGTCGCTGCGGATCTCGAACTCGCCGAGCGCGGTGGCGCCGGCCTCGATCTGACCAAAATCCAGCTCCGCCGGGTCGACCACGATGCCGGGCAGCGCGCCGGAGTCCACCTTGGCCTTCGGGTCGTACTCGATGCACCCGAGGGCGACGAGGAGAATCATGACCGGATGTTACTCGTTGTCGGGCATGTCCGCCACCGAATCGCCCGCGCGCATACGCGCTTGTACGCATGCGCCGGCGAGTTAGCCACGAGTCATGTTGGAAACGCTGTCTTTGGCCGGGCTGCGCCCGACGCGGCACGACGAGGGCCCGGTGGGCTCCGCGGTCGACGGGTGTCTACGCCGCGTCGTCTTGGCCGCGCGGCGCCTGGTCGGCGCGGAGGCGAGCGCGGCGTGGTGGTTGGTGGGCGACGGGGTGTGGCGCCGTCGCGTCCACGCGCCGACGTCAGCGGAGTCGCCGGTCGGGCCGAACCCGTTCTGCGACCGTGTGTTGAACCTCGGCGCGCCCGTCGTGGTGCCGGACACCCGCGCCGACGGTGCGCTTCCCGAGTCAGACGGTAGGTTCTTCGTCGGATTTCCAGTGGAGACCGCCTCGGGCGTCGTCGCTGTCCTCTGCCTCCACGGGGCCGAGCCGCGGCCGGAGTTCGTGCTCACCCCGTTCGATCGCGAGCTCCTCGCCGATCTCTGCGGGCTCGTCGCGGACGTCCTCGCTGTCGGTCGGCGCGCGGAGGCGCAGGTCGGGTCGGAGCGCGCGCGGCTACGCGCCGCCCTCGACGCGATGCACGACGGCGTGGCCATCGTGGGTGAGGACACCCGTATCCGTCACGTGAACCCGGCGTTCCGACGGCTGTTCCCGATGGCGCTCGACGGGTCGACGCCGTACGGGATGCTCGTGGAGCACGTCGCGGAGCGCGCCGCCGCGCCCGAAGACGCGCGGCAGCTCCTCGGCCTCGGCTTCGCGGACGCGGGCGCCGAGACGATCGAGCTCGCACGCCCGGAACGGCGGGTCCTCCGGCGCGTCGTGCAGCCGATCACCGGCCCTGGGGGCGGCTGGCTGCTGATCTGGCAGGACACGACCGCCGAGGCCGATCGCCTGACCGAGCGCACGCGCGCCGCGGAGACCGACGCCTTGACCGGCCTCGTCAACCGGCGCGGCGGCCTCGTCCACGCGCGGCGGCTGATGGCCGAGTCCCGCGCGGCGTGCGTCGGCTTGCTCGACATCGACCGCTTCAAGCACTTCAACGACGCCTGCGGGCACGCCGCGGGGGACGACGTGCTCCGCCTCGTGGCGCACGCGATGGCGGCCGAGGCCCGCGAGGGCGACGTGGCGGTGCGGTGGGGCGGCGACGAATTCCTGGTCATCGTGCGCGGGGAGCTCGTCGCCGGGCGGGCGTACTGCGAGCGTGTGCGCGCGCGCGTCGCCCTGTCGCCCACCCCTTGCGGACCCGTCGCGGTGTCGATCGGCGTGGTGCAGGTCGCTCCCGGCGAAGGGCTCATCGAGGCCGCCGGGCGCGCCGACGCGGCGATGGACGAGGTGAAAGCGGCGGGCGGCGATGGCGTACGCGTGGGGCGCGCCCCCACACCTTGACGTGCCGCGGCCGCGTTGTTATCGGCCGTTGGCTTCGGGCGCATAACTCAGCGGAAGAGTACTACCTTCACACGGTAGGAGTCGCAGGTTCAAATCCTGCTGCGCCCACCACTCCTCCGAACGCCCGTGTTCGCCCATTGCGAAGACGGGCGTTTGGCGTTTCGGACCATCGAAGGTTGGTTCCGGCAGTTCAAGTCCGGTGAGGGTTCGTGCGGTGGTGGTCGCCGCGCTCGGGAGTGCTCGGGCGACGCGGCCACTCTCGTCAACCCGGCATGGACCGAACCGAGGAGCTCGGCGCCGAGTCCCGGGCGCTGCTCCTCGTGACGGCATGAAGGGGACGTGCCACGCCGCGATCATACGCCCCGGGGCGTCATCCCGGCGACTCGCGCTCCTTCCATCGCGGATGACCCGTCCCCAGGCTCGCCGACCGGCCCTGACGGCAGGCTCGGCCAGGAGGAAGCTGATCGAGCTGGCAAGCAGCATGGCCTGCGGTGGGCTACCGCGCCGCAGGGGTACGCTTCAGCCAGTAGCCGGCTTCCCGGCTGGTGTGCGCGATGGCGACGAACTCGATCGCGTCCTGCCGAACCTCGTCGATCAGGATGTACGGGAACCAGGGAGCCGCGGCCTCTCCGAGGTTGAGGGCCTCGTTCGCGACGGTGTGGAAGCTGGATGCGATGACGGGCAGCGTAGTCGCGCCGGCCGCGGATGACGACGGCAACGCCGCCACGCCCCTCACGGTCGACCTGGCCCCGCTCTTCGGCGTTCGGAGCGAGGCAAGAACCCGCGCGCCAGCCCACTCCCCGGCGGGCGTGCGCGTCGGCCGTGGTACAACGGCCCGCCCTCCCTCGGGAGTCCCCCATGACCGCCCTCTCCACCCTCCTCGACACCTTCCGCTCGGCCGGGAAGACCGAGCGTGAGCGCGGCACCTACTTCGAGGAGCTGATCGTCGCGTACCTCCGCACGGAGCCGCTCTACAAGGAGCTGTACGCCACCGTCGACACGTACGGCGACTGGGCCGCCCGGCGTGGGCTGGACCGGCGCGACGCCGGCATCGATCTCGTCGCCGAGACCGTGGGCGGCGATGTCCACGCGATCCAGTGCAAGCTGTACGCGGCCGACTACCGCGTGCAGAAGTCGGACATCGACAGCTTCTTCACCGCGTCGGGCAAGCGACCGTTCACCCACCGGGTGATCGTCGCCACCACGTCGGTGCCGTGGGGCGAGCTCGCCGAGGACGCCCTCCGCGACCAACAGCCGGAGGTCAACAAGATCGACCTCGCCGCGCTGGAGAGCAGCGTCATCGACTGGTCGCGCTTCGCGCCCCGGCGGGAGGCGGTCGTGCGCCCCAAGAAGGCGCTCCGCCAGCACCAGGTGGAAGCGGTCGAGGCCGTGGAGCGGGGGCTGGCCGACCGTGACCGCGGCAAGCTCATCATGGCCTGCGGCACGGGCAAGACCTTCACGAGCCTGAAGATCGCCGAGCGGATGGCCGGGCGCGGCAAGCGGGTGCTGTTCCTCGTCCCCAGCCTCTCGCTCCTCTCCCAGACGCTCACGGAGTGGACGCAGGAGAGCGCCGTGCGCCTGCGCAGCTTCGCGGTGTGCTCGGACAGCGACGTGGGCAAGAAGCGCCGCAAGGACGACGACGTCGTCCAGACCTTCGCCCACGAGCTGCAGTTCCCGGCCACGACGCGGTCCGACCGGCTGGCCGCCGAGGTGCTCCGCGAGCACGACGGCGAGCACATGACCGTGGTGTTCGCGACCTACCACTCCATCGACGTCATCCACCGCGCGCAGCACGGGAACGATCTGCCCGCCTTCGACCTCATCGTCTGCGACGAGGCCCACCGCACGACCGGGGCGACGTTCGACGGGGAGGAGGAGAGCGCGTTCGTCCGCATCCACGACGCCGAGTACATCCGGGGCGCGAAGCGCCTCTACATGACGGCGACGCCCCGGATTTTCGGCGAGACGGCGAAGGCCACGGCGGACAAGGACAGCGTCACCCTCTGCTCGATGGACGACGGCGCCCTGTTCGGCGACAACCTCTTCGTCCTGACCTTCTCGTCGGCGGTGAAGCGCCGGCTCCTCGTCGACTACAAGGTCATCGTCCTCGCCGTCGAGGAGAAGCACGTCAGCCGCCGCATCCAGGACCTGCTCAAGGACGAGAACAACGACCTGCGCGTCGATGACGCCGCGAAAATCGTCGGCTGCTGGAAGGCCCTCGCCAAGCAGGGCCTCACGAGCGACCTGTCGGACGACGCCTCCCCGATGAAGCGGGCGGTGGCGTTCTGCCAGGTCATCAAGCCCAACCCCCAGGCCCGTCAGCACAAGGTCGCGTCCACCTCCATCCAGAAGATGTTCAGCGCCGTGGTCGAGGCGTACCGGGAGACGGCCCCCGAAGAGGAGCGGGCCGTGCGCCTGCGGTGCGAGGCCGAACACGTCGACGGTGGGATGAACGCCTCGCAGAAGGACGAGAAGATCCGCTGGTTGAAGGACGAACCGCCCGAAGAGACGTGCCGCGTCCTCTCCAACGTGCGCTGCCTCTCCGAGGGCGTCGACGTGCCCGCGCTGGACGCCGTGTTGTTCCTGACGCCCAGGAACTCGCAGGTGGACGTGGTGCAATCCGTGGGGCGCGTCATGCGGACCACGCCCGAGTACGTCTGCACCGACTGCGGCGCGGAACACCGGCTCTTTGTGGGGGACGCGCCGCCGCCGGCGTGCCCGGCCTGCGGAGCACGGCTGCGGCCCGCGAAGCAGCGGGGCTACGTGGTGCTCCCGGTCGTGATCCCGGCGTCGATGGCGCCCCACGAGGCGCTCAACGACAACGAGACGTACCGGGTGGTCTGGCAGGTCCTCCAGGCGCTCCGCTCGCACGACGACCGCTTCGACGCGATGATCAACAAGCTGGAGTTGACCGGCGCGGACCCCCGGAAGATGGAGGTCATCGCCGTCACGGACAAGGTGGTGCGTCGCTCCGCGAAGCGGGACGAGAAGGGCGACGCGAAGCGCGCGGCGCGGGGCGGCCGGAGCATCGGCGCCGCCGCGAACAACGCGGCGCCGCCCGAGCAGATGTCCATCGAGTTCGACATCGGCGAAATCGAGAAGGCGATCTACGCGAAGGTCGTGGAGAAGGTCGGCAACCGCCACCACTGGGAGGACTGGGCGAAGGACATCGCCAAGATCGCCCAGACCCACATCGACCGCATCACCGGCATCTTGGACAACCCCGCCAACGAGCGCGAGCGGGCGGCCTTCGACGCCTTCGCCGGCGAGCTGCGGGACGACCTCAACGACAGCATCTCTCGGGGCGAGATCATCGAGATGCTGGCCCAGCACCTCGTCACCCGCCCGGTCTTCGATGCGCTGTTCGCAGGGCACAGCTTCGTCGCCGAGAACTCCATGTCGAAGGCGATGCAGGCCGTCCTCGACGTTCTGGACGAGCACCACCTCGGCAAGGAGGCGACCACCCTCCAGGCGTTCTACGACTCGGTGAAGATGCGCGCGGAGGGCATCGAGAGCGCGGCCGGCAAGCAGAAGATCGTCGTGGAGCTGTACGACAAGTTCTTCCGCAACGCCTTCCCCAAGATGTCCGAGCGGCTCGGCATCGTGTACACGCCCGTCGAGATCGTGGACTTCATCCTCCACAGCGTCGATCACCTCCTCCGGGAGGAGTTCGGCCAGACCCTCGGGAGCGAGGGTGTCCACATCATCGACCCGTTCACCGGGACGGGCACGTTCATCACGCGGCTGCTGGCGAGCGGGCTCATCACGCCGGAGGAGCTGCCCAGGAAGTATGCCAGCGAGATCCACGCCAACGAGCTGGTGTTGCTCGCGTACTACATCGCCGCCATCAACATCGAGGCGATGTACCACGACCTCGTCGGCGGGGACTACGTGCCCTTCGAGGGCATCTGCCTCACCGACACCTTCCAGCTCTACGAGAAGGACGACCTCGTGTCGCTGGTGCTCGCGGACAACAGCGCGCGGCGGAGCAGGCAGAAGAAGCTGGACATCCGGGTGATCATCGGGAATCCGCCGTACTCGGTCGGGCAGAAGAGCGAGAACGACGACAACCAGAACATCGACTACCCGACGCTCGACGGGCGCATCTCCAACACGTACGCGGCGCGGTCGACCGCGACCAACAAGAATGCGCTCTATGACAGCTACATCCGGGCGATTCGCTGGGCGAGCGATCGCGTAGGTCAGAGCGGCATCGTCGGGTTCGTGACCAATGGGGGGTTCGTCGACGCGAACACCGCTGCTGGGTTGCGACGGTGTCTCGCCGAGGAGTTCAGCAGCATCTACGTCTTTCACCTTCGGGGCAACCAGCGCACGGCCGGTGAGGTATCGAGACGGGAGGGCGGGAAGGTCTTCGGTAGCGGAAGTCGCGCACCCGTGGCGATTTCGCTGCTCGTGAAGAACCCTTCCGCGAGAGAGAATGGTCGCATCCTGTACCGCGACGTGGGGGACTACCTTACGCGCGAGCAGAAGTTGGAGGCGGTGTCCGGGTTTGGGAGCGTTGCCGGGGTCGCCGCCGTGAACGGTTGGACCCGGATCGAACCGGATGCCCACGGGGACTGGCTGAGGCAACGGGATGACAGTTTCTCCGCGCACATTCCCGCGGGCGACAAACGCCATCCCGAGGCCGCGTTGTTTCGCCTGAACTCCCCCGGCGCTCAGACCAACCGCGACGACTGGGTCTATTGCCCGTCGAAGTCGCAACTGCTGACGCAAATGGAACGGTTCATCGCCTCCTACAACGCTGAGGTGGCCCGCCTCGTCGCTCGGTCGGAAGGAGATGTCGAGGCTCTCGTCGACAACGATCCCACCAAGATCAAGTGGACCAGTGGTCTGAAACGGCGACTCGCTGCCGGGAACTCGCTCAGTCTGCGCACCGAAAGGACCGTCCGGAGCCTGTACAGGCCGTACTCCAAGGAGTGGTTGTACTTCGAGCCCGAGTTGATCCATCGGCCTGGCAAGATGCCGCGCCTGTTCCCGAGCTCCAAGGCTTATAACCGGGTCATCATGGTTAAACAGCGCTGGTCGGGCGACGGTCAGCTCGCACTCATGGTTGACGTGATTCCAGACCTCCAAACCGACGGCGGGACTCAGTGTTTCCCGCGTTACACCTATGAGTCAGACCGAAGTGAGCCCGAGGCGGAGGAGCCCGACGCCGCCGACGTCGCCCCACCCGCCCTCTTCGTCCGCGAGCCCGCCCCCGCCGCCTACAACGCCCTCGCCTCCGACGCGCCCGCCCGCCGCGACGGCATCACCGACGCCGGCCTTGTCCACTTCCAGAGCGCCTACCCGGGCGAGAACATCACCAAGGAGGACCTCTTCTACTACGTGTACGGCGTCCTCCACTCCCCCGAGTACCGCGAGCGCTACGCCGACAACCTGGGGAAGGAGCTCCCGCGCATCCCCAAGGCCCCGACCGCCGAGGCGTTCTGGGCGTTCAGCAAGGCCGGCCGTGATCTCGGCGAGCTGCACGTCGGCTACGAAGCAGTGCCCGAATACCCGGCGCGCATCGAGGGCATCGCGAAGCCGACCCCCGCCCAGCTCCGCGTCGAGGGCATGAAGTTCGGCAAGGGCAAGGACAAGACGGTCATCCACTACAACGCCTTCTTCACCGTCCGCGACATCCCCCTCGCCGCCTACGAGTACGTCGTGAACGGCAAGTCGGCGATCGAGTGGGTGATGGAGCGCCAGGCCGTCACCACCGACAAGGCGAGCGGCATCGTGAAGGACGCGAACGCATGGGCCATCGAGACCGTCGGCGACCCGCGTTACCCGCTGTCGCTGCTGCTCCGGGTCATCACCGTCAGCCTGGAGACGATGAAGATCGTGAGGGCGCTCCCGAAGCTCCTCCCCGACGGGGAGTAGCGCCGTTGTCGAGGCAGGGACCGGCTCGCGAACCGCCCGCCCGAGCGGCCCTACCGCCTCGGCGGGAAGATCACGAGCTGCCGGTTCGGCTTGATGATGTCGTGCGCGCCGATCCGGTCGTGAACGCGGCGGGTGCCGCCCTTCTCACCAAGGATGGTCAGCGTCCCGGCCCGGTTGAGGTCGAGCAGCACCGCGCCGACGATGGTGCTGCTCGCGGGGGTGTCGTTGGTGATCTCCTCGATCAACTTTCCGAACGAGATGCCCTCTCGGGTCCAGAGCAGTCGGGGAAGGTCATCCAGCAGCGCGTTCTCGGCCAGGGACCGCGCCGAGACGTTGAACGCGAACCGGGTCTGCGCGGTGACGTTCGCGTCGTGCATCGGGGTGTAGCCGAGCATCTGAAGGCCCGCGCCGCCGTAGTGGCCGAAGTGGTTCTCGATGTCCCAGTGAAGGTGCTTCATCACGTCGTTGGCCTTGGGGTGCTTGGCCAGGTGGAGCAACCAGTAGGACCGGTGTGCGCTCGGCGACTCGATGAAGAACGGGGTGTAGTAGGACGCCCCCGTGAGCGGACGGATGTGGCGGTGGAGCTCGAACTGGATGGCGCGCCTCCAGTCCGGCCCGTCCTTCTTCTCCAGGAGCGCGCTGGGGCTCAGCCCGAGCTTCCCGAGCGCCTTCTGGGACGCCGGGCTGTCGGCCAGGAAGTCGATGAGCCAGTCGGTGCTGAACGTGAGCAGCACCTCGGCCTTGTCCAGGCTGTCGAGGATGCGCCGCACCGTCGGGAACAGCACATCGGTGTACCCGTACTGGTCGAGGACCCAGATGGAGCGCCCGCTCCGCCCGCGCTGCTTGATCTGCGCGATGATGGGGTCGACGTTCTCCTCGAACGCGCCGGGCACGAGTTGCACGTCGGCGCCGATGCGAGGGCCAAAGCCGCTCTTCCGGAGAACGTCCTCCAGGAAGAGCATCGACTTCCGGCGCTGCTCCACGAAGACGAACCGGGCGTCCAAGGGGAAGGTCGTTTCGCGGGCGGCCTCGAGCGTGGCGTGCGCCTCCGCGATGCCCGTGAGGAGACGAAGAGGGGAGCCGGCGTGGAGTTCCGCCGTGTCTCGACGCCTGTACAGCCCGCCGCCCGCGAAGCCGTCCACGAGCGTGATGTGCAGCCCGTGGACCTTCCTGCTCGCGGTGACCACCTCGATGTAGCGCCGGATGTACCCGTCAAGGACCTCATGCTTCGCGATGCTGTGAGGCTCGATCTCAGGAGGAGGGCTCCCGATCTCCCAGTCGTATGCCTTCCGCGCCATCATCAACCTCGGGTTCAGCGGGCCTTCAACGTGACCGCCTATTGTATTCGTGAACACCTGTACAGCCCGGCGAGGCCCGGGTACACTAGTGGCGTGCGGCCGGTACGCTGCCCCAGAGGTTGAGACGATGGCCGTGGACTCCTCGATCGAGTGGACCGAAGCAACCTGGAACCCGGTCACCGGGTGCTCGAAGCTGTCGCCGGGCTGCAAGTTCTGCTACGCCGAGCGCATGGCGGAGCGACTCCGGGCGATGGGTCAGCCGCGGTACGCGAATGGCTTCCAGGTCACGATGCACGAGGACCTGGTGGACCTCCCGCTGCGCTGGCGGCGGGGCCGGACGATCTTCGTGAACTCGATGAGCGACCTCTTCCACGAGGACGTCTCCGACGAGTTCATCCTTCGGGTCTTCCGGACGATGGAGCGTGCGAGCCAGCACACCTTCCAGGTGCTCACCAAGCGCTCGGATCGCCTGCGCGAGCTCGCCCCGAGGCTGCCGTGGCCTCGCAACGTCTGGCAGGGCGTCAGCGTCGAGTCGGCCGCCTACGCCGGGCGGGTGGCTGACCTTGCCCGGGTGGACGCGGCGGTGCGCTTCCTGTCGGTCGAGCCGCTGCTCTCGGCGATCCCGAAGCTGCCCCTCGAAGGCATCGACTGGGTGATCGTCGGCGGCGAGTCGGGGCCGGGCGCGCGGCCAATGCAGCCGGCGTGGGTCGACGAGATCCACCAGCAGTGCGCGGCGGCCAACGTGCCCTTCTTCTTCAAGCAGTGGGGCGGCGTCCAGAAGGCGCGCTTCGGGCGGGAGCTCAAGGGCACGACGTGGGACGCCATGCCCGAGCCGAAGTCACGCTGGACGCCGCCGGGTCAGGCCGTGGCGAAGTAGCAGGGGCCGGGACGACCACCGGTCAGTCACGCTGATCGTCCCGCAACTCGGCCGGATTGAGGGGGACATGTGTCTGCCCGAGGCTCCGGAGCCAGGGTAACCGGCGCCGCGACCGGGCGGGCCGGCGGTGGTCCGCGAACGCCGAGGCGTCCACACTTCGTCGGGAGTCCCCATGAACGCCTGCGCGACGCAAAGCACCTCACCGTCGACATCGTCGAGGGGCGCGCCCGCGAGGTCGAGGTGCCGGCCGAGCTGGCCGAGCTTCACGCCCAGACCCTACGCGTCCTAGGCTCCACTCCCCGCGGGTCCGGCCAGAACGTTGTCAGGCCGTCGCGAAGTAGCCAGACCGCGCCCATGAGTTGACTCACTGAGCGTGCTCAGTTACGCGTCCGCATGCTCCGCCGGCAGGATCGCAAGCAAGCCACCCGCGAGGACATCCTCGCCGCCGCCCGGCGGCTGTTCGCCGCCCACGGGTGGGACGGGACCACGACGAAGATGGTGGCTGCGGATGCCGGCGTGGCGGTCGGGACGGTGTTCCTTCACTTTCCGGACAAGGGCGCCCTGCTCGGCGCGGCCCTGCACGACCGGATCGCGCGCGTGCTGGAAGAGGCGTTCCGAACGCTCCCGGCCGAAGGGCTGGTCGCGCAGTTCACCCACCTCGCGGGTGCGTTGTACACGATGTACGCCGAGGACCCCGCGCTCTCGCGGGTGTTGGTGAAGGAGAGCCTGTTCCTCGTCGACGGCGAGGCCGCCGACGCGGTGCGCGCGCAGCTGGAGCGGTTCTCGGCGGACGTCGCGGGGCTGATCGTCGCGGCGCGGGGCCGCGGCGAGGCCGACCTCGACCCGACGCTCGGCGCCGCGGCGTTCTTCTCCTTGTACTTCGCGGTTCTCGTCGCCGGCCTGCGCGACGGCCTGCCCGTCGGAGCGCAGCTCGCGATGTTGCGCGCTTTGCTGGAACTTTGCTTTCGACCAGGGAGGGCGTCGTGAGGGTGCTCATCGTGGGCGGTGGCGTGGGCGGGCTCGGGCTCGCCGCGGCGCTGCGGGGCCGCGCCGAGGTCGTCGTGGTCGAGAGGGCGGCCGCGTGGAAGCCGGTCGGCGCGGGGCTCATGCTCCACGCGAACGCGATGGCGGCGCTCCGGGTCGCCGGGGTGGCGGTCGACTACGGCGCCGCCATCGACGAGATGGTCATCACCGACCGTCGTGGCACGCCCCTGGGGCCGCTGCGCCTCACCGACTTCGCGCCGGACCTTCGCGACGCGCGCCTGGTCCACCGCGCGGATCTGCACGCGGCGCTGCTGGCGGCGTCCACCGCCGATGTTCGCCTCGGGACGTCGATCGAGGCCCTGGAAGGCACGCGCGCGCGCCTGAGCGATGGCTCGGAGGCGGAGTGGGACGTCGTCGTCGGGGCCGACGGCATCCGCTCGACCGTGCGCCACCTCGTGATGGGCGGCGCCGATCCGGCGCCGACGTACCTCGGCTACACCTGTTGGCGGTGGGTCGGGCGCGACCCCGGCGTGGGCCGCGTGACGGAGATGTGGGGCCGCGGACAGCGCGTCGGGCTCTGCCCGTTGGGGGACGGACGGTTGTACGGGTTCCTCGTCGCGAACGCGCCCGCGGGGAGCTGCGGCGACGAGACCGCGGCGCAGCTCCAGGCGCGGTTCGCCGGGTTCGAGGGGCCGGCGGCGGCGGCGCTCGCCACGCTCGACGACGCGGTGCTGCGCCACGACGACCTCTACGACTTGCCGGACGTGTGCTGGGGGCGCGGGGCGGTCGTGTTGATCGGCGACGCGGCCCACGCGCAGACCCCCAACCTCGGGCAGGGGGCGGCGACCGCGTTGGAAGACGCGGTCATCCTGGCGCGCGCGTTGACCGACGGAGCCCCCGTCGAGGCGGCGTTGGAGGACTTCCGGCGCTCACGCGCGCGCCGGGTTCGGGAGCTGCAGCAGCTCGGACGCCGGATCGGCGCCGTCGCCCAGTGGGAGTCGCCGGTGGCCACGACCCTGCGCGACTGGTTGGCGTGGGCCACGCCGGCCCGGACCAACGCCGCGATGCTGGAGCGCATCGTGCGGGCGGGGGTCACCGACGTCGCGGGCCGCGTCAGTCCAGGCGACCCACCTGCTCTTCGATGAAACGGCGCACATGGGCGACGACCGCCGCGTCGCTCGCGGCCTGCGCCTCGGCGTCGGCGCCGCGCAGGAGGAGCGAGTGGTCGCCGCCTTCGACGACGTGCAGCTCGCTGTGGATCTCCATCGAGGCGCGGGCCGTCTCGAGCTGCTCGGGGTTCCACAGCTCGTCTTCGGCGCCTTGAACGAACAGTACGGGCGCGGTGATCGCGTGCAGCGCGTCGTCGCGCATGGCCCCGTTGCGGCCGCTCAGCGGGTAGCCCAGGCACACGACCGCCCCGACCTGCTCCTCGGCGGCGACGAGGCAGCTCACCCGGGCGCCGAGGCTCTTGCCGACGAGCACGACCGGCCGGCGGTCCTCGACGGCGCGCAAGGCCGCGCAGTGGAACGCACGCAGCTTCGAGAGCCCCTCCACCACCCGCCCGCGCTCGAACGGGTAGTCGAACGTGACGACCGGGGCGATCGACTCGAGGCGCTCGGTCCACGCGCGCATCCAGGGGTGCTCACTCGAGACGCCGCCGCCATGGGCGAAGAGGATGACCATGGCGGGCGGACTATGCGGTCCCGGGCCGGTCGGGCAAGGGCGCGCGGCCGACGTCACCCAACTGCTTCGGTTAGAGCCGGCGCGTGGTCCCGACTCCCTACCGCCTCGATGCCTTCGCCGTGACGCTGATCGCGCGCCTCGAGCCGACGCGCCGGTCGCACCCGGCCGACCGCGGCGCCGCGGAAGGCGCCTACCGCCGCATCGTGTCCGACGCGGCCCGGGCGCTCGCCGAGGAGTGCCGCGAGGTCATGGGCGACAGCGCACAGGCCGCGCTGATCGAGCGCGAGGCCGTCGAGACGCTGCTTCCGCGCTACGCCGAGCTCGCCGCCACGCTCAACACGATCGAGCGCCCCGCCGGCCTCGCTTGGCTCACCGGCGAGTCGATCGTCGGGCGCGTCGTGATGACGGGCGTGGCGTTCGTCGTGGCCCTGGTGGTGTCGCGCGTGATTCACCATTGGATCGACGCCCTGTTCTTCGGGGCCGCGGTGCTCACGCCGGTGCTCCCCGAGCTGCGGCTGTGGTGGGCGCGGCGGCGCTACCGGGCGGAGCTGCAGGCGATCGCGGACGACATGGGGCGGATCCAAGACGCGGAGCTCGCGCTCCCGGGCGGCCTCCGATGACGGACCGACCAAGGATCTCCCTGCCTTCTGCTCCGGGCGGCCTCTGGCGCGCGCTCGCCCTCGTAGGGCTCGTGTCCGTCGTGACGCTCGTCGCGTACAACACCCTCACCACCTACGTGCGCCCTTGGGAGTTCGCGGTCCGGCAGGTGTACTTCGGGCCCGGTCAGGGCGTGCAGGAGGGGGTGTACGGGCCGGGCTTGCACTTCGTCATCCCCGGCTACGAGGTGTTCCACCGTTTCCCGCGCAACATCCAGCTGCTCGAGTTCAACGACGACAGCTCGCAGGCCAGCGCCCAGGCGAGCTACGCGCCGAGCATCAACATCCAGACGTCCGAGGGGTACCGCGTCGCGGTCGACGTGACGATCGCCTACCGGATCGTGGACCCCCATGCCGTCATCAAGGCCGTCGGCCCCGGCAACCTCTACGAGACCGCGCTCGTCCGCACGCGCGCCGACCCGGTGCTGCGCCAGCGCCTCGGCGAGCTGGACGCGGAGGACTTCTACGACGGCCGCCGGCGCCGCGCGAAGGCGGTCGAGGCGCGTGATCTGCTCGAACAGGTGCTTCGCTCCGCGGGCATCCAGGTGTGGAGCGTGATGGTGCGCCACTACCGCTACGACGCGCGGTACCAGGAGGCCATCGAGCAGCGGAAGATCCAGGACCAACTTGTGTTCAAGAACCGCGCGGAGGCGCTGGCGGCGCAGGCGGAAGCGGAGAAGAACCGCGTCCTCGCCGAGGGCAACGCCATCGTCGGGGTCGAGACGGCGCGCGGCGAAGGCGAGGTCCAGAAGATCGTCGCCGACGGCGACCTCTACTCTCGCCGTCGCATCGCCGAGGGCGACCTGCTCGTCGCGCTCGCGCGCGCCGAGGCCCGTCGACTCGAGAACGACGCGCTGAGCGCCTCGGGCGCGGAGAACGTGGTCGGCATGAAGATGGCCGACGCGATGGCGAACACGAAGGTCATCGTCGTGCCGACCGACGGGCCGCGGGGGGTCAACCCGCTCGACCTCGACAGCCTGACGGGACGGTGGTGATGCTCGCGATCCTCCTCGGGATCCTCGTCGGCTGCGTGCCCCACGGCACGGGCAGCACCGAGGTCGGCGTGCGCACCGGGCTCGTCGCCGGCGGCGTGGCGCCCGACGTCTATCCGCCAGGGGGAACCTACTTCTTCCTCCCGTTCGTGAACGACTGGCACACCTTCGACGTCGGCGTGCAGAACCTCGTCATGAACCGCGACCCGGCCTCCGGCGCGCGGCCCACGGACGACGCGCTTCAGTTCAAGACCTTCGACGGCAACGACATCACGGTGGACGTCACGGTGGCGTGGCACATCGAGGCGTCGAAGGTCCCGTACCTCCTCCAGTTCGTCGGGGACGACAACGCGGCCGTCGAAGAGCGCCTCGTGCGCCCGGTGGTTCGCACCGTCCTGCGCGACGTGCTCAACGAGCTCCGCTCCGAGCAGTACTACGACGCGGGCGTGCGCTTCGAGAAGGCTGAGAAGGCGCGCCTCGCCGCCAACCACATGCTCTCCCCCGAAGGGGTGACGCTCGACCAGGTCCTTCTCGGCGAACACTCGTTCAACCCGGCGTACGAGCAGGTGATCAAGGACAAGACGCTCGCGGAGCAGGAGGCGGCGCGCTTGCGTTCGGAGACCGAAGCGGCCCGTGAGCAGCGGCGTCGGGAGCTCGAGGTGGCGAAGGGCGAGGTGAACCAGACCATCGAACGCGCGCGCGGCGAGGCGGCGCAGAAGCTGCTGAAGGCCGACGCCACGTTCGTCGCGCGGGAGCGCGAGGCGCAGGCCCTGCTGGCCGAGGCAAAGGCGCGCGCCGAGGGCCTCAAGGCGCAGGCCCGGGCCATGGCGGGCGTCGGAGGTCGGAACCTCGTGAAGATCCGAGTCGCCGAATCCCTCGCCAAGACGCCGATCGTCTTCCTCCCGAGCGGTGGCGGCGGCGATCTCCGCACCACCGACATGACCCGCATCCTCGAGACCTACGGTGCCCTCGCAGCCGCAGGAAGGCAGGTTCCAACTCCATGATTCGGCTCACCCAGCTCAGTCACGGCGGCGGCTGCGGCTGCAAGCTCGGCCCCGCCGACCTGCGCACCGTGGTGTCCCGCCTGCCGCGCCCGTCGCACCCCGACCTCCTCGTGGGCATCGAGACCGGCGACGACGCCGCCGTGTGGCGGGTGGCCCCGGACGTGGCGGTCGTGCAGACCCTCGACTTCTTCATGCCCGTGGTCGACGACCCGTACGACTTCGGTCGGATCGCCGCCACCAACGCCATCTCCGACGTCTATGCCATGGGCGGGCGTCCGATCCTCGCCCTCGCCATCGTGGGCCTGCCGGTCAAACGGCTGGACCCGTCGGTCATGGCGACGATCCTCGAAGGTGGGGCGAAGGCCTGCACCGACGCCGGGATCGCGATCGTGGGCGGGCACTCGATCGACGACGAGGAGCCCAAGTTCGGGCTCTCGGTCACCGGCACCGTGCACCCCGACCGCATCCTCCGCAACTCCACGGGTCGGCCGGGCGACGTGCTGGTGCTCACCAAGCCGATCGGGGTCGGCGCCCTCGCGTCGAGCGTGAAGAAAGGCACGATCACGGCGGAAGGCTACGACGAGCTCATCCGGGTCACGACGTTCCTCAACCGGGCGCCCTGTGAGGCGGCGCTGGAGGTGGGTGTCACCGCCGCCACGGACGTCACGGGGTTCTCCTTGCTGGGTCACGCGCACGAGATGGCGGTCGGCGCGGGGGTCGGGGTGGAGCTGGAGCTCTCCGCGGTGCCGGTCATCTCCCAGGCGCGCGCGGCGATCGCCGCCGGAACGGTGCCCGGCGCGACCGGGCGCAACCTCGCCCACTACGGGCCCGACGTGGAGTGGGACGGCGCGATCGCCGAGGAGGACCGTCTTCTCCTCGCCGATCCGCAGACGAGCGGCGGGCTCCTGTTCGCCGTCGCGCCCGACCGGGTCGCCGCGCTTCAGGCGGCGTTGGCGGCGCGCGGCGCGCTCGCGGCGGCGGTGGTCGGCCGTCTGACGGAGCGGGGCGCCCGGGTGGTGCGCGTCCGCGCGTGACGGTGTTCGACGAGCGGGCGCGGCTCTGGAAGATCGGCGTGTCCGCCGCGCTCCTCGCCGCGCTGTGCGCGTACCACGCGTGGTGGGCGGGATCGCGCGACCAGGGGTGGCGATGGGTGAACGAGGCGCCCGAGGCGCGTGACGGCGCGCCGCTCGTGTTCCCGTTGTGGACCGTGACCGGCATCGACGGGCCGGATCGGTACCGGATCTCCAAGGTGGTGCGGGACGTGCCGGTCGTCGGCGCGTCGGCGGAGCTCGAGGTGGGCGCGACGGTGAGCGTGGTGTCGCGGTTCGATGCGTCCCGGCGCGTCGCGGTCGAGGAGCTGCGGGAGGTGCACCGGTGGCGCTGGGCGAAGGAGGCCCTCGGGGTCCTCGGGTTCGCGGTGATCACCGCGGCCCTTCCCTTCGTGTTCCGGGTCCGCGGCGGGCGGCTGGAGGAGCGTTGGCGGATCTGATCACCCACTCGTGCGTCGCGATCCTGCTCAAGGTCGTCACGCGCACGCCGCACCTCGCGACGTTCGTCCTCGGTACCTGCCTCCCGGACTTCCTCGGGCGCGTCCCCGCGATGGGGCTCACCGTGGTGCGGTGGAGCGCGCCGTGGGTCCCGGAGTGGACGATCTACCTGTGGGGGCCCTTCCACATGCCGGTGGGCATCGTGCTCACCTCGTTCGTCGCGAGCTTCGCCTTTCCGGTGGCCAGCCGGCGCGCGGCGTTCCTGAACCTGCTCGGCGGCGGGATGCTCCACATCGGGGTCGACGTCCTCCAGCGACACTTCGGGGTGGGCTACCTGCTCTTGTTCCCGTTCTCCGAGTGGGACTGGGAGGCGGGCCTCATCGGCTCGGAGGACACCGTGTTCCTCGCCCCCGTCCTGGCGCTCGTGACGGTCGTCGCGCTGTTTCGGAGGAGGGCGGCTCAGGATTCGGCCTGACGTCGGCGTTGCGCCGGTTCGCCGCACTCTGGTACAACGCGGGGATGTCGCTCCTTGATGTGCGCGGCCCCCGGTTGTTGGGCGGGCGTTGGTGGTTGGAGGAGCCCCTCGGGGCGGGTGGCGCCGCGACCGTGTGGCGCGCGCGGGATCGTCGTGACGGCGGCGTGGTGGCCGTCAAGCTCGTCCACGCGGTGACGGGCGCGGACTGGGCACGCGCCCGGCGGGAGGCGCTGGCATTGCGGATCCTGCGTCTCCCCGGGGTCGTCCGGTGGATCGACGACGGCGAAGACGAAGGGCGCCCGTACATCGTGATGAACCTCGTCGACGGCGCGCCGTTTCCCGGTCGCGCGCGAGGATGGACGGGCATCCTCCCGCCCACACGGGCGTTGCTCGAGACCTTGGCGGCCGTGCACGAGGCCGTCATCGTGCACCGCGACATCAAGCCCACCAATGTGCTGGTCACGCCCGACGACCGCGTGGTCGTGCTCGACTTCGGCATCGCCCGCGGCGCGCCGCTCGGCCCTCTCACGGGCGGAAGTGTGGGTACCCCGCGATTTCTGGCGCCCGAGCAGCTCGACGGCGGGCGGGTGGACGCGCGCGCCGACCTGTGGTCGGTGGCGGCGATGGTGTACGAGGTGCTCGCGGGGCGGCCGGCGCGCTCCGGGGTCAAGGCGTCGTGGGGCGCTCGGGATCGCGCCCCGGCCCGTGTCGAGCCGCTCGGCGCGCTCGCGCCCGACGTGCCCGCGCGCGTGGCCGCGGTGATCGACGCGATGTTGGAGATCGACCCGGGCAACCGCCCCTCCACCGCGCGAGAGGCGCTCGACGCGCTCGTGCGGCACGCGCCGGCGGCAGCGCCGCTGCCGTGGCTCGGCTCGACCGCGCCGGTCGACGAGCTCGTCGCGCGCGCGCGTCGCGGGGAGTCGGTCACGCTCCGCGGCGCGCGGGGCTCCGGTCGCAGCCGCGCGCTCGATGACGCCGCACGCAGGCTCGCCGCCGAGGGGCGGCCCGTCCTACGGACGACCCCGAGCGCGCGTCCGTTCGGGTCGATGCGGAGCGCGCTCACCCTCCCGGCCTTCGAGGACGTGCGCGACGCGGGGGCGTGGGTCGAGGCGGACCTGCGCGCCCGCCTGGGCGCCGGCGCGGTCGTCGTCGCGGACGACGCGGCCGACCTCGATCGTTGGACTCGGGACGCGCTCGCGCGGGTGTCCGACGCCGGCGCCGTACTCCGCGCCGACGACGGAGCGCACGGCGCTCTGGCGGACGTCGTCCTGCCGCCGCTGACCGACGCCGACCTGCGAGGCGCCTTCGCGCCGAACGGTTCGCCCTGGGTGACCGAAGACGCCGCGCGCGAGATGTTCCGTCGGACCGGCGGCCTGCCCGCCCGCGTCGACGCGGAGGCGCGGGCGTGGGTGGCGCGCGGCCTCGCGAGGCGGTCCGAGGGCCGGCTCGAGGTCGAGCGCGTCGCGGTCGACCGGCTCGGCGTGGAGCTGCGGGTCGCCGTCAACGTCGCCCCGCCGGTGCCGCTGCCGGCGGGCCTGGACGACATCCTCGCCACGATCCTGCTCGCTGGCGGGCGCCTCGCCACCGCGGTGCTCGCCGAGGTGCAAGAGCTCGACGCCTGGGAGCTCGACGCGGTGGTGCGCGAGCTCGTGGAGTCGGGCGCGGCGCGGGTCGAAGGCGAAGCGGTCGTGGCGACCTGCGAGACCGCGCGCGTCGTGGAGCTCGACGCCACCGAGCGGCGCCGGATTCGCCTCGCCCTCGCGGCGCGGATGACCCCGGGCGCGCCTCACCGCGCGAGCCTGCTCGCGGCCGGCGGAGATTGGACCGCGGCGGTGGAGGACGTGGACGTCGCGATCGCGGCCGAACGTGCTGCCGGTCGCGACGGGCGGGCGCTCGCGCTCGCCCTCGAGGCGCTGAGCGCGGGCCGCGAGCTCTCCCTCGACACCCCGGCGACCGAGCGCGGGCTCCTCATCGCGGCCGCGGAGTCGGCAGAGCCGGCCGACTCCGACGCGTGGCGCGCGATCGCGACGGAGCTCGCGCGCGCGCGCCTGACCGCGGACGAGTCGGACGCCCTCGGCGCCTGGGTCGAGCTGAACCTGGCCCTGCGCGCGTGCGACTACGCGCGCGCCCGTGACCGGGCGGACCACGTGCTCGCGTCGGAGCTGTTTCGCGCGACGCCGGAACTCCGGCGCGCCGCGATCGCCCGCCGGTGCGAGGCGTCCCTCGGGCTCGGGCCCGCGCTGGGAGCGCTCGCCCTCGACCCCCCGGCGAACGCCGAGGATCACGCCTGGTTCGCCACGCGCGCGCCGTACTTCGGGGCGCGGCTCGCGGCGGTGGTGGGGGATCGTCGCCGTGCCCTGGCCCTGGCCGAGCAGGCGGCGGCGACCGCGGCCGCGCCCCTCGACGCCCTGTACGCGCGCCTGAAGCGGGAGGTCTACCGCGTGGCCCTCGACGAGGGCTCGCTGGAGGCGCTCGACGCGCTGTCCGCGGACGCGCGGGCGCTCGGCGCCGCCCGGGTTGAGATCCGGACACAGAGCCTGCGGCGGGACGTCCGACGGCGTGCTGGGGAGCGGCTCTCGGCGTCGCCGGAGATCGTCGCGCTGGCGGGCGCGGTCGGCGACACGGGGCTCGCGGCGGACGTGGGCCTGGTGGAGGCGGCGATCGCCTGGGCGGCCGAAGAGTGGGCGCTCGCCGCGCAGCTTGGTCGCGGTTGGTACGCGGTGACGCGGTCGAACGTGGAGCGGATGTTCGCGGGTGGGTTCCTCGTCGCCGCCGAAGGGCGCGCCGGCCGTGCGCCCGACCTCGCCGTCGCGCGCGCGCTCTCCCACGAGCTGCGCGCCGCCGACCGCGGGTCCACGCGCGCCGCCGAAGGGTGGGGGCTCCTGCGCCTCTGCTGCCCCCCGGAAGTGGTGGGCGACTGGCCCCGCGGCTGGCCGCGTGGCGCGCCGCGAGAGATCCTCACGGCGCGCGAGATCGAGCGGTTGTTCGAGGGCCGCTAGCTCAGAACGGGGGCTGTTCGGCGACCGGCTCCGACGCCGGCGGGGCCGCGGCGTCAATCGCCTCGTCGGGGCTCACCGCCCGCGGCTTGCTGGACAGCCACACCACCTTGTCCACGAGGAGGTTCACCTCGTAGCGCACCACGTTCTCGCGGTCGGTCCACTTGCTCGGCCGGATCGTGCACTCGAGCGCGATCGCGTCGCCCTTGTGCGCGAAGCGCGCCACGTACTCCGCGTTCTTCTCGAACAGGGTGACGCGGTGCCAGTCGGGCTGGTCGACCCACTGGCCATCCACCTTCCGACCGCCCGGGGTCGCGACGTTCAGCTTGAGCACCGCCATCCCGCTCGCGGCGGTGCGCAGCTCGGGCTCGTGACCGATGTGACCCATGAGGTATGCCTTGTTCATCCCACGCATTTCTTCACTCCTCGCGCCGCTTGTGCGAGCGCGCCGCCGGCCTTTGCAACCCTCGCGCCATCGGAATTTCAAGGGGTTGTGGAGTGTCGACCCCGACAACGGTCGGCGGACCGGCTGACGAACGTCACTCCGTCGCCGGGCGTCGGGCGTCAAGCGGGCGACCTTGATAGCGGCGACGATGGAGCGCACGTGGCGGGCCTCGTCGTCGTCGAAGGGTTGATCGGGGTCGGAAAGACGACGCTCTGCCGGATCCTCGAAGCCGAGTGGGGGGCGCGCCTCGTGCTCGAGCCGGCGGACGACAATCCGTTTCTATCGAGGTTCTACGCAGACCCCGAGCGGTTCGCCCTGCCCGCGCAGCTCTTCTACATGGCCGCGCGGTTCCGGCAGCAGGAGGAGCTCCGTCAGCCCACGCTGTTCGAGCGCGTGACGGTGTGCGACTACCTCTGGGCGAAGGACCGCCTGTTCGCGGAGATGACGCTCCGCGGCGACGATCTCGGGCTCTACGAGCGCTTCGCCGAGCTCCTGGGGCAGCGCGCGCCGCGCCCGGACGTGGTCCTGTTCCTCGACGCGACGACGCCGACGATCCGCGCGCGCATCGGCCGGCGCGGCATCCCTGCCGAGCAGGTGATCGCGGCGGACTACCTCGATGATCTGCGTCGCCGATACTACCGCCTGTGGGATCGCTACACCGACGCGCCGGTCCACGTGCTCCGCACCGACGCGGTCGATTACGTGAACGACCGCGGGGCGCGCGCCGCCGTCGTCGGAATGCTGGAGGGATGGCTCGGCGGGCGGCCGGCGCCCGGCGCGCCGCCGGTGTACGGGCAAGCCCCGTCCGCGCTCTTTCGCGACTGACGCTGCCAGGAGTCCCCGTGCCCTACGCCGAGCCCACGCCGGTCCGCCGCCTCACCGCTCCCGAGCTCTACGGGCGCAAGGCGCGCGGCGAGAAGATCGTGATGTTGACGGCCTACGACGCGGCCGCGGCGCGGCTCGCCGACGCCGGGGGTGCCGACGTCGTGCTCGTTGGCGACTCGCTCGGCATGGTGGTGCAGGGGCGCCCCGACACCCTCGGCGTCACCCTTCGAGACATGGCGTACCACGGTCGTTGTGTGGCCGCGGGGCTCGCCCGCGCGCACCTCACGGTCGACCTCCCCTTCATGACCTACCAGGTGTCGCCGGAGCAGGCGCTCACGAGCGCGGGGCTCCTCGTCCAGGAGGGCCTCGCGCAGTCGGTCAAGCTCGAGGGCGGCGTCCGGAGCGCGCCCGCCATCCGCGCGATCGTCGACGCCGGGATCCCCGTGGTGGGCCACGTCGGGCTCACCCCGCAGTCCGTCCACGCCGTAGGCGGGTTCAAGGTGCAAGGGCGGGATCGCGCCGACGCCGAGCGCATCCTCGACGACGCGCGCGCCGTCCAGGCCGCGGGCGCGTTCGCGGTCGTGCTCGAGCTCGTCCCCGCGGAGCTCGCCGCGCGGATCACGGCGGAGCTCCTCATCCCCACGATCGGCATCGGGGCGGGGCCCTCGTGCGACGGGCAGGTGCTCGTCTGGAACGACCTCCTCGGGCTGGACGAGCGCTTCAAGCCCCGCTTCGTCAAGCGGTACGCCTCGCTCGAGGCGCTGGTCGTCGGGGCGGTGGCGTCGTACGTGGCCGAGGTGCGCGACGGCGTGTTCCCGTCGTCCGAGCACATCTTCGGGGAGAAGAAACCGTCGTGAGGATCCTCCACGATCCGTCGGAGATGGCCGCGGAGGCCGCCACGCTGCGGGCGCGCGGCGCGCGCGTCGGCTTCGTGCCCACCATGGGGTACCTGCACCGCGGGCACACGTCGCTGCTCGAGCGTACGCGCCCGCGCTGCGACGTGCTCGTCGCGAGCATCTACGTGAACCCGCTGCAATTCGGGCCGAACGAGGACCTCTCGCGCTACCCGCGGGACTTCGAGGGCGACGCCCGCGCCTGCGCAGCCGCGGGCTGCGACCTCCTCTTCGCGCCCGACTCGCTGTACCCGCCCGGCTTCCGCACGTCGGTCCACGTGGCGGACCTGACGACGCGTTGGGAGGGTGCGGCGCGCCCCGGGCACTTCGACGGGGTCGCCACGGTGGTCGCGCGCCTGTTCGGCCTCGTCCAGCCGACCATCGCCACCTTCGGCGAGAAGGACTTCCAACAGCTCGCGGTCATCCGCGCCATGACGCGGGATCTCGCGCTTCCCGTGGAGATCGTGGGCGCGCCGCTCGTGCGCGACGACGACGGCGTCGCGCTCTCCAGCCGCAACGTCTTCTTGTCGGCGTCCGACCGCGCCCGCGCGCGAACGCTCCACCAGGCGCTACACGTCGTCCGCGACCATCCCTCCGCGGACGCGACGGCTCGGCTCGAGGCCGGCCGGGCCGCGCTCGACTGCGACGCGCTGGACTACCTCGCCCTCGTCGACCCCGACACCCTCGAGCCCGTCACCCTGGTCGATCGCCCACTCCGCGCCATCGCGACCGCCCGTTACGGGGCGGTGCGCCTGCTCGACAACGTCGCGGTGCCGGCATGATCGACATCCCGTGGGACGTCGCGGTGCTCGCGGTCATCCTCGGCACGAACCGCTTCGTGGCCCCGGCCGTACTGCGGCGCGCGGCGGTGTTCTGGGGCCTCCAGAGCGTGCTCGTGTGCGCCGCGCTGTACGTCGGGATCGAGGGCATGCACGGGCTCGATGGGTACCCAGTGGTGAGCTGGCTCATCGTCGCCCTCCTCGTCGTGCACCTCGTTCAGAACCTCGCGGCGCGGAGCGCCGCGTTGCACCGCGACGCGATGGACCGCGCCGCGCGGCGCTGAGCTCAGTCGGGGCAGATCTCCGCGGGCGCCGCCTCGCTGCCCTCGTTGTCCGTCCACGTGTTCGCGGTGCCTGCGGTCGCCTGCCCCGCCGACGCGTCCTCGCAGTCGAGGCCACCGTTGCCGCGGGCTTCGTTCTCTTCGAAGGTGTTCGCCACCGCGGTCGCGTCGACGCGGATCCCGGCGCCGACGTTGTCCTCGATCGAGTTCCGGCGCACGAGGTTGCCGGCGGAGCCGGTGAAGACGAGGCCGACGCCGTTGTCCTCGCTCTCGTTGGCCAGGATCTCGGCGCCGCCGACCGCCTGCACGACGATGCCCACCTCGCAGCCCGAAACGCGGTTGATCTGGAGCGTGGCGTCGTTCCCGGGGCCGACGAGCACGATGCCGTTGCCCGCGGCGCGCCGCACGTTGTTGTCCGCGACCTCCACGTCGTCGGTCGTGTCGATCACGATCGCGTCGCCGGGCGCGTCGACGAACGTGTTTCGACGCACGATCACGCGTTCGGCGCGGTCGACGAGCAGGCCGCCGCCCACGACGCGATTGCGCTCGATGCGCACGTCGTTGTCTTCGGTGCTGACGAAACGCAGGCTCGACGTCGTGAAGAGGTTGTCGAAGACGTCGAGCTCGCGCGCGTACGCCTCCGGCGCTTGGTTGGTCGACGCGATCGCCACGCCGCCCACGAAGTGGTTCCGCCGGACGGTCATGGCGTCGAAGGCGCTCGTCCCGGGCACGAGCCCGACGGAACCTCCGGCGTCGATCACGTTGTTCTCGATGCGATACCCCGAGTGGCCGACCCCGGTTCGCACCGCGACCGCGCCCTGGCCGATCACGGTGAAGCCGTCGAGCACGACGCCCTCCGCGTCGAGCGTGAAGGGCGCCGCGCCGACCACGCGCGCCTCGCCGGAGCCCGCGATCCCCCGCTTTCTGCCGTCCTTCCCGGCGCGGGCGCCCCGGAGCGTCAGCGCCTTGTCGACGACGACGTCCTCGACATAGGTGCCGGCGCAGACCCCGACGACGCCACCGGCGGGCGTGGCGTCGATCGCGGCCTGGATCGACGTGTACGCCGCGCCCGAACACTGCGCGCCGTCGTCGTCGACGAGCGTCGCGCCCGGCCCGAACGGCCCCGCGGCGGCGCTCGACGTGAAGAACAGCAGCGCGGGAAGAATGAGAACGGTCATGGTACCCCCTGCCAGTAGGCTAGGGGCGTGCCCGGGCGGGGCAACGGCGGCCCGGGCGGGTCACCCCGCCGAGACGGCGGCGATGACCTCGAGGATCTCCGCCTCCTCCAAGACCCGGCTCGTCGCCTTCGCGCGCGCCCGGATCGCCGTGATCAGCGTCGGATCCGCGGCGTAGCCGCGCTGCTTGAGCCAGAACACGATGTTCGAGTCCCCCGCCATGTGGCCGATCTCGATCTCCTGGCGTCGGCCGAACCACGCGGCGGGCACCCCGGAGTACACCCGGTCGGCCAGCCAGTCGGCGCCCTTGGTCAGCGCCTTGATGACCGCGGCGGCGTGCACGCCCGTGCCCGTGCGGAACGCGTCGCGGCCGAACACCGGGTAGCTGATCGGGATCGGGACGTGGCACGACGCCGACACGAGGTCGACGAGCGGCGCGAGCCCCGCGAGGTCGCCGTCCCAGGCCCCTTGGAGCTTGAGGTTGACGAGGAGCAGGTCGATCGGGGTGTTTCCGACACGTTCGCCGATGCCGAGCACCGTGCCGTGCACACGGTCGACCCCGGCGTCGATCGCCGCGAGCGCGTTGACGAGGCCGAAGCCCCGGTCGCTGTGCCCGTGCCAGTCCACGCGCGTGGGCGTGCCGAGGCCGCGCACGAGATCGCGCGTGAAGCGCACGAGGTTGGCGACGCCCACCGGGTCCGCGTGTCCGACGGTGTCGCACACCACGAGCCGGTCGGCGCCGTCCTCGATCGCCGCCTCGAACAGGCGCTTCAACGTGGTGGGGTGGGAGCGGATCGTGTCTTCGGTGACGAAGGTGCAGGGCAGGCCCGCCTTGACCACCATGCGGCACGCCTCGCGCGTGCGCTTCTCGAGCAGCGCCTCGTCCCAGCCCTCGGTGTAGAGGCGGATCGGCGAGGTGCCGAGGAACGCGAGGACCTCCAGCTTCACGCCGGTGCGCTCGCTGATCTCGAGGATCGGGCGGATGTCCGCCTCGTGCGTTCGCCCCGCGGCCCCGGGGAGGATCGCGAGCTTCTCGTCGCGCACCATCTCGCACAGGGCGGTGCAGTCCGCGACCGCGCGGGGGCCGGCTCCGGGCAGGCTGATGTCCGCGGAGTGGACACCGAGCTGCGAGAGCCGGCGGAGAATGTCGAGCTTCGCCTCGATCGGCGGGTCGGTCACGGACGGGCACTGGGCGCCGTCGCGGAGCGTCTCGTCGAAGACGTCCACGCGGCGCACCGGGGGGCGCGGCGTGTCGCCGCGCAGGTTCCAGTCGTAGATGACGCCCGCCTCGCTGACGCCCGTCTCGTCGATCGACATCGGCTCTCCCGTGTCGACCAACGTAGCCGACCCGTTCAGCCGGGGAACGCTTCGACGACCACGGCGATGCCCTGACCGCCGCCGATGCACGCGCTGCCCACGCCCCAGGTCTTGCCGCGGCGACGCAGCTCGTGCAGGAGGTGGGCGGTGATGCGGGCGCCCGACGCGGCGAGGGGGTGGCCGACGGCGACGCCGCCGGAGTCCACGTTCGTGAGGGCGCGGTCGAGCCCGAGCTCACGCTCGCAGGCGAGGTACTGCGAGGAGAAGGCCTCGTTGATCTCCACGAGGTCCATCTCGCCGATCGACTTGCCCGCGCGCGCGAGCGCGGCCTTGATCGCCTCGACCGGCCCGATGCCCATGTACTTCGGCTCGACGCCGACGGACGCGGACGCGACGAGGCGGCCGAGCGGCGCGAGGTTGCGCGCGGCGGCCCACTGCGCGTTGGCCATGACGAGCGCCGCGGCGCCGTCGTTGATGCCGGACGCGTTCGCGGCGGTGACCGTGCCGTCCTTCTTGAAGACGGGCGGGAGCGTGGCCATGGCCTCGCGGCTGAACCGCTTGCGGACCTTCTCTTCGCGGAGGGGGCTCAGCTGCGGGTGCTCGTCGACGGACACGACGATGTCGCCCTTCTTGTTGGCGATGACGACGTCGACCAGCTCGGCGGCGTAGCGGCCGGCCTCCTGGGCGGAGGCCCACGCGGTCTGCGAGCGGAAGCCGTAGTCGTCCGCCTCGTCACGCGTGATGCCGTACTTCTCGGCGAGGTTCTCGGCGGTGATCGCCATCGCGCAGCCCGCCATCGGGTCGAACAGGACCTCCTGGAGGTAGTCGTTCATCTGGGTGCCGCCGAGCTTGAAGCCGGCGCGCGCGCCGCGGATCGTGTGCGGCGACTGCGTCATGTTCTCCGTGCCGCCGACGAGCACGACGTTCGCTTCGCCCAGGCGGATGAGGTGGCCGCCCATGACGATCGCCTCGAAGCCCGAGCCGCAGAGGCGGTTGACCGTGACGGCCGGGGTCGGGATGCTGCAGCCGGACTTCAGCGCGATGTGCCGCGCGCAGTAGATCGCGTCGGCGCTCGTCTGCATGACATTGCCGAACACCACCTGATCGACGTCGGTGGCGGCGACGCCCGCGGCGCTCAGCGCCGCCTTGGACGCCACGACGCCGAGGTCGATGGCGGACACGCTGGTGAACGCGCCGTTGAAGGTGCCGAACGGGGTGCGCTTCGCGGACAGGAGGACGACGTCGGAGCTCATGGGACCTCTTGAAGGGCGCGAAACGTATCCCGCGGCGCCGCGATCATAGGGCCCGGAGCACCGCGTCGCCCGCCTCGGCGGTGCGCAGCGCGCCGCCGAGCTCGCGCGTGACCTCGCCAGCCAGGAGGCAGCGCTGCACGGCGTCCTGGATGCGGCGCTCGACGTCGGGGCGCCCGAGGTGGCCGAGCATGAGGCCCGCGGTGAGGATGGCCGCGAGGGGGTTCGCGAGCCCCTGGCCCGCGATGTCCGGCGCGCTCCCGTGCACCGGCTCGAAGAGCCCGATGTGCCCGGGGTGGATGTTGGCGCTCGCCGCGAGCCCGATGCCTCCCTGGATGGACGCGCCGAGGTCGGTCACGATGTCGCCGAAGAGGTTGTTCGTGACGATGACGTCGAACGACTGAGGGCGTTCCACCATTCGCATCGTCAAGACGTCGACATAGAGGTGCGAGGCGTCGATGTCCGGGTGCTCGGCCGCGACGAGCTTGAACACCCGCTGCCAGAGGTCGTGGCCGTGCCGCATGGCGTTGGCCTTGTCGCTCATGCACACCCGCCGCTTGCCGTTGGCCTTCGCCCACGCGAACGCCGCGCGGACGATGCGCTCCACGCCCTTGCGGGTGTTCATCTCCTGCTCGACGGCGACCTCGTCCGGCGTGTCGCGCTTGAACTGCCCGCCGATGCCCGTGTAGAGCCCCTCGGTGTTCTCGCGGAAGACGACAAAGTCGATGTCCGCCGGGGTTTTGTCCTTCAACGGGCAGTAGCGCGCGTCGAGCAGGCGAACCGGGCGGAAGTTGACGTACAGATCGAGCTTGAAGCGCGCGCCGAGGAGGATGTCGCGCGCGTGCGCGTTGCTCGGCACGCGCGGGTCGCCCAGCGCACCGAGGTAGATCGCGTCGAACTCATTGCGCCAACGCTGGAGCACCGTGTCGGGCAGCGTCGTGCCGTCGCGCAAGTACCGTTCGGCGCCGAGGTCGAAGTGTTCGAGCTCCACGTCCGGGGCCACCGCCGCCAGCACGCGCAGACCCTGCTCGATGACCTCGTGGCCGATGCCGTCCCCTGGGACGACGGCGATGCGCGGCATGTGAACCTCCCCGAAGCGCGGAACCTACTTCGCGCTCATCAGGTCGGCATCGCTCCGCGCCGCGCTCTCTACTTCGTCCCAGTTGAGCATCCGGCCCTGGCCCGGGTCCCAGATGGCGAGCCGGAGGCACGCGAGCACATCCTGCGGGCTCCACGAGGTGCGCCCAGGGCTTTGCAGCTCCGGCATCTCCCGCATCGCTTCGGGGAGTCGGTAGAACGGGATGCGGTGATTCAGGTGGTGGACGTGGTGGTAGCCGATGTTGCCGGTGAACCAGTGCATCACCGGGTTCATGTCGAAGAAGCTGGAGCTCCGAGTGGCGGCTGCGCTGTACTCCCAGTCGCGGCGGTTCGCGATGTGCATGTTCGGGAAGTTGTGCTGGGCGTAGAAGAGGTAGCTCCCCGCCGCGGTCGACATCATGCCGGGCAGCACGACGGCGAGCAGAGCGGCCGTCCACCCGGCGGTGAAGCCGATGAGCGCGGCGAGCCCGAAGTGGAACACCACGGCGAACGCGGCGTCGGCATGGGTCTTCGGGTTGCGGCGGAAGGCCGACAGGCACATCCCGGCGAGGAACACCGTGAAGTAGCCGAGGAGCATGTTCACGGGGTGGCGCACGAGCCGGTAGGCGGTGCGCTGCGCGGGCGTCATGCCCTTCCACATGCCGACCGTGACGACGGGGTAGCTGCCGATCGCCGCGCCCACCATCTTCGCGGTGTGCTTGTGGTGGTAGTCGTGCGTCTCTTTCCAGACGCTCGGCGCGGAGAGCATCAGGTAGCCGGTCAAGTGCATGACCGCGGTGCCGAGCGGGCTCTTCTGGAGGATCGCGCCGTGCAGATAGTCATGGTAGAAGATGAACATCCGGACGAGCGTGAGCCCGACGAGCACCGAGCTCGCGAGCCGCACCGGCAGCGGCACCGCGTCCACCAGGGTGAGCGCCACCGCCGCGGCGTAGAGGCCGTACGTGACCACCAGCAGGCGCCAGGTCAGACCACGATCTTCGCGCGCGTAGGGGTTCGAAGCGCGGACCAGCTCGGCACCTGTACGCATCCGTACACTCCAGGGGAGGGACGTTCTACAACCTCTCGGCCAGCGACACAACCTCGTTCGACGTGAATTTTCTATCGGCGCGTCGCGCACTTCCGACCGACCGGTCGGTCGGCGTACGCTTGACGTGTCAACCCAGCCGGGCGTTGACGCGGGGCCCCGCGCGGTACACTCTTGTCGCATGGGTGGCTTCGAGGTTCGACGTAACGGTGTCGCGATCGCCGTACCGGACGTGGCTGCTCTCCGGCGCCTCGCCGACACGGGGGCGTTGTCCGCGGCGGACGAGGTCCGTCCCGAAGGCGGCGCGTGGACGCCGGCGACGGCGATCCCCGAGCTCCGCGGGCGTGTGCGCGCGGTGGACGACCCGTTCGCCGCGTGGGCCGACGTGGACGCCGTCGATCCCGAGTCGATCTACCGCAAGATGGTCGAGCCGGTGGAGGAGCTTCCGGAGGCCGCGGTGGCGCCGCGCACGACGATCGTCGTGCGCCGTCCGGGCGACCCCGAGCCCCTCCCGCTCGACTCCCTGACCCCGGTCGAAGCGCCGGCGCTGGAGGAGGTCGGCGTCCACGGGCCGCCCGCTGCCGCTTCGGCACCGCCGGCGAGCCCGCGCGCCGCCTCGCCGGTCTCTCCCGGCCTCGTGGTCCCGCGGCCGTCGGTCGCGCC
>CAMAXZ010000028.1 GCA_945862325.1 Klebsiella pneumoniae
CGCCCCGTCGCGGCGCGGGCGCGCGGCCGGCGGTGGGCGCGCGGGGGCCGCCGGCCACGGGGCGCCGCCGGTGAGCTGTTGGGTCCAGTAGATGCCGGTTCCCGGGATGCCGAGGCTGACCCGAGTCCCTCGTGGACCGACGTTCAAGCTCGCCCCGTTGCCCCCCAACGACACGCTGGCGCCGCCGGTGCCGAGGTTGAGGGCCACGCCGGGGAACAGGCGGATGCGCTTCCAGAACCGGAGTCCCATACGGGCCGCGTATCGCGTCGCGGGGCCCGGGCGCGCTATCCTGGGGGCACGTCGACGCCGTCGGCGTCCCGCCATGCTCATCTCCCTCCTCCTGGCCTGCATCGACCCCTCCGACGCGTCGCACGCTGCGGCCGCGGAGCGCGGCGTCGACCTCCGCGCCGCCGAGCAGCACTGCCGCGCGATGTCCGACCGCGCGGAGGCGGACGCATGTCGGGTCCGCGCGATGGACCGCTTCCGCACGTTCGACTGCGACCGGGTGCAGGCCTCTCCGTGGCTGGAGGAGTGCCGGTTCCTCCACGCGGAGCAGACGGCCCGCCGCCATGGGGTCGGCGCCGCGGCGCCCCTGTGCCGCGGCACCGCCTGGGCCGCGCGCTGCGCCCAGCACGTCCTGAACCTCGTGGCCGCGGCGAAGGTGACGGACACCCCGGCGGCCGCGCTCGCGGCGTGGACGGAGGCGTCGGCCTTGTTCGGCCCGGACACGAGCACCGAATTCGACTTCTGGCGCACCTGGCACCGCATGCGCCTCGAAGCGGGGCTGCCGCTCCTCCCCGACGCGTGTCCGGACCCGAGCTGCCGCGCCGGCGCGCGCGCCGAGATGCGCCTGGTCGCGCGCGCCTCCGTGCGCGCGAACGGGTGCGACGCGCCGCTGGACGCGTACGAAAGCGAGGATGTACGCCGTTGGGTGGAGGATTTTCGTCGGGAGATGTGCGCAGGCCGGCCCCCGCGCCCGCGTTGAACCGGAGGCGTCCCCGGGATACGGCGGCGCCTTCCGTGAGGTCGTATGTTCGAGCTCCCCGACGACGTTCGGGAGATCCAAGCGTTGGCGCGTGACTTCGCCCGCTCCGAGATCCTCCCCGGCGCGCAGCAGCGCGATCACTCGCACAGCTTCCCGGCGGACATCGTCCAGAAGCTCGGCGAGATGGGCTTCATGGGCATGTTCGTGCCCGAGGCCTACGGCGGCGGCGGGCTGAGCACGCTCGCCTACGTCGTCGCGCTCGAGGAGATCTGCTACGCCGACGCCTCGGTGGGCGTCACCATGAGCGTGAACAACTCGCTCGTGTGCTGGCCGATCCTCACCTACGGCACCGAGGACCTCAAGCAGCGCTACCTGCCCGACCTCGCGTCCGGCCGCACGCTCGGCTGCTATGCCCTCACCGAGCCCGACGCCGGCTCGGACGCCGGCGCACAGCGCACCCGCGCCACGCCGAGCGCCGCCGGGTGGCGCCTCGACGGCAACAAGATCTGGATCACCAACGCCCCGCACGCGCAGGTCGCGGTCGCCTACGGCAACCTCGCGCCCGAGGAGCGCCACCGTGGGGTCTGCGCGTTCGTCGTCCAGAGCGACTGGCCCGGCTTCGTGGTCGGCAAGCCCGAGGACAAGCTCGGCATCACCTCCTCCGCCACGTCCGAGCTCGCGTTCGAGGGGCTCGAGGTCCCGCGCGCCAACCTCCTCGGGCGCGAGCGCGAGGGGTTCCGCATCGCGATGAGCACGCTCGACGGCGGCCGCATCGGCATCGCCGCGCAGGCCCTCGGCATCGCGCAGCGCGCCTTCGATCTCGCGGTGGCCCACGCGCGGTCCCGCGTCCAGTTCGGCAAGCCGATCGCCAACAACCAGGCGATCCAGTGGATGATCGCGGACATGGCCACGAAGATCGAAGCCGCCCGGCTGCTCACGTGGCGCGCGGCGATCACCAAGGACGGCTCCGACGCAGCGCGTACGAGCCACCACTGCTCGATGGCCAAGCTGTTCGCGTCCGAGGCGGCCAACTTCTGCGCGGACCGCGCGCTGCAGATCCACGGCGGCTACGGGTACAGCAAGGAGTACGAGGTCGAGCGCCTCTTCCGCGATGCCCGCATCACCACGCTCTACGAGGGCACGAGCGAGATTCAGCGCATCGTGATCTCCCGGAACTACCTCGCGTGAGCGTCCCGATGACCGAGCGCATCCGCGTGCTCATCGCGAAGCCGGGGCTCGACGGCCACGATCGGGGCGCCAAGGTCGTGGCCCGTGGGCTGCGCGACGCCGGCATGGAGGTCGTGTACACCGGCCTTCACCGCACCCCCGCCCAGATCGTACGGGCGGCGGTCGACGAGGACGTCCAGGTGGTCGGCCTTTCGATCCTCAGCGGGGCGCACGCGCGCCTGCTCCCGGAGGTCATCGCCGGCCTTCGCGCCGAAGGTCGCGAAGATGTGCTGGTGATCGCCGGCGGAATCATCCCGGACAACGACGCGGACGAGCTCCGAAAGACAGGGATCGCCGAGGTGTTTCCGCCTGGCTCCGCCATGTCGGACATTGTCGCGTGGATACGGGCGCACGTCCTTCCCGGCGGCTGAACCGGCGTTCCCATTGATCCGAATCGGTGACACCCGATACCCTGACCGGCATGGAGTGCTTTGCGATGATCGAGGGCTCGGACGTCACCGAGGACGTGCCGCCGCCAGCGTTGCTCACCCGTACATCGGGCGAGATCCTGGCTCGCAAGGGACTTCCGCGCGCGCTCGAGGGGCGCTCGGTGATCTTCGTCATGGGTCCATCCGGTGTCGGAAAGACGACGGTGGCGCGACGCCTGCTCGCCGCGACGCAGTACCTCGAGATCGCGGTGCAGTCGGCGCTGATCCAGCGCGCGCGGCGCGGGGCCTGGCCGGAGCCGCTCATCAACGTGCCCGGCTTGCTGTGCGATGGCGTCTACCTGAAGAACCGCTACGGCGCGATCGAGCAGATCGCGAGCCTGCTCGTCCAGCGCGCCGAGGCCGGCCGCCGCACGGTGCTGGTCGAGGGCGCCTCGGGCGAGCTCGAGGTGCTCTACGCGTATCTGCCGTTGCGCGTGCGCGGCACGATCCTCCTGCGGTTCCCCGTTGGCCGCGGTCGTCGCAACTTCGTGCGCAACCGGGCGATCGCGCTCGGAAAGCCGTGGGACCTCGCGCGCGAGGCCGCCGCGATCGAGCCGTGGACCTACCGCGCCGTCGAGGAGCGCCTCGCGCACATCCCCGGATGAAGCTTCGTCACTCGTCTTCGTCCGGGGCCACGTAGCCGAGGTGCTCGAGCGCCTCCAGCTGGGAGGCGAGTGGGACCCCACCCCGCGCGGCCGCGACGACGTCCGCCTCCGTCACCGTGGGGCGCAGCATCCAGCCTTTGCGGTTGACGAGGATCATCCCGCCGACGTCGACGTTGCCCTCGACGAGCAGGGCGTCGCGGCCCTCGGTGGACACGCGCCCTCCGGGGCACGACCCGGCGCCGTCGGCGTCGCAGGCCACCCACACGTATTGCCCCTTCGCGCGTCGCTTCAAGTCGAAGCGATACCGCTGGGGGTCGGTCGTGGTGACCGACCCGAGGTCGGCGACCGACAGCTTCGGCGCCTCGCCCCACTCGAGGTTGGCGCGGAGCGCGCGGTTCAGCTCGGGATCGAGGATGCCGGCGCCGAGCACCGCGCGGTCGAGCAGCAGGTCGAACGCGCGCGGCTTGCGCTTGAGCAGGATGCGCCACGCGTTGCCGCCGGGCCAGCCCGTGGCGCGTGAGAGGGCCGCCCGGAGCTCCGCGACCCGCGCGGCGGGGAGGGTGGGGCGCAGGTTCTTCGTCTCGCGCGGATCGGCGACGAGGTCGTAGACCTCCTCGTCGCCGGACGCCGTGTGGAGGATGTACTTCTGGCCCTTCCACACGACGCCCCAATGCTCCTCGGCGAACATCATGTGGCCGAGGGGGATCGGGCGATCGACGAGCGCCGCGGTCAAGGCGTCGACCCGTTCGTCCGCAGCCGCGTCGACGTAGGGGCGCAGGGACATGCCGTCGGTCGGCGCTTCTGCCGCGCCGACGAGATCGAGCACGGTGGGCACGAGGTCCGCGAGCATGACCGGCGCGGTCACCCGGTGCGGACCGCCCCCCCAGCCGCCGGGCGGACGCACCCAGAGCACGACCTTCACGAGCTCGTCGTACACGGAGTGGTTGTGCTCGAAGCTGTCGTGATCCCAGAGCTCCTCGCCGTGGTCGCTGTGGAGGATCACGAGGCTGTCGCCGGGCAACGCGTCGATGATGGTGAACAGGCGATGGAGCTGGCTCGACGTGTATGCCACCTCGCCGGCGTAGGCGTTCTTCACCCACGTGCGGGCGCGGTCGTCGAACCCGCGCTTCTTCATCGCGTTGAGGATCATCCAACGGTCGAACAAGGGCGGGACGGCCTGCGGGCGCGCGAACGTCTGGAACTGCTCGCCGTACGGCGCCGGCGCGTCGTACAGGGTGTGCGGGTCCATCAGGTGGAGGAACAGGAAGCTGTCCTCGTCGGCGTGCGACTGGAGCCACGACGCGGCGCGGTCGACCTGGTCGCCCGCCTTGGCCCCGTTCTCGTAGTACCAGTGCTCCATCCCCGCGTTGAAGCCGAAGCGCGGCACGAGGTGGACGTTGGCGACGATGCCGCCGGTGCGGAACCCGAGGGGCCGCAGGTGCTCGGCGAGCGTCGGGGCGTCGAGCGCGTTGAGGGGCTGGCGGCCCGTGAAAGCGGTGCGGAAGCTCGGGCGGGTGCGTGGCGCCGGGGCGTAGGCGTGCTCGAACACCACGAACTGCTTCGCCCACGTGTCGAGCTCGGGGGTGCGGTCCTCCGCGGCACCGTGGACGCCGAGGGCGTCCTGGCGCAAGGTGTCCACGCCGATGACCACGACGCGGCGCGGCGGGGCGTCGGTCTGCGCGCGGATCGCCGGGGCCGCGAACGCCACGTGGGCGGAAGGCGCGCCCTCCGCCGCGAGCTCGAGGCGCACCGTGCGGCCCGCGTAGGCGGCGAGGTCGGCGCTGCGCCAGGCCAGCGGGGCGTCCATCCGCGCCTCGGCGCGGTCGAGCTCCACGCCGTCGACGCGGATCACCGCGGCGCCGGCGGTGTCGAGCCCGCGCCCGGCGGGGTCCTCCCACGTCGCCACGCCCCAGCTCAAGGTGGCGCGCGGCGGCACGGCGACGGTGAACGTGGCCGACGAGCCGCCGGGGAGGTGGACGGCCTCGGTGGTGGTGTTCGCGGCCGTGATCTCCGCGTCGACGAAGGCTGAGGGGTCGCCCTCGCCGCCCGGCCACTCCCGACGCGCGACCGCGGCCGCCAGCTCCGGCGCGCGCAGCTCGAGGGACCACGCGGAGGGGTCCTCGTCGGTGAGGAGGAGCACACTTTGCTCCTCGATCAACCAGCCCACGTCGGCGATGTCCTCGAGGTGGTTGACGAACGGCACGGGGGCGCCGTCTTTGAGGAGGCTCGCGCCCCAGATCGGGTAGTTCGGCCGCTTCGCGTCGTTCGGGAAGGGCAGGGGGTGCTTCCACACCGCGCGGCCTCCGAGCTTGCGCCCGTCGCGCGCCCACCCCGCGTTCAGCGCGTAGGACCCCGCGAACGACGGCGCCGAGGACGACGCGAGCGTGAACGAGGCGGTCCCGAGCTGATCGATCGCGCGCCACACGACGCGGCCGGTCTTCCGGGTGAGGTCGAACTCCGGCGCGGGCTTGCCGGCCGGGACGTCGGGGGCGGAGGCCCCGCACGCCGCGAGGAGCAGGAGCAGCACCCCGTCAGGGCCCGACCCAGATCCACACCGCGCCGCCGCCGCTCGACCCGAGGTCGGCGTTCTGGGCGCCGATCGCAAAGTCGGAGTAGCCGTCGGCGTTCACGTCGAGCCCGCCCACGCCTTCGTCGCCGAACCAATCCTCGGCGGTGTCGCCGAGGACGCGCACGCTCGCCGCCGCGCCGCTCGCGCCCCAGTCGTCCACGTCGCGTCCGGAGTACAGGTGCGCGGCCCCGGCGTTCGAAGCGCCGCCCTCCGCGCTCCGCGGCGCGCCCGACAGCCAGTCCGCGAGGCCGTCGCCGTCGAAGTCGCCCACGCCGAAGATCACGGACCCGAACTGCGCGCCCGCGTCGTCCCCGAAGAAGGAGGCGTCCGCCTCGTCGGCGTCGATCTCCTTGTTGAGCCCGGCCACGCCGTAGACGACGCGAACCTCGCCCGCGTCGGTGCCGGCGGCGTTCGAGAGGTAGGCGCCGAACGCGACGTCCTCGAGGCCGTCGTCGTCGACGTCGCCGATGCCAGACACGTCGTAGCCCATGCGCCCGGTGGCGTCGGTGCCGCGCACGACGAGGAAGGCGTCGGCGGTGTACGTGGACTGGCCGCCGAGGTCGTCGCCGGAGATGACCGCGGCGCTGCCGGCGTCGGTGCCGTTGGTGTCGTCGTAGAAGATGCCGACCCCGAGGTCCTGGAACCCGTCGCCGTCGACGTCCGGCAGGATGTCGAGCGACCACCCGAGCTCGGTGTCCGCCGCGCTGCCGGTGACGATGGCGTCGGCGTCGGCCTGGGCGTAGGCGCCGCCGCGTCGTCCGGCGTCCCCCGAGAACACGAGGACCGCGCCGGCCTTCGACGCCGCGAGGTCGTTGTAGGGCGCGCTGACGGCGATGTCGTCGAGGCCGTCGCCGTCGAGGTCGCCGCCCGCCACGCGGACGCCGAGCCAGTCGCCCGCCGCGCCGTAGAACCGGGCGTCGGAGGTGGACAAGGCGTCGGCGGTCGCGCCCCAGGAGGTGCTGCCGCCGTAGTAGACGTACGCCATGCCGGCGTCGGTGCCGCCGGAGTCTTCGTACGGAGACGTGAGGACGAGGTCGCCCAGGCCGTCGCCGTCGATGTCGCCGACGCCGGCGGCGCCGCGCGCGGCGCCGAGCAGGTCGTTGCTGCGGCTGCCGTACCAGCTCCAGTCGGCGTCCGCTTCGGTCAGGGCGCCCGGGGAGGAGAGCGTGGCGCCGCTGAAGAGCCACGCGGAGCCCTTCGTGCTCGCGTCGCCGCGGGGCGCGGAGACGATGAGCTCGTCGAGGCCGTCGCCGTCGAGGTCGTCGACGCGGTCGACCGCCTTGCCGAACCCGCCGCTGCCGACGCTGCCCGCGATGACGAGCCATGCGGTCGACAGGCCGACGTCGCCCGAGGTCGGGGCTTCGAGCACGACCGACGCGGACCCGGCCACGCCCGTCGCGAAGCCGTCGTCGGGGGTCGCGGTGCAGGTGAGGGTGGATCCGGCGTCGATGCCGTTGGTGTCGTACGTGCTCGCGGTGCCGGCGACGGGGACCGCGTCGACGGCCCAGCTCCACGCGTACGCGAGCGTGTCGCCGTCGGGATCGATCGAGGGCACGGCCACGAGGCAGGACGCGATGGCGCCCGGGACCACGGACTCCTGGGCGAACGCGATCGACGGGGCGCTCGGGGCGGTGTTGGAGACGAGCACGTCGTCGCTGCGTACGGCGACGCCCGTGGTGAAGGCGTCCGACGGCGTGACCTCGCAGCGCACCACGTCGTCGCGCACGAAGCCGCCGCTGAACGTCGCGCCGGTGCCGCTCGCCACGTCGTCGACGAACCAGGCGTACCCGAGGGACACGGGGTCGGCGTCGGCGTCGACCACGCCGGTGGCCGTGCACGTGAGCGTGTCGCCGGACGCCGGGGCGCTGGGCGTGAGGATGACCCCGGCGACCGTCGGCGTGGTGTTGCCGAGGCTGACGGTGTCCGAGCGCCACTCGTGGCGCTCGCCGTCGTCGGCGACCACGGCGCACGCCACTTCGGCGCCGCGCGGCAGCCCGACGGTGGCGAGGGTCTCGGTCGTGACGCCGGAGTCCACGCCCTCGACGAACCAGGCGTACGAGAAGGTGAAGGGGTCGCCCTCCGCGTCCTCGAGGGGGGTGTGGGCGCACGTCAGCGTGGCGCCGACCGCGGGGACCTCCGGCTGGATCGTCACCGAGCTCGGGCGGGGCGGCGCGTTGCCGACGAGCACGCTCCGCGTGGTGGCCGGCGACCGGGTGTCGCCGTCGGTGGCCCAGGCGGTCACCGTCCAGGTCTGCCCTTCGGACACCAGGAGGCCGCTCACTTCGGGCGCGGCGATGCCGGCGTCGACGCCGTCGACCGTCCACGACCACTCGTAGGTCAGGGGGTCGCCTTCGGGATCGACGCTCTCGAGCGCGACCGTGGCGATGAGGTCGTCGCCGGTGACCGGCGCCGTGGGGTCGACGCGGACCGCCGGCTGCGATGGGGCGTTCGGATCGACGACGCGCACGGTGGTGGCGGCGGAGGACTGCTGGCCGTCGTCGTCGGTGACCACGACGAGCAGGTCGTGGGTGCCGAGGCTGAGGGTGAGCACGGCGTTGATCGTGCCGTCGGCGCCGACGACGGGGGTGGTGACCATCCCGTCGACGTCGGAGCGGACCTCGACCACGAGCTGCTGCACCGGTGTGGCGTCGTCGGACACGGTGGCCGACAGGCTGACGCCGGTCGTCGTCTCCCAGGTCGTGCCGAGGGCCGGTTGGGACAGGGAGACGGTGGGCGGAAGCTCACCGGAGGTCCCGTCGTTCGCCTCTTGCCAACGCGCCGTGCAGGCGGGCAGACCGAGCCCGACGATCAACAGCCAACGCACGATTACCCTCCCGACACGCCGACGCGCACCGCCCCCACACTACCACGGCCGGAGCGCCCTGACCCCCCGGACACGCCAGCCCAGGCGCGGGATGATAGTCCGCGCGCCATGTTGACGTGGACCAGCGCGGGCGCCGTGGCGCGGCCGGACACCCTTCAGATCCGCCTGCAACGCGCCTATCCCGGCCGTGTGCGCGCGGGCGCGCCGGTGCCCACGCGGTCCATGCCGACGGACGAGGTGGTGTCGAACCTTCGCCACTTCGCGGTCGCCGGCACCCGCGGTCGCGCCGTTTCGGCGCTGGTCCTCAGCGGCGTGGGCGCCGCGCGTCGTGACGATCTCGGCGCCATCCTCGCCGAAGCGCGCCGGGGGGGCGTCCGCTCGGTCGTCCTGCACGCGGGCGTCGAGGACGTCGACGCCCTCGAGCGCTCGCTGCTCTCCGTCGACCGCGTGGTCCTGCCGCTCGTGTCCGACGAGTCGGGCGCGACGCTCGCGGCCGCGGCGCGCGCGCTGCGCCGAGCGGGCGAGGTCGGCGTTTCCGTTGCCGCGAACGTCGTTTTGTCGCCGTCGATGCTCCCGGCCCTCCCCGCGGTGGCGCGCGTCGCCGCCGCGGCGCGTCGCGCCGTCGACGCGGTCACGTTCACCTTTCCCTTCCCGGTGGACGGCAGCGTGTCCGCCGAGGTGCCGCCTCCCGCCCGCGCCGTCGCGGCGTTGCGCGAGGTGCTGCCGGTGCTCGCCGAGGCCGGCGTCCGCGCCGCGATCAAGGGGCTCCCCGCCTGCTACCTGGGCGACCTGCGCGCGCTCGCGGGGCGCACCGCCAACCGCTGGTACGTCGACGCGGACCACCAGCTCGACAAGGCGCTGCTCTTCTTTCCCGACGTCGTCGCCTTCCACAAGGGGGAGTCGTGCCGCTTTTGCGCGGCCGACGCCACCTGCGACGGCTTCTTCGCCACCTACCTGCGCCGCGGCGGCGTGCCTCCGCTGCGCCCGTTGGAGCCCACCCCGGCATGATCCGCACGCTCGTCGTCCGGTCCGGGGCCCTCGGCGATTTCGTGCTCACGCTTCCGCTGATCGCGCGGGCCCTCGACGACGGCGCGGTCGACGTCGTCTGCCCGGCGCGCTTCGCCTGCTTGCTCCCCGACGGCGCCGCGCGGCTCGCCGACGAGGGGTGGCTCTGGCGCGGCGGCCCGCCGCCCCGCGCATGGGATCGCGCGGTCGTGTTCTCGGCGTCCGCGGCGGAGGCGTCGCGGGCCTGCGGCCTGCCCACGATCGCGCGCGCCGCGCGCCCCGCGCCGGGGCTTCACGCCGCGAGCCACGCCCTCGCGGCGATCGTGCCGGGGGCCGAGCGCGCCCGCCCGCCGCGCCCCGTCGTGCGGGCCACCCCCGACCCCCGGGAGCCCGGCCACCCCGTCGTGCTCGCGCCGGGCTCCGGCGGAGTCCACAAGCGCTGGCCCCTCGAACGGTGGCGCGCGGTCGCCGGCGCGTTGGCGCGCGCGGGGGTGCCGGTCCGTTGGGTTCGCGGCCCCGACGAGGTCGAGGAGGGCGGCTGGCCGTCGGACGCGGTGTCCCCGGACCTTCCGGGGCTGTGCGCGCTCGCGGCGGCGGCCGGGGCGTGGGCGGGCCCGGACGCCGGTCCGAGCCACGTCGCGGCCGCGGTCGGCGCGCCGGCGTTCATCGTGTTCGGACCCACCGATCCCGCCGAGTGGGCGCCTCCGGCGGCCACGGTGCTGCCGTGGGACGTGGAGCCCCTCGCGCTCGCGACGATCCTGGCGCGGGCGCGGGGAGTTCGCGGACAACCATGACAGTTCCTTGACGCCCGCGCGTCACCCCCGGGCCCGTCCGCACGCGATACTCCGCGCCGTCCGGAGGCCCCGATGTCCGCCAGCATCTTCGACCAGCTCAGCGCGTTCGATCACGAGCAGATCGTCTTCTGCCGCGACGACGCCTTCGGGCTGCGCGCGATCGTCGCCATCCACGACACGACGCTCGGGCCCGCGCTCGGCGGCGCGCGGCTCTACGACTACGCGAGCGAGTCCGACGCGATCCGCGACGTGCTGCGCCTGAGCCGTGGCATGACCTACAAGGCCGCGGTCGCGGGCCTGGATCTCGGCGGTGGGAAGGCGGTCATCATCGGCGACCCCGCCAACAAGAGCGAAGCGATGTTCCGGGCCTTCGGGCGCTTCGTCGAGTCCCTCGGCGGCCGGTACGTCACCGCGGAGGACATGAACACCACCGTCGAGGACATGGACTACATCCGGCGTGAGACCCGGTACGTCACCGGGGCGGGCTCCGCCGGCGGCGGCTCGGGCGACCCGAGCCCGGTCACCGCCTGGGGCGTGTTCCACGGCATCCGCGCGTGCCTCGAGGTCGTGTACGGCAGCCCGGACGTCGCGGGGCGTGCGGTGGCCATTCAGGGCGTGGGCAACGTGGGGTACTACCTCGCGAAGTACCTGCATGAGGCCGGCGCGGCCCTGTACTACGCCGACATCAGCCAGCGGCGCATCACGCGCGCGATGGAGCAGTTCGGCGGGGCGGTGCTCGAAGGTGACGAGTTCTACAGGGCGAACGTCGATGTCCTCGCGCCGTGCGCCATCGGCGGGATCATCGACGCGCGCACGATCCCGCTCGTGCGGGCGCCGATCATCGCCGGGGGGGCGAACAACCAGCTCGACGACGAGCGTCGCGACGGCGAGGCCCTCGCCGAGCGGGGGATCACGTACGCCCCCGACTATGTCGTCAACGCGGGTGGCCTGATCAACGTGTCCGCCGAGCTCGGCGGCCTCGGCCGCGACAAGGCCATGGTCGACGCGGCGAACATCTTCAACACCACCAAGCGCGTGATCAACAAGGCCAAGAGCGAAGGCACCACGACGGTTCGCGCGGCGAACCGTGTCGCCGAGGAGCGCATCGAGATGGCGGCGCGCCTGCGGCGCACCTGGGTGAAGGCGCGCTGATCATGCTCTGGCTCGTGGCGTGCTCCGACAGCTTCCGGGCGGTCGAGAAGGACCCGGCGCCGGTCGCCGACACCGGCGCGGACGGCGCCGACACCGCCACGGACTCGGCCGACGACACCGGGCCCGACGACGGATGTGCGTCGCTCGTGGACGCGGAGCGCGAGTGGCTCGCGTGGGGCGTGGAGGTCGCCCGTTCGCGCGACGCGTGCGAGCGGACGACCTTCCCCTTCGGCGGTCCGCAGGGCGCGGTGATTCGGCTGGAGGCCAGTGGCTACGGCACGAATCCGTCACTCCGGGTGACCGGCGCGGACGGCACCTTCGTCGCGTCCGGAACGGGCGGGGCCCTCGAGGTCGCGCTCCCGTGGGCCGGCGAGCTGTTCTTCGTCGTGGAGCCGGAGGCGCGCGCCGCGCCGGTGGCCGCGGGCATCACCGCGCGCGCCACCTGCCTCGCCGGCTGCGACGCCGCCTGGACGCGCTACCCCATCGTGCTCATGCACGGCTTCGGCGGAACCGACGCCTACGTCGATCTCCTCGACTACTTCTACGGCGTGCGGGAGGACCTCACGGCCCGCGGCTACGTCGTGGCGACGCCGGCGGTAGACGCCTTTCAAGGGGTCGACGCGCGCGCGTCGGAGTGGGTGGACGCGCTGGAGGCCTTCGCCGCGGAGTCTCACGCGCGCCGGTTCAACCTCGTCGCCCACTCGCAAGGGGGGCTGGACGCTCGTGCCATCGTCGGCCTCGAAGGTCGATCCGACCTCGTCGCCAGCATCACGACGATCGCGACGCCGCACCGGGGCACGCCGCTGGCGGACGTCGTCCACGGCGCGATCGAGCTCTCCCCGTGGGACGGCTGGCTGCTCGACCAGGCGGTGGCCGCGGGCGCGGCGCTGCTCGGCCTCGGAGAGGCGGAATTCTCCGCGCAGATGGAGGACCTCACCACGGAGGCCACGACCGTGTTCAACGCCGCCGTGCCCGACGACCCGGGCGTCGTGTACCGCTCGTGGAGCGCGCGGAGCTGCGGCTTGCTGGACGGCGCGTGCCAGGACGAGACCGGCGGGGAGGTGGTCGACCTCCTGCTCGTCCCGACGCACGCGCTCATCGCGCTCGTGGGCGACGAAAACGACGGCATCGTGCCGACGACGTCCGGGGTCTGGGGCGAGCACCAGGGCGAGCTCGGCGCCGATCACTTCGACGAGGTCGGTCAGATCGCGGACGACGGCACCGGGGCCTTCGACCACGGGGCGTTCTACCGCGCCGAGGCGGCGGCCCTCGCGGCGCGGGGGCTGTGAGGGGCGGGCTCAGTCGCGGTAGTCGACGTCCGCCTTGCGACCGGCGTTGCGATCGAGCCGCCGCTGGACGCGCTCGAGCGCGTCCCGCTCCTTCGAGGTCGAGGACGGGACGTCGATCCACTCGTAGAGCGAGCCGGTGAAGACCAGGTTGGCGGACACGATGTCCTTCTCGACCTGCTCGTGGCTGCGCACCCGCACGAGGCTCTTGCCGTTCTTCTGGCCGACCTCGACCGCGATCCGGTAGCGGATCTTCTCGGGGATGCGCGTGCCCCCGAACACGTTGAAGATGTAGTCCGACTGCCCCACCACCCACTCCGTGGTCAGGCGGCCGTTCGCCTTGTCGAGCTCGTCGACCGGGTAGAGGTCGGAGAAGACGGAGAGCGTCGCCGCCCACACGTCGTCGTAGGGCGCCGAGAACGACGCCTCTACCGGCCGCTCTTCGAAGCGGGGGAGGGTGTCCTCGGGGAAGGGGTTCGGGGTGCACCCGGCGAGCAGGAGGGCGAGCAGCATGGCGGCCCCAGGCTACCACGGCGCGGTTACGCGGGCGTGTGCGCGTCGCCATCGTCTGCTCGGCCCACGGTTTCGGACACGCCGGCCGGCAGCTCGCGCTCGCCGAGGCCCTCGGATCGGCCGGGCACGCGGTCACGGTGTTCTCGGCCCTGCCCAACGGGGTCGCCCCGACCGGCGTCCCGGGCGTCGTCCATCGATTCTGGCGGGTCGACGTTGGGCTCGTGCAGATCGACGCCCTGCGCGAGGACGTCGCCGCGACCGCCGCCCGCGTGGACGAGGTGTGCGCGGAGGCGCGGATCGACGCTCTCGCCGGCGAGCTCGGGCCCTTCGACGCCGCGATCGTGGACGTCGCGCCGGCGGGGCTCGAGGCGGCGCGGCGGGCCGGGGTGCGCGCGCTGGCCGTGGGGAACTTCGACTGGGCATGGATCTACGGGCACTTTCCGAGTCTCGGCCCCTGGGCCGCGCGCTTCGCGGCGTGGCAGGCGCCGCACCCGGGGCTCTCCCTCTGGCCCGGGCCGGGGCTCCGTGGCTTCAGCGACGTGCGGCCCGGCGGGCTCCTCGGGCGGGTCGGCCGCGCGGTGCGCGTGGCGCCGCGGAGCGTCCTCGCGGCCTTCGGCGGCTTCGCGCTCGACGGGCTCGACGCGCTCCTGCCGGAGCTCCCGGGGGTCTCGTGGGTCCTCGCGCCGCCGACCCCCCGACTCGTCCGCTCGGACGTGATCTGGGCCGCGGACGTACCGTTCCCCGCCCTCCTGGCCGGGGCGGACGCGGTGCTCACCAAGCCGGGGTACGGCATCTTCGCGGAGTGCGCCCTCGCCGGCACACGGATCGTCCACCTCCCCCGGACCGGGTTCCCCGAGGCGCCCTACCTCGAGCACGCGCTCGCGCGCCGCGGCGACCACGCGGCGGCGCCCACGCGGGAGGGGGTGGCCGACGCCGTGCGCCGCGCGCTCGATGCGCCTCCGCCGGCCGCGCTCCGATGCACGGCGGCCGCACGCGTAGAGGCTTGGCTGGCGCGCGGCAGCCCATGACACGCCCGGACGGGCGGCTTACGAGCGCCGCCTGCTGGGAGCGTGCGTGAACATCTCCGTCGTCGGTACCGGCTACGTCGGCCTCGTCCTCGGTACCTGCATGGCCGACCTCGGCCACAACGTCGTCTGCGTCGACAACGACGAAGGCAAGATCCGCGCCCTCCAGGCGGGCAAGGTCCCGATCTACGAGCCCGGACTGGACCAGCTCATCGAGCGCAACGTGCGCGAGGGGCGCCTGAGCTTCACCCGCGATCTGCCCGGGGCGCTCGTCCACAGCCGCGTGGTGTTCGTGGCCGTCGGCACGCCGTCGGCGCCGGACGGGAGCGCCGATCTGACGGGCATCTTCGGCGTTTCGCGCGAGGTGGCCGCCCACACGACCGGCCCCGTCACCTTCATCATCAAGAGCACGGTGCCGGTCGGCACGGCCGATCGGGTGCGGGCGTTCCTCGCGGACATCATGCCGCACCCGCACGAGGTGGTGTCGAACCCCGAGTTCCTCAAGGAAGGCGCCGCGATCGACGACTTCCTGCGCCCCGACCGCATCGTGTGCGGCGTGGCGAGCCCCGAGGCCCGCAAGCTGATGGAGGACCTCTACGCGCCGCTCGTCCGCACGGGCAAGCCGATCCTCTTCATGGACAACCGCAGCGCGGAGCTGTGCAAGTACACGGCCAACGCCTTCCTCGCGACCCGCATCAGCTTCATCAACGAGATCGCGGCGCTCTGCGACCTCGTGGGCGCCGACGTCGACGCCGTGCGTCGCGGCGCGGGCGCCGACAGCCGCATCGGGAACCGCTTCTTCTTCCCCGGCGCCGGCTACGGCGGTTCCTGCTTCCCGAAGGACGTGCGCGCCCTCGTGGACACCGCCCGCGGCGCCGGCCTCGAGCTGCGCGTCGTGCAGTCCGTCGAGGCGGTGAACGAGGCACAGAAGCACCGCCTCGCGGACATGGTCATCGCCCGCTTCGGCGCGGATCTCGGCGGCCTGCGCATCGCGGTGTGGGGCCTCGCGTTCAAGCCGGAGACCGACGACATGCGCGAGGCGCCTTCGTTGGTCGTGGTGGATCGCCTGCTCGCGGCGGGCGCCATGGTCTGCGCCTACGACCCCGAGGCCATGCACGAGGCGCGGCGCGTCATCGGGGACCAGATCACCTACGCCAAGGGCCCGATGGAGGCCCTCCAGGGCGCCGACGCGCTCGTCCTGGTCACCGAGTGGAACGAATTCCGAAGCCCCGACCTCGATCGCGTCGCGTCCCTGATGAAGCAGCGCATCGTGTTCGACGGGCGCAACGTGTGGAGCCCCGCCGACGTTCGCGCGCGGGGCTTCGAATATCGCTGCATCGGGCGCCCCTGAGCCGAGATAGATGCCGGCCCCATGGCCGTCCCGCTCGACCGAATCCGTAATTTCGCGATCATCGCCCACATCGACCACGGCAAGAGCACCCTCGCGGACCGCCTGCTGCAGGTCACGGGGACGGTGCCCGATCGTGACATGCGCGCGCAGTACCTCGACAAGATGGAGATCGAGCGCGAGCGCGGCATCACGATCAAGGCGCAGACCGCGGCGATGTTCTGGAAGGGCCACGTGCTCGACCTCATCGACACGCCCGGGCACGTCGACTTCGGCTACGAGGTGAGCCGCGCCCTCGCCGCGTGCGAAGGGGTGATCCTCGTCGTGGACGCGGTGCAGGGCGTCGAGGCGCAGACCCTCGCGAACGTCTACCTCGCGATCGAGAACGACCTGGAGATCCTCCCCGTCGTCAACAAGATCGACCTGCCCGGCGCGGATCCGGACCGGGTGCTCGCGCAGCTCGAGGAGAACGTCGGCATCGACATCTCGCGCGCGCAGCGCGTGTCGGCGAAGACCGGCGAGAACATCGAGGCGCTGCTCGACGCGATCGTGGAGGTGTTCCCTTCGCCCAAGGGCGATCGTGACGCGCCCTTGCAGGCGCTGATCTTCGACTCCTGGTTCGACCCCTACGTCGGCGTCATCGTCCTCGTGCGCGTCAAGAACGGGGTGCTGCGCAAAGGCGAGCGCATCAAGTTCATGGCCACCGGTGGCATCTACGACGCCCTGAAGCTCGGCGTGTTCGCGCCGGAGGCGATCGAGCGGCAGGAGCTCGCGGCCGGCGAGGTCGGCTTCGTCATCGCCAGCATCAAGACCCTCGCGGACGCGAAGGTGGGCGACACCGTCACGCACTTCCTCAAGCCCGCCGACGCGCCGCTGCCGGGCTTCAAAGAGAGCAAGCCGATGGTCTTCTCGGGGATCTTCCCGACGGACTCCGCGGACTACCAGGAGCTGCGCGAGTCCCTCGAGAAGCTCCGCTTGAACGACGTCAGCTTCACGTACGAGCCGGAGACCTCCGACGCCCTCGGGTTCGGCTTCCGATGTGGCTTCCTCGGGCTGCTGCACATGGAGGTCATCCACGACCGCCTCGAGCGCGAGTACAACCTCGACCTCATCACCACCGCGCCGAGCGTCGTGTACGAGGTGCGAACGAAGGCGCTCACCCGCGTGCTCGTGCACAGCCCCTCGAAGCTTCCGCCGCTCCAGACGATCGAGGCGATCGAAGAGCCGATCGCGCGTGTCACGCTCCACACCCCGGAGGAGTTCGTCGGCAACGTGCTTCGCCTCTGCGAAGACCGCCGCGGGCGCCAACAGAAGTTTGAGTACGCGGGCACGGGGCGCGTCATCCTCACCTACGAGATCCCGTACGGCGAGGTCGTGTTCGACTTCTTCGACCGACTGAAGTCGGTGTCCCGCGGGTACGCGTCGATGGACTACGAGATCATCCGCTGGGAAGAGGCGGACCTCGTGAAGCTCGACATCCTCGTGAACGGCGAGCCGGTCGACGCCCTGTCGAACATCTGTCATCGTTCGGTCAGCTTTCACAAAGGCCAGGCCCTCGCGAACAAGCTTAAGGACCTCATCCCGAGGCAGATGTGGGACGTCGCCATTCAAGCGGCGATCGGCAACAAGGTGATCGCGCGCACCACGGTGAAGGCGATGCGCAAGGACGTCACGGCCAAATGCTACGGCGGCGACATCAGCCGCAAGCGCAAGCTGCTCGACCGTCAGAAAGAGGGAAAGAAGCGCATGAAGTCGGTCGGCAGCGTGGAGGTCCCGCAGGAGGCCTTCCTCGCCGTGCTCAAGCTCGACGAGTAGTAGACTCGCCGGCATGAAGCCGCTCACCGCGATCCTCCTCGTCCTCGTGGCCCTCGGCCTCGGTTGGTGTTGGTACTTCCTCCCGTACTACATCGACTGGTGGAAGATGGACTCCGTCGCGGCCAACGCCGCCGCGTCGTGGGGCGCCAACGGGCTGCCGGCCGGCAAGACGAAGCTCGAGGAGCAGCTCCGTGACCAGCAGGTGCCGGACTACATCTCGTCGGACGCGTGCGCCTTCTCCACGTACGGCTCCGACCGAGTGGTGGAGTGTGCATGGGACGTCATCGTCGAGATCCCGCCGCCGATCGGCGCGCGGCGGTTGTCGTTCGCGGTGAGCAAGGCGGTCGAGAGCGACCCGCGGTTGGGCCTCTGACGCGATGAGCACCATCCTCGAGCGCGACGACGTCACCGCGATGGTGGCGTTGATGGCCGATCGGATCGTGACGACCCTCCCCGCGGGCGAGCCGTGGGCGCTCGTCGGCATCCGTCGCGGCGGGCCCCCGCTGGCCGACCGGCTCGCGGACGCGTGCGACGCGCGGACGGGCTCGCGGCCGCTCCGCGGCGACGTCGACGTCACGCTCTACCGCGACGACCTCTACTCCGGCCTCGAGAAGCCGATCGTGGGCGACACGGCGATGCCCTTCGAGGTGGACGGGCTCGGCATCGTGCTCGTGGACGACGTCCTGTTCACGGGGCGCACGGTGCGGGCCGCGATGGGTGAGGTCTGGGATTACGGACGTCCAAAGTGGATCAAGCTCGCGGTCCTGATCGACCGGGGGCACCGCGAGCTGCCGATCGCGCCCGACTTCGTGGGGGCGCGCATCGCGACGCCACGACGCTCGCGCGTGCGCGTGGACTGGGCGGCCGACGTGGTGACGGTCGAATGAAACGAAAGGATCTCCTGGGCCTCCGCGGGGTCTCCCGCGAAGAGATCGTGAGCGTGCTCGACACCGCCGAGCAGATGCGGGCCGTCAGCCAGCGCAAGGTCAAGAAGGTCCCGCCGCTCCGGGGCCGCACGGTCGTGATGTTGTTCTTCGAGAACAGCACGCGCACCCGCACGAGCTTCGAGCTCGCGGCGAAGCGGCTGAGCGCGGACGTCCTGGGCTTCTCGGTGTCCTCGTCGAGCACGGCGAAGGGCGAGACCTTGATGGACACGGCGCGGACGATCTACGCGATGGCGCCGGACGCCGTCGTCGTGCGCCACGACTGCGCCGGGGCCCCGGGCATGCTCGCGCGCGCCTTCCCGTGGAGCGTGGTCAACGCCGGCGACGGCATCAACGAGCACCCGACGCAGGCGCTGCTCGACATGCTGACCATGCGCGACCGGCTGGGGGGGCTCGAGGGGCGGACCGTGGCGATCGTGGGCGACGTCCAACACTCGCGGGTCGCACGCTCGAACATCTTCGGGCTCACGACGATGGGCGCGCGTGTGCTCGTGGCCGGGCCGGGGACGATGTGCCGTGCCGAGATGTCCGGCTTGCCGGTCGAGATCCGACACCACGTGGACGACGTCGTCGAGGAGGCGGACGTGGTGATGATGCTCCGCATCCAGCGCGAGCGGCTCGGGCGGGCCGTCTTGCCGAGCGCGCGGGAGTATGCAGCGTTCTATGGGTTGGACCTCGAGCGGTTGCGCCGTGCGCGTCCGGACGTCGTGGTCATGCACCCCGGGCCGATCAACCGCGGCGTCGAGATCGCGGCGGACGTCGCGGACAGTCCGAACAGCGTCATCCTCGACCAGGTCAGCAACGGCATCGCGGTGCGCATGGCGCTGCTGTTCCTGCTGCTCGGCAACGCCGACGAGCCCATCACCGGCCGGAGCGACGCGTGAGGCGCCTGACCAACACGCGCCTCCCGGGTCGCGACGCGCCCGTGGACGTGTGGATCTCCGGCGACGGGCCGGACCTCGACGCCGGCGGCGCGGTCGTCGCTCCTTCCTTCGTCGATGTGAGCTGCGATCCTGGCTTCCCGGGCTTCCCGCCGCGGGAGGGGGTGGGCACGCTCTGCGCCGCGGCGCTCGCGGGCGGGTTCTCCGACCTCCTCACCACGCCCGCGGTCGACCCGGTCGTCGACACGCCCGAGCAGCTCGCGCGCATCGACCGGGTCGGCCCCGGAGGGGTGCGCTTGCTCCCGGCCGCGGCGCTGACCGCGGGGCTGCGCGGGGAGGAGCTCGCCGAGCTCGGGCTGCTCGCGGGTGCCGGGGCCGCCGCGCTCTCGGACGGGGGGCGCCCCATGCGCGACACCGCGGTGCTCCGCAACGCCCTCGAGTACGCGCGCGCGTTCCGGGTGCCGATCGTCCTCCGGCCGTGCGACGCGGACCTCGACCGCCTCGGCGTGATGCACGACGCGCCGCTCGCGGCGGTGGTCGGGCTTCGTGGAAATCCCTCGGCGAACGAAGAGATCGGCGTCGCGCGCGTCGTCGCGCTCGTGCGCGCCACGGGCACCCCTGTGCACCTCACCCACATCGGCAGCGCGCGCGGCGTCGCGCTCGTGCGCGCCGCCGTCGCGGACGGCCTGCCGGTCACCGCGTCCACCCCCGCTCGGAACCTCCTCCTCGACGCGTCGGTGCTCGACGACAACCGGTACGACACCCGCTTCCGGCTGCACCCGCCGTTGCGCGGGGCCGCCGACCGCGAGGCGCTCGTGGCCGCGGTCCGCGAGGGGCTCCTCTGCCTGAGCGCCGACCACCAGCCGCGCGCCCCGGAAGAGAAGGAGCTCGAGTTCGAGCGTGCGGTGCCCGGCAGCTCGGGCCTCGAGTCCGCGTTCGCCGCGGCGCTGACCGCCCTCGGCGACCTCCCGACCGTGCTGCGCGCCCTCGGCGCCGGGCCCCGCGCCGCCTTGGGGCTCACGAACGTGGGCCTCGTGCTCGTCGATCCCGAGGCCCGTCACGTCGTCGACACCGATGCGCACCGGTCTCGTTCCCGGAACGACGCGTTGCGCGGCGCGCGCTTGCGTGGGGTCGTGCGTTCGTGCCTGCCGGACGCCGTGTTAGTCTCGCCGCCATGACACAGCGCATCCCCATGACCCCCGAGGGGCACGAGAAGCTCCGCGTGGAGCTGAAGCACCTCAAAGAAGTCGTTCGCCACCGGGTCATCCGGGACATCGAAGAGGCGCGGGCGCACGGGGACATCAGCGAAAACTCCGAATACGAGGACGCGAAGGAGCGGCAGGCCCACTGTGAGGGGCGCATCCGCGAGCTCGAAGGTCGTCTCTCTCTCGCCGACGTGATCGACATCACGAAGGTCAAGCCCACCGCCGCGGTGATGTTCGGCACGACCGTGTTGCTCGAGGACACCGACAGCGGCGAGGAGTCCACCTACCGAATCGTCGGCGCCGAAGACGTCGACGTGAAGGCGGGCATGGTGTCGTTCAGCTCCCCCATCGGGCGCGCGCTCATCGGTCGCAAGAAGGGCGACGAGGTTCGGTTCGAGACGCCGAAGGGCACGCGCACCGTCGTCATCAACGACGTACTCTACAAGTAAAGCAGGTTCGAATGACTTCGACGGAAACCGACGCGACGTTGGCGTCGGCTCCCGGCGCGGCGCTTCCGCCGCCCGACGACGCGCGCGCCCGAGCCGCGCTCGACGTGCTCTCCCGCGCCTCCTCGTGGCTCGCTCGCGCGCCCGCGTTGCGGGTTCGCTACGTCGAGGCCTCGCTCGGTCGTTGGCTCCCGGCCCTGGCGCACCGCGAGGCGGCCCACGCGGCGCTCGTCGGCGCGCTCGGCGGCTTCGACGCGGCGGACGAGGCGTCCCGCGAAGGGCGCGTACGCGCGCTCGCCGAGGTCGTCGCCGCGCTCCGCGCCGAGATCGCCCCGCCGGAGGCGCCCGCGCCGCTCGGCCGCCTGCTCCCCGAGAGCATCGTCGCCGACCTGCCGCCGCGCGCCCCGCCTCCCGCGCCCCTGGCGCCGCCCGTGTTTCCGCCGGACGGCCCGGACACCGAAGCGGCCGCCGAACCCCCGCGCGACGACGCGCGGGACGATCGCCCGCGGGAGCCTCGCCCGCCCCGCGAAGCCCGCGACCGCGACGATCGCCCGCGCGAAGCCCGCGACCGCGACGATCGCCCGCGCGAGGCCCGCGACCGCGACGATCGCCCGCGCGACCGCGCCGATCGTCCCCGCGACGACCGCCCCCGCGAAGCCCGCGACGATCGCCCGCGCGAGTCGCGCGACGATCGCCCCCGGGAAGACCGTCCCCCGCGCGACCGCGAGGATCGCAAGAAGAAGCGCGGCGACCGCGAGGACCGCCCGCGGGATCGCGAGCGGCGCGCGGACGAGGTCGCGCCGGCGCCGGCGCCTGCCCCCGAGCCGGAGCCCCCGCGTCCGCCGCCCGCCCCCGAACCGCGCACGTTCCCCCTCGGTCACCCCGAAGGGACGGGCGTTTCGATCACCACCCTCGACGTGCTGGACGCCGCAGAGGTCGAGGCGCTCGCGGGCGTCGGCGTCGCCTCCGTGGCGGACCTGTTCGCCCACCCGCCGATCGCGATCGATCGCGCCGGCGAGCGGTGGATCCCCGGCGTGACCCCCGAGGGCAACGTGGTCGTGCGCGGCACGGTCAGCCGTCGGTGCACGCGCTTCTCGCCCGGCTTGCGTCGGGACGAGCTCGTGTTGACGACGGATCGCGCGGAGGTCGTGTGCCGTTGGTACGGGCGCCTGCCGTTCGAGGTCGCGCGCACGCCCGCGGGCGGTGAGCTCGGCCTGTGCGGGCGCCTCGAGATCCTCGACGAACGACCGGTGCTGTTCGAGGCCGAGCCGCTCGGGCTCGACGGGCGCGGCGGCGACTGGCTCCCCCGGTACGACGTCCCCGGACTTCCGGACGCCCGGGTGCGCGCCGTGGTCCGCGCGGCCCTGCGCACGCACGTCGACAACCTTCAGGATCACCTTCCGCCCGAGGTGGTCGAGCGGCACAAGCTGTTGCCGCTCAACCAGGCCGTCCGGGACGCCCACCTTCCGAGTAATGCAGGTCGAAAGGGGCGTTCACGCCTCGGCTTCGACGAGCTCCTGCAGGTGCAGCTCGGCGTGGCGCTCGCCCGTCAGCGCGAGCGCCGCGAGCGCGGGATCGCCACGGCGGTGCAGCACGGCCTGGTCGCGCGCGCCTTCGGGCAGATCGGGTGGACCCTCTCGGACGAGCAGGAAGCGGCGTTCGACGACATCAAGCGTGACCTCCGCCGCAATCAGCCCTCGCAGCGCCTGCTGCAAGGGGACGTCGGCGCCGGCAAGCACGCCGTCGTGCAGGCCGCGATGCTCGTGGTGGCAGAGAACAAGCACCAGGCGCTGTTCCTGGGGCCGGACGCCCTGACCGCGGAGCACCGGTACCTGTTCGCGGAGCAGTTCTACCGCTCCGTGGATCTCGAGCCGATGCTCCTGCTCGGGGCGCCCACGCGCACCCAGGCCGAACAGCTCAAGAAGGGCGACGCCCTCATCATCTACGCCACGCCGGCCATCCTCAAGGACGTCCCTGCGTTCCGCCGCTTGGGGCTGGTCGTGTTCGAGGAGCACGGGCCGTACGGCGCGGCGGACGTCGCCCCGTTCGACGTGCAGGGCCAACGCCCGGACCTCGTGGTCTTCACGCCGGCGCCGGTGCCGAGCGCCATCGCCCTGAACGTGTACGGCCCGATGAACCTCACGGTCCTCCCGACCCCCTCGGGGCGCGGCGTGGACACGGAGGCCTTCGACGCCACCCGTCGCGAAGAGGCGTACCAGCGCGCGCGCGATGCCCTCGCCGCCGGGGAGCAGGTCATGATCGCGTTCCCCGTGGTGCGCGGCCAGGACCTCCTGTCGCCCAGCGAGGCGCGTCGGCTGTCGGAGGTGCTCGCGTCCGAGCAGTTCCCCGGCGCGCGGATCGGCATCTTCAACGGCGGGATGTCGCGCGAAGAGCGGTTCCGCGCCTACGACGACTTCCAACATCGCCGCACGGACGTGCTCCTCGCGACGACCTACGTGGAGCACGGGCCGGTGGTGCCCAACGCCACGACGATGATCGTGGAGTACGCGCACCAATTCGACCTCGTGCGCCTGCATCGCCTGCGCGCCCACGTGGCGCACGGCTGGCGCCGCGGCCGTTGCCTCCTGGTCACGAGCGACGACCCCCGCCCCGACGCGAAGCACAACCTCGAGCTCGTCGTGAACGAGACCGACGGGTTCCGGATCGCGGAGCTCGATCTCCGGCACCGCGGCCTCGACGCCGTGCTCGGCGAACGGGCGGCCGACGCGCCCGACTTCGCGTGGGCCGACCCGGTGTCCGAGCGCGACCTCATGGTGCGCACGCGGCAGGAGGCCATGCGCCTGCTGAACCAGGACCCCGGGCTGAAGCGGCGTTCGAACCGCGGCCTCCTGCACCTCGTCCGGGCGCGCTTCGGCGAAGAGCTCGGCGCGGAAGCCGGAGACGCCCCGGCGACCCAGGCGTCGTCGGCGGGCGCCGGCGCCGCCAACAACGCGCGCCGCCGCCGTCGTCGTCGCGGGCGCTGAGTGCGCCGCGCCTCCGGAGCGCCGCGGGCGGGCCGAGGCGCGCGTTGAGGCACGTCCGAGAGGTGGTCCGCGTGCGGACCGGTCGCGTCGTCGCCCCTTGGGGCGACCCGGTCGGCAAGGTGCGGGTGCTCGGCGTGCCGCTCGAAGAGCGTCAAGATCGCACCTTGCACGCGCTCGGCCTGCGCGTCGCGGCGACGGTCGACGCGTCGGAGCGCGCGTCGCGGGTCGGCACCCTGCTCTGGGACGACGACGTCGACGTGACCGTCGCGGGGCTGCGCGCGTGGCTCCGCGCGGCGGGAGCGGACGGCGGCGAGATGATCTTCCTCGAACGTCCGGTCCGTCGCGGCGATCTCGAGGCCGAGCCGGCGGGTCCAGTCGTCGGCGGAGAGCCCACGCGGCGCGTCGGCGTGCGGCTCGGCGTCGCGGATCGTGCGGTGTGCCTGCCTCCCAGGGGCTTCGGCGGCGTGGCGAAGGCGCCGGGCCCCTGGAAGACCGAGACGCCGTGGTGGATCACCGCCCGGTCCGCCACGACCATCCATCACTGGGCGCACGCCTTGCGGGCGAACCTCGCCGCGCTGCCGGCGGCGCTCGACGCGGAGCTGATCCGCCGCCCGTGGAACGTGCTCTCCACCTGGGCGCGCGCGCCGCTGCGCGCAGGCTTCGGTCGTTTTGCGCGGGTCGGTCGTCGCTGTCGGATTCACCCCACGGCGCGCTTGGAGATGTGCGTGCTCGGCGACGACGTGGAGGTCGGCGCGTACTCCGTGCTCCGCGCCTGTGTCGTGTCGGACGGCGCGAAGGTCGAGGACCACGTCACGGCCCGCGGCGCCATCCTCGGGCCGGGCGCGCACCTCGGCAACTTCGGCATGTTCAACCTGTCCGTGCTCGGCGCGCGCAGCTCGATCAGCCACATCGGCGGGCAGGCGTGTATCGTCGGCGACGACAGCTTCGTCGCCACGTTCGCCACCTTGCACGACCTCAACCTCCGCGGCAACGTGCGCGTGCCGGTCGACGGGCGGCTCGTCGACACCGGGAGCCCGTTCCTGGGCTGCGCCGTGGGGCACCGCGTTCGGATGGGCGCCGGGGTCGTGGTCGCGAGCGGGCGCGCCATCCCCAACGACGTCACGCTCGTGGCGGACGCCGCGTCGATCCTCGCTCGGGTCGACGCGATGCAGCCCGGGACGTACGCCGTCCGAGACGGGCGCGCGGTCGGGGTCTGACCGGCCGCAGTCCGGGCGCCCTCACTCCTCCCCGCGCTCGCGGTGCCAGGTGCGCAGCGCCTCGCCCACGCGCGCCGGCACCGCCGGGAGCTGGTCGAACGCCGCGTGCAGGGCCGAGAAGCGTGGGTCGGTCGAGAAGGGGAGCAGGTCGTCGACCGCGGCGATGAGCAGGGAACGCCCGGCGGCGGCCACCGCCGCGTCGCGGCGTGTACACTCGCCGAGGGCGACGATCGCCGCGGCGGACACCCAGTCGACCGGGCCGAACACCAGGGACTCGAGCGCGCTGATGCCCGCCCGCGCGGGGAGAGAGGCGAGGGCGAGGGCGCAGGCGATCTGGTAGCGGAACACCCGCGTCGGGAGGTGCTCGCCGTCCACGGCGACGCCCCGCGGCGGGTGGACGATCGCGGCGAGGAGCGAGGCCGCGCCGATGCGGCGCTGCGCCACGAGCTCGGACGCCCCGTACAACATGGCGTCGACGACGGCGTGGGCCGGGCCGGTGGCGCGCGCGATCTGGGCGAGGGCGGCCGGGAAGTCGCCGCGCGGCGCGGGCACCGACGGGACCACGACGCCGTCGCGCTCGATCCACGCGGAGAAGTTGCCGCGGACACGCGCCATCACGGGGCGCGGGGCGTCTTCGAAGCGCATCTCGTACGCCACGCGGCGCACGTCGCCGTGGCCTTCGGCGAGGGCGATCAACATGCGGTTGGTCGGGCTCTCCCAGCCGTCGACGGCGAGGGTGAGCCGCGCGCCGTGGGTCTTGCGCGGCTGCGCGAAGAAGTTGGCGGTCGCGTCGCCGGGCGCGTCGAGCGCGAGCAGGCGCCGCTCGCGTCGGAGCGCGTCGAGCGCCGAGATGCGCGCGTCGGTGTCGCCCGCGTCACGCCGCGCGGCGGCGTCGCGGAGCTGGGCGATCTCCGGGTCGTCGGACGCGCGAGCGCCCCCGAGGAGCTCGAGCACCTCGTCGTCCCGGTGGGCCACGAACAGGGAGCGCGCGCGCTCGGCGGTGTAGGCCGCCGCCGGATCGAGCGCCTCCGCGGCGGAGAACGCCGCGCACGCGCCGTCGCCGTCTCCCTGCGCCCGCAGGGCGAGCCCCTCCTGGAGGCGCGCGAGGCTGCCGTCCACGCCGTCGACGACCGCGAGCGCCTGCTCGGCGCGTCCGACCCGGCGCAGCAGCCCGCTGGCGGCGGCCCGCATCGAGGCGCGTGGCTCGACGGCGCTGTACACCTCGGCGAGGCGAGCGTAGGGCGCGAGCAGCGCGCGCTCGCCCGGCCACATCCGATGGATGCCGATCGTGTTTTCGCCCACGCGAAGGAGCAGGTTGCCGATACGGTCCGACGCGGCGGCGTCGATGCCGTCGCCCCCTTCGGCGACCCACCGCGTGAGGATGTGCTCGTAGCCGAGGTGCGGCATCGACGTCGCGACGTCGGCCATCACGCGCAACGCGTCGGCCGGGCGGCCGGCGCGGTACAGCGCCAGCGCGATCATCGCGTACTCGCCGTACCAGCCGGTGTCCGGCAACGGGGTGAGGTCGACGAGCTCCGCGAGCTCCTCGAGCGCGGCGTGCGCGCGCCCGTCCGTCGGCACGAGGCCGAGCGCGCTCGCGACGTGGTGGCGCGCGTGGGTGAGGTCGCCCTCGCGCATGGCCGCCTGCGCGAGCGCGAGTTCGAGCGAGAGCGCCTCGAGCTCATGGTCGGCGGGGCGGTGGCAGGTGCAGAAGGTCTCTGTCGTCACCGGGCCTCCGGCGCGCATTGTCGCGGATGGCGCCGTCGGGGGGGGGGCAACGCGGAGCGGCCGGCGCGGAGGCGCGCCCGAAGGTACCCGTTCGTGCCCGGACCTCGGCGTCAGTCGACGCCGCAAAAAAGCCCGTCGCCGGACCAATCCGCGAACCACCGTTGGAGCGCGGTCGGCAGCCCCGCGGCGTCTCCGGACCAGGTGGCCGCGGCGCGTCCGACCGCGTCGCCCACCGGCAGCCCTTCGCGCAGCGCGAGGAGGAGCACCGCCGCGGTGGGGCCGAGATCGAGGCGGATGACCTGGGTTCCGCGACGGTAGACGGCCACGTGCGTGGGCGCCGGGCCGAGGTCGGGTAGGGGAAGGTCCTGACGGGTCGCCGTGACGATCGCGCTGGCGCGGTGTCCCAGCGCGAGCACGCGCAGGTGCGGCTGCACGCGCAGACGCGCCGCGGCGAGGGCGGCGGGCGCGACGCGCCGGAGGTCGTCCGGGCCGATCGGGGCGCGCAGGCGCGCGGCAAAGGCGCGCGTCATCGCCCACTCGAGGCGCGCCACGTCGCGAAGGAGGCGTCGGGCCGCGGGGGACGGCGGCCAGGCCACCGGCGCGCCGTCGGCGTCGTCGCAGTCGCACGCGGCGAGCGGGGCTTCGAACGGGCGGCGGAGGAACGAAGGGAGCCGGGCGCCGAGGTCGTCGAGGGTCCAGGAGGACGGGGGGTGCGCGTGCACGTACGCGCGGGAGAGGCTCCCGAAGGCGGCGGGCCCGACGAGCCGGTGGATGGCTGGGAAGTCTACCTGCAACGCGCCTTCGAGGCGCGCGTGGTAGCTCTCGCGGTAGATGTCGAGGCGCCCCTCGGGGGTGAGCGTGTCCGACGGGTGGATGTAGGCGTCGGCCGGCGCCACGGGGCCGGCGTCGCGCCCGGTGACGGCGGCGAGAAACCAGAGCTGTTCGGCCCGGAGGGAGCGCTCATCCATCGATGAACCCCACCTGCCGACGCGCCTCGAGCACCTCGGCATGAACGACGTCGAACGCGGGGATGTCGTCGTCCCACTCGACCAGGGTGGAGCGCGGACCGGTGCGCGCCCACGCCCGCCGGTACAGGGCCCACACGTCGGGGATGACGTGATCGCTGTGGGTGTCGAGGATGTGCGTCGGATATCGGGTGTGGCCCGCGAGATGGTACTGAACCACACGATTCGGAGGGATGGCGTCGATGTAACGTTCGGGTGCGAACCGATGATTGACGGATGAAACGTACACGTTGTTGACGTCGAGCAGCAGCGCGCAGTCCGCCTCGTCCGCGAGGCGCGCGACGAATTCCCACTCGGGCATGTCGGAGGAGCGGAACTCCACGTAGCTCGACGGATTCTCGAGGGCGATCGGGCGCTCGAGGATGTCCTGGACCTCGCGCACGCGCGCGACCATGTGCCGAAGGGACGCCTCGTTGTAGGGGCAGGGGAGCAGGTCGTGGCTGTTGTGGTGCGCCGCGCCGGTCCAACACACGTGGTCGCTGAGCCAGGGCGCGCGAACGCGTCGCGCGAGGGCGCCGAGGTGGCGGAGGTAGGCCCGATCGAAGGGGTCGGTCGATCCGATCGACAGCGACACCCCGTGCAACACGACCGGATACCGCGCCGCCACGCGGTCGAGCACGTCCCGCGGCCGTCCGTGTGTGCGCATGTAGTTCTCGGAGATGGCCTCGAACCAGTCGATCGTGGGCCACACGTCGAGGATGGCGGGGTAGTGGACGGTCCGCAGGCCGATCCCGAAGCCGAGGAAAGGAACATCGAAACGGCAGTCGGGGGCGCGCATCGGGCCGCGACTATCCCGCCGCGTCTGGGCCGTCCGCTCCGCGGGGTCGCTATACTGCGCCCCATGTGGCTCCTCGCCCTCGTCTCCCTGGCGCTCGCGCGCGCGGACATCGCGGTCATCGTGAGTGACACCCTCGCGGCGTACGACGCGCCCGTCGAGCGCTTCGCCGCCAGCGTCGGGCGTCCGACGACGATCTTCGACCTGCGCGGCGACCGCGCGCGGGCCACGGCCGTCGTCGAGCAGCTCGCGGCGGACCCCCCGCCGCTCGTGTTCGCCGTCGGGGCGAAGGCGGCGTACGTGGCGGTGAACGAGCTGACGGGCGTGCCCGTCGTCTACGCCATGGTGCGCGACCCGGAGCGCTACGGCGTCCGCGGGACCCGCGTGACCGGCGTGTCGGACCACGTGCCGGCCGACGCCGCCCTCGCGCAGTTCCGGATCTTCGCGCCGGACGTGGAGCGCCTCGGGGTCATCTTGTCCACCGGCAACACCGCCGCGTCCACGACACGCGCGCTCGACGCCGCGCGATCCGCTGGGTTCAGCCTCGAGGTTCAGCGCATCACCAACCCCCGTGACGTGCGCGCCGCCTTCGGGCGCGTCGCCGGGGCGGTCGACGCCCTGTGGCTCCTGCCGGACGCGAACGTGATCACGCCGAGCAGCTTCCGGTGGCTGCGCGAAGAGACGCGTCGTCGGCAGCTGCCGATGCTCGCCGCCACGGAGAACCTGGTGCAGGCCGGGGCCTCGTTGTGCGTCGCCGCCAACCGTGACGTGGTCGGTCAGCAGGCGGCGGAGCTCGCCCGGCGCATCCTGGACGGGGGAGAGCTCCCGGGGGTGATCGAACCGCCCGCGCCCGGCGCGATCCGCGTCGTGCTCAACCGCCCCGCGATGGACGCGATCGGGCTGCGCGTCGATCCGGTGATGTTGGACTTCGTGGACGAAGTGGTGGAGGAGGGGCGGTCGCGCTGATGCGTCGGGTTAGCCACGCGCGCATGATCGCTTCGTTCATCGTCGCCTTTCCATTTGTGTTCGCCCCGTTCGGCTGCTCCGGGCAGGATCCGAAGGAGGCGGAGGACTCCGACGCCGACGCCGACGCCGACGCCGACGCCGACGCCGACACCGACACCGACACCGACGTCGACACCGACGACACCGCGAAGGACTCCGGCGCGGACACGGACGACACGGGGGGCGCCGTGTGCGACGCGCCCTGCTACGCCGCGCCGCTCGCGTACGCGCCGCCGCGCGACGGGGCGCTCACGGGCATCGTCATCGGCGACTGGGACGGCGGCGAGCCCGACGTCCTCGTCTACGCCGGGTGGATCGGCGTGCTCACCAACGACGGCACCGGCGCGCTCGCCTCGTCCGGTCACCTCGAGGACGCGGCCATCGCGGCCCCGTACGGCGAGATGGTCGCCGGCACGTTCGACAGCGACGACCTCACGGACCTCGCGGTGGCCGCGGGGAACGACGTGGTCGTGCTCTTCGGGAACGGCGCGGGCGGCGTGACGGCCGCCGCGACCACCCCGGGCGGCGAAGGCCCTCCGGTCGAGGTCGCCGTCGCGGACCTGCCGGGCACGCCGCCGACGCTCGATCTGCTCGCGCTCGCCACCCCGTCCGCGTGTGGCGCGATCACCCAGACGAGCGGCGGCAGCGGCGGCGGCTTCGTCGACGCCAGCGTGGCGATCTGCACGCCCGCCACCGTGGGTGTGCTCGCCCGCACGAGCCCGAGCCACGGCAGCGTGCTCGCCGCCGACGGCGCCACCGTGCACCAGTGGCTGGTCACGAGCGGCCCCGGCACGGTCGGCGTCACCGCGGCCGACGACCTCGTGCTGCCCGCCGCGGTCACCCGGATGGTGGCGTTCGACGTCGATGAAGACGCCGACGCCGACGTGTTCGCGCTGCTCGAGGACGGCACGCTCGCCCTGTTGCTCTCCGACGGCGCCGACGGCTGGGTCGAGAGCGCCGAGGGGCCGTTCCGCACCTTGGCCCTCGCCGCGCCGGGGGATGACCTCGTGGCCGCGGACGTCGACGGCGACAGCGACCGCGACCTCGTCGTGTCGCACCCGCTCGACGACAGCCTGAGCCTGCTCCTGCTCGACGGGGACGCCTTCCCGCCGACGGTGGTCACGGTCCCCTTGGGGGCCGGCGCGGCGCCCGGGCGCCTCGCCGCGGGCGACCTCAACAGCGACGGCGTGGAGGACCTCGCGGTCCTCACCGCGGCGCCGCAGGCGATCACCGTGCTCGTGTCGGCGCTCTGAGCCTCACGGAGGAGTGATGCTCGACCCGGACTGGCGCGCCCGCGCCGAAGACCCCGCCGCCGTCGCCGCGCGCGTGCCCGACGGCGCGCGCTGCTTCGTCCACGGCGCCGCGATGACCCCCACGCCCCTCCTCGAGGCGCTCTGCGCGTCGTCGGTGTCGGGCGTCCGGCTCTACCACCTCCATACGAGCGGGCCCGCGCCCTGGGCGCGCCCCGAGGTCGCCGAGCGCGTCCGCGGGGTGTGCCTGTTCACCGGCGCCGCGTTCCGCGGCGCCGTGCACGACGGGCACGCCGACTTCATCCCGATCTTCCTGAGCGACATCCCCGGCCTCTTCACCTCCGGCTCCGTCCCGCTCGACGTCGCGATCCTCCAGGTCTCGCCGCCGGATCGCCATGGCATGTGCACGCTCGGCACCTCGGTGGACGCCGCGCGCGCCGCCGCGACCACCGCGCGCATCGTGATCGCCGAGGTCAACGAGCAGGTGCCGCGGACGATGGGCGCCACGGCGATCGACCTCCGCTCGATCCACGCCTTCTGCGTGACGGACCGCCCGATGCACGAGTCGGAGGCGGCGGCGATCGGGCCCGTGGAGGCCCGCATCGGCGAGCAGATCGCGGCGCTCGTCGAAGACGGCGCGACGCTCCAGATGGGCATCGGCGCCATCCCCGACGCGGCCCTGGCCCGCCTCGGCGACAAGCTCGAGCTCGGCGTCCATACGGAGATGTTCTCCGACCGCGTGATCGACCTCATGGAGGGCGGGGTCATCACGAACCGCCACAAGGCGGTGCACCCGGGGCGCACGGTCACGAGCTTCGTGTCCGGCTCGCGTCGCTTGTACGCCTTCGTCCACGACAACCTGCGGGTCGAGTTCCACCCGTGCGATCGCACGAACGACACGCACCTCATCTCGCAGAACCCGAAGGTGGTGGCGATCAACTCCGCCCTGGAGGTCGACCTCTCCGGCCAGGTGTGCGCGGACTCGATCGGCGCGCGCATCTACTCCGGCATCGGCGGACAGATGGACTTCATCCGTGGCGCCGCCCGCTCGCGAGGCGGGAAGGCCATCATCGCCCTCCCGTCCACGGCGAGGGACGGCACCGTGAGCCGCATCAAGCCGAGCTTGACGCCGGGCGCCGGGGTCGTGACCACCCGCGGCCACGTCCATTGGGTGGTCACCGAATACGGGGCGGTGAACCTGCACGGTCGCACCCTGCGCGAGCGCGCGGAGGCGCTCGTCGGCATCGCGCATCCGGACTTCCGGGCAGAGCTCGCGCGGGCGATGGCGCGATGAGGACGTTCAGTCCAGGGTGCCGGCTTCGTCCACCGTCGAGCGACCGAGGACGACCCGGCCTTCCGGGCTGACGTAGACCATCTCCTCGAAGGCCGCGAACGCGCCGTCGCGCCCGCGGACCACCGGGCGGATGGCGAACATGCCGTCCATCCGGACGGGGTGCAGGCGGTGGATTCGGTTGCGCATGAGGCTGGTCGCGGCGTGCGCCGCCCGTGGCCACTGCGCCCCGAGCAGGGAGGCGCCGGGGGTCGCCTCGCGCGGGAGGACGCGGTGTCCGACGCCCGGGTTGGCGAGGCCCATGCGGTTGTTGACCGCCCACGCCGCGGAGAAGATCTGGATCTCTCCCACCGTCTTCCATCGGCTGGCGTACCCGCACGCGGCCCGCACACACCCTCGGGCCACCTCGAGGGTGGAGCCACGCGCGAGATCGCCCGGCGTCTCCCCGCCGAAGCGGAACGTGTAGGCGACGTCGCCGTACGCCTCGCCGTCGGTGGGGCCGAGATCGATACACACGAGCTGACCGGGCTCGAGCTTGCCGGGCACGAGCCGCGACACTGCGCTGCCGATGCCGGCGGCGAACGCCACCTCAGGCGCGTGATACCAGCCGGTGAAGCCGTGATTCGTGAGCCGTGTCTCGGCGAGCTGCGCGATGGTGCGGGCGCTCATGCCCGCCTCGAGCCGCTGCGTCACGTCCCGCAGGAGCGCGATGGCGCGGCGCTGCGCGTCGTCGAACCGTACGATGTCTTCGGGGAGTTCCACGACGCACCCGTACCACGCGCGGACGGTCAGGGCACCGCGTCGTGGTTGAAGCGAGCGCCGTCCGTGTACAGCGCCTCACGGCCGTACAACAGTCGGTAGGTCTGCCAGGTGGAGAGCACCCGCTTGACGTAGTGTCGGGTCTCGCGGAAGGGGATGGCCTCGACGTAGGCGTCGGTCGCCACGTCGGGGTTCGGCGCGAGCCACTTGTCGGCGTTGCCCTCGCCCGCGTTGTACCCCGCGAGCGCGAGCGCGCTGTTGCCATGGTAGCGGGTGTGCAACATATCGAGGTAATACGCGCCGATCTTGAGGTTCGTCTCGGGCTCCCAGATCTTGCTGCTGCTGTAGGAGAGGCCCATGCGCTTGGCCACCCCGGACGCCGTGGCGGGCATGAGCTGCGAGAGGCCCCGCGCGCCGGCGTGGCTCTCGATCTTTTGGTTGAAGTTCGATTCTTCGCGAACCAGGGCGTGGAACACCCGGGCGTCCCAGGAGTACGTGGCCGCGGCCTGCACCTCGGCCCACCATCGCTCCGGGTACGCCTGCCGCATCACCTTGTAGGCGTTGGGCCCCAGGGTCGCGGGCGGGTGGGTGCGGATCCAGGTGCGCAGACGATCGTGCGCTTCGAGGAAGCGACCGGCGCGGTCCTGGAGGTGCGTGGCGATGGCCATCTCGCTGCCGCCGAAGCTGGCGTCGTCGAGGGTGTCGAGCTCGACGAGGGCCTCCGCCAGCAGGCCGACGCGCGCGAGCCCGAGGGCGCGGTCCACCGCGGGGGTGGCGCGCCAGGCCTCGCTGACCTGCCAGGGGGCGTCATCGGCGTCCATCGCGGGCCGGGTGATCGCCTTCGCGCGCTCCGGCGCGAGCTCGACGAGGCGCGCGTGCGCGAGCCACCCGTAGTAGTGCCACGGGGCCTCGCGCGCGATCTGCTCGAACTGATCCGTGGCGAGGGCGACCTGGGCCGCGTCCGGGTTTCGGGCCTTGCTCTCCGTCATCGAGGGCCACGCCCGCCACCGCGCCGCCCAGTACGCGCTCGCCAGCACGTCGGTCGGGTTGCTCTGGACCGGCAGCTCGTACACCGCGCGGTCGGCCCAGCGGATCGCGCCGGGCGTGTCGCCCGCCAGGGCGGCGCCGTAGGCGAGCCGCCACGCGTTCTCGGCGGCGAGGTCGCCTTGCGGATAGCGCTCGAAGCCGGCCTCCCAGAGCTTCCGCGCGCCGGGAAGGTCGCCCGCCTGCTGCAGGGCGATGCCCCCGAGGGCGTAGCCGTCGTCCGCCATGGAGTGCTTCGGGTACCACTCCGGGATGCGCGCGTAGGCGCGGGCAGCGCTGGCCCACTCCTTCTTCCGTTCGTAGGCCTTCCCCGCGAGGTAGAGCGCCTTCGCGCCGCGCTCGTCGTCGACGCCCCGGCAGGCCGAGCCGAGCGGCTCGAGGACCGCGGCCGCCGCCGTGATGTTGTTGAGCTTGTGTTGCGCGCGGCCCCACGCGTATCGATACACGCAATCCTTGACCGACACATTCGCGAGCTGCGGGTCGAGCAGGCCGACCGCCGCCGCGTAGCTCCCGTCCTCCTGGAGTCGGTCGCCGCGCGCGGCGATGTCGGCGATCCCCGGCGTGGGTGGCGAGTCCGCGGCCATCGCGCGGTCCTCCGCGCTGTTCGGGTAGTGTCGATACAGGCGGAGCTTGTATTGCTTCGCCTTGTCGGCGTCGCTGCGCCGCGCGAGCGCCGCGAGCGCGATGTTGGACCCGGGGGCCGGGTCCGGCCGCGCGACGAGCGCCTCGTACACGGCCCGCGCGTCGGCGGTCCGCCCCGCCGCCTCGTACGCTTGCGCGAGCGCGAGCTTCGCGCGCACGAGGATGGGTGAGTCGGACGCGACCGCGCTCAGCACCGGGATGGCGTCGACCGGGCGCCCCTGCGCGAGGAGGATCTCCCCGACGACGAGCGACGCGTAGTCGGCCGGCGCGTTCACTGCGGCCCGCACCGGCTCGACGAGGCCCACCGCTTCGGACTCACGGCCGGCGCGCTCGAGCGCCCACGCGAGCACGAAGAGGTGATCGGCCGCCACCGCCCCTGGAAGCTTCGTGCGGTCGACCTTCTGGAGGAGCGGCACCGCCGCGGCCCAGTCCCGCTTGCCGAGGGCCGCGAGCAGCGCGTCGTCGTACGGCAGTGCGACGCGCAGCGCAGTGGGGGCGAGCTGCGTGGTCGGGCCGGCCGGCCCGAGCGGAGTCCCCGCGGCGGCGGCCGGGGCGGCGGCCGGGGCGACGGGCGTCTCCGCGAGGGAGGGGAGGGTGAGCGCGAGGACGGCGAGCGCCAGAGCGGCGGGCCAGGCGGCGGTGCGGAGCGACACGGGGGAGTCCGGGGAAGGGGTGGGCCGTGGGATCGGTCCGGAGGGGGCGCAGGATCTAACCCGCCCGCTCGTCACCGAGCCCTCCTTCGGACACCCGCGCGGGGGGACGCCGTCCCCCCTCCCGTCGGCTATGGTGGGACATGCTCCTCCTCATCCTGCCCGCCCTCGCCACGCTGCCCTCGCCCGAGCTCCTGCGCGCCGACCCGCACCGCAACGCCTGGCGTGACGCCACCCACGCGGTGCGCGCGCGCGCCGCCGAGGTGCCCCCGCCCGCGGCCGACGTCGACATGGGCTGGGACATCCGCGACTACACGCTCCGCGTCCGGGTAGACGAGTCGCGCCGCGCGGTGCGCGGGCACCTCTCGATCGTGGCGGACCGCACGACCGGCGACGACTTCGTGCTCCACGCGAACGGCCCGACCCTGACCGGGATCGAGGTCAACGGGGTCTCGCGCCCCTGGACCGTCGACGGGGATCGTGTGTTGCTCGGGCCCATCGACGGGCCCGCCGTCGACGTCGACGTGTATTGGACCGTCACCGGCGCCAGCGACACGGGCATGGGCCTCCAATGGGGGGACCCCACCTTCGCCTTTCACGAGCCGGACGGCGCCCGCACCTGGCTCCCCGTCTACGACGTGCCCTCCGACAAGGCGACGTTGCGCTGGGAGATCACGGTGCCCGACGACGACGTCGTGTTCGCCAACGGCACCGGGACGGCGGTGCTGGACGCGGAGCCCGGGTGGAAGACGTGGATCTTCACGTTCGACGGGCAGATCCCGACCTACCTGATGACGTTCCACACCGGCACCTACGAGGTGATCGAGGTGGCCGACGCGCCCTGGGGGATTCGGGTGGCCGCGTACCCCGATCGTGTCGACGCGGCCGAGGACACCTTCGCGAACACCCAGGAGATGATCGAGCACTTCTCCGACTTGTACAACCCGTACCCGTGGGACGACTACAACCTCGCCATGGCGCCCTTCGGCGGCGCCATGGAGCACACGACGGTGGTCACCTTCGGCGCGGAGCTCGTCGGCTCGTACTACGGCGAGATCGTCAACGTCCACGAGCTCGGCCACCACTGGTGGGGCGACGACGTGACCCTCGAAGATTGGCCGCACATCTGGTTGAACGAGGGCTTCGCCAGCTACACCGAGGTGCTCTGGTACGAGCGCGCCTACGGCGCCGAGGGGCGCCGCGAATACGTGGCGTCGCAAGCGGACAGCTACTTCCAATGGAAGGACTACGAGGGCGAAGGCCCGCTCGTCGACCCGAACTACCTTTGGGGGGGCACGGTCTACGACAAGGGCTCGTGGGTGGTGCACATGTTGCGCGGGGTGCTCGGCGACGAGGTGTTCTTCGACACCCTCCGAGCGTACGAGGCGGCCTATCGGTACGGGGTCGCGGACTCCGCCGACTTCCAGTCGATCGTCGAGGCGCAGACCGGCGAGGACATGAGCTGGTTCTTCGACGCATGGTTGTATGTGTCCGGCGAGCCCTTCTACGAGTGGGGTTGGGCGGCGGGCCCCGCCACGGGCGGCTGGCAGGTCGACGTGACGATCGAGCAGGACCGCCAGGAGTTCACGATGCCCGTCCCGGTCCGCGTGACGTTCGCGGATGGTACGGTCGTGGATGAGCGTGTGGTGGTCTCTGGCGCGGGCGTGACGGCTTCGTTCTGCTACGCGACGGAGCCGACCGCGGTCGAGCTCGATCCGGACCTCTGGGTGCTCGACAACGGTCGGCGCGAGCGGAGCGTGGACCCCGTCTCCACGGACAACTGTGTGCCGGACCCGGAGCCCGACACGGCGGACACGGCGGCGCCCGACACCGCCGCGGCGCTGCCGAGCGACGACGAGGTCGTCCTCACGGGCGATTGCGGGTGCTCCGCCGGGCTCCCGGCGCCCGCGTGGCTGGGCCTCGCGGCGCTCGCCTTCCTGCGACGCCGCGCGAGCCCTGCGCACGGTGTGTAGATCGTCCCGGGGGAGGGGACGATGGACTGGCTGATCGTGATCCTCGTCGGCGCCTTCATTGGTTGGCTGGCGAGCATCCTGATGCGTACGAACGCGCAGCAGGGGTTGTTGATCGACATCCTCGTGGGCATCATCGGCGCCGCGCTCGGTCGCGGGTTGTTCGCCGGGTTGCTCGGCTTCGACTCGGCGACCGCCGCCGGGGAGCTGTCGTTGATCGGCGTGGTGTGGGGCGTGGTCGGGGCGGTGGTGCTGATCGCCCTGCTCAAAGCCGTGAGCGTGTTCCGGACCGCGTGAGCGGCTCGGGGTCGGAGGCTCGGACCCGGCTCACACCGGGTTCGAGCGCTCTCGGGCCGTCAGCCGCGCGCGCGGCTCACTCGCCGTCGGTCTTGCGGCTGTTCTTGAGGTCCTGCACGAGCGTGCGGACGTCCTGAAGGGCGTTCTTGGCGTCCTGGGCCGCGGTGCGGACGCGGGTGCCCGCCGCGGCGTTGCCGCCGTCGAACTTGACCGCGTCAGCGCGGGCGGTGGTGAGGGCGGCGATGATCTGGTCGAGCTTCTCGGTCACGGTCATGGGTGGCTCCTGAGCGCGGGGACGGTATCACGGGAGGGTCGGCAGCCGCATGACGTAGATGCGGCGGAAGTCGCGCACCGCGTCGCCCGTCAGGCCGATCGCCGCGACGGCGAGCCACGTGGACCCGTCGGGCTTCAGCACGACGTCCACGTCGGAGTTCCCAACCGTGTCGGTGGCGACGGCGGCCGCGCGGGTCGGGTCGGCGACCGGGGCGGCCCACACCGGATCCAGTGCTTGCGGGTCGTCTTTGACGTACAGGAGGTGCCGTCCGTCGGGGCTCCAGCTCGGCCCGCGGGCGCCCGCCGCCACGCCGGCGGCGACGAGCGTGGGGGTCCCGCCCACCGTCATCACGTAGAGGTCGACGCGCGCCGCGTCGCGGTGATTGCTGAAGAAGGCGATTTTTGTGCCGTCCGGGCTCCACGTCGGGCGCGTGCTCACGTTGGGCCACGCCGTGATGGCGCGCGGCGCCGGAAACGCGACGTCGTCGATGATCCAGAGGTTGTCGCCCTGCGCGGTGCGACCCACGAACGCGAGCTTGCGACCGTCGGGGCTCCACGCCGGAAACAGCTCGGCGCTCCGCTCTTCGCCGCTGATCCGGCGCGGCGCGGCGTCGATCGCGCCCGTGTCGAGGAGGTAGAGGTCCCCCTGGCCGGTGCGGGCGGACGTGAAGGCGATGTGTCTCCCGTCGGGGCTCCAGGCGGCGCCGCCGTCGGCGCCGGGCGAGGGCGCGAGGGCCGCGCCGCTGTCGAGGCGCAGATCGAAGTCCCCGCTCCCCGCGGCGTACACGAAGCGGCCGAGCGCCCCGGGAGCGAAGCTCAGCTCGTGCGCGCTCACGTCGGGGGCGCCGGCAAACCCGGCGGTGCGTGAGGCGCCCGCGTCGGGCGGCGTGAAGCGCCGCGCCGCGCCGCCGCGGGAGGAAACGTAGAGGTGGATGACCTTCTGCTCGTGGTAGTTCACCTCCCAAGCGAGCGCGCCGCCGTCCGGCGACCACCGGGGGGCCTGGCAATTGCCGCCCTCGTAGCGCGGGGACACCGCGACGGCGGCGGCGAGCGCGGCGGACACGATCCCGATCATCGACCCTCAGAAGGCGAAGGAGAAGCCAGACGAGAGGCGTATGCCGGTGGCGCGCCACTCCGCCGCCTCGAGCGTCCACGGCCGCGCATCGGCCTCCCCGACGACGCGCGCCTCCCCGGGGAACACGGCGCCGAACACGTGTTCGACGCCGATCGTCACGGCCAGCCCGGCGGCGGTGGTGCGGCCGGCGTGGCGCCACGCCAGGGTGACGTCCGCGGCGGGCCCGGCGCCCCAGCCGGTCACGCGGAGCCGCGCGTCGGGATCCGGGCGGTCCGTCCCGATCGGGGCGCAGGCGAACCCGGCCCCGGCGAGGTCGCACGCGAGCGTGAGGCCCGGCAGGCGTACGCCGCGAACCCCGAGGCTCGGTCGGGCGATCAACGACGAACCAAGTGGAATCTCGCGGGCGACTCGGGCGAGCAGCCCGGCGCCGCTCGGGTCCTGTGCGACGCCGACCGGGGTCGTGTGCACGCGCGGCTCCCACGAGGCCGCGAGCCCGAGCAGCACCGGCCCCGCGGGCGCCGTGACGCTGAGCTCCGCGAACGGCGACGGGGCGAGGCCGTCCGCCGCGGCGCCGATCCACGCGCTCGCGCCGACGTTCGCTTCGAGGCGCGCGACCTGGAGCAACAACAGCCCCTCCGCGCCCACCCGGCCCGCGGGGAGATCGAGGAAGGAGGTGGATCCGGCGCTCACCTCGACCTCGAGGCCGTTGACCCGGTAGCGGCCCGCGGGCAGCCCGACGCGCCGCGGGAGCACCACCCGCTCATGGAGCTCCAACGTGCGTTGCGCGACCCACCGCTTGTGCTCCGGGTCGAAGGGCGGCGTCAGCGCCTCGAGCTGGAGCCGAGACCGGATGCCGGGCTCGGGGCCGCGCAGCTCCACCACGCCGAAGGCGGACTCGAGGCTGTACACCCACGCGTCCAGCGCAGCCCGCGCGTCGTCGTCGGGGCAAAGATCGGCCGCGCGGCGGCCGAGCGCGACCGCGCGCTCGAGGTCGCCGACGGCGTGGTGCATGCGGGCGCCGAGGGCGTTGGCGGCGTAGTCCACGGCGCCTTCGGGGGTGGCCAGCGCCGCGTCCACCTCGTCGACGGCGTCGCGCCACCAGCCGCGGCGGGCGAAGGCCTCGGCCTGGGCCACGTGGTGCTCGGTGGAGGCGGCCAGGGCCGCGGACACCGCGACGACCGCGATCATCCTCGTACTCCGGCCGCGTCCAGCAGCCGCGCCGTGGTGGGGTGTCGCGCCGCGTCCGCGGCGTCGGACGGTCGGAGCGCGTCGACCGTCCGCCCCTCGTCCATCACCACGAGGCGTGTGCAGGCGGCGAGGAGCAGCGGAAGATCGTGGCTAACGAGCAGGACCGCGCCCCCCGGAGCCGGCACGCCGCGCAGCGCGGACAGGAACGCGAGCCGCCGCGCGGCGTCGAGCCCCGCGGTGGGCTCGTCGGCGAGCACGAGGCGAGGGCGCGCGAGGGCCAACATGGCGAGGGCCACCCTGCGCTTCTCACCGCCGGAAAGCTCGGCCGGCCGGGCGTCCGCGCGGTCGGAGAGGTCGACCTGCGCGAGCGCGTCGTCGGCGTCGGCCGCCGCACGCCCGTGGAGCCGCGCGACGTCCCGCACGGCCTCCCGAACGCGCAGACCGGGGTTCAACGCCGCGTCGGCGCTCTGGAGCAGGAGCTGCGCCTCCCGGCGGTGCGTGCGCAGCGCGGCGCCGAGAAGCCGTCCGGGGTCTCGACCGAGCACCGTCAGGACGCCGCCGGTGCGCGCGCCGAATCCTGCACAAAGCTGAAGAAAGGTCGATTTTCCGCAGCCGCTCGGGCCGCAGAGCCCCACCACCTCGCCGGGGTGCACCTCGAGGTCGACGCCGCGCAAGGCGGGGGTCGGTCCGCGCGTGGCGGTGACGGCGACGGCGCGCAGGAGGGGCATCCGCCCGGAGCGTAGCCGCGTGGGCGGGGCGTTGGCGGGATTCGCCGCGGGCCGCCCGGACGCACTCCCGCGCGGTCGGCGGTTAGCTCGTCGAATGCGACGCTCCCTCGTGCTCCTCGCCCTCGCCGCCTGCGCTCCGGAACCCGGTACGAAGGAGCCCGGCGTGCCGGTCGACACCGCCTCCGACACGGCGACGGACACGTCGGGCGACACGTCGGACTCCGCGTCGGACTCCGCGGGCGACACCGCGGCGGACTCCGCCACGGACTCCGCCGGCGACAGCGCGCAGGACACCGACCCGCCGGGCTGGCGAAGCGCGCTCTACCCGGACGAGTGGACGCCGAGCACGACCGACTCGGAAGGACGGTTCCTCCACGATTTCAGCTACGCGGGCTACCGCGCCGGCGAGGAGCCCCTGCCCGTGGTGTCGGGGGCCGCGTTCCCGGTCACCGACCACGGCGCCGACCCGACCGGGGCGGCGGACAGCACCGCGGCGTTCCAAGCCGCGATCGACGCGGCCTCCGACGCGGCGTCGGCCGGGCCGGTCGTCGTCGAGGTGCCGGCCGGCACGTACCGCCTGGACGGCACGCTCCGGGTGTCCAGCTCGAACGTGGTGATCCGCGGGGCCGGCTCGACGTCCACGTTCGTGTACTTCACGCAGACCAGCGGCGTCGACTACGCCGCCCACCTGACGTTCGGAGGCGCGGTCCGCCGCGGCGCGGACGTCCCGCTCGTCGCCGACGCCGAGGCACGCGCGTTCGCCGTGCGGGTGGCAGACCCGTCGGCGGTGCAGGTCGGGGACGACGTCGCGCTCGGCTTCGTCATCACCGACGACTTCGTGGCCGAGCACGCCATGGACGGCGTGTGGGAAGAGTTCAACGGGGAGTGGCGCGCGTTCTTCCGGCGCACCGTGGTGGCGGTGGACGCGGGCACCGGCGACGTGACGGTGGACGTTCCGATCCGCTACCCGATGAAGCTCCGCGACGGGGCGAGCCTCCGGGTGGAGTCCGGCTACCTCCGCGAGGTCGGTCTGGAGGGGCTGGCGGTGTCGAACGCGTCGGACTGGTCGGTGGCGTGGGAGACGAACCAGGTGCACGCGGTGTTGTTCGAAGAGGTGCAGGACGCGTGGGTGCGCGACGTGGTCAGCTGGGAGTCGCCGCACCCCTCGGACGGGCGCGGCATGCACCTCATGAGCAGCGGCGTCGAGGTGCTCGACAGTCGGCGCGTCACCCTCCAAGACGTGACGATGGAGTACGCGGCGCACCGCGGCGGCGGAGGGAACGGATACCTGTTCGAGATCTCGCGGAGCAACGAGATCCTCACGGTGGACTCGACCGCGCGGGCCGGCCGGCACAACTTCATCCAGAACTGGGACTTCGGTACCAGCGGGTGTGTGTGGCTACGGACGACGAGCGAGGACGGTCGGTCTCTCCTCGCGGATTGGGATCCGGTGGGCTACGCTTCCTACTCCGAGTTTCATCATTCGCTCGCGATGGCCAACCTGATCGACCAGTCTGTGGCGACCGACGGTTGGCAGGGCGTCAACCGACAATCGGAGAGCTCGGGCGCGGGCCACAGCGCGACGCAGAACGTGTGGTGGAACACGTCGGGCGGCGGCTACCTCCGGTCGCTCCAACACGGGCACGGGTACGTCATCGGTACCGACGGCATGGATGTCCACGTCGATCCCAGCGAATGGGACTGGGCGAACTCGGGGGAGGGGACGGCTCCCGAGGATTGGACGGAGGGGCTCGACGAGGCGACCACGCTCGTCCCGGCGAGCTTGTACGAGGATCAACTCGCGCGACGGTTGGGCCGCTGAGGCGAAAACTTTCGGACACCGCGGAGAACGGGGTGAACATCTGCGCAGCCCACACTATGAGCCGCGGGCAACCCCGGAGTACCCGTGCCTACCGTCACCTCGCATCTCCCCGGAACCCTCTGCTGGCTCGACCTCACGACGTCCGACGCCGACGCCGCGCGCGCCTTCTACGGCGCGCTGCTCGGCTGGACCTTCGAGGTGTTCGGCCCCGAGATGGGCTTCTACAGCTTCGCGTTCAACGCCGGCCGCGCGGTCGGCGGGCTGGGGACGCCGCCCCCCGGCATGAGCGTGCCGCCCAACTGGACGCCGTACTTCTGCGTCGTCGACGCCGCCGCGACCATCGCGAAGATCCAGGCGAACGGCGGGAATCTGCTGTTCGGCCCGATGGACATCCCCGAACAGGGCGTGCAGGCCGTGCTGACGGATCCCACCGGCGCGGCCTTCGGGCTCTGGCAGCCGAAGCCCTTCCCCGGCGCGGGCGTGCTCGACGAGGCGGGCTCTCTCTGCTGGGCCGAGGTCAACACGCGCGAGGCCCCGCGCGCGCGCGACTTCTACTGCGAGGTGTTCGGGCTCCACGCGGGGAAGGTGCCGGGCGACGACATCGAGTACTACACCCTCTCCGAATCGGAAGGCGGGAAGTCCCACGCCGGCGTCATGCAGATGACGGCGGAGTGGGGCGAGCTGCCCCCCCACTGGATGGTGTACCTCGCGGTCGACGACGTCGACGCGGCGGTCGCGCGCGTCCAGGAGCTCGGCGGGAAGGCGCATCACGGCCCGTTCGACACCCCCTACGGGCGCATCGCGGTCGTGGCGGATCCCCAGGGGGCGGTGTTCTCGATCATGCAGCCTTCGCAGCTCGCGCTCGAGAGCTAGCGCGCCCTTCCCGGCGGGGCCCAGAAGAGGGCCCCCGGCTCCCCGCGAACGAGGGGCGCCGACGCGAGCTCGGTGACGCCGTCCGGATCGACGTCGTGCAAGACGGCGCGGAAGGGGGTGCGGCCGGCGGCCAGGTCGCCGGCCGGCCGACAGAGCTCGTAGCGCGCGCCGTAGGGCTCTCGCGCCACGGCCGCGGACGGCGTGGCGCCCGCGACGAGGGGGAGCGACCACGCGTCGTCGCCGAGCGTGAACGCGAGCGCGTCGGCGTCGTCGCGCGCGTCGTCGCGCACGCGCCCCGCGAAGCACACCTGTCCTTCGGGGGTGACACGCGCGGCCACGCTCCAGCTCGCGTCGCGCGCGTCGCCCCACGCCGCGCCGCCGCGCTCGAGGTGCCACGGGGCCGAGATCACCGCGGGCTCCGCGCCCGCCCACTCGTCGAGCGAGCCGTCCACGGTCACGGGTCCGGCGATCGCGCGCACCGGTGCGCGCCCTCGAAAGGTGCGATCCACCTGAGGGATGGCCTTGGGCGCGTGGCCCGGCACCCACACCACCCCGAGGATCCGGGCCACGCCGGCCGTCAAGGGCGTCGCGTCCTCCGGAGTGGGGTCGGCGGGGAGCTGAAGGCTGACGACGCCGTCGCGCAGGTGCACCCGAAAGCCCGCGCTGGGCCCCGCGTGGGTGTCGGCGAGGGCCGTGAGGGGGGCGGGCGCGCACGCAGCGCCTGTGATGGGGCAGCGCACGACCTCGTCCGCCGCGACGAACCACCCGGCGTGGGCGTCGACGCGCGCCAGGGAGCCGTTCGGCGCGCCGAACGCGCGCCCGCTGACGAGTCCGCGGATCGCCCCGTCCTCGAACGACCAGACCTCGCCGCCGTCGAACACGCGCGCCCCGTCGGCCACCCGCACGTCGAGCTCGCGGCGCTCGTTGCGTTCGAGGTCGATCAGCAACGACACCATCGCGCCGTCTTCGCGCGCGACGACGACGACCACCGCGGCAGGCAGCCCCCCGCGCGCCACGGAGGCGCAGCCGAGGCCGAGGAGCGCGACGAGGGGGGGCAGGAGCACGTCGCAGGCTACGCGATCCGCGACGAGGCGCCAACCGGTCGTCCGTGGCCTGTCAGCCCCTGCGTCGGCACCCAGGCCACGAGGTGGTCGACGAACGCGCGAACTTTCGCAGGGAGGTACGCTCGTTCGACGTACACCGCCGACACCCAGGACTCGGCGCCCACCCGGTCGCGGAGCACCGCCACCAGCCGGCCCGACGCGAGGTCGTCGCGCACCACGAGGAACGGCAACAAGGCGAGCCCGTCTCCCGCGACCGCTGCCGCGTGGATGATCTCGAGGTCGTTGCTCGCGATTCGCCCTCGGACGGCCGCGTCGCCGCCACCGCGGAGCGGCCACCGTCGCACCGGCACGTCGTCGGCGTCGGTCGCCAGGAGGGCGTCGTAGTCGAGCAGGTCGTCGGCGGCGCGGGGGGCCGGGCGCCGCGCGAGGTAGGCGGGGGCGGCCACGACGAGCAGCTCCGTGCTCGCGAGGCGCCGCGCCACGAGCGCCGGGTCGCGCACGGCGCCCGCGCGCACGGCCACGTCGAACCCCTCGCCGACGAGGTCGACGTGGCGGCTCGCCGTGGACACCTCGAGCTCCACGAACGGGTGCGCGCGGACGAAGGCGAGCACCACGTCGGCCCACAGCCCGGCTGGACCCGGTGGCACCGACACCCGGAGCAGTCCCCGCGGGACATCGTCCACGCGCTGGACCGCGGCCTCCGCCTCGCGCGCCGCGAGGACGAGCGGCCGCGCGCGCGCGTACAGCTCCTGGCCGGCGGCGGTGAGGACCAGCCGACGCGTCTCGCGGTGCACCAGGCGCACGCCGAGGCGCGCCTCGAGGCGGGCGAGCTGCCGGCTCAGGGTCTCCCGCGGCTCCGACGCGCGCCGCGCCGCGGCGGAGATGCTGCCGGCCTCGACGATGTCGACGAACGCCTCGAACCCCTCCGCGCTGTCCGCCATGGCCATCCGTGATGATTTCGGCCGATAACCGGTCAGGTCGTGACGCTTATGGTGATTTCGACGGTGGCTACACTCCGGCGCACCTGGCGCACACCCATGACCAAGAGCCCGCTCGCGTACTGGATCGTCACCGGCCTCTTCGCCTTCGCCCTCACCGGCTCGGGCGTCATGGGGCTCATCACGCCCGAGCCGATGGCGGAGGTGCTCGCGCACCTCGGGTATCCGGGCTGGTTCTTGCGTTGGCTCGGCCTCTGGAAGCTCGTCGGTGTGGCCGTCGTGCTCGCGCCGGGCCTCCCCCGCCTCAAGGAGTGGGCGACCGCCGGCTTCACGATCGCGCTCAGCTCTGCCGCCGTGTCCCACGCGATGTCCGGCGATGGGGTCGGGGAGATCGCGCCGCCCCTGGTGATGCTCGGCCTCGGGCTCGCCTCGTGGGCGCTCCGCCCGGAGAGCCGCCGCTTCGGCGCATCGCTGACCGCGTAGGTGCGTCTTGGGCCCGGGCGCGGGCCCCGAGCTACCGCACCGGCTCGGCGCGCGTCGCCGACGGCGGGTTCGTCGTCGCGTAGGCGGACGGGCCGATCGCGATCACCCGGTCCGCGACCGGCGCGAGCGTGCGGAGGTCGTGCGTGACCCAGAGCACGGCGAGCCCCGCGTCGCAGGCCCTTCGCACGTCGCGCAAGACCCCACGCTCGACCGCCGCGTCGAGCCCGGTCGTCGACTCGTCGGCGAGCAGGAAGGGCGCGCCGCGCGCGAACCCGATCGCCAGCGCGGCGCGCTGCGCCTCACCGCCGCTCAGGGCGTGCGGGTGACGGGACATGAGGGTCGGAGGCAGGCCCGCGCGCGCGCAGGCGTCGTCGACCGACGCGCCTCCGAGCCGCGCGGCCTCCCGGAGCTGCGCGCCGATCGTTCGGAGCGGATCGAGCGCGCCGTCCTGCCACACGAGGTCGACGAGGCGCCCGCGGGCGCTTCGCCAGTCGCGCTCGGTCGAAGGGGTCAGCGAAGCGTGCGCGCGGCGGAAGGTGACGCTGCCGGCGGCTTGCACGACGCCCGCCGGGAGCCGGCCCACGAGCGCACGCAGGGTCAGGGACTTGCCGCTCCCTGAGGCGCCGACGAGCACCACGAGCTCCCCCGGGCGCAGGTCGAACGAGAGATCCCGCAGGATCTCCCTCGATCCGGCGCGCAAGGTGAGCCGGTCGGCGCGGAGCCCGTCCTCAGTCACGCGCCGCTCCTCGGCCGAGGCCGGCGCACGCGATCGCGGCGCCCCACACGCACGCGGCCGGCGCGAGCCACGCGAGGGGGTTCGCCGACGCGAGGGAGTAGCGGATCATGTTGCCCCACGACGGCGCCGGCTCCTGGACCCCGAAGCTCCCGAACCACGACAAGGTCGCCTCGGCGACGAGGGCGAAGGCGAGCGCCTCGATCGCCGCGCGGGCGAGGGCGCCGAGGGTGTTGGCGAGGATGACCTGGCGGACGAGGATGTCGAGCTCGCCATGCCCGCGCGCCCGTGCGGCCAGCACGAACTCACTCCGGCGAAGCTCGAGGATACGCGCCTCGACGGCGCTCGCCGCGCCCGGCGCGCAGGCGAGCCCGCAGGCGAGGCCCAGGGCCCACGGCGCGCCCCCGAGGGCGACCACCGCAAGAAGAACGAGGATGAACGGTGGGATCGCGGACACGGTGGACACCGTGGCGCGCGCGAGGATGGAGAGGGGGCCGTCCGTCCAGCCCGCTCCGACGCCGAGCGCGAGGCCCGCAGCTACCGAGGTGACGCTCGCGATGGCCCCCGGCAGCGCCCAAGCGCGCGTGCCGGCGACGCAGCGCGCCAGGACGTCGCGCCCCGACGGGTCCTTGCCGAGCCAGGCGGAGGCCGAAGGCCAGGCGTCCCGCAGCGCCGGTTGCACGTCGGCGACGGGGTCGTAGGGCCAGGCGACCGCGAGGACGACCGCGCCGGCCAGGACGATCGCCGCGCTTCGGCGCGACGGCGTCACGGGCGTCGCTCGGGGCGCGGATCCACTGCGGCGCGCACCACCGCCGCGGCCGCTCGGCCACCGGCCACGAGCGCCGCCGACCAGACCGCGACCCCCGCGGCGACCGGCACGTCCCGCGCGATCGCCCCGGACCAGGCCAGGGCGCCGGCGCCGGGGAGCAGGAGCGCGCGCTCCACGACGACGGCGGCGCCGATGGCCCACGGCACGCGGGCGGCGAGCGCCGCGGCGAGCGGCGCGGCGAGGTGGTGGACGTAGCGCGGCCACAGCGGCGCGCCGCGGATGCGGAGCGCCTCGAGGAAGGTCGCGCCGCGCAGGTGGTCGAGCGCGGCGCCGATCCGGTGCTGCGCCTCGGCGAGGCCGCCGCCCGCCCAGGCGATCAAGAAGAGCCCGAGCACCTCGCGCAGGGCGCTCGGGGTGTCGGGGAGCGCGAACCAGGCCGGGCGCTCGTACCAGCCGCGGCGGACGCCCTCCCAGGCCAGCGCGTTCAGGCACGTGACGAGCAGGAGCGCGCCGAGGAACGCCGGGATCGACGAGAAGGCGCGCGCCGCCGTCACGAGGGGACGCGCGCCCGACGGCGCGAGGGCGGCGGCGAGGCCACCGAGGGCGGCGAGGGCGACGCCGGCCGTGACCCGCGCGAGCGTGGATGCCCCCTCGGACAGGACCCAGGGCGCCACGGGCGCACCGGGGCGGAGGATCCAGCTCTCTCCGAGGTCGCCCGACAGGACCGCGAGCCACGCCCGCGCGACGCGGACGCCCACCGGCGCGTCGAGGCCCCACACGCGGGCGACGGCCGCACGGTCTCCGGCGACGAGGTCCGCGGCGTCGCCGGCTTGCGCGGCGAAGAGGAGGTGCACCAGGGCGACGACCCCGAGCAGGGTGGCGAGGGCCTCCAGCGCCGCCGCGGCCCCGGCCCGCGCGACGCGGAGCCCGGCTCCGCGCGCGTGCGCGCTCACTTCATCGTCCAGCCGGGGAGCCAGGTGAAGAAGGAGAACGGGTGGATCAGCGCGGCGCGCACCTTCGTGCTCAGGGCCGCGTAGTTGTCGAGGGTCCACAAGAAGACCATCGGCTGGTCCGCCGCGACGGCGGCGTGCACCTCGCGCATCGCCTGCTTGCGCGCCCACGGGTCGGCCGCGTCGCGCGCCTCGTCGAGCAGGGCGTCCACGGCGGGGTTCGCGTAGCCCACGAAGTTGCGCGACCCCGCGCTGTGGAGCTGCTCACGCACGTCCTCGTTGCGGTCGAAGGTCCATTGGCTCAACACCACGTCGAAGCTGCGGTCGCGCCAGACCCGCGCCTTCCAGTCCGCCTCGTCCAGAAACTCGAGCTGGACGGTCACTCCGTGGCGACCGAGTTGACTCTGGAGGTTGATCGCCACTTCCTGCGCGCTGTCGAGGGCGCGGTGCGCCGACACCGTGATCGCGAGCGGCTTCCCGCCCTTCGACCAGCCGGTCGGGCCGCGGGTCCAGCCGGCGGCCTCGAGCCGGCGCGCGCCTTCCGCGGGGTCGGTCGGCGGCGCGACCACGTCGTGATTGTAGAACGGGCTGGACGGCACGAAGGGCCCGGTCACGCGCTCGCCGGTGCCGACCGGCGCGAGCAGCCCCGGAACGTCCACGAAGCGCGCCACCGCGGCCCGCACCACGGGGTCGGCCCACACGGCACGGCTCTGGTTGAAGCCAAGGTACCACCACGAGTTCGTCTGGTACGGGTAGAGCTCGACCGCGCGGTTGCCGCGGAGCACGGCGAGGTCGCGCGGCATCACCCGCACGAGCGCCTCGAGGCTCTCGTACATGAGCAGCTTGGTCTGGTAGCTCTTGTCCGCCACCTCCCGGAGCGTCACCTGCTGGATGCCGACCGGCTTTCGCCAGTTGGGCACCGCCTCGAAGCTCACGCTGTGGTCGTCGTTGAACCGCGCGAGGCGGTAGGGGCCGGTGCCGATCGGCGCGCTGCGGAACGGGTCCCCGCGCTTCACCGACGTGCCGCCGGGGAAGGCGTGCGCCGGGAGGATCTTGAAGTGGAGCTTGTCCTCGGGCTTCACCTCGGGGCGCACGAAGGTGAGCCGCACGGTGTTCGCGTCCACCTTCTGGACGGCCTCGATGAACGCGACGCGGCCGACCTCGGTCGAGGCCGTCGTCGGGTCTTTCATGGCGCCGACGGTGAACACCACGTCGTCCGCCGTGAACGGCCGACCGTCGTGCCAGGTGACGTCTCGGCGGAGGCGCACGGTCATCACCCGTCGGTCCGGCGAGAGCTCGCCGGACTCCGCGAGGCGCGGGGCCGACGCGAGGTCGGTGTCGTCGGCGTAGAGCGACTCGAACAGGAGCTCGTTCGCGCGGGCCTCGGCCATCGAGCTGCCGAACAGGGGGTTCACCGTCCCGGGCGCGAGGTCCTCCGCGTAGCGGAGGTTCGCGGCGGCGGCCGACAGGCTGAGGAGGGCGGCGGCGATCAACGACATGGGACCTCAATTCTCTCGCGAGTCGCCGTAGCGGCTCATGCCCTGGGCGACGGTGAGCGCGCCGACGGTCTCGATGACCCCGCGCGCGGAGGGGAGGGGGGTGCGGAGCGGTTCGAGGGCGTCGAGGGCCTCGCGGGCCGCGCCGGCTCGGAGGGCCGCGGCGGCGGTGACCGCGTGCAGGCCGGGGCTGTTCACGGGGGAGATCGCGCGCGGGCGCTCGGGGTCGGCGGCGCCGCGCGCCGCGAGGAGCGCGCAGCGCGGTCGGCCGGCGTCGAGCGCGGCGACGGCGGCCGCTTCGAGGTGCCGTGCCCGCCCAACGTCGACGAGCGCGAGCGCGTCGACGAGGGCGCGCCCCTCCGGCGTGACGTCGAGCGCCGCGGCCCGTTCGTCGAGGCCGGCGTCGAACGCCCGGAGCGCGTCGGCGCACGCCGTGGGGTCGTCGACGTCGGGCAGGGCGAGGCGCCAGGGCCCCAGGTCGGGGCCGAACAGCGCGGCGCCGAGGGGGTCGTCCGTCGCGGGAAGCGCGTCGGCGCGGGACGCCCACGCCGCCGCGAGCGCGGCGTATGCGCGTGGCGGGAAGTAGCGACGTTCCCCGTCGACGATCGCGGTGAGCGCGTCGCGCTCCGCGGCGTCCACCGTCGCCGCGGGGGGCGGCTCCGCGCGGCGGCGCGCCACTTCCCAGAACGCGCTGTCCGCCGGCAAGGCGGCGCGCGCGCGAAGCTCCGCCTCCAACCCCGCCCAGGCCGAGACCGACGCGGCGTCGAGCGTCGCGTGGGTGCGCGCGAGGCGGAGCCGCGCCTCGCGGGTGGCGGCGCAGGCTTCGGGGCCCTCCGCCGCCACGGCGAGGGCGTTGGCGTGCAAGGCGATCCACGTGTCTCGGTGCGGGTCGACGAGGGCGTCGAAGGCGCCCGGGTCCGCGGCCACGCGCGCGATCCACCCGCCGAGCGGCGCGTCGTTCGACGGCGCGCCCGAACCCCCGCCGCAGCCGAGCAGGGCGCCGAGGATCATTCGCCTTCGTAGCTCCCGCCCGCGCCCGCGTCGCGAGCGCCGGTGGTGGCGGCGTCGAGGTCCTCGGGGGACGCGGCGAGGCGGATCGTGTCTTCCGCGAGGGTGACCGTGGCGATCTTCAGCTCGCCGCGCGTGTAGTCGATCGTCGTCTTCGCCTCGTGGAAGCCGAGCTTGAAGAACGAGAAGGTGTAGGTCGTGCGCCGCGCGAGCCGGGTGCGCTCGCCCTTGTCGTCGCGCAGGTAGTCGATGCGGAAGCGGCCGGTCTCGTCGGTGATGATCTCGACGTTGCCCGGGGCGATCGCCACGTTGACGCGCGCGAGCGGCGCGCCGTTGCGGTCCACCACCTGCCCGACCAGCGCGTGACTCACGGCGGCGTTGGCAGGGACCGGGAGGACGAGCGCGGCGAGGAGGGTGGCGACGCGCGCGGCGTGCAGGGCGGTGGGGCGGGTCACTTCACCTTCTCCCGGATGCCGTTCAGGCGGACGATCTCTGCGTCGGCGCGTTGCTGAAGGTCCGCCCGCGCGCGGGTCGCGGCGTGGGCCTTGTACTTTTCCCACGCGCGCACCGCGTCGTCGAGCTGCGCGAGATCGCCGCTCGCGTAGAACCGCCCCTGCTGCGCGGCGGCTTGGATCTCGTAGATCTCCGCCTTCTTCGCGAACACGAGCTCCGAGGGGATGCGGCCCCACTGCGCTTCGGCGGTGCGGGCCTTCCCGAGCGCGTCGTCGTAGCGACCGGAGTTCACGAGCCAGCGGGCTTCGTCGACGAGGAACACGGGGTTGTACCGGTTCTCTGGAAGGACCATCAGGGCGTCGAGCGCCTTGCGGGCCGCCGCGTCGTCGCCCTTCTTGTTCGCGTCCTGCAAGGCGAGGGCCCGCGCGCGCGTGTAGTCCGGAGCCGACGTCGGCACCGACTCGAGCGCCGCGAGGTCGGCGGCGACGAGCTTGCCGGCACGCGCGCTCCCGAGGAAACGATCGAGGTCGATCGTGGGCTCCACGGTGGCGATGACCGCGTCGGCGGCCGCGAGTGGCGCCGCGACGCGGGCGGACGACGGCGCGGGCGCGGGGCTCTTCGATGGCGCGGGCGCGGGGCTCTTCGATGGCGCGGGCGCGGGGCTCCTGGAGGGCGCCGGCGCGACCGACGCCACGGGCGCCGGGGGCCTCGTGGCGGCGACGGGCGCGGGGGCGGGCGCGGG
>CAMAXZ010000029.1 GCA_945862325.1 Klebsiella pneumoniae
GGCGCCTCCGGCGCCGACGACGGTGGCAGCGCCGCGGGCGCGCTCTATGTGTTCACGTCGGTGAACCCCGACTCCGCGTCGGTGGACACGAGCGTGGCGGACGCCGTCGCGACGATCGTCGGCGACAACGCCAACGACGGGGTCGGCACGAGCGTGGCGATCGGCGACGTCGACGACGACGGCGAAGTGGACCTGCTCATCGGCGCGAGCGGCTGGGACGCCGCGACGAGCGCCGCGAGCGCCGGCGCGGCGTGGGTCGTCCGCGGGCCGCTGTCGGGCACCTACGACCTCTCGCTGAACACCGACTACGCCGCCCGCTACCTCGGCGATGACGCGTCGGACGCCTGTGGCGCGGCGGTGGCGCTCGCCGACATGGACAACGACGGCGACGACGACGTCGCGATCGGGTGCAGCGCGGGCGACGCCGACACGGTCACCGGGCGCGGCACGGTGTACTTCTTCGAGAGCCCCTGAGCGGCCGTCCGCGTCAACCCTCGTCGAGCTCCGGGTACCGGCGGAAGATGCCGTGCTCGTTGAACGCGAGGCGGCGCGGCGAGGCGAGGTAGGCCGCGACGTTCGGGCGGGCGCGCACGCGGTCGCGGAGGGCGCGGAGGCGGGGGGCTTCTTGGCGCGCCATCGCCCGCGGGAACGCCCACTCGAGGCCTTCCAGGAGCTGGAACGCCGACAGGTCGGCGTAGCTGTGCGCACCTCTGGCGAGGTGGCCGTCCCCCCGCGCCAACGCGCGCTCGAACCAGGCGATCCACCGCGGGAGGCGTTCGGTCCGGAAGGCGGCTGCCGCGCGGATCGCCGCTTCGCGCTGGTCTTCGTAGTACAGCGCCGTGGACACGGGGTGGTGGGTGTCGTGCACCTCCGCGACGACGTCCGCGACGGTGAGCTGCACCTGGAGCGCCTCGACCGCCACGTCCGGGGCGATGAGGCCGCGCGTCGTGGCGACGTGGTGCAGGACCGCGGCGACCTGCGCCACCACCGTGGCGCCGTCGACGAGGATCGGAGGGGCGAAGGGCGTGAGCGCGGGGCTCGCGTCGGCGCGGAGGGCCTGGAGGGCGGGGATGCCGCCGCCGTCGGCGACGGGCAGGCGCGCGACGTCGACGTAGGCGAGGCCCGCGTCCTCGAGGAGCAGGCGGACGAACTCGCCCCGGCCGGGGAGGTGGGGCCAGTAGTAGAGCTTCATGCGCGCGGAGTAGCCGGCCCGACGGCCCGGAGCAGCACCTGCGCGAACGGCCACTCCTCGTCGACCCACGCGTCGACGGGTCGGAAGCCGGCGTCGCGCGCCCACTCCGTCACCTCGTCCACGGCGTAGCGGTGGCTCGACTCGGTCCACAGCGTCTCGCCGGGGGTGAGGGTCACGTCCACGCCGAGCACCTCGGCGCGGACCTCCCGGGTGGCGACGAGGTGCATCTCCACCCTCCGCCCGGCCTCCTGCCAACGCGCCTCGTGTCGGAAGGCGTCGAGCGGCAGGCTCGCGCCGTGCTCGCGGTTGAGGCGCACCAGCACGTTGCGGTTGAACGCGGCGGTGACGCCGAGCGCATCGTCGTAGGCCGCGAGCAGCATGGATACCGACTTCGGCAGGTCGAACGCGAGGAGAAAGGTGTCGCCGGCGCGGAGGCGGCCGCGCAGGCGCGCCAGGAACCCGGGCACCTCGGCCCGGTCGAAGTTGGACAGGGTGCTCCCCAGGAAGAGCACGAGCACGGCCGCTTCCGGGCGATCGTCCAGCGCCTCCCCGAGGCCTTCGAACCAGTCGCCCACGACCGCGCGGGGCGTGACGCCGTCGACCGCCCCGACCGCGCGCGTGCAGCGATCGAGGGCGGCGTCGGACACATCGATCCCAACGAACTCGGCGCCGTGCACGCGCTCGGCCACTCCACGCATCACGACCGCCGCGGCGGCGCCCGAGCCGGGTCCGAGCTCGATCACGCGCGCGACCGGGCCGACCGCGTCGAGCACGTCGTCGAGGTGATCGACGAGCACGCGCGCGCCCGCGCGGGCCACCCCGTACTCGGGCAGCAGGGTGATCGCGTCGAACAGCGCGGACCCCAAGGCGTCGTAGAGCAGGGCGGCCGGGAGCCGCCGCGGGCGGGCGCGCAGCCCTTCGACGATGTCGTCGATCATCATGCCTCCACGGGGCGGAACTTCGCGAACACCTGCCGATAGCGCGGCTGGAACCAGTTGCGGAACGACGGTCGGATCAGGCTGGGGTCGGTGGCGGGGCTCGCGCCCTTCATCACGTAGTGCTTTCCGTCGAAGAAGTTCAAGGAATAACCACGGTAGAAGGGGAGCGGCTCGAAGCCCGCGAAGGGCGCGAACGGGGTGCTCGTCCACTCCCAGCCGTCCGCGCACAATGCTTCGACACCAAAACGTCCCGCGGCGCGGGTGCCCACGGGCGAGGGGTCCGGCGCGCGCCCGCGTTCGCGCACGGACCCCGACGCGGTCGCGGCGTCGTCACCGCCGGCGCGGTGCCACTCCGCCTCGGTCATCAGGCGGGCCCCGCGCCAACGGCACCAGGCGACGGCCTCGGCGTGGCTGACCCACACCGGCCAGGCCGCCGGGAGCGGCGTCCACCCCGCGGAGGCCCGGAGCTCCCACCCGAGGGGCGCGGCGGCCGACGGGCGCCAATGCGCGGGCGCCGTGTGGCCCCCGGCGCGCAGCGACGCCCACGACGTCGGGTCCCAGAAGGCGGGCTCGCTGTAGCCCCCCTCCGCGATGAACCTCGCGAACTCTCCGCAGGTGACGGGGCGCGACCACACCCGGAACGCGTCGACCTCCACGTCGTGGGCGTCGTACTCGTTGTCCCATCCCCGGTGCGGGGCATCCTCGCGGCGACGGCCGAGGGTGGCCACGCCGGTCGGCACGTCCCTCCAGTGCGCGACGGTGGCGCTCGCCCCGCACGGCTCCGGCGGCGTCGCATCGACGAGGAGAGCGGGGTCGAGGCCTCGAATCAGGTACTCGAGGGTCTCCGCGTGCATGAGGCGGTGCTCGATCGCCATCCGGGCCGCCCACCCATCCTCGAGCCAACCCGCGAGGGGCGCCCGCGCCGTCACATCGTCGACCTCACGGCGAAGGTCGAGGATCCAACGTCGGATGTCGGCGGCGTTCGGCCAGTCCTCGGGCCCGTCCGTCGGGAGACCGTCGCCGACGGGGTCGATCCCGAACGCGAACAGCTCCGGCCAATCGGCGACGGACGAGCTTCGTCCGCCGATGTCGCGGGCCAGGAGGTTCCAGTCGAACGCGTCGAGGTGTCCGAGGTAGAAGACGAGGCGGTGCCGCTCGGCGACCGGCCGCACCAGCAGCGCTTCGGGGCGCAGCCGCGCGAAGATCGCGTCGGTGACCGCGCGTGCCCGGGCGAGCTCCGCCGCGAGCGTGACGCGCAGGGGGGTGTCCGTCAACGAGCCTCCAGGGCTCAATCGTACCGCGCGACGATCCCGTTGAAGGCTCGGTTCGGCTCGGTCCCGTCGGTGACGTAGAGGTCCGCCGCGTAGCCCGACCCTTCCACCACGCGCCAGACGGTGTAGTACCAACCGGCGTTGGCGGTCACGTAGTAGTCGCCCGACTCTCCGTCGATCGCGAGCATGAACGGGGTCCAGTCCTCGTCCGCCCACCGCTCTTCCTCGACCCAGGCGTTGCTCGCCGCGTCGAAGCGCCAGATCCCGTACCCGGTGGCGCTCACCGCGGGCGCGTACCAATCGCCGCCGTCGCGGTGGGCGCCGCTGAGCATGTTGTGGGTCGGCGCCGCGATGTCCGGCGCGATGTGCACGACGAGCCCGCCCGCGGCCGTCCAGGTGGCGAAGCCGCCGAAGTAGTCGAAGATGCCGACCTCGCCCGTCGCCCAGTCGACGGCGACCGCCGACCCCAGGAGCTCGACGTTCGGGGTCTCGAAGTCGACCTCCCACCGCGCGAGCTCGGTCACGGTGCCGTCGTCCGACACCGACACGAGGCTGTCGATCGTGACGCCGTAGGCCGTGCCGTCCGGCCCTACCGCGACCCCCCAGAGCCCGTAGTCGGTCTCGGAGAAGTCGCCGATCCGGGTGCACGTGCCGTCTGCGTCGACGATCGCGGCGGAGCCCTGCGCGTCGTTGACGAACCAGCCGCCGTCGGCGCGCCGGTCGATCCACATCGGGTAGCACCCGTCGCTCACCGTGACGCTGTCGTCGACCCGGCCGATCGTGTCGATGGTGAGGATCTCGCTGGAGCCCTCGGCGGCCACGTACGCGACGTCGAGGCCGGCGAACTCCTCGTCCACGCGCCCGTCGCAGTCGTTGTCCTTGCCGTCGTTGTCGTCCTCCGGACGCCCGGGGGACACCCGAACGTCGGTGTCGTCGCAGTCGCCCTCGTCCGGCGTGTAGCCGTCGTCGTCGAGGTCGCCGTCGGTGTCGTCGGTGTCGGCCGGGTCGGTGTCGAGGCCGTCGTCGGTGTCCGTCGCCGTGTCGTCGGGTTCGGGCTTCACGGACACGCCGGTCCCGGCGAGGTTGCAGGCGACGAGGAAAATCAGCAACATCTCGATGGCCTTCCTTGTTGGCTTCGACACGCGTAGAATGCCACCACGCGTGGACGTCCCTTGATTCTACCCCTCTCGCTGCTCTTCGCCTGCTCCGAATACGACCTGAAGGGCGAAGACGCGGTCGGCACCGTCGACGAGCCGACGACGGCGCCGGCGGTCGAGGTGGATCCGGTGTTCCTCGACTTCGGCACCGCCGCGATCGGGGTCCGCACCGACCCACAGCTCGTCACGATCCGCAACGTGGGCGACGCGGCGTTGGGCGTGCGCGGGGTCACGGTCGACGCCGGGCCGTTCGTGTTCACGCAGACCGCGCCGACGACCCTGCTGCCACCCGGCGGCGAGGCTCAGTTCGCGCTCGCGTACCTCCCGGGCGACGTCGGCGAGCACACCGGGGTCGTCTCGGTCCGCACCGACGACCCGACGACCCCCGTCGTGACGGTCGACATGGTCGGTCGCGCCGAGGCGCCGGACGTGGCGATCTCGCCCTACCTCCACGACTTCGGCACCCTCGACCCCTTCGCCACCGACTCCGTCCTGATCACCGTCACCAACGAGGGCAACGGCACCTTGAACGTCAGCGACGTGACGTGGGCCGCGACCTCCGGCGACATGACGACCGACGCGGTGGGCGGGCCCTTCACGCTCGCCTCCGGCGAGTCCCGCACGTGGACGATCGCCTACGCGCCCACGGACGACGTGCCCGACGAGGGGTCGATCTCGGTGTGGTCCGACGACCCGGACGAGCCCGTGATCACGGCGCAGGCCATCGGAAACGGCAGGCTGTTCGAGGGGTTCTCGACCGGCTGGTACATCGTCGACGACAGCACGAACTACGAGACGACGTCGAACCCGAGCTACCGCGTCGACACCCACGGCGACTCCGACGGCTACTGGTACGAGCCGAGCGGCGCGCGCGGCATGGTGGACTCGGCGGACCCCGTCGCCGACTTCGCGGTCCTGCGCGACTACGTCATCACCCGGGCCGGCGCGCCAACCCCGGTCACGGGGCCGCTCAACTTCCGCAGCACGAGCACGGTCCCTTCGCTCACGTACGCCTCGTACAGCTACATCGTGTGTGACTTCTGGATCGACCCCTCGGAGGATCCCGCGGACTACGAGGTTCAGACCGGCACGGTCGACGACGGTCTGCGGGTCATCGTCAACGGCGTGGTGCTCGGCGACGTGGTGTTGAGCGGGTCGGGCCGTTGGTCGCTCGACGGGGTGGGCGTCCCCGGCGAGGTCAACACCCTCGCGGTGATCCTCATGGACAACGCCGCCGTCGACAAGTACGTGAACGACCTCGCCTTCTTGAAGGACGGGGTCATCGTCGAGGGGTCCTGACGGTCAGGGGTCGGCGGCGATCGCCCGCTCGCTCAGCAGCGTCGCCATGGCGAGGATCGTCGCCTGCGGGTTGACCCCGAGCCCCGTGGGCAGGATCGAGCCGTCCATCACGTACACCCCCGGCGCGCCGTGGCGCTCGCCGTCCGGCGAGACCGCGCTCGTGGTCGGGTCCGTCCCCATGCGGGCCGTCCCGTTGACGTGCGCGCTGAACATGCCGCAGGTGTTGGGGGCGAACGGGGCGCGCGCGATGGCCGGCAGCTCGGACGCGTCGCGCACGCGAACGGGGTCGGTGTGCAGCGTGAACACCTCGTGGGCTCCCGCGGCGAGGTGCAGGCGCGCCGCCGCGGTGATCGAGGCGAGCACGTTCGCCCGGTCCTTCGGCCCCAAGGAGTAGCGGATCGACACGCCCCCGTCGCGACGCGCGCGCACCTGGCCGGTGTCGCGGTCGCCGTCGGCGCCGTCGCGCGTGAGGGCGATGAACGCCCCGTAGTTCCGGATGCCCGACATCATCTCGGCGTGGCGCGGGCCGAAGCCGGGGAGGGCCACGGCGGCGAGGCCCGGGGAGAGCGGAGGGCACTGGAGCCAGAAGCCGTAGCCGTCGCGACCGTACAGGTGCTCGTCCACCGTCGCGGTCATCGGCGCGCCCGTGTCGGCGGCGATCGGGCGATCGTAGCGACCGACCACCGCCGTGGTGGGATGCAGGCGCAGCCATCGGCCGACGGCGCCGCCCCCCAACCCGGAGCGCTCGAGCAGGACCGGCGTGCCGACGGCGCCGGCCGCGACCACCACGGTCGGCGCGGTGACCGTGAGCGGGACGATGCCCTCGGGCCCCCGAACGGCCGCGAGCACGCGCTTCGTGCCCCGCCGCCCGGGCTCGAGGCGTTGGATGCGTCGCACGGTCGCCTCGGTGTAGAGCGTCGCCCCCCGCGCGAACGCTCGCGGGAGCCACACCTCGAGCGCGTCCTGCTTCGCGCCGTATTGGCACCCCGTGCTGCACCAGGAGCAACGCACACATCCGCGCGCGTTGATGCGCCCCTCGGTGGCCGCCCACCCGAGCGCGCGCGCGCCGTCGAGAAGGAGTCGATTGTTCGGCGTGTGGTCCACGACGTCGGTTGCGCCCACCTCCTGTTCGATCCGTGCGTAGGCGGCGTCGAGGCCGGAGGGGTCGAACCCGAAGCGCCGCGCCCACTCGTCGCGGACCCACGGCGGGAGGCGCAACATCATCATCCAATTGACCACGGTGCCGCCGCCCGCCGCCTCGCCTTGCAGGAGGGTGTACGCGAGGTCGTCGGTGGCGCGCAGCGCGGCGTCGGCCCAGAGGCGTCGGGAGCCGCGCGCCTCGTCGTGCACCAGGGCGTCTCCGCGTACCCAAGCGCCCTTCTCGAGCACCACCACCCGCCGCCCGGCCTCGGCGAAGCGCGCGGCGGCGCACGCGCCCCCCGCTCCGGAGCCGATCACGACGACGTCGGCGTCGATGTGCAGCGCCGCCCGCATGCGCGCGCCGCTCACGACGGCTTGCGGCGGCACCGCGGAGCGGGTGGCCGCGGTGGGGCCGGGCGCACCCGGCGCCGCGGTGTACGCGGCGGCGAGCGCCGTGCGGCGGAGGAGCTGAAAGACGGTGCGTTGGAGCGGGATGCTCGATCGCTCCCAACGGCGCAGCGCCGCGATGCGCGCCTCGGGCGCCGCGCCGGCAAACGAACCAAAGCCGCCCGCGGTGAGCGCGAACAGGCGGAGCGCGGTGGCGGCGTCGGCGCGGACGTGCGGGGGGGCCTCCGCGAGCCAGGCGTCGACGGCCGCGGAGACGTCGGCTCCGGCGGGGGTGATCACCGAGCAGGCGGCGGCGAGCGCGGCGCGCTCGGGAGCGGCGAGGAGCGGAGACATGTCACCTCGCCGTAACACAGGTGGACCGCGGCCTCGTCGCCGTTGCACCGAAGAGATACCGGGCGGAGATGGACGTTGCGAGCGCACGCGCGGTCAAGCCGCTGCTGGACGAGGTCAGGCTGCTGCTGGCCCGGGACTCGCTCGGCGAGGCGGCTGCGGCCGCCCGGCGCGCCGTGGTCATCGTACCGACACACGCGGACCTCCTCGCGGCGCTCGCGCGCCTCGAGCTGCGCCTCGGCGATCTGGACGCCCACGACCATTGGCTCGACCGTGCGATCGCGCTGCGGCCCGATCGGCTCGGCTGGCGGGTCCGCGCGGCGGTCGCGTGCCCGCCGATGATGCGCTCCCTCGCCGAGATCGAGCGGGTGCGGGCGCGGGCGGCCGAGCGCCTCGACGCCCTCTGTCGCGCGGAGGGCGTCATCGCGGATCCCCTCCAGGACGTGCCGACGCTGACGTACCACTTCGCGTACCATGGGCAGGACGATCGCGAGATCAACCGTCAGGTGTGGCGCGTGTTGCGGCGTTTGGCGCCTTCGCTCTCCTACACGGCGCCGCTCGCGCCCGCGCGCGGTCGCAAGCTGCGTGTGGCGTTCTTTTCGGCCTTCTTCAAGCAACACACCATCGGACGCCTGTTCGGTGGCCTCGCCGCGCGGATCGACCCGTCGCGGTTCGAGCGGGTGGTGGTGCTCACCTCCGCACCCGACGCGCCGACCACCGCGGCGATCGGCCGGGTCGACCGTACCGTCGTGGCGCCGCGCTCGGTCGCCGGCGCGCGCATCGCGTTGGCGCCGCTCGCGCTCGATGTGCTCGTGTACCTCGACATCGGCATGGAGGCGTTCGCGTCCTACCTCGCGGCGTCGCGCCTCGCGCGCGTGCAGGCGACCACGTGGGGCCACCCGAACACGACCGGCATCGACACCGTCGACGCGTTCGTGTCGATGCGCGACGCCGAGCCGGACGTCGACGACCCTCCCTACACCGAGCGACTCTACGTCCAGGACGCGCCGAACCTCTACTACCCGGCGGTCGGCGTCGAGCCCGACGTCGGCCGGGCCGAGCTCGGCCTCCCGCGCGGGCGGCTGTACGGGTGCCCCCAGACGCTCTTCAAGCTGCATCCAGAGTTCGACGCGGCGCTCCTGGGGGTGCTCGACCGGGACCCGGAGGGCGTGCTCGTGCTGCACGAGGGCACGGTGCCCGAGTGGCGTACGATCCTCCTGGATCGCCTCGAAGCCGCGCGTCCCGGTGTGTCGGCGCGCGTGCACTGGCTGCGGTCGATGCCTCGCGGTCGTTTCATCCAGACCGTCGCCGCGTTGGACGTGATGCTCGACCCGTTTCCTTTCGGGGGTGGAAACACGACGATCGAGGCGCTCGGGGTGGGCACGCCGGTCGTCACGCTGCCGCCGCGCTACGCCCGCGGGCGGCTCACCTACACCTTCTGCAAGCGCTCGGGTTGGATGGACGGCGTCGCGACCGACGTCGACGACTACTGCCGTCGCGCCGTCGCGCTGGCGAGCCCCGCCGACGCGGCGGCGCAGCGGCGCGCGATCCGCGAACGTGCGCGGGTATTGTTCGAGGACGACGCGGGGCCGCGCGAGCTCGAGTCCGTGCTCGAGCGCATGGTCGAGGACCACGCCGCAGGGTGACTCAGCGCGGGGCGCCGCCGCGTCGCAGGGCCGGATCGAACCGCCGCGGCGGGCGCGGGGCCTTCAGCGTCGGGAGGCCGAGCGCGGGCAGGCGCTCGATCGCCTCGGCCCAGAACGGAAGGGGCGCGACGGCCTTCTCGAAGTCGTCGAACATGGGGCTCGTCGCTTCGATGTGACCGCCATCCGGCAAGGGCACGCGGAGCTCCAGGCAATGCAGCGCGATGCGGTGCAGGCCTCGCTGTTCGCGCCACTCACGGTTGACGCGTGTGTCGCCGTGTTGATTGTCGCCGACTACGGGGTGATGGAGGTCCCGCACGTGGCGGCGCACCTGATGGTACCGGCCGGTGCGGGGCTCCACGAGCACGAGGGAGCAACGCGGCTCGGCGCACGAGACGATGGGCGTCACGAGGCTCGCCGCCTCCCGGACGACGCCGTTCTCGTCCTTCATCGGCGTGTCGACGAACACCGGCTCCCACGCGCGCTTCCACTCGCCGCGGACCAGCGCGACGTAGCGCTTCGTCGCCTCGCCGCCGGTCAACCCGCGCGAGAGCGGCCCGGCGAGCTCCTGCTCGGTGGCGAAGAGCAGGCACCCGGAGACCTGGCGATCCAGGCGGTGAATCGGGTAGACGTCACGCTGCACCATGCGGCGCACGCGCTGCAAGGCCACCGCGGCGAACCGTGGGGTGTGCTCGTCGCGGTGGACGAGCATCCAAGGGGGCTTGGCGACGACGATCCAACCGTCGCCCTGGGCGAGCGTGCGCAGCATCCGCGCGGGTAACCCGGCTCGGCCCCGCGGCGCGCGAACGCGCGCGTCAGTCGGGCGCGGCCTCGGGGATCGACTGCTCGAGGCCCAGCTCCTGACGCGCGCGCGGCCACGCCTCGGCCCACACCGCCCGCGCCACGCACGCGGACTCCCCGCGCCCCTCGAGCTCGGCGCGGAGCAGGCCCTCGGGGCCGAGCACCACGCGGATCGTCCCGTGCGCCGGGCACGCCGCCGCGCGGGCCGCGACACCATCGAGCCGGTCGACCGCCGCGGCGATGTCGGCGACCTCGGGCGGTGCGCCGGCCGCCGGTGCCGTGGCCACGCCCTCCGGCGCGACGAGGGGGAACAGCCCGGACGGCGCGGCCACCTCGGCGCTCTTCATGCGCCAGAGGGCCCAGAAGAACACCCCGGTGAGGAGCAGAAGGCGAAAGGCCATGGTCCCGTCGACCGGCTGGGTGGCGCGCACGCCGCTCGGCTAACCGGGCGCGACCCCGGGCGACGCGTCACTCCTCGGCGTCCACGACAGGGGCGTGCGCGGTCTCGGCGAGCAGTCGGAAGAGACGCTGCTGCGCGCGTCGGGCCGCGGGGGTGTCGCCCCTGGCCTCGCGCGCGGCGAGCCGGAGCGCCTGGCGATCCACCCACGGGTGTGTGTCGACGAAGATCGTGAGAACGGCGTCGTCGCCGGCCAGGATCCGCGCGCGCCACGCCTCGGCCTCTTGCGCCGCGAGCGCGGCGGGAGTCCGACCGGCGAGCGCGCCCCGCACCGGGCCGAGGTCGTTGCCGGCGAGCAGCAGCTTCACACGCATCAAGGTGCGACGGCGATCGGGCCGCTGGCCGGCCGCGGCGAGGCGCTCGAGCTCGTCGAGCGTCTCCTCGTCGAGGGGCAGGGCGCGCCGCTGCCCCGGCGGCAGGGCGGCGAGCAGGTTCGCGAGCTCCTTCAGGTCTTCCATCGCGGCGCGATGGTCCTTTCGGACCACGCGGCCGTCGGGCTCGGTGCCGGTGAGATCGTGCATCGACGGTTTGCGCGACATGACTACCAAGGCTCCGCTGCGCCGAGCGAGCCCACGTCGGCGCGGCTCCCGTCGGGATCGAGGTCGTCGGGCGGGCCGGCGTCGCGCAGGGGCGAGCCGGCCGCGGGCGTGAGGTCCCACGCGGCCGCGAACGGCGCGGACGTGTCCGTGTACAGGGGATCGAGGGAGAACGTTCCTTCTCCGAGCACGAGGCCGCAGGTGGCCGGCGTGACGTCGCTCCAGCTCACCTCCGCGACCCCGCTCGGCCCGTCGCAGCCCGCGTCGGTCTCGTTGTGCGCGAACGCCGTCCCCACCAGCGAGAGCGCCGCGCCCTCCGCCGCGTGGGCATCGCCGCCGTCGGCGGCGCCCGCTCGGCGCACGTTGCCGGTCACGTCCGCCTGCCGCACGGTCAGCGTCGCCCCGTCACGGGCGCTGAGGTGGCCGCGGCTGGTGCCCGCGTCGCCCGCGCGTTGGGCGTTCCCGGCCCACACGAGGTTGGTCAGGACCGCCGTGCCTCCGGTCACGACCAGGCCGCCGACGTCGCCGACCCCCATCACCGTCGCGTCCACGCTCGTGTCCACGACGCGGGTGCGGGTCATCGCGAGGTCCGTGCCCTCCGACCACATCACCGCGCATGTGTCTTCGCACACGATGGTGTCCCCGTCGATCGTGAGGTCCGTCGTGGTCAGGGTGCCGCCGTCGAGCCACAGGGTGGAGGCGCCGTCGCCGTCCACCGCCGAGCCGGCGAGCTGATTCGAGCGGAAGGTCGTGCGGGTCATCGTCGCGTCGGTGTCCGACGTCGCGACGACACCCCACGTGTCGGCGGAGGTGTATACGCAGGCGGCGCTGGCGAAGCCGAGGATGTCCTCGAAGCGGACGTCGGTGAGGTCCACCGTGGTCTCCGTGGCGTACACCGCGGCGCCCGTCACGGAAGCGGCGCACGTCTCGAGCCGGGACGCGGTCATCATGAGGGAGATGTCCTCGAAGGTGACGTCGCGCATCGACAGCGGGCCGGTGACCCCGAAGACCCCCCCGTAGAGGTCGATCGCCGCGTCCGAGGGGTCGGAGACGACGAGCTCCACGTCGCGCATCGCACCGCCGATCCACGTGAAGTCGGTGCCCGCCGTGGTGACGAGCCCGCCGAGCTGCGCGCTGCGACCGGCCTCGAAGGTGGCGTGGAGGTCGCTCACGACCACGTCCTCGAAACGGATGTGCCCGGTGTCCGCGAGGATGAGCCCGCCGGGCTCCCCATAGGTCCACGTCGCGTCCGTCACCTCGGTGTCGTACAGCTCGAACGTCGCGTCGTCGATCGTCGCCAGCGCGCCGGGGCCGTCGCCGAGCCCGGTCAGGCGGACGCCCTGGATGCGGACCTCGGCGTTTCGGTTGAGGTCGAAGAGCGGCAGAGAGGCGCCCTCGCCGGTGAGGACCGCGCCTTCGTCGCCGATGATCCGCACCTCGCCCCCCACGAGCCGCAGGTGGATCGGCCAGGTGCCCGCCGGTACGCACACGATGCCGTCGTCGTTCGCGGCGATCGCGGCGTCGACGGCGTCGTTCACCGTGGGGGCGTCGAGCCCCACGCGCCGGCCGAAGTCGATCGTGCCGTCGCAGTCGTCGTCGACGGCGTTGCACACCTCGGGCGCCGCGGGGTGGATGGCCGCGTCCGTGTCGTCGCAGTCGGTGTCGTCGAGCGTGCGGTCCGCGACGACGTCGCAGCGCCGGTCGCCCGTCGAGGGGTCGCCGAAGTCGTCGCCGTCGAAGTCCGCGTAGGTGAGCGTGCCGTCGATGGGGTCCTCGTCGACGGCCCCGTCGCAGTCGTCGTCGCCCCCGTTGCAGACCTCGTCCGCCCCTGGGCGGCGCGCGGCGTCGGCGTCGTCGCAGTCGCCCGGCCGCCCCACGGCGCCGGACGGCTGGGCACAAGCCGACGTGAGCGTCGCGGCGTCGCCGTAGCCGTCGGCGTCGGCGTCGGCGTACCAGGGGGCGGCGGCGCCGACCGCCGGGTCCGCGTCGTCGCAGTCGATGTCCTCGGGCACGCCGTCACCGTCGACGTCGGCGGGCGCGTACGCGGCGGAGTCGCCCGGCTCGGGCGTCTCGGCGCAGGCGAGCAGGAGGAGCCACAGCACCGCTCAGGGCGCCTTCGCCGCGCGGCTTCCTGGGTTGACCTTGATCGGAAGCTCGAACCTCGCGAACGCCTCGCCGTCGGAGGCCTCGACGGCGAGCGTGTACGCGCCGCCCGGCTCGTCCTCGCTCCCTCGGTACGACAACACCCCATCCGCGGAGAGGGTCATGCCGTCGGGCGCGCCCGACAACGACCACGTGAGCTCGTCGTTGTCGACGTCTTCCGCCCGGAATCGGAACCCGTCGAGGCGCGTCACGTCGCGGGGGCCCGTGAGCATTCGAGGAGGCGTGTTGCTGACCACCACCTCCGCCGACTCCGCGTCGTCCGTCTTCTCGCCGTCGGACGCGGTGACCACGACCTTCACGCGGTTTCCCTTCGCGAGGTTGCCCGCCGGCAGGCGCGCCGCGGATTCGCCCATCACCGGATCCTGGTCGATGTACCAGCGAAACTTGAGCGTGATCGGGTCCTTGTTGGGGTCGCGCGCGTCCACCACCGCCTCGAGCGCCGAGGTGGGTGAGGGCTTGTCGGGCTTGATCTCGACCTTGAGCACCTTGGGCGGCTGGTTGGTCGGCGGGACCTGGGCGGTCGACTCTTCCTCTTCTTCGGGCGCGAGCGCGGGCGCGGGCGCGGGCACCGTGGCCGGGGCGTCCGGCGCGGGGGTCGAGCAGGCGAGGAGCAAGGCGAGCGTCATGGGCGTCCTTCGTCTCAGTATAGGCCGGCGAGCGGTCGGGGTGGACTTCGGCACGGCCGTGAGTACAGGAGGAGGGTGATGGACCCGAGGTTGACCTTTCTCGGTCGCGCCGCCAACCGTTGGCGCGTTCGGGTGGAGCTCCCCACCGGCCTCCGCGCGCGTGGGCTGAGCGTCGGCCTTTGGGGAGAGGACGGTCGGCCGCTCGCGCCGGTCGTCGTGGCGCCGCCGGCCGGCCCGGTGGTGGAGGTCGAGCTCGGGGGGCCCGCGACCCTGCCGACCGGCGCGCAGGTCCGGTGCGTCATCGACGTCGAAGGTGGAGAGTCGCTCGTCACCACCATCGGGGTCGATCGGCGCCGAGGGCTGCACGCCTGGACAAACGCGGACGCGCGGCTCGTCCTACCCGAGGACGCGCCGCGCGGCGCGGCGATGACACGCGACGAGACGTGTCGGCTCGCGCGCGCCTGGCCGTGGTTGGCGCCGCCCGGCGAGGATCGACGACGCCGGCAGCCCGATCGACGCCACCCGACGCCCGAGCCACCCCCAGCGTCGCTCGACGACGACCTCCTCGCCATGCTGCGCGACGAGTTCGACGTCGACGTCGACGAGATGTCGGCGAACGTACTGGACGCGCTGCGCGGGCGCCCGCGCGGCTGACGAAGCATCGCCGCGCCCGCGCGGGGGTTACGAGTCTGCATGCCCGTCGAACTTGCCGAGCGCCACGGCGCCCACAACTACCACCCGCTCCCGGTCGTCGTCGCGCACGCGGAAGGCGCCTGGGTCACCGACGTCGATGGTCGTCGCTACCTCGACTGCCTGTCGAGCTACTCGGCGCTGAACCAGGGTCATCGTCATCCGGCGATCCTCGCGGCGGCGCGCGCGCAGCTCGAGCGCGTCACCCTCACGTCGCGCGCGTTCCACAACGACCAGCTCGGTCCGTTCCTCGCGCGCCTGTCCGAGGTGTCGGGGTTCACGCGGGCCCTGCCCATGAACACGGGCGCCGAGGCGGTCGAGACCGCGTTCAAGGCGATGCGGCGATGGGCCTACCGCGTGCGCGGCGCCGCGCCGGATCACGCGGAGATCGTCGTGGTGAGCGACAACTTCCACGGGCGCACCATCACCATCGTGAGCGGCTCGACCGAGCCCGACTACCGCGATGGCTTCGGGCCGTTCACCCCGGGCTTCCGGGTCGTTCCCTACGGCGACGCCGCGGCGATCGACGCCGCGATCGGGCCCAACACCGCCGGCGTGTTTCTCGAGCCGATCCAGGGCGAGGCGGGCGTGGTCGTGCCGCCCGACGGGTACCTGCGCGCGGTGCGAGACATCTGCACGGCGCACGGCGTGTTGTTCGTCCTCGACGAAATCCAGACGGGGCTCGGCCGAACCGGCAAGATGTGGGCGTTCGAGCATGAGGGGATCCGGCCGGACGCCATCACCGTGGGCAAGGCCCTCGGCGGCGGCGTGTACCCGGTGAGCGCGCTCTGCGCGGACGACGCACTCATGGACATGTTCACCCCCGGCTCGCACGGCTCGACGTTCGGTGGCAATCCACTCGGGGCGGCGGTGGCGCGCGCCTCGCTCGACGTCCTCGTGAACGAGCGCCTGCCGGAGCGCGCGGCCGCGCTCGGCGCCCGGCTGATGGGCGCGCTGCGCGCGCTCGGCTCCGACAAGGTCAGAGAGGTGCGCGGGAAGGGCCTCCTCATCGGGGTGGAGCTGCGGACCGAGGCGGGCCCGGCGCGGCCGTACTGCGAACGCCTGATGGCGCGCGGGTTGTTGTGCAAAGACACGCACGGCCAGGTGATGCGGCTCGCGCCGCCGCTCGTCGTGTCGTCCGAAGACGTCGACCTCGCGGCGCGCCTGGTCGGAGAGGTGCTCGCGTGACTGACACAACCCAGAAGTATCACCACGACTACCCGTATCGCCTCCGGCTCCAGCACCCCGACTTCGCGGAGCTCCGCATCGAACGCCGGGGCCGGTGGTTCCGGATCGACGCCGCCGAGCTGCCGGAAGAGTCGGAGGTGGTGGTGCTCACCGCGCCGTCGACGACGCGCGTTCGCGCCACGCTCGCCGCGCTGCGGGCAGGGCGCCGCCTGAGCGTCGTCGCCCCCGAGCCCCTCGCGACGTGGATCGCCGGACAGGGCGCGGTCGATCTCGTGGGCCCGGTGGTCGACGGTCTGACCGTGCGGTTCATCCCGTACACCGCGCCGCGCGTCGGTGTCCCGATGGCCCACATGGCGCGCGCGACGATCGCGGGGGCTCGCCCCCTGGCCGCGCTGCGCCGCGTCGCCGAGCAGCGCCGCCTCCCCGCCGGCGGTCCGCACGCGGTGGAGATCACCTTCGAAGACGGGGCGCGCCTGTTGCACCTCGACCTCGCCCTTCACGCCGCTACCCCGAGCGCGTGGGTCGACGAGGTGCTCGCCGCGCACGGGAGCCCGGAGTGGCTCGTCGTGGGGCTCCCGTGGGGCGAGACCGACGCGGTGGCGCGCCTCGCCCCGCGTTTCGGCGCAAAGCGCGTGCTCGTGACCGAGCTCGTCAACGGCGAGCGCCGAGAGCTCGGCCTCCCGACGGAGCTCGTCACCCCGCTGCGGGATCGCCTGCACGCCGGCGGCGTGGAGGCCCACGTCTTCGCGACCCAGACCTCGTACCGCTTCGAGTAGCGTGCCGCCGCCGCGCTCCGAGCGATATCGCCAGTACGCCCGGGCGATCGTCCGCAGCCTGCGCCGCGGGGACCTCTTCCCCGCCGCGGGCCGGGTGCCACCGCGCGACGCGCCGGGCGGCACCACGCGGACCATCGAGCGTTTCGGTCGGTCGGAGCTCGATCACCTCGAGACGTCCGTGCACAGGGTCGCATTGCCGGGCCTCTCGCGCCCGGTGCGGATCCTGCACGTGACGGACGTGCACCTGCGTGAGCCCGACGCATGGAGCGAGCGGCTCGCGGCGCGCGTGGCCGCCGTGCCGTGCGACCTCGTGCTCATCACGGGCGATGTGGTGACGCGCGGGTGGACGGTGGCCGCGGTCGATCAGCTCCTCGGCGCGTTGCCGGCGGCGCCGCTCGGGCGCTGGGCCGTCATCGGCAATTGGGAGCGATGGAGCGGCGCGACGCCGGAGACGTGGGCGCCGTTGCTCGCGCGCCACGGCGTCCGACTGCTGCTCGACGAGTCGGTCGAGGTCGACGGGCTCACCCTCGTGGGGACCGACGACGCGCTGTCCGGCACGCCCGACCTCGCGCGCGCCTTCCGAGACGTGTCGACACAACGGCCGTGCGTCGTGCTCACCCACTCCCCGGCGTTGTTCACCTCCATCCGTCCCTACCTGCCGAGCGGGGGCCTCGTGCTCGCCGGGCACACCCACGGCGGACAGGTGCGTCTCCCCGTCGTCGGGCCGGTCTTCCTCCCGCGCCAGAGCGGCGCGTACCCGTGGGGCTGGTACGGCGAAGCCGACACGTGGTTGTTCGTCGGGCGGGGTCTCGGGTGGTCCGTGGCGCCTTTTCGTTGGCGCTGTCCGCCCGAGCTCGCGCGGATCGACGTTGGTGCTACACTTCCAATGACATGAACCCTCGGCTGCGCTCCGCCCTCTTCCTGGTCGCCGCCTTCGTCGCCCCGCTCGTGTGTGTCCCGTTCATCGTGATGCCGGGCGAGCGTCACGAGGGGCCGCTGCCGGCCCTCACCGACGTCCAGACCGACGCGGCCCTCCGGATCGAGGCCACGGTCCACGTGCTCGCGGGGCAGATCGGAGAGCGAAACCAGCACCGCGCCCCCGAGGCCCTCGTCACCGCCGGCGAGTGGATCGAGCGGCAGCTCGTGGCGATCTTCGGGCGCGTCGACCGGCAGAGCTTCCGCACGTGGAAAGGGGAGGCGTTCAACATCGAGGCCCGGGCTGTCGGGCAGGGGAGCTGCGTCGTCGTCGTCGGCGCGCACTACGACAGCGCCATCGGCACCCCAGGGGCCGACGACAACGCCAGCGGTGTCGGCGCCATGATCGAGCTCTCGCGGCGCTTCGCCACCCGCCCGGCCCCGTGCGCCACGCGTTGGGTCGCGTGGACCAATGAAGAACAACCCTGGTTTCAGGACGAGGGGCAAGGCAGCCTCGAACACGCGCGGGCCTTGCGCGCGGAAGGCGTGCGCGTGGCCGCGGTGTACTCCCTCGAGACCCTCGGGTGGTACGACGACCGCGAGAGCACCCAGGTCTACCCCTTCCCGATGGGCCTCATCTACCCGTCGGTCGGCAACTTCGTCGCGTTCGTGGGGGACGCGCGCAACGTGCGGCTCGTCCGGGCGTCGGTGGCGTCATTCCGGGCCAACGCGCCGTTCCCGTCGGAAGGGGTCGCGGCGCCCGGGTGGATCCCCGGGATCACGTGGTCGGACCACGCGGCGTACTCCGCGCTGGGCATGCCGGCGGTCATGGTGACCGACACGGCGATGTATCGCAATCCGGCGTATCACACGGCGCAGGACCGCACGATCGACGCAGCGCGCGTCGCCCGTGTGGTCGACGGGCTCGAGGCGGTCATCCGCGCGACGCGCTGACGGCCTGCTCTGGGAGCGACACACGCACCCAGAACCCCTGTGTGTCACGGAACCGCAGCTCGATCGCGCCCTCGTGGGGGCCGATGATCTCCGCGGAGACCTCGCGGCCGATGGGCACCCCGTCGACGATGGTGTCGGCCGCCAGGAGCACACGCGCGCCGGGCGTCGGCGCCCGCACGGCGTGTGGCCCGGGCGCGGCGCCGATGCCGGGAGCGAGCGACCAGGCGTCGAAGCCTTGTTCGCGCAACCAGTGCGCGACACCGAAGCTGCGTGCGCCGGCGGCGCAGACGACCACGATGCGGCGGTCCCGCGGCAGATCCGCGAGGTGATGCGGCACGAGGTCCATCGGGATCGTGCGCGCGGCCACGTCGGTGCCCCAGGCGAGCTCGCCCGGCTCGCGTACATCGAGCAGGAAGCTGCCGTTCGGCACCGCTTCGACCTCGAGCTCCGCTTCGGGCTCAGGCTCGGAGGCCGGCGCCGGCGCGGAGGGCGGGGACGTTGCCGCGGCGGCTCGCGGCGCGGGCCCTCGGACGCGATCGAGCAGGGTTCGCGCGAGCTGACGAAGACGGCTGCCGGCCATGCGTCGGGTTATCCCGCTCCGCTCATCCTCGACGTAGGACGCCTCGATGCGACGCCTCGCCCCCCTGCTGATGCTCGTTCCTGTGGCGTGCGCCACGCTCTTGAACTTCACGGTCGAGCAGACCGCGTCCACCGACGTGCAGGGCAGCGCCCTCGGTGGGCTGCTCGCCGTGGTGGACCTCGGCGAACTGTCGAGCCTCGACGTGGCGGTGGCGCAGGAGCTCGAGAACCAGGGGGTCGCGCCGGGCGACGTGTCCGAAGTGCTGGTCGTGTCGCTCGAGCTCGACGGTCGGGACGGCGCGGCGATCGACTTCATCGACACGCTCGACGTGACGATCGAAGCCGACGGGCTGGATCCGCTCCGCATCGCGTGGGTGGACGAGGTGCCCGATGGCGCCACCCACGTCGCGCTGACCGTCACCGACGCGGACCTCGCCGACTATGTCAGCGCGCCTTCGATGACGATCGTCACGGACGCCTCCGGGACAGCGCCTGCCGACGACGTGACGCTCGACGCCACGATCGTGCTCTCCGTCACGGCGACGCCCCAAGGGGCCTGCAACGCGCTGTCCGCGGGCTGACCGTCACTCGGCGAAGACGACTCGGTTTCGCCCTGAGTTCTTCGCGGCGTACAGCGCGGTGTCGGCGCGGGCGAGCAGGCCCTCGGCCGTGTTGCCTTCTTGCCACACCGCCCCGCCGATGCTGATCGTGATGGTGGTGTTCGGGAGCCCGAACGGTTGGCTCGCCACCGCGACCCGGGTGCGCTCCGCGACGATCAGCGCCCCCTCGTAGCTGGTCTCGACGAGCGCGATCCCGCACTCCTCGCCGCCGTACCGGCCCGCGTGATCGCAGGTTCGGAGGACCGAGCGGAGCACGCGGCCGATCTGCGCGAGCACACGGTCGCCGGTGGGGTGGCCCCAGGTGTCGTTGATGCGCTTGAAGTGGTCGACGTCCACCATGAGCAGCGCGAGGGAGCGGTTGTAGCGCCGCGCGCGCTCGACCTCGCGCGCGAGCTCGCGCAGGAAGGCGGTGCGGTTGAGGAGGTTGGTCAGCGAGTCGTAGGTCGCGAGGCGCACCAGCCGACGTTCGTGCTCGATCTCTCGCTCGTCGCGCTGCGAGTACGCGAAGGTGATCCCGCCGATTCGGATGCGGTCGTGCTCGCGCAGCAGCACCACCCCGCTGACCCGCTCGCCGTTGATGAGGGTGCCGTTCGTGCTGCCGAGATCCTCGACCTCGACGACGGGGCCGTCGTCCGTCATGGCCAGCCGGACACAGGCGTGGCGTCGGGACGCGGTGGCGTCGGCGAGCGGGATCTCGCACGTCGGGTCGCGGCCGAGGATCGTGTTTCCAGGGCGCAGTTCGTGGAAACGGTGGACGTCGTCTCCCTCCAGCACCGAAAGGACGGGATGCTGCCGATGGGCGTGCAACGCCGGTGCGCTGTGCACCGTCGTGTCGTCCAGCCGGAAGTCGTCGTCGGGTGCCCCGGGCCGCGTCATGCCGTCGAGTGTAACGGATCCGACGTCCGATCCGCGCGTGGCCGGGCGGGTTCCACACCGCCCAACGAATGGAGCACCGGGTACAAGGCGAGCATCCCCCAGGAAAACAGGCCAAGGTCCATGGTGGCGGCGATGCCGAGGTGCATCGCCGCGCCGAACGCGAGCCACGTTCGGGCGTGCCGCGTGAACAGGAGTGGCGCGGTCAGCTCCAGCGCGATCGTGCCCCAGCCGAGCGCGCGGTAGACCGGAAGCGCCCACGCGGTCGCGACTGGGTCCAGCTGCGCGTTCAGGGGATCGGTGAGGATCCGGTAGAGCACGGGCGTGCCGTTGCGCGCGAGCCAATGCGGTTGTTCCAACAGCTTTCCCGCCCCGGACGCAAGGTACACCACGACCACCAGGACGCGGATCGTGTCCGCGGGCCACGCCGGCACGCGGCCGGGCGGCGCGCGGCGCCCGAGCGCGAAGGCGCGGTGGGACCCGCTCGCGGCGAGGAGCAGCAGCACCGTTCGAAGCAGTCGATCGATCGCGCGGTCTCCCGGCGGGTAGAGGTGTCCCAACTGGGCGAGCGCGACGCACGCCACGACGAGCGCGGGGCGCGCGGCGACGCCGACCGCGCCCAGCGCCAGACCGCACACCGCCACCAGCCACGCGGCGGGCCCGCCCCACGTGGGGGACAGGTCGTCCAGGATCGCGAGCGGATCGGAGCGATCGGTGAACCCGCCGGCGACGCGGGGGCGGAACACGTCGTGGACGAGCCCGAGCGGCGCGAGCGCGAGGAGGTCGACGAGCCAGGCGACACAGACGGCGATGCGGGTGGCCGCGAGCGGTCGGGGATCCACTTCCCGGAGCGCGTACGCGCGCCAGGCGCTCCACCAGCCTCCGAGCGGTGTCACTTCGACTCGAGGGGGGGCGGCACGCCGCGGTGGGAGCGCACGACCCAGGTTGGCGCGCGCGTCTCGAACGCGTGCCGCACGCGCGGCTCGGTGCCGGGGAAGTCTCCGGCGGTGCACGTGAGGGTCACCAACGACACATCCGGCCATGTGTCGCGCGCCCGGCGCGCCACCCACGCGGTGAGCGCGTCGGCGTTCGGTGCGTCGACGTCGCCGCACGACGCGTCGACCACGGGGCGAATGCGCCGGTTGCGGAGGGGGCGCGCGAGCCAGCGGAGCGTCGGATCGTTCGAGCGATACACGAGCCGGTCGTCGACACGGATCTCCAGCCGCCGGACGGTGTACGCACCGTCACGGTAGAGGTGCCACAGTTGGTTGAGCCGGAGCGGGCGTTGAAGCACGTCGAGCCGGGCGGTGATCGGCTCGCGGAAGTTGCCGTTGAACCAAGCGACCCGCGCGGCCGCACCCGCGAGCGGGTGGCCCACCTTCCGCGCGTACGCCTCCACCTCGGCCGGCTCGTCGAGCGTCTGTCCTCGGAGGAAGTCGAGCCCGGGCGCGCCGAGGAAGAGCAGAAGGAGCTGGAGCGCCAGGATGGCCGCGGCGCGCAGATCGTCCATCGAGGCAACGTGACGCGGGGAGGCCGCCCGCACAACGGTCGCGGGTGGAAGCGCACCGCGAAGCAGGTTAGCCGCGGCGGGCGCCTAGGGGTTCTCATGCGGCCGCTCTACGACAACATCCTCGATTGCATCGGTGACACGCCCTGCGTGCGCCTCAACCGCATCACCGCCGGTATCGCCGGCGACCTCTACGCCAAGGTCGAGTACCTCAACCCGGCCAACTCCGTGAAGGACCGCATCGCGGTCGCCATCATCGACGACCTGGAGAAGTCCGGGAAGCTGCGTCCGGGCGGCACGATCGTGGAAGCGACCAGCGGCAACACGGGCGCCGGGCTGGCCATGGTCGCCGCGGTCCGCGGGTACAAGACCATCTTCGTCATGGCCGACAAGCAGTCCGAAGAGAAGCGCGCCGCGCTTCGGGCCTACGGCGCCCGCGTGGTCGTGTGCCCGACCGACGTCGACGCAGACGATCCGCGTTCGTACTACAAGACCGCCGCGCGCCTGGTCGCCGAGACGCCGGGCGCCGCGTACGCGAACCAGTACCACAACCCGACCAACCCGCAGGCGCACTACCAGAGCACGGGCCCGGAGATCTGGGAGCAGTTCGAGGGCCGCATCGACGCCTTCATCGCCGGCCTCGGCACCGGCGGGACCATCACCGGCATCGGCCGGTACCTCCGCGAGCGGAACCCGAAGGTCAAGATTGTCGGCGTCGATCCTGTCGGGTCGCTGTACTACGACTACTACCACACCGGTCAGATGACCACGCCGTTCAGCTACAAGGTCGAGGGCATCGGCGAGGACTTCCTCCCGAGCACGATCGACTTCCAGTACATCGACGACGTCGTCCGCGTCACCGACAAGGACTGCTTCCAGGTCACCCGGCGCCTCGTCCGCGAAGAGGGCATCTTCGGCGGCTCGTCGTGCGGCGCGGCGGTGGCCGGCGCGCTCAAGTGGATGCGCGAGAACGGCACGGAAGGCATGCGCGCCCTCGTGCTGCTCCCGGACAGCGGCGCCCGCTACTTGTCGAAGGTCTACAACGACAACTGGATGCGCGAGAACGGCTTCCTCGACCCGGAGACGGGCATGGGCTCCGTCCGCGACCTCCTCGAGCAGAAGGGCCGCGGTCGCGAGCTCGTCGCCGTCGGCCCCGACGCGCGCGTCACCGAAGTGATCGGCGTGCTGAAGCTGCACGGCGTCAGCCAGGTGCCCGTGGTTCAGGGCGACGCGGTGGTGGGCGTCGTGACCGAGAGCCGCCTGCTCGAGCGCGCGCTGGCCGGCACCCGCGGCGACGTCGCCGTGCGCGAGCTGGTCGAGTCGAGCTACTGCACGGTGGACGAGCGCACCGACATCGCGACGTTGGCCGAGCTGTTCAAGCGGAACAAGTTGGCGATCGTCATCGGCGAGGCCGGCAAGGCGCACGACATCATCACGCGCATCGACCTCATCGACTACATCGCGCACGTGACGGGTGCCTCGCGGGAGCGCGCGTGAAGCCCGGCGTTCCCGCTCCGCACTTCGACACCCTGGCCATCCACGCGGGCCAGGAGCCCGACCCGACGACCGGCGCCGTCATGGTGCCGATCTACCAGGTGTCCACGTACGCCCAGGAGTCGGTGGGCGGGCACAAGGGCTATGAGTACAGCCGTACCGACAACCCCACGCGCACGCCGCTGCAGGCCAACCTCGCCGCGCTCGAAGGGGCGCGGCACGCGCTGGTGTTCGCGTCGGGCCTCGCGGCGACCGACACGCTCGTCCGCACCGTGGTGCGCCCGGGCGACCACGTGGTGTGCGGCGACGACGTGTACGGCGGCACGTATCGGCTGTTCGACAAGGTCCACCGCCACTGGGGCGTGTCCTTCTCCTACGCCGACTTCTCCACGGTGGACCCGGCGGCGGCCATCCCCGAGGGGACGCGTCTCGTGTGGTTGGAGACCCCGACCAACCCGCTGCTCAAGGTGTCGGACATCGCGGCGGTCGTCGCGCGTGCGCGCGCCGTCGGCGCGCTGGTGGCCGTCGACAACACGTTCGCCACTCCCGTGTTCCAACGGCCCCTCTCGCTCGGCGCCGACTTCGTCGTCCACAGCACGACGAAGTATCTCAACGGCCACAGCGACGTTGTCGGCGGCGCCGTGATGCTCAACGACGACGCGGCGTACGAGCGGCTGAAGTTCCTGCAGAACGCCGCGGGGGCCGTCCCGGGTCCGATGGATTGCTGGCTCACCCTTCGCGGGCTGAAGACGCTCCACGTGCGCATGGAACGACACATGCGGTCCGGACAGCTCATCGTGAGCCGGCTCGCGGAGCACGCCGAGGTGGCGCGGGTGTATCACCCGCTGCTCGCCTCCCACCCGAACCACGACGTCGCGGCGCGCCAGATGACGGGCTTCGGCGGGATGATCAGCTTCGAGCTCGCGGGTGACCTCGCGCGTGCGAAGCGCTTCGTCGAGGCGACGCGCATCTTCACCCTCGCCGAGAGCCTCGGCGGCGTCGAGAGCCTGCTCGAGACGCCGGCCCTGATGACGCACGCGAGCATCGAGCCCGACAAGCGCCGGGCGATCGGCATCGCCGACGGGCTCATCCGCCTCTCGGTCGGCCTCGAGCACGTCGAAGACCTCTGGGCCGACCTCGAGCACGCGTTCACCGCCTCCCGTTGATCGCACCCGGGGCGCGGCCTGTCGTCCTGAACCCGGCGCCGGGGGTGCCGTTGTACGGGCCGAGCGGCGCCAGCGCCCACGTGCGCGCGATCGTGCGCGCGTTGGCGCCGGCGACGGTCTACACCGCCCGTACGGTCGATCGGCGCGGCGAGGTCGAGAGGGTGTCGGTCCCCGTGGTGGAGGTCGGCGTGCCCGGCTGGCCGAGCTGGCTCGACACGTATCGAGACTACACGGAGGTCATCGCGGCGCGGCGCATCGCCCGGGCGGCCATCGCCGACCCTCCGACCCTGCTCTGGGAGCGCCACAGCCTGTACTCCGACGCCGGCTGGAAGGTGCACGCCGCCACCGGAGCCCCGTGGATCCTCGAGGTCAACGCGCCCCTCGCCGAAGAGCGGCTCCGCTACGAGCGCCTGCGGCGGCCGGACCACGCCCGCGCGTGGGAGCGTGACGTGGTCGCCGCCGCGCCGCGGGTCATCGCGGTGAGCGCGTGGCTCGCGGATTGGGCCCGCGCGTTGGGCGCCCGCGACGTGCGGCACGTGGCCAACGGGGTGGACCCCGGGTCGGGCGACCGCGCGGGCGCGCGGGACGCTCTGGCGTTGGAGGGTTCGTTCGTCCTCGGTTTTCTTGGCAGTGGCCGGCCGTGGCACGGGGTGGGACGGCTCGCGGAGCTGCTCGACGCGATCCCCGACGCGGTTGGCCTCGTGGTGGGGGAGGCGCGTGTGGAGCACCCCCGCGCGCGGCACGTGGGGGTCGTCACGGAGGCCCGGGCGCGCGACCTCGTGGCGGCGATGGACGTGGGCCTCGCTCCCTACGGTCGCGACGCGCCGCCGTGGTTCTGCCCGCTGAAGGTGCTCGCATACCGCGCGCAGGGCACGCCGGTCGTCGCCGCGGATGTGGGTGACACGTCTTCTCTCGTCGGTGCTGGTGGCACCGTACTCCCCACGTGGAACCTCGATGATGCGGTCGATGCGTGCCGTGTGTGGCGCGGCCGCCGGGCGCCCCCCTGGGTGCGCGGATGGGACGCGGTGGTCCGCGAGGCGCTCGGCGAATACGACGGGGCATGACCCCCGACTTCTGGCTTCAAGCCTGGCGCGACGGCCGCACCGGCTTCCACCGCGACGAAGTGAACCCCACGCTGTTGCGCTGGGCCCCCGCGCTGCTCGACGGCGGGCCGCAGCACGTGCTCGTGCCGCTCTGCGGAAAGACGCTCGATCTCCCCTGGCTCGCCTCGCACGGTCACCGCGCCACGGGGGTCGAGCTGTCGAGCCTCGCGCTCGAGCAGCTCTTCGAGCGGGAGGGCCTTCCGCCTGTCGTGCACGAGGTTCCGCCCTTCCGTATGTGGGACGCCCCGGGGTGGGAGGTGCTCGAGGGGGACGTGTTCCGGCTCGGCGAGCTCGACCTGCGGGTGAGCCGCGTTTGGGACCGGGGCGCCCTCGTGGCGTTGCCCGCCGACCTGCGCCCCCGGTACGTGGAGGTGGTCCGGAGCGTCATGGCGCCCGGCGCGAAGGTGCTGCTCGAGACGTCGGTCTTCGACAGCGCGCGCAAGCCCGGGCCGCCGCACTCGGTGCCCGAGGGGGAGGTGCGTTCGCTCTGGGCGGGCGCGTCCATCCGCCCGCTCGAGACGCGCGACCGCCTCTCTGAGGCGCGCGCGCGTGGCTGGGATCTCGACTCCGTGGTGAATCAGGTCTGGATGATCGAGGTGTGACCAACCCTCTCGTGATACCACCCGCGCGCGGGAGAGGTGCGACTTGCCGCGGCTGAGCTCGTCGATCGACCCCGCGGCGCCCGCGTTCGCCGAGCGTCGCGCCGCGATGCTCGCCCTGATCGACGAGGTCCGGGCGCTGGAAGCGGGCGTGCGGGCGCACGGAGATCGGGCGCGGCCCGAGCTCGCGCGTCGGGGGCAGCTGACCCCACGCGAACGGGTGAGCCGCCTGTTGGACCCGGGTTCGCCGTTCCTCGAGCTCTCCACCCTCGCCGGGCTGAACATGCACGACGACGACGGCGGTCGCGCGGTGTCGGGCGGAGGGAGCATCGTCGGGCTCGGATACATCCGTGGCGTGTGTTGCATCGTCAACGCCAACGACGCGGCGATCAAGGGCGGCTCGATCCCGCCCATGGGGCTCCAGAAGACCCTGCGCGCGCAGGAGGTCGCGGGGCGGCAGCGCCTGCCCGTCGTGCACCTCGTCGAGAGCGGCGGGGCGAATCTCATGTATCAGTCGGAGATCTTCGTCGACGGCGGTCGTGTGTTCGCGAACATGGCCCGCCTGTCCGCCGCCGGGATCCCGCAGATCAGCGTGGTGCACGGCTCGTCGACCGCGGGCGGCGCGTACCTGCCGGGGCTGTCGGACTACGTCATCGCCGTGCGCGACGGCGCGAAGATGTTCCTCGCCGGGCCGCCCTTGGTGAAGGCGGCCCTCGGCGAAGACGCGACGGAGGCGGAGCTGGGAGGCGCAGAGCTCCACGCCCGCGTCACCGGCCTCGTGGAGTACCTCGCCGACGACGACGCGCACGCGCTCGAGCTCGCCCGAGAGCTCGTGGGCGCGCTCGGCTGGCCCGCGTCGACGCCCGGGTCCGACCCTGCACCGCCGCGCTTCGACCCGGACCAGCTCTGCGGCGTCGTGCCGACCGACACCCGCACGCCGTACGACATCCGCGAGGTCATCGCCCGCGTGGTGGACGACTCGGAGTTTCTGGAGTTCAAGCAAGAGTTCGGGGCGGACACCGTGTGTGGTCACGCGCGCGTGTGTGGGCGCCCGGTGGGCATCGTGGCGAACAACGCGCCCATCCACCCACAGGGCAGCGTGAAGGCCGCGCAGTTCGTGCAGCTCTGCGATCAGGCAGGGACCCCCTTGGTGTTCCTCATGAACACCACGGGCTACATGGTCGGGCGGGACGCCGAGCAGGCCGGCGCGATCAAGCACGGGGCGAAGATGATCCAGGCGGTCACGAACGCCCGTGTCCCGCGGATCACCTTCGTGCTCGGTGGCGGCTACGGCGCCGGCTACTACGGCATGTGCGGGCGCGGCTACGATCCCGACTTCCTGTTCGCGTGGCCCACGGCGCGCGTCGCGGTGATGGGCGGCGACCAGGCGGCGATGGTGATGAAGCTCCTCGCGCGGGCGAAGCTGGCGCGTGCGGGCCAGACCGCCGACGAGGCGGCGCTCGACGCGATGACCGCCGAGCTGCGTGGGCGGCTGGAGCGCGAAGCGGCGGCCCTGTTCGGCACGGCGCGCCTGTGGGACGACGGTGTCGTCGACCCTCGCGACACGCGCCGCATCCTCGCGTTCTGCCTCGAAGTCTGCGCCGGTGCCGCGGCGCGGGTCACACGCCCGAACACGTTCGGGGTCGCTCGGCCATGAGCGCGCCGCTCCGTGTCGAGCTCGTCGGACGCGTCCTGTGGCTCACCCTGGATCGTCCGGCGCGGCGGAACGCCCTCGACGCGTCGCTCGTCGAGGCCCTCCTCGCGGCGCTCTCCGCGCCGCCGCCCGGCGCCCGCGCGGTCGTGCTCCGCGGCTCGGGCGGCCACCTGTGCGCCGGGGGAGACGTCGCGGAGATGGCGGGCGCCGACGAGGCGAGGTTGGCCCTGCTGAACCGCCGCTTCGGCGCGCTCCTCGAGGCGATCGCGGGGTGCGCGGTGCCCGTGGTCACGGTGTGCGAGGGGGTGTGCTTCGGGGGTGGCGTTGGGCTCGCGAGCGCCGCCGACCTCGCGGTCGCCTCCGCAACGGCGCGCTTCCGGCTCCCGGAGCTGCGCCTCGGGGTGGTGCCGGCGCAGATCCTCCCGTTCCTGGCGAGACGCGTCGGCGTGTCGGGCGCGCGTCGGCTCGCGCTCACCTCCCCGGAGCTGGATGCGAACGAGGCGCTCCGCGTTGGGCTCGTCGATGCGCGCGTCGAGCCCGACGCGCTCGACGCCCACGTGCGCGACCTCGTCGAAGCGCTCACCGCCGCGGAGCCGGGCGCGCTCCAGGCCACGCGCGCCTTCGTGCGAGAGCTGTTTCCCCACGTCGATCCGTCCGTCCTGGACGGCGCGTCGGTGTTGTTCGCCCGATACGCCGCCGGTCCCGCCGCGCGGGCCGGCTTCGCCGCGCTGCGCGCCGGGGAGGCTCCGCCGTGGACTCGCGAATGACGCCCTTCGAAACCGTGCTCATCGCCAACCGCGGCGAGGTGGCCTGCCGCGTCGCGCGGGCCGCCCGCCTCGCGGGGCTGCGGACGGTCGCCGTGTACACCGGCCCGGATCGCGGGGCCCTGCACACCCGGCTTGCCGACGAGGCGATCGACCTCGGCGACGACCCCCGCGGGTACCTCGACCCCGACGCCCTCCTCGGCGCGGCCGCGCGCGCGGGCGCCGACGCCGTGCATCCCGGCTACGGGTTCCTCTCGGAGAACGCCGACTTCGCGGAGGCGGTCGCGCGGGGTGGGCGGGTGTGGATCGGCCCCCCGGCCGCGGCCATCGCGGCGATGGGCGACAAGGCGCGCGCCAAGCGACACATGCGCGCCGCCGGCGTGCCGGTCATCCCGGGCTGGGAGGGCACCGACACATCGGAGGATGCGTTGCTCGACGCCGCGCGTGAGCTCGGGTTCCCCGTGCTCGTGAAGGCGACGGCGGGCGGGGGTGGCCGCGGCATGCGTCGGGTGGATTCGGCGGATCGCCTGCTCGAGGCCGTGTACGCGGCCCGCGAAGAGGCGGAGCGGGCCTTCGGCGACGGGACCATCCTGCTCGAGCGGCTCGTGGTCGGCGCGCGGCACATCGAGGTCCAGGTGGCCGCCGACCGCCACGGTGCGATCGTGCACCTCGGCGAGCGCGACTGCTCCACGCAGCGCCGTCACCAGAAGGTGATCGAAGAGGCGCCCGCTCCCGGGGTCGACGCGGCGCTGCGGAGCGCGATGGGCGCCGCGGCGTGCGCCGCCGCGCGCGCGGTCGGGTACGAGAACATCGGTACGGTGGAGCTCCTGCTCGCCCCCGACGGCGCCTGGTGGTTCCTCGAGATGAACACGCGCCTGCAGGTCGAGCACCCGGTCACCGAGCTGGTGACCGGCGTCGATCTCGTGGCGCTCCAGCTCCGTCTCGCCATGGGCCACCCGCTGCCGCTGCGCCAGGACGACGTCGTCTTGCGCGGCCACGCCATCGAGGCGAGGTTGTACGCGGAGGACCCCGCAGCCGGCCACGCGCCGCGCACCGGCACGCTCCGATACTTCCGTCCGCCCGACGCCGTGCGCACCGACCACGGGCTCGCGGCGCCGACGGAGATCGGCGCGGACTACGACCCGCTGCTCGCGAAGGTCGTGGCGCACGGCGCCGACCGCGAAGCCGCGCGGCTCGGGCTCCGCCGCGCGCTCGAACGATGCGTCGTTCTGGGGCCGCCGAACAACCGCGCCTTTCTCCACCGGGCGCTGGGGCACCCGGCGTTCGTGAGCGGGGGGGTCGACAACGGCTTCCTCGAGCGCGAGGTCGGGCTGGCGAGTCCGCCCGCGACGAACGTGCGCACGCGGGTGGCGGCCGCGTGGGCGTGGCTCGCGCGACACACCACAGGCGACGGGTTTCGAAGCAGCCACGTCGCCCCGCTGCCCGTGGAGCTCGAGATCGACGGCGCGCGCGTCGACATCGGGTTCGAGCCGCGGCCGGGCGGCGCGCGCGTATGGTGCGAGGGGGAGCCACACGACGTGCGCGCCACGACGGTGGACGCGACGCTGACGCGGCTCTGCGTCGACGGGCGGGACTTCGACGTCTGGGCCGCGGAAGACGGCGACGATGTGCTCGTGCAGGTCGAGCTCGTGACGCATCGCGTGCGTCGCTTCGAGCGGGCGCGAACGACGCTCGCGGCGCGCGCCTCGGACGTCCGCGCGCCGATGGCGGGCACCGTGCGCCGCGTGCTCGTGGCGGTCGGCGAGGCGGTCGACGCCGGGCAGGTGCTCGTCGTGATCGAGGCGATGAAGATCGAGACGCCGTTGCGGGCGCCCGGGCCGGGGGTCGTACGCGAGGTGCGCGCGGTCGTGGGTGTCTCGGTGGCGTCGGGCACGGTCCTCGTGACGACGGAGCCGCGCTGATGGAGAAGGCCGTGCTGACGTGCGCCCTCACGGGCGTGCTCACCGACCCGCTGCGGCATCCGGTGCCCGTCACCGTCGCGGAGATGGCGGCCTCGGCCCGCGAGGCGTACGACGCCGGCGCATCGGTGATGCACGTCCACGTGCGTCGTCAGGCGCCGGGGCAGGGCCACCTCCCGAGCTGGGAGCCCGCCGTGGCCGTCGCCGTGGTCGACGCGATCCGCGCGTCGTGTCCGGGGGTCATCGTCAACCTCAGCACGGGCGTCGTGGGGCCCGACATCTCGGGGCCCGTAGGGTGCCTTCGTGCCGTCCGCCCCGAGATCGCGGCGTGCAACGCGGGGACCCTGAACTACCTCAAGACCCGCGCCGACGGGCGTTGGGCGTGGCCGCCGATGGTGTTCGACAACCCGGTCGAAAAGATCGCCGCGTTCCTCGAGGTCATGCGCGAGGTCGGCACCCTGCCCGAGCTCGAGTGCTTCGACACCGGCATCGTGCGCAGCGTGGCGATGTTGGCGTCGGCGGGGCTCGTGTCCGCCCCCATGCACCTCAACTTCGTGATGGGCGTGGAGTCCGGCATGGCGTCCGACCCCGACCTCCTGCCGCTGCTGCTCCGCTGGGCCGCCGGCCCGCTGGGCGGCCACCGCGCGCGCTGGCAAGTGACCGCGATCGGCCGCGCGGAGGTATGGGCGCTTCATCGGCGGGCGGCGGAGCTCGGGGGCGACCTTCGCACCGGCGTAGAAGACACCTTCTACCTCGAGGATGGCGCGCGGTGCCGGGGCAACGGCGACCTCGTGGAGGGCCTCGCGCGCGTTGCCCGTGAGGCGGGCCGCGAGGTCGCGAGCCCGGAAGAGGCGCGGGCGATCCTGCTCAACGCCGGCCGCTGAGGTCAGCTCCCCTTCGGGAGGGTGCCCTCGAGCTTGCAGAGGATGCCGAGCATGACCTCGTCGGCGCCGGCGCCGATCGACACCAGCCTTCCGTCTCGGAAGAACCGTGACACCGGCGACTCCCACACGTAGCCCATCCCGCCCCAGTACTGAAGGCAGCTGTCCGCCACCTCTCGGGACAACCTCCCCGCCTTCAGCTTCGCCATCGACGCGAGACGTGTCACGTCCTCGCCCGCCACGTACGCTTCGGTGGCTCGATACACGAGCGAACGCAGGAGCTCCACCTCGGTGGAGAGCTCGGCGAGGCGGAAGTGTACGACCTGGTTGTCGAGGATCGGCTTGCCGAAGGCGCGACGGCCGCGGGTCTGCTCGATCGTGGCCGCGATCACCCGCTCCATCGCCCGGAGGACGTTCGCCGCCCCCCACAGCCGCTCCTCCTGGAACTGAATCATCTGATACATGAAGCCCGCGTTCTCCTCCCCGATGCGGTAGCGCTGAGGCACGCGCACCTCGTCCAGGAAGATCTCCGCCGTGTCCGATGCGTGCATCCCGAGCTTTTCGATGTGTCGCGTGCGTGTGACCCCGGGGAGGTCGAGGGGCACGATGACGAGCGACTTGTTCTTGTGCGGCGGCCCGTCGCCGGTGTTCACCAGGGTGCACATCCAGTCCGCCTGGGTTCCGCTCGTGATCCAGAGCTTTGACCCGGTGATCACGTAGTCGCCGCCGTCCTTCCTCGCGCGCGTGCGGACCGCGGCCACGTCGGAGCCCGCGTCGGGCTCGGACACCCCGAGGCACACGACCTGCTCGCCGGAGATGGCCGGGGCGAGAAACTCACGGCGAAGCTCGTCGGACCCGAACCTCGCGAGGGCGGGCGTGGCCATGTCGCTCTGCACGCCCATCGCCATCGGCACGCCGGCGCAGGCGGCGCCGCCGAGCTCCTCGGCAACCACCACGCCGTAGCTCGTGTCGAGCCCGAGGCCCCCGTACTCCACCGGCTTCGTCACCCCGAAGAGGCCCACCCGCCCGGCTTCGCGGAACAGGGTGTGCGCGGGGAAGATCCCCGCCTTCTCCCACTCGTCCACGAACGGGTCGATGTGGGTGGCGACGAAGGCGCGAACGGTGCGTCGGAGGGCGTCGTGGTCTTCGGTGAAGCGCATACGAAGCTCGTATCGGGTCAACGGATCCGGCGGGCGATCGGGGCGCCCACCCGGACGGTATCGCCGGCGGCCACGGTCCACGCATAGGACCGCGGCATCAGGAGGATGACCGTCGAACCGAGCTCGAAGCGCCCCAGCTCGGCGCCCTTCGCCACCCCCCACGCGGGCTCGAGCCGGCGTTCGACCGCGGGCTGCCGTGCGTTGGACACCGTCTCGTCGAACTCCACCCGGATGCGGCCGACGCCGAAGGCGCCGACGAACACGATCGCGACGTCTTCCCCGCCGTGACACATCCACGCGACGAGGCGCTCGTTGCCCGAGAAGAGCCCGTCGATCCGCCGTGTCGCCGCGGGAAACACCGGCCACAGCCGACCGGGCAGGTACCGAAACCGCGCCACTTCGCCCCCCACCGGCGCATGGACGCGGTGATAGTCGCGCGGCGACAGGTAGATCACGGCGTAGGACGTGCCTTCGAGGTCGGCCCGGGCCTCGCCCAGCAGCGCCTCGAGCGCGAAGGTCCGGCGCTCATCTTGGTGGATGCGCCCGTCGGCCACCTCGCCGACGGCGTGCACGCGCCCGTCACAGGGGGACACCGCCGTGTCGGGGTCCGGGCTCACCGGCCGGGCCCCATCGCGGAGCTCGCGCGTGAAGAACTGGGTGAAGCTCTCGAACTCGTCGAGCGGCTTCGCCGCCTCGCGCATGTCGACGCCGTACACCCGCACATACGCGCGCAGAGCGGCGCGCAGCAGCGCCTTGGGCCACGCTGCCCGGGCGAGGCCGCCCATCCCGCGAGAGACGAGGTTCTTCGGCACCAACGACAGCGCCGACAGGACCCACCCGTCGTTCAGCGCTGAACCCGCCCGCTGATGAGGTCGCCCGCGAGCTGGTCCGCCGCACGGCTGGTGCCGCCGGACACCGCCGTGTAGACCACGCCCATGCCGAGGGAGATCGCGATGGAGAGCACGCTGATCACCAGCAGGTACTCGGTCGTGCTCTGGCCCTTCCGCTCTCTCATGCTTCCTCGCCGACGCCGCCGAACGACCGAGCATGAAGCTCGTCGATCGCCGTGCGGCCGACCTCGGTGAGGTAACGCGTCCCGGTGCCGCAGTACGCGGGCGCGTCGATGATCGGGGTCCCGGTCACCCACTCCTCGCCGTCGCAGCGGTACCAGTGCCCCTTGTCCTGGTCGAACACCCACAGGCGCTTGTTCCACATGCGGGCGAGCTCGACGCTCCAACCGGTGCCGCCGGTCACGGTGCCGTCCTCCTGGATCGACCCGATCACGAACACGAGCTGGGCGTTGGACACCTGATGCCACAGGCTCTGGAGCACGCGCCGAATCTGGGGGCTCTCCCCGTACGTGCGCCGAAGGCGCCGCGACACGTACGCAAGGGAGACCTCGCCGCTCACCAGCGCCTGCTCGGTGAGTGGGTGGGCGCCGCGCGTGCGCGCCTGAACATGCCCGTCGAAGGTGAAATTCACCTCACGGACGCCCCAGCGCTCGGCGGCTTCGCCGAAGGCCGCTTCGGCCCCGTGCGCACCGCCCGAGTACATGGTGCAGTCGGCCGGCACGTGGGACAGGCCCGCCACGCCCGGGGTGTCCCGCGCCACGAAGGCCGAGGGATCGAGCCGCATCGTGGCGCCCGGCGCGCCGTCGCGGCCGCGGCGCACGTGGAGCACGACCTGCCGTTGGTCCGTTCCGAGCTCGATCTCGACGACCCCGGGCACCACCGCGACCGAGCGCTGCGGGGTGTACACGCACCAGGTGGCGAAGGCGCGGCGCTCGGCGACTGCGCGGAAGGCCCGGAGGTCGTCCTCGGAGGGCTCCCACCCGTCGACCACCACCAGCGTGGGCTGGAACTCCAGCACCGAGTCGAGGGTGGTCATGACGGCGTCGAGCCCAGCGGCCGTGGGCATGACCCCGCGCGTCGCGTGGATCAGCCGGTGGCGCTCGACGATCACGAGCGCCTCGGCGCGCTCGATCGGCCGCATGGACCGCTTCAGCGCCGAGAACGCGGTGTCGTAGGTGTCGCGCACGGACTGCACGGACTCGCGTACGCTGACGTGCAGGACCGCCTCGCCGCGGAGCAGGCGCTCGAGCGCGAGGTGCACGAGCAACGCCGATTTCCCGACGCCTGCCGCCGCGTGTACGACGGCGACCTCGCCGGGGCGTAGGCCACCGTCGAGCGCGGCTTGCAGGCCGCGGGTGTAGCTGCGTTCCAGTTCAGGCACGAGCACCGCGGCCTCCACGGAGGGCCAAGTGTTGGACGACGAGACTACTTGCTGTTCTTCTCGGCCTGGTGCTTCTTGACGAGCTCTTCCGTCACGTTGGCCGGGGCCACCGAGTACTTGGAGAACTCCATCGAGAACTCGGCCTTGCCCTGGGTCGCCGACCGCAGGGTGGTCGAGTAGCCGAACATCTCGGAGAGCGGCACCTCGGCCTCGATCTGGGCGAAGCCGTCGGCCTCGCTCGAGCCGATGATGACGCCACGGCGCTGCATGATCGTGCCGAGCATCGCGCCGTTGAACTCCGCCGGGCCTTCGACGCCCACCTTCATGATCGGCTCGAGCACGACCGGCTTCGCGGCGGCGTAGCCCTCGCGGAAGCCGCCGATCGCGGCGAGCTGGAAGGCGATGTCGCTCGAGTCGACGGCGTGGAACTGACCGTCGACGATGCCGCACTTGATGCCGACGATCGGGGCGCCGATGAGCTCGCCCTTCTCCAGGCACTTGCGGAAGCCCTTGTCGCACGAGGGGATGTACTCGCGCGGGATGGCGCCGCCGACGATGTCGTCGGCGAACTCGTATCCACCCTCGGTCGGCTCCATGTACCCGGCGACGCGGCCGTACTGGCCGGAGCCACCGGTCTGCTTCTTGTGGGTGTAGTTGAACTCGGCGCGGCGGCTGATCGTCTCGCGGTAGGCGACGCGCGGCGGGGACGTGAGTACCTCGCAGTTGTACTCGCGCTTCATCCGCTCGATGTACACGTCGAGGTGCAGCTCACCCATGCCGGAGATGATCGTCTCGCCGGTCTCGGGGTCGGAGCCGACGCGGAAGGTGGGGTCTTCCTTGGAGAAGCGCTGGAGCGCCTTGGACAGGTTGGACTGGCCCGCCGTCGTCTTCGGCTTGATCGTAAGGTCGATGACCGCCGCCGGGACGTGGATGGACGTCATCGCGAGGTCGACCGAACCGTCGTGGAACGTGTCGCCGGAGAAGCAGTCGACGCCGAAGAGCGCGACGATGTCGCCCGCCGTCGACTCGTCGATGTCTTCCATCTGGTTCGAGTGCATGCGCACGAGGCGGCCGACCTTGACGCGGCGCTGCGAACGGGCGTTCTCGATCTGGTCGCCCTTGCGGAGCGTGCCCTGGTAGATGCGGAGGTACGTGAGCTGGCCGTAGCGACCGTCTTCGAGCTTGAACGCCAGCGCGAGGAAGGGGCCGTTCGGGTCGGAGGGCACGACGACCTTGGTCTCGTTGCCGGACTTCAGGTCGATCGCCTCGTTGGTGACTTCGGGGGGCGACGGCAGGTAGGCCAGGACGCCGTCGAGCAGGCGCTGCACGCCCTTGTTCTTGTAGGCCGAGCCCATGAAGACCGGGACGAGCTTCAGCGCGATCGTCGCGCGGCGGATCGCCTCGACGAGCGTCGCCTCCTGCACGTTGTCTTCGAGGATCTGCTCGGTCAGCTCGTCGCTGAACATCGACACGTTGTCGAGGAGCTCTTCGCGGTAGAGCTTGGCGTCCGCGGCCATGTCCTCGGGGATCTCGCCCTGCGTGATGATCTCGCCGTTGTCGCCCGAGAACGTGAAGGAGCACATCTTCACGAGGTCGACGTGGCCGATGTGCTTCTCTTCGAGGCCGATGGGGAGCTGCATCATGACCGCGTTGTGGCCGAGCTTCTCGCGGAGCTGGTCCCGGACGCGGAACGGGTTGGCGCCCTGACGGTCGCACTTGTTGACGAACGCGAGGCGCGGGACGTTGTACCGGCGCATCTGGCGGTCGACCGTGAGGGACTGCGACTGCACGCCGGCCACGGCGCACAGGACGAGGATCGCGCCGTCGAGCACGCGGAGCGCGCGCTCGACCTCGATCGTGAAGTCGACGTGCCCGGGGGTGTCGATGATGTTGATGTGGTGGGTGACGGCGTCCTCCACCTGCGTGTCCTTCCAGGAGCAGTGCGTGGCGGCGGACTGGATGGTGATGCCGCGCTCGCGCTCGAGGTCCATCGAGTCCATCGTCGCGCCCACGCCGTCCTTGCCCTTGACTTCGTGAATGGCGTGGATGCGGCCGGTGTAGAAGAGGATTCGCTCGGTGAGCGTCGTCTTGCCGGAGTCGATGTGGGCGCTGATTCCGATGTTGCGGATGAGCTTGAGGTCGGTGATCAAAGGGCCTCCGCGGACCTGGTGACGGACAGGGGGCGCACGACTAGCCCGGGCCGGAGCCGCGGGCAACGGGCGCCCCGCGAACTTCCTGAGCCTTGTCACGCTTCGGCCGCTCTGGTAGCGTGCCCGCGTCTGAACGAGGTCCGCATGTCGAAGCTGTCCACTTTCTCCGTTCTCACGCTCAGCCTCGCGCTGGCGCTCGCTTGCTCCGGGTCCACCACCACCGCGGAGAAGCCCGCGGAGCCGCCGCCGCCGCCGCCCCCCGTCGCGCCGCCGCCGCCCCCGGCCGCCGCGCCCGGCACGATCGGCGTCGTCGAGTGCGACGACTACCTGAAGTCCCTCGAGTCCTGCCTCGCCTCGCTCGATCCGTCCTTGAAGCCTTCGGTGGAGAGCACGCTCAAGGCCAACCGCGACGCGTGGACCTCGGTCGCCGGGACGCCGGAAGGCCGCGCGGGCCTCGCGACGGCCTGCACGGCCGCCAAGTCCGCGTGGACCTGCCCGAGCACGGGCGCTGCTGGCGCGGCGGGCGCCGCGGGCGCGACCCCGAGCGCCGACGTCAAGACCGACGCCGCGAAGGCCGAGGACGGCAAGGCGGCCGAGGACGCGAAGGCCGAGGCTGAGAAGAAGAAGGAAGAAGAGGAGAAGAAGGTCGAGCGCCGGCCTTCCCCCAACAACGCGGCCTCGCCCGTCCACGGCGGGGGCTCCCGCGGCGGCGGCAGCCGCAGCGGTGGGCGCGACGACGACAAGGGTGGCAGCCGTGGCGGTTCGGGCGGCGGTTCGGGCGGCGGTGGCAGCCGGGGCGGCGGCAGCCGCAACTGACGTGGCGCGTTGCACCGCGGGCGGGCGCGCGTGAGCCGTCCGCTCGCTCCCTTCGTGCTCGATCCGCACGGGCCGTTCGGCGCGGCGGTGTGCCGTGCGCTCCGCGCGCGGGGCCTGCCGGTGCGGGGCGGCGTCGTGCCCGGCTCCAGCGCGGCCCTCCCTGAGGGCGTGCACGCCGTCGTGGTCGAGCCCACCGACCTCGCGGCGGTGCTCGAAGCGGCGGAGGGCTGTGACGCCCACGTGTTCGCGTGGCGGCCCGGGGTCGAGCGCGCGGCGAACGACCGGGTCCGGGCGTCCCAGCACCTCGCGGAGGCGGCGGCCCAGGGCGGCGGCACCCTCGTCGTACCGGGCGACATCTACGGCTACAAGCCGGTCTACGGCGTGAAGCTCCCCGCGTGGGGCTGTCGCCGCGACGCGAACGATCCGCCGTCCCCGCGCGGCGACGCGTCCAACCTCATCGACGACGCGATCGAGCAGAACGCGCACCTCCGCGGCGTGCGGACGATCCTCCTCCGCTCGACCGATTGGTTCGGCGCGGGGGTCGACGACGGGCCCATCGCGGACATGTTCCGGGCGGCGCTGGCGGGCCGTCCCATCCGCTGGCCCGGCGCGCTCGGCGCGGCCCACGGCTTCACCTGGGTCGACGATGTCGCCGAGGCGGCGGTACGGCTGCTCCTGGCCGAGCCTCGGCCGTACGTCGCCGCGCCCGCGTCCGAGGACGATCCCGAAGAAGACCCGCGCGAAGCGAACACCTTCCGGAAGGTTCCACGCACCGAGGCCTACGGTGTCGGCGGCCACGTCCTGACGGCGGACGCCTTGGCCGCCGCGCTGGCGAAGGCCGCGGGCACGGCGCCCGTGCCCCCGACCCACGGTGCGGCCTGGCCGGACCGCCTGGCGGGGCTGTTCGACCCGGCGGCCCGCGCCCGGCTCGAGGTGGCGTGGACCTGGGCGGACGCCGTGGAGCTCGACGACGCCCCTCTCCTCGAGCGCCTCGGCGACTTCGCCCCCGCGTCGTTGGACGACGCGGTCGCCGCCACCATGGCGTGGTTTCGGACGGAGCGCTCGCGATGACCGACGCCTGGGACGCACGGGTCGCGCAGGCGCGCGCGGCGGTCGGCCCCGCGGCCCTCCTCGCCGGGGACTGGGTGGGCGAGGGCGTCGCGCACGGCGAGCCGTGCGGGGCGAGCCTTCGTGTGCGCGTGGTGCTCGACGGGTCGATGGTGGAAGCGGCCGAGCGCGTGGGCGAGCACGAAGACCGTTGTTTCTACCGATGGGACGTTGATACGTCTCAGTTGCGTGTGTTGCATCTGCTCCCCGGCGCGCTCCTCGAAGACCACGCGGTCGAGCTGGTGCCGGACGGCCTCGTATGGGTGACGGGGCCGACACAGCCCGCGGTGGAGTGGACGCTCCGCGGGCCGGAGCTGCAGTGCGCGGTCACGTGGCCGGGCGCGCGCGAACCCGAGGTGCTCGTTCGGTATCGGCGGGTCTGAGGTGCCGGGCAACACCTTCGGCCACGCGCTCCGCGTCACGACGTTCGGCGAGAGCCACGGTGCCGCGCTCGGCGTCGTGCTCGACGGCGTCCCTGCGGGCCTCCCCCTCGCCCTCGACGCGGTGCAGACGGAGCTCGATCGTCGCCGTCCCGGGCAGTCTGCCCTCGTGAGCCCGCGCAAGGAGCACGATCGTGTCGAGCTGCTGTCCGGGGTCTTCGAGGGGCGGACCACGGGGGCGCCGGTGGCGATGCTCATCCGCAACACCGACGCAGACCCGAGCGCGTACGAACCTTTCCGTGAGCTGTATCGCCCGTCTCACGCGGAGTGGTCGTGGGACGCTCGCTACGCCCATCGCGATTGGCGCGGCGGCGGGCGTTCGAGCGCCCGGGAGACCGTCGCGAGGGTCGCCGCGGGGGCCGTGGCGCGGCAGCTGCTCGCCGCCGAAGGTGTGGAGCTCCTCGCGTGGGTCGCGTCGGTGGGCGACGTCGACGCCGTCGTCGACGAAGCAGGCGTGACCCGGGCCGCCGTCGACGCCACCCCCGTGCGCTGTCCGGACCTCGAGGCGGCAGGCCGCATGGAGGCGCTCATCCGCGAGGTCCGCGCCGACGGCGACACGATCGGCGGGGTCGTGCGCGGGCTCGCGCGCGGCGTGCCCGCGGGCCTCGGTGAGCCGGTGTTCGACAAGATCGAGGCGGACCTCGCCCGGGCCATGCTCTCGATCCCGGCGGCCCGCGGCTTCGACGTCGGCGACGGTTTCGCCTCGACGCGTATGCGCGGGAGCGCTCACAACGACCCCCTCGAGGTCCGCGACGGGCGCGTGCGGGCGCGCACCAACCACGCCGGCGGCGTCCTCGGGGGGATCACCACCGGCGAAGACCTTCGGTTCGCCGTCGCGTTCAAGCCCGTGGCCACGATCTTTCGCGAACAGGACACGGTCGACGTCCACGGGCGCCCGGCGCGCATCAAGCCGCGCGGCCGGCACGACCCGTGCGTCCTGCCGCGCGCAGCGCCGATCGTAGAGTCGATGCTCGCCCTCGTGCTGGCCGACCACCTGCTGCGGCGTCGGCTCGCGCGTTCTTAGCCTCCACGAACGACGCGTACAGTTTTGTCGCGCGCGCCCGATACAGTCCGCGACGCTCGCACAGTTCCCCGGGTATAACGCCGCCCAGGAGTCAACCATGCTCTCCCTCGCCTTCAGCATCCTCGCCCTCACCGCCTGCGACCCCAGCGGCGCCACGGACAACGAAGGCAAGGTGGACACGTCGTCGAACGACATCTGTCAGACCGACCCGTCCGCGTGCGACGAGGACGGCGACGGCTTCCGCCCCTCCGAAGGCGACTGCGACGACGGCAACGCCGACGTGTTCCCCGGGGCCACGGAGGTCTGCGACGGCATCGACCAGAACTGCGACGACGCGATCGACGAGGGCGTGACCAACACGTTCTACCAGGACTTCGACGTCGACGGCTTCGGCAACCCCGAGGTGACGGTGCAGGCCTGTGAGGCCCCCGAGGGCTACATCCCGAGCGGCACCGACTGCAACGACGCCGAGGCCTCGGCCTTCCCCGGCGGCGTGGAGGTCTGCGACGGCATCGACAACGACTGCAACACCGTCGTCGACGACGGGGTGACCACCCGGTACTACTCCGACGCCGACGGCGACGGCTTCGGCGACCCCGCGCTGTACTCGGACGAGTGCGCGCAGCCGACCGGCACCGTGCTCGACAACACCGACTGCGACGACTCGTCGCGCCGCAGCTTCCCCGGCAACGAGGAGGTGTGCGACGAGATCGACAACGACTGTGACTCGGTCGTCGACGAGGGGGTCACCACCACCTACTACGCCGACGTCGACGGGGACCGCTACGGCGACCCGGCGATCACCCTCGAGGCGTGCGCCACCCCCACCGGCTACATCGACAACGCCCTCGACTGCGACGACTCGCGCACCGCTGTCAACCCGGCGGCGGTCGAGGCCTGCAACACCTACGACGACGACTGTGACGGCACGGTCGACGAGCCCGACGCGGTCGACGCCGTCAGCTGGTACGCCGACGTCGACACGGACACCTTCGGCGATCCGGCCGTGTCGGAGCGCGCCTGCACCCAGCCGAGCGGCTACGTCGCCGACGCGACCGACTGCGACGACGCCCGCGCCCTGACCAACCCCGCCGCGACCGAGTATTGCAACACCTACGACGACAACTGCAACGGCACCGTCGACGAGGACACCGCGGCGGACGCCGTCACGTGGTACCAGGACCGCGACCTCGACACCTTCGGCAACGCCTCGGTGTCCGTCGTCCAGTGTTCCGCGCCGTCGGGCTATGTCGTCGACAACACCGACTGCCTCGACACGAGCGCCATCAGCTACCCTGGCGCGCCGGAGATCTGCGACGAGCTCGACAACGACTGCAACGGCACGGTCGACGACGGCCCGACGGACGGCATCACCTACTATGCCGACGCCGACGCCGATTCCTTCGGCGACCCGGACGTGACGGTGTCCGAGTGCGAGCTTCCGCCGGGCTACAGCGAGAACTGGTACGACTGCGACGACAGTGACTCCGGCGAGCCCCGCGTCGCCGACGTCACTCTCGGTTCGCCGTCGGGCACGGGCTCGGTCTCCGCGCCGTACGACAGCATCCAGGACGCCATCGACGCGGCGGACGCGTGCGTCATCGTGTACGCCGGCACGTACGGCGAAGTGTTGGATCTCGGCGGCAAGAACGTCGACGTCTGGGGTGTGGACGGGGCGGACACCACCATCATCGACGCCAACCTCCCGACGTGCACCTCGTCCAACCCCACCGCGTGCGGAAGCGTCGTCACCGTGGCGTCTGGCAGCAATGCGACGCCCGCGCTGCACGGGTTCACGCTGACCGGCGGCTCCGGCGCCGTGACCTCCTCCTCGACCACGACCACTTGCGCGGACTCGTCCTCCTCGCACAGCGGTCGGAACACGTGTACCGTCACGACCTACGAGTACTGCGGCGGCGGCCTGTACGTGAACGGCGACGACCCTACGGTGTACGACGTCGTCATTCGTGACAACACCCTCCCCTCCTTCGAACAGGCCACCGTCGGGAGCTTCACTCAGTATTGGCTGTACAGCTACGGCGGCGGTGTGTGTCTCCGTGACAGCAACGCGGACATCTACGCAGCGATGATCGAGGGCAACTACGCCGACCAGGGCGGCGGGGTCTTCGCCGAGGACGGGTCCAGCTTCTCTGTCGATCAATCGACGGTCAGCGAGAACTCGGCGGCCGACGGCGGCGGGTTCAACCTCTCCGGCGCCTCCGCTTCGATCACCAACGTCGCGGTCGGGTGCAACGCTGCGTCCACCGACGGCGGCGGCTTGTACACCGAGTCCTCCGGCACGGCCACGTTCACCAACACCTCGTTCTACCGCAACACCTCGAGCACCTCGGGCACCGCGCGCGGCGCCGCGGCGTACGTGGGCTCGTCGACCACGTTCAACCTGCTCAACAGCATCGTCGAGGCCGCCACGTCCGTCTACGCCCTCTACGGCGCCGGCGGGTCCGGCACCCACGACTACAACAACGTGTACAACACCCCCGGCTCCGCGTACGGTGGCACCCTCGCCGCCGGCACCGCGGTCATCTCATCCGGGAGCAACTTCACGTCTGTCGGCTGCGACGGAAACCCCTACAACGACAACTTCGCGCTCCGCGGCACGAGCGCGTCGGTGAACGCCGGCAACCCGACCGCCGCGTTCAATGACGCGGACGGGTCGCTGAACGATTTGGGGGCGTTCGGCGGGCCGGGCGGGAGCTGGTAGCCAATAGACCTGGTTGCTTCGAACCTTCGTTAATTTGCCTCGTCGGAGGGCCTGCCAGACCGTTCGTGGGGACAATGTCGGGCGGGCGGTGGCGGTGCGGGTCAACCGCCGGCGAGGCGCAACTCAGGGAAGCACGTCGTGCTCCTGGACACGACCTCGCCGTCGAGGGTGAGGAGCGGTTCGGCGCGAGTCAGCGCCAGCGCCACGTACACCGCATCGTAGGCGCGAAGCCGAGCAATCCGCGCGACCCGCACCGCTTCCTGCAGCAGCGCCTCGTCGAACACGCACGCGTAGAATCGAGGACGCTCGGCGTGCGAGATTGCCGCCAGGAAAACCGAGGCGTCCAGCACCGGCGTCATCGCCGCCCTTCGCTGATCAGCTCGACGGCGTCGAACTCCGAGTCGGGCCGGTCGATCCGGGACAGCGCACGCATCAGCGCCTGAAAGTTTGCGGTCTCGGCCGGAGCGAGCGGTCGCGGGGCAGGGTGCACTGGCAGGAGGCGGACGGCCGGCTCTCCGTCCACCGTGATCACCGCCTCCTCTCCCCGCGCGCGGACCATCCGTACCACCTCAGAGAGGCGGGCCTTGGAACCTCGGGGAGCATTCGGTCGCCGAAGTTGCCCGCTCAACCGTCAAAGGCCCGTCCCGAGGAGGAGATAGGCGGCACCTGCAAGCTCCCCACCCTCGTCGTGGCCCGTGGCACCGAGGAGGAAGTCGCCGTAGCCGTCCCCGTCGACGTCCCCAGCGCTGGACAGCGCCGAGCCTGCGTAGTCGTACAAGGTCTCACCTTGGTACTCCACGGCCGTCGAGAGACTCGCGGATGCTGGGGACGCACTCCCGAACACGAGGTACGCACTTCCGTTGGACGACCCGGACCCGGACCCGACGAGCTGGTCGTGGTAGCCGTCGGCATCGACGTCCCCCGCGCCGGACACCGCTGAGCCTTGGAACTCGTATCGGGCCTCACCTTGGTACTCCACCGCCGTCGAGAGACTCGCGGATGCTGGGGACGCGCTCCCGAGCACGAGGTACGCGGCACCTGCCCGGTCGGCACCGTCGTCGTTGCCGGAGGCACCGACGAGCATGTCGTCGTAGCCGTCGCCATTGGCATCCCCGGCGCCGGACACCGCGTGACCCGCGTAGTCCTCCGAGGCCTCACCTTGGTACACCAACGCGGTCGACAGACTCGCGGATACTGGGGACCCACTCCCGAGCACGAGGTACGCTGCACCTTCATCGTAGGCGCCCCCGTCGTAGAAGGCGGCTCCGACGAGCTGGTCATCATAGCCGTCGCCGTTGACATCTCCGGCGCCAGACACCCGTGCCCCCGCTTGGGCGTAGTTGACCTCGCCCGTGTATATCACCGCGCTCGAGAGACTCGCGGATGCCGGGGAGGCGCTGCCGAGCAGCAGGTAAGCAGCGCCGGCGCCGCTGTGGTATTGGGCTCCGGCGATCATGTCGTCGTAGCCGTCACCGTTCACATCGCCTGCGCCGGACACCGAATAGCACGCGTAGTCGCCGGCCGTCTCGCCCTGATACTCGACCGCGGTGGAGAGATTTGCGGAGGCCGGGAATGCGCTGCCCAACACGAGGAAGGCGGCACCCGCGTTGGCGCCCCCGTCGGCGTGGGCGAAGTCGCCGAACAGCATGTCGTCGTAGCCGTCGCCATTCACATCTCCGGCCACCGACACGGAGTTGCCCGGTTTGCCGTCGCCCAGGTACGCTGCGGTTGCGGCGGACGAGAGACTCGCGGAGGCCGGCGAGGCGCTGCCGAGGACGAGGTAGGCGGGGCCTCCATTGCCATAGGTGCCGACGAGCATGTCGTCATACCCGTCGCCGTTCACATCTCCAGCGCCTGACACCGATCGGCCGGCGTTGGAGGCTTCCGAGAGTTCACCATGGTATTCCACCGCAGTCGAGAGGGTCGACGACGCGGGGACACACTCCCCGAGGCCGCCATCGCAGTCATCATCGATCCCGTTCTCGCACACCTCGGTCGCTCCGGGGTTCACCGCGCCGTCGGTGTCGTCGCAGTCACCTGCCCCCACCGTGAACCCGTCGCCATCGCCGTCCACGGTGTCGGTGTCGGTGTCGGTGTCGGTGTCGGTGTCGGTGTCGGTGTCGGTGTCGGTGTCGGTGTCGGTGTCGGAGTCGGTGTCGGAGTCGGTGTCGGTGTCGGAGTCGGTGTCGGTGTCGGAGTCGGTGTCAGAGTCGGAGTCGGAGCCGGAGCCGGAGTCGATGCCGGAGTCGATGCCGCCGGTCTCGGGCGCACCAGCGGTGGAGGTGCACGCGGCGAGGAGGACGAGGAGGGGACTGAGGCGCATGCGGACTCCCGACGGGTTGGAAGGCGAATCAGGTGAATGCAAGCCGGATGCCAACGAGAGAACGCGGATAATCACCGACTCGGGAAGGCAGATCGTTGTCACCCTGTCCACGATCGTGGACGGGGCGGGCGCTGGTCCGGGCACCCCGGTCGGCAGGGACTTCAGTCCCGGATCCAGGTGGCGTCGTACACCCCCGCGCACGGCGACTCCATGCCCTCGCAGAGCTCGCCCGACTCACACGCGACGGTCACGGTCGTGGAGCCTTCGAGGGTGTCCGCGTTCAGGAAGCGCCCGGTGAACATCTGGTCGGTGGTGATGACGTAGGATCCGTCGCCGGGATCGGTGTAGCGGCCGGTGGTGCACACCGCGTCAGGGGCGACGTAGTCGCACTCCGTGTCGATCGTCACGCCGTTGTAGAGCTGGAACCGGAGCGCGAAGGTGGCGGCGTCGAGGGGCTCGGTCGTGAAGCCGAGCGGCCACTCGTCCCACCCGATCCAGTCACACTCTGAGGTGGTTGGATTGTTGGTGGTGGTGCTCCACGAACCGGCCTCCAGCTCGGCGGGGAGCTCGGTGTCGGCCGTATCGCCGCTATCGTTGCCCCCGGAGTCGGCGACCTCGCCGGAGTCGGGGCCGTCGCCGCCGGTCTCGGGCGCACCGGCGGTGGGGGTGCAGGCGGCGAGGAGGAGGAGGAGGGGAAGGAAGCGCATTGGGACTCCGGTGGCGCTCGGTCAGGGCCGATAGGTGGTGATCTCGTTGCTGGTCGCGAGGAGGACCTGCTTCTCGGGGATGAGCGCCCCGCACACGAAGAGCTCGAAGAGGTTGCGGGTCGACTCGCCTTCGTCCTTGGATTCGGGGACCTTCCAGCGGAAGCGACGATTGAGCGTGCTGCCGTCGGGGACTTCGAGCAACACTACCTCCGGCGCTGGGGCGGCCTCGAGCCGGCGATTGACCGGGCCTGCACCCGACGCACGGAGGAACACCACGTCGGGAGCCGTGACATCCTCGAGGTAGGCGCCGCCACTCTTGATCTGCACCTGCTGCCCGATCACCCGCGCCTCGGCGGTCCGGAGGAGGTCGTCCTCCTCGGCGCCTCCCCACTTGAGGCTGAACGTCGGATCACGGGCCACCGCGAGGTGGATCGGCTTGTCGATCACCTCGAGATCCCGGTCCCAGAGCGAGAGGAGCAACCGGTACCCGGGGTGCCCTTCCGCCACGTCCCCCTCCTCCATTCGGAGGGTCACCGATGTAGCCACATGTGTCTCAGAGTTGGGGGAGGGAGGGGACAGCCCGGACCGGGCGACGGTGGCCCCAGGTCAAGGCGCTCACCACCGTGAGCAGGAACAGCCCCGAGGAGACCGGCGAGGGCGACGACGCACACCCACACCCGCCCGGATCCTTCGCGTCCCCCGAGTCGTCCGCGCCGGGATCGGCGTCGGTATCGGTGTCGGTGTCCGAATCGGCGTCCGTGTCGGCGTCGGTGTCGGTGTCGGTCTCTTCCGTGGCATCCACCCCGTCGCAGTCCTGGTCGATGCCATCGCCGGGGACCTCGGTCGCGTCCGGATGGCGGGCGGGATCGGCGTCGTCGCAGTCGTCCTCGGCGCAGGCCCCGTCGGCGTCGGCGTCCTGGCAGGCTCCGCCGGGGCTGTTGGAGTAGAGGTAGGCTGCTCCGACGTTCTCGCCCGCCCTGTCGTCGGTCAGTGCACCGACCAGGAGATCGGTGAGTCCGTCGCCGTCGGTGTCCCCGGCGCTGGCGAGGGACCACCCGAATTGGGCTTGAGGGAGTCCGTCCGAGGCAGCGACCTTGCGTTGGGAGGCAACATCCACGCCGGTCGCGGTGCCGGCAAAGACGTACACCGCCCCCCTCTGGTCGCTGTCCAGGGTGCACCCCATCACCACCTCGGCGCGGGTGTCCCCGTCCAGGTCAACAGCGGCGACCGAGACGCCGCAGCCCTCGTAGGGTTGACCGGGGGAGAGAACGGTCTCGGTGGCGATGTCAATCCCGTCGCTCGAGCCGTAGAAGACGTAGGCGGCGCCGGCGAGGTCGCTCCGCCCGAAATCTCCCACCACCAGGTCGAGGAAGGAGTCTCCGTCCACATCGCCGGTGGCGACCGACCGGCCGAAGTAGCTTGAGGCGGCTGGGTCGCTGGGTTGGATGACAGTGAACGAGCCGGGGTCGATCCCCTCCGGTCCGCCGAAGAACACCCTCACCGAACCAGGTTCCCCCCCCATGTCCCCGGTCACCAGACCTCGCTCGCCTGATCCAGGCCGCCCGCCGAGCCAAGGTAGACGAACACGCTCCCGTCTCCGTCATACGGCGCACTGAACGCCGCGTCATCGAAGCCGTCGTCGTTCACGTCCCCGAGCATCGCCACCGCGCGCCCGAAGCTGCCCCCGGCTTCGATGGAGGTGGGAGTCAACTTCTCTTCGCGCGTGAGGTCGAAGCCGGAGGCCGCTCCGTAGTAGACGTACGCGGCCCCGGCGCCGTCTCCGTTGTCGTCGTCGCCCGCTGCGCCCACCACGAGGTCATCGAAGCCGTCACCGTCAAGGTCCGCCCCCCCCCCCGCCGCCTGCCCAAAGCCAATGTCGCCGCCGTCGGAGGGCTCTACCACCTGTTCGGTGGAGAGCAACACCCCGTCGACTCCGCCGCGAAAGAGATGGACGGAGTCAGCCCTACTGGCCCCGACCACGACCTCGTCAAATCCGTCTCCGTCGACATCGCCACCGGTGGAGACCGAGGCTCCGAACGCCATGTTGTCGGCCGATCCCGCCGCGGTCAGCTTGGTCTCGAATGCCCCGAGCGGGGCGGCCAGGGCGAGGGAGGGGAGAAGGAGGGCGAGGGTCATTGGCAGGCTCCGGGGGAACGGGCGCGGCGCAACGCGGCCAGGAACGTGAGCAGGAACAGCCAGGGCGCTCCCGCGGCGGGCGTCGACGCACACCCACAACCGCCCGAATCCTTCGCCGCGCCCGAGTCGTCCGCGCCGGGATCGGCGTCGGTATCGGTGTCGGTGTCCGAATCGGCGTCCGTGTCCGCGTCGGTGTCGGTGTCGGCGTCGGTCTCTTCCGTGGCATCCACGCCGTCGCAGTCCTGGTCGATGCCATCGCCGGGGACGTCGGTCGCGTCCGGATAGCGGGCGGGATCGGCGTCGTCGCAGTCGTCCTCGGCGCAGGCCCCGTCGGCGTCGGCGTCCTGGCAGGCTCCGCCGGGGCTGTTGGAGTACAGGTAGGCTGCCCCGGCGTTCTCGCCCGCGCCGGGCGCTCCGACCAGGAGATCGGCGAGCCCGTCGCCGTCGGTGTCCCCGGCGCTGGCGAGGGACAGGCCGAAGTAGGCATCGTTGGCTCCGTCCGATGCGACGAGCTTGTATTCGGAGGCAGGATCCACGCCCGTCGCCGTGCCGGCGAAGACGTACACTGCCCCGGTGTTGCGGTTGTCCCCTTTACACCCCATCGCCACCTCGGCGCGGGCGTCGCCGTCCAGGTCGACCGCGGCCACCGCGAATCCACACCAGTCGCGCGCCGCACCGTCGCTGGCGGTGAGGACCGTCTCGGTGGCCAGATCGACTCCGTCGGCCGAGCCAAGGTAGACGTAGGCGGAGCCGGTGTAGTCGGCTCGCCCGTCATCTCCCACCACCAGATCCCCGAACCCGTCGCCGTCCACATCGGCCATTGCGACCGAACTCCCGAACGCCTGCGAGGCCGCGCTGGCTTGGATCGTCGTGTACGACCCGGGGTCGATGGCCCCCGGTCCACCGAAGTACACCCGCGCCGAACCGGTTCCCCCGGAGGGGGCCATGTCTCCCACCACCAGGTCTGGGTAGCCGTCAGCGTTCAGGTCTTCGCCGCCCGCGAGGCTCCATCCGGTATATGTACCCGGCGTCGCCGCGTCGAGCTGGACCTCGCTCGCCGGGTCCACGCCGCCCGGGGAGCCGAGGTAGACGAACACGGTCCCGTCTGTGTGGTGCACACCGTGCACCGCTGTGTCATCGAAGCCATCGCCATTCAGGTCTCCCACCATCGCCACCGGGCCGCCGAGTAGGCGGTCGAGGGCGGAGGTGGTCAACTCCTGCTCCCGCGCGAGGTCGAATCCGGCAGCGCCTCCGTAGTAGACGTAGTCGGAGCCGCCGTTACCGGTCCCCACGACCACGTCATCGAAGCCGTCGCCGTCGAGGTCCGCTCCCCCCGCCACACTGTACCCAGCCCCGACGCCGACCGCCGAGGGCTCGACCCTCTGTTCGGTGGAGAGCGAAACCCCGTCGGCTCCTCCGCGGTAGAGGTAGACAGCGCCGTCTCCGTAGTCATGAAACCTCGTGCCGACCACCACGTCGTCGAATCCGTCCCCGTCGACATCCCCACCGGTGGAGACGGAGCTTCCAAAGTAGAACGGGAAGGCCGATCCCGACGCGGTCAGCCTGGTTTCGAATGCCCCGATCGGGGCGGCCAGGGCGAAGGAGGGGAGAAGGAGGGCGAGGATCATTGGGAGGCTCCGGGGGAACGGGCGCGGCGCAACGCGGCCAGGAACGTGAGCAGGAACAGCCAGGGCGCTCCCGCGGCGGGCGTCGACGCACACCCACAACCGCCCGAATCCTTAGCCGCGCCCGAGTCGTCC